>CALMYQ010000021.1 GCA_937873655.1 uncultured Lewinella sp. | reverse complement strand
ACTTACAACTTACGACTTACAACTTACGACTTACAACTTACGACTTACGACTTACAACTTTATTTCCCGATCTCCCGGATAATCCCGCGCACGTCGTTCCGGTTGAGGTACAAGAGGTAGTCTTCGGCTTTGCTGAGCAATCCGAACCGGCCGATCAGGATCCGGTAGACGAGCTTGCCGTCCTGCCGGAAGGCGATCAATTGCACTTCGTGTTCCTTGAACCGGTTTTCGTACCCGGCAACCGCGCGAAGGGCATTTGGGTAATCCGAGAATATGCCGAGCTGGATGGAAAAGACCTTATCGCTTCTGGGGGTAAAACTCGGGGTGGTTGACGCTTCATAATGTTGCGGCGCCTCGGGCCGGCCGGCGGATGGCGGCGCATAACCGCCGTTCAGCAGCGCGGGCCTGGCCGGCGGGTGATTTGCAACGGGTTGAGCGGACTGTGGAGCCGGCTGCGGATCATTCTCCGGGATCAGCGGAGGGCGGTATACGGGCAACCGGGCGACAGGCGTGGCCAGTACGGGGCCGGTGTCGGCGTATCCCTGACCGATGCGGTGCCGGGGTTGGTTGAACCTTTCCAGGTAGCGGCGAAAAGGCTGGGGTTCCAATGCGGCGTCCAGGCGGTCGAGCAGCTGGCCTTGCGCGCTGAAGACCAGGATCGTCGGGAGGGCGTTGACGTCAAACCGCTTTTGCAGCGCCCGGCCGGCGGCATCGTCGATGTCCACCTTCAGCGATACGTAATTCCGGCGCAGATAATCGGCTACCGATTCGTCGGAAAAAGTGTTCTCTTCCATCCACAGGCAGGGCATGCACCAACTCGCCCGGAAATGGACCAGGAATAATTTCCCTTCCTTTCCGGCAAGGGTGCGCACTTCTTCGAAACTTGCGTTAATGAAAATATCGTCCTGATTGGAGAATAGAGGGAGGGCGTAAATTGCCCAGCAAATGGCCAGCGCAGCAATTCGTTTCATGTTCATGGGATGATTACGCCGATAAAAATAGCCCTTTACCGGGAGAAAAGCAAGGCAACCCGGTCGTCATTTTACGAAATGGTCAGGCTGACTGAGGAAAGGGAACATCCGAGGGAAAGAAACTGAGCAATTCCTGGTTGTGGGTCAGCAACTTGACGGCCGCTTCAAAAATCTGGTCCGAACAGTGGATCATGAACCGGACTTCGTTGGAAAGCTGATCGTCTTCCAGTTTGTTCTTGTTGTATTCCGTGCACTTGCTGAGGCCTTCCAGGAATTCCCGCAGGGTCACGGTTTCCTGGAGCAGGAATTCCAGTTTGGCCAGCTTTTCCTTGCACAGGACGGGGTATTGCCCGTTGGTGTGTTGATAGCGGCTGAGGTCCTTCAATATCATATCCGACATGGAAACGCCGAAAATATCGGCCAACTTGAGCAAATTGCACAATTTGGGCTCGGCTGTTCCGTTTTCATAAGAGGCGACGTTACCGCGGTTCAGGCCAACCTTGGAAGCCAGTTCTTCCTGACTCAGGTTTTGTTGCTTGCGCAAATAGCGCAAATTGTCAGCGAGAAAGATCTGCTGTTTGGTCATGCCATTTTGCTCATTTTGCGGTGCATCCTTCGGGCCGCCCATCAGTCTTTATTTTTGTTATCCTGCATTCGTCCTCTCCGAGGGTCCGGGAGTTACCTGAAACCACACATCACCGAAACCACGTACATTACTAATATACACTTGCTGTTTAGTTTAGTTTAAAACTGTTAAAAATTTTAACATTTGAGGCCTGACATGGTGTCAGGCGGACAGTTCAGGCACTATTTTTGCTGAATTCATTCTAAATAGATAATTTTTTTTGCAAAAAAGATGTCTATACATTAAATTTGTAAAAAATAATTGCAAAACAATATCACCGACATGATCTACGCAATGCAAAACCAAATGCAAGAACAACTCGAACGCATTAGTAGTTCTTTGCGCGCCTTTTCTCTCAAATTGACAGGTAATCTCGATGATGCTGAAGACTTATATCAGGACACGGCTTTGAGGATCATCACGAACGCCGACAAATACAACCAGGGGACCAATTTCAAGGCCTGGGCCGTGACCATTATGCGGAATATCTTCATCAACAATTACCGGAAAAAAGTGCGCCGCAACCTCATCATCGACCAGACCCCCAACAACTATTACATCAATAGCGGGGACCGGCTGGTTGAAAACGACGGTGAGGAGACCGTAACCATGGGTGAGCTCATGGGGATGGTCGATCAGCTTCCCGAAGACTTCCGGAAGCCCTTCATGATGGCGTTTGAGGGCTACAAGTACGACGAAATCGCGGAAGAACTGGATTCTCCGCTGGGTACCATCAAGAGCCGGATCTTTTTTGCACGGAAAAAACTGCAAAAAATGTTCTTTTCGGCTTCAAAAGAACGCAGAGCATAATTTTTTATCGGATTGCGATAATACCGGCAAGTTTGCCGGCGTTATATATCGGGATCATTAAGCGGTAAAGGAAGGTCAAGTCTTTGATGGCTTGACCTTCCTGCGTTTTACAGCAATGCCTTCAGATCCGCCAGCGTATTGGCCTCTTCTGCTTTTTTATCCTTTCGCCACCGCAACATCCTCGGAAAACGCAACGCCACCCCGCTTTTGTGGCGGGAAGATTCCTGAATGCCTTCAAAAGCGATCTCGAAAACGTGGAACGGGGTCACGCTGCGCACCGGCCCGAACCGTTCCAGGGTATGTTTATTGACCCAGGCGGTCAACTCGCCAAACTCGGCGTCCGTCAACCCGGAATAAGCCTTGGTAAACGGCACCAGCTGGTCGCCGTCCCATACCGCAAAAGTGAAATCGGTGTACAGGTTGGCCCTGCGGCCGTGTCCGCGCTGGGCATAGATCATGACGGCATCCACCGTCAGCGGGTCCACTTTCCATTTCCACCAGTCGCCTTTTTTTCTACCCGCGCGGTAGGGCGAATCCTTCCGTTTGAGCATGATGCCTTCGCTGCCTTCGTCGCGGGCTTTTTCGCGAATCTCCCCGAGGTTGCCCCAATGGTCAAACCCGATGACCGGCGATATGCGGAGCACGGGTTGATCCGGGGTGGTTGCCAGCAGGTTTTCGAGCAATTTCCGCCGTTCGGCAAGCGGTTGCTCGCGGATATCGCGGCCGCCCCATTCCAGCAGGTCGTAGGCCATGCAGATGACGGGCGCTGATTCCAGGTGTTTGCGGGTGAGGTTCTTCCGGCCGATCCGGGTCTGGAGCACACCGAACGGCAGCGGCGTGCCGTCCCTGAACGGCAGGATTTCGCCGTCCAGTACCGTACCGTCGGGCAGCGCTGAAGCCAGGCTATGGTATTCCGGGAATTTATCGGTGAGCAGCTCCTCTCCGCGCGACCAGACGAAGAGTTCGCTGTTTCGCACAATGAGCTGCCCCCGGATGCCGTCCCACTTGTACTCTGCCTGCCAGTCGTCGGGCGGACCGAGGTCCGACACGGCCGATTCCAACGGATAAGCCAGGAAAAACGGGTAGGGTTTGGAAAGGTCTGCGACCGGGTCGTCCGCCAGCAGCAGTTCTTTGAAGAGGGTATCGTCGGGGCTCCATGCGCCCATCAGCCGGTGGGCGATTGCGCTTTCCCCGATCCCGGTGAACCGGGCCAATGCCCTTACCACCAGAAGCTGGGAAACCCCGACCCTGAAACCGTCGGTGATCAGCTTGTTGAATACGAAGCGCTCCCGCTTTTCGAGCTGGTCCCAGGCAGAAAGGATCTTTCCCTTCTTTTCGGCCTCTTCCAGGTCGCCCAGGCTTCGGATATAGTTGATCCAGTAAGTGAGGGATTGGTCGCTGTAAGCCCCGGATTCGGGCAGGGTAAGGGCAATGGTCTCGGCCAGGTCGCCGACCACATGGTAAGATTCTTCGAAAAGCCAAAGCGGCAATCCCGCGCTCTCTGCCGCCCATTCCCGCAGCCGGGTGGTGCTGACGGTCCGTTTGGGCCTGCGGTGACTGAGCAGGGCAATGGCCCACATCCGGTCTTCATCTGTTGTTTCCCGGAAGTACCCGGCCAGCGCATCGACTTTCTCATTGGTTTTCGTCGTCTGGTCCAGGCGGTCAAACAGATCGGCAAATCGCTTCATCGCGTTATTGGCACCACAATACTTCTCCGGCGCCTTCCGGCCCGCCCCGAACGATGGCCAGCTGGCCGTATTTCCGGCCCAGGGCTGCGGCTTCTTCTCCGGACAGCCCCAGGATCAGCAGATTCCGCTCGGGCGGCCATTGGCCGTGCCGGTCCAGTCCGAAACCGGGTAAGGCGATCCGGTTCATGGCTTCGACCTCTTCCCGGAGGGACTGGTAGCGCTTGAGGTTTTCGTCATCCGGCAACAATTCGGATTGCGGATTATCAGCCGTAATGACGGCCCAGTTGTCGATCCTGTGGTATTCCAGCAGGTCCACCAAAACCTCATTGGCAACGCCGGGGATCATCGCCATCCGCGGCTCGTCAATCTGGTAAATCGCTTCCAGGTAAGCCTGTTCAAGAATCGCCTTATCCTGTTCGGACGGGTTCATTCAAATATTTTTTATTGCAGGTTAAAGGCCCAGTATTTTCCGGTTGCCGGCTTCGTCTATGCCGCCGCCCGCAAAATCGTCAAAAGCTTTTTCAGTGACCTGGATGATGTGGTCGCTGATGAAAGGTGCGCCTTCAGCCGCGCCTTGTTCCGGGCTCTTGATGCAGCATTCCCATTCGAGGACGGCCCAGGAGCCGTAGTCGTACTGGCTCAGTTTGCTGAAAATGCCGATAAAGTCCACCTGACCGTCGCCAAGGGAGCGGAACCGGCCCGCCCGGTTGACCCACCCCTGGAAGCCGCCGTAAGCGCCCTGCCGGCCTGTGGGGTTGAATTCGGCATCCTTTACATGGAACGCTTTGATGCGGTCGTGGTACAGATCGATGAATTCGAGATAATCGAGCGCCTGCAGGATAAAATGGCTCGGGTCGTAATTGATGCAGGCCCTCGGGTGGCCTTTCAATTCCTCCACGAACATTTCGAAGGATATGCCGTCGTGGAGGTCCTCACCCGGGTGGAGTTCGTAGCAGGCATCAACGCCCTGTTCGTCGAATACATCCAGGATGGGCTTCCAGCGCGCCGCCAGTTCCTTGAAGCCCATTTCCACCAGACCGGCAGGGCGTTGGGGCCACGGGTACATGAATGGCCACAGCAGCGCGCCGCTGAAGGTAACGTGCGCGTCGAGGCCCAGGTTCCGGCTGGCTTTTGCGGCCCATTTCAGTTGCTGGACGGCCCATTCGGTTCTGGCTTTGGAATTGCCGTGGACCGCAGCGGGCGCGAATCCGTCAAACATGCTGTCATACGCCGGATGGACGGCCACCAATTGCCCCTGAAGGTGGGTGGAAAGCTCGGTGATCTCCAGGCCGTGGGCAGCAACCCGGCCTTTGAGTTCGTCGCAGTAGGTTTTGCTTTCAGCCGCTTTCTGCAGGTCGATAAGCCGGTCGTCCCAGGTAGGGATCTGCACCCCTTTGTAGCCGAGGCCGGCCATGTATTTGCAAATGCTGTCCAGACTGTTGAAAGGCGGTTGATCGCCCATGAATTGCGCCAGGAAAATGGCGGGTCCCTTTATGGTTTTCATTTAAGTGTTTTTATGATTTTTAACCGGTTTTGAATTTTCACCCCATCAATCCTTCGGCACTTTGCCCAGCGTTTCGCTCTTCTCCATATGCCGGACCACATCCTCGCGGTAGATCCAGGCATCCCGCAGTTGCTTTTCGGAGAACAGCTTCAACTGATCGCCGTTGTGCGGGCTTTTGCGCTGCGTGGAGTTGCCGTAGCTGAGCAATACCTTAGCCCGGACCTTATCCCCGAACTCAATAACGGAAACCCAGGAATCGCCGCCGCCGATCTTCATTTTTCCGTTTTCCATGCCGCCCGGCCAGGCTACCCGGAATACGCCCACCGATCCGTCGGCGCCGTTGCCGGGCAGGTCGAGGCCGTTGTATTGTATCCGGTAGACGTCTCCCCAGGGGATATCCAGGCTGCCGTAATTGGTCTTGATCTCATTGGCGGCTTCCTCCAGCGTTTTTACGGCAGCGGCGGGATCCGCCAATCCGTCGGGTGTGGTGCGGGCCTCCGCCAGGCTCCAGGGCGTTTTGAAGGTGGCCTGGTTCCAGAAGCGCATTTTGCGGGCCCAGTTGTAAAAGAGCAGGGCGCCTTTGCTGTCGTTGTCGGCCTCCCGGTCCCAATTTTCCAGAACGGTCTTGGCTTCTTTGGCCAGGTCGCTTGATTTGTCGTCGATGGCGGCAAACAGGTCGTCCAGGATGCGGTCGGCGAGTTCCATCCGGGTCGACAACTTGTATTCCACCAATTCGTCAAAGGTGATCGATTTATCCTCATCCAGCATCCGGACCGACCGCTGGGGCCGGAACCCCATTTCGACGGGGGACATATAGGGCGGGAATTTCTTCGGATCGAGCTTCATCGGGAAGGTACTCGTCCAGGGCGGATCGTTGGCATTCTGCAACCAGCCCTGTTCGGGATTTTTGATCTTGGGCAGGTCTTCATACGGGTGGACATCCGTCCAGACGTATTCCGATTTATTGCCCGGAATGATGTTGTGCCAGAAGGCCCAGTCGCCGCTGGCCCGTTTGGGGACCTGTCCGTTGAACAGGTAGAAAATATTGCCGGCCTTGTCGGCATACATGACGTTGAAGAACGGGATCTGGACGGCCTTCAGCGCGGTTTCGAACTCATCAAAGCTCGAAGCGGATGCCATTTGCCACCACTCAACGGCTGCAAATGGGCGGTCGTACCCCGGCATTCGGATGGCCAGCGCTTTATTTCCGGACTTCTTGATTACCGGCCCCTGAACGGAGCGCAGGACCTGAATATCCTGCATGCGTTTCGATCCGTCGCTGTTTTTTACTTCGATCTGAACCGTTGAGCTGTCAAAGGCTTTTTCGGCGCCGTCCAGCATATATCCGTTTTCGGTAAGCTCCAGTTCGTACAGGTCCGAATTATCGATGGTGTTGTTGGTATGGCTCCAGCCCAGGTTTTCGTTGAATCCGATACCGATGGTCGGAAAACCGACCACTGTTGCGCCGTAGATATTGTGCCCCGGCGTATTCAGGTGCGCTTCATAGAACAGGAATTCGTCTTCCCAGGGCAGGTGCGGGTTCTGGACCAGCATGGCGTGGCCGTTTTCCGACTTTGACGGAGCGATGGCCCATGTATTGGATCCGCGTTCGCCCCACCGTTGCGCCTGTCCGAGATCGCCGCCGCCCACAAAATCCGCGTAGATCACAAACAGATAGTGTTGGATGACGTCCTTGGGTTCGAGGGGCAGCACGACCCGCTTGCCGGCGTCCAGCGAGTCCAGGTGAGCGTTGGCGTAGGCGTTCATGCCTTTGACGAATGCGCTGTAGTTTTTCTTCCAGGGGCCCTCTTGTTGTTCGTACCATTCTTCGGCCAGTTTCGGGAATCCCATGGTGTTGACCAGGATATCATTCTGGAGGTATTTTTCACCCCAGTAGGAGGCCGCTTTTCCCCTGGATTTTCCATACAGTTCAAGAATGAGGTTGCCGTGGCTTTGCATCTGCGCCCATCCGAACGCGTAAAACAATTGTTCGTCGTTGGGGGCATAAATGTGCGGCACGCCCCAGGTATCCCAGAAGATATCGGTCGATGCATTCCGGTCCTGCGCGCGTAGAGAGCCGGCGAACGATGTAAGCAATAAAATAAGAATGAATAGCCTTTGCATGTTTGTTGTTTTTTGACTGAACCAAACCGCAGACGGATTAAAATCCGGCCTCCCATCGGCGTTCGGTTTGGCAATAAAATCGATCAGAGTCCGATCCATGCGGCGCCTGCCTGGCTGGAGGCGACCACCTTATCGATGAATACCATACCCCTGACGCCGTCCGAAACCGTAGGGAAATCCTGATATACGGGATCGGGATCCTCGTTTTCCAGGCGGGCCTGCAGGCAGTGGGCGAAATTGCGATAGATATTGGCGAATGCTTCCAGGTAGCCTTCCGGGTGCCCGGCGGGTATGCGGGTATGAGCCTGCGCTTCGGGCGACAAGGCGCCCACTCCGGTCCGGATCACCTGCACGGGTTTGTCCATCCATTTGGCCAGCAGGGTATTCGGCTCCATCTGGCGCCATTCGAGGCCTCCTTTTTCGCCGTAGACCCGGATGTTGAGGTTGTTTTCTTCTCCGACGCTGATCTGGCTGGCGTGCAGAATGCCTTTGGCGCCGTTATCGAACCGGAGGAGTACGTTGCCGTCATCGTCCAGGAGGCGGCCCTCCACAAAGGTGGTCAGGTCGGCGCAGAGCTCTTTGATCTGAAGCCCGGTGATGTATTCCGCCAGGTTCTCGGCGTGGGTGCCGATATCGCCCATGCACCCGGCGATCCCCGACCTTTTGGGGTCGGTGCGCCAGCCGGCCTGTTTCTGCCCGGATTCCTCGACCCGGGTGGCCAGCCAACCCTGCGGGTATTCGACTACGACCTTGCGGATCTTGCCGAGTTCGCCGTTGCGCACCATTGCCCGGGCTTGCTTGACCATCGGATAGCCGGTATAGTTATGGGTGAGGGCAAAAAGGAGGCCCGTGTCCCTGACCAGTTGTTCCAGTTCCAGCGCTTCCTCCATCGAGAAGCACAACGGTTTGTCGCATACCACATGGAACCCGTTTTCCAGGGCCATTTTGGCCGGACCGAAATGGGCGTGGTTGGGCGTGACGATCGAAATGAAATCCATCCGCTGGGTGGCGGGCAGGGTCTTTTCGGTTTTGATCATTTCCTCAAAGCTGCCGTAGCTGCGTTCGGGCGGCAGAAAGAGGTCGCTGCCGGAAGCCCTGGACTTGGCGGGGTCGCTGCTGAAGGCGCCGCAAACCAGTTCGATCTGTCCGTCGAGGGCGGCCGCCATGCGGTGAACGCCGCCGATGAAGGCGCCGCGGCCTCCGCCGACCATACCCATTCGTATTTTTCTTTTCATAGTTTATGGATTCGCTAGGTTTTGAATGATAAGATTTGAGGGTTCTACGGGAATTGATCCGGATCAGAAGCCGGGGTCCGGATTGCGGAATTCCGCACGAATATAGAAAAACTTGTAAAAATCAAAGCTCCGCGCCGATGCGAAAATGGAAAACATCACTGGATGATCATTTTCAGGGTTTTGACATTCCTGCCGTCGGTGACCCGCAGGTAGTACAGGCCGTCGGGCAGCTGCCCGACCGGGATCTCCAGTTCGCTTACGCCGGCCGGATAAACCTGTTCGTAGGAGGCAAACTTGCGCGCGCCGTCGGCGGCATACAGGTCGATCCGGAAGCGGGTTGTTTCCCAGGCCGTGACCTTCAGGGTGGCTTTTTCGTCGGCCGGTACCGGCGTCAGTTCGACACTGTAAGAGGTCATCAGGTCTTCCAGTGCGTTCGGGGCGGCTATCCCCTGGCTCATGCCGTTTCCAAAGCTGGTTACCCAAACCTCGTCCGTGTTGTTCGGATTAAAAAAGACCCGCAGGGGATGCTGGAATTTATACCCTTCCGATTGTTGGAAATCCGGGTGGTCAGCCTGCAGGTCTGAGGTATACCAAAGTCCTTCATCTTCTGTCGTCAGGTAGGCGATATCCGGATTTCCGGGATGGATGCCGATGCTTTCCACCCTGAAATGATCCGAGATGCGGGTCCAGGTCACCCCCTGGTTCCTGGTTCGGAACAGCCCGCCTTTGTCGTTGGCCGCGCCTCCCCACCCGCTGAAAACGGCCGCATACCAGGTGTTGGCCGGGTCGGCGGGGTCGGGCACCACGTCTTTGGTCCAGTACTGCATATCGGGGTGGGAGCGGTCCTGCCAGCTCTGGCCGCCGTTGCTGCTGAAAAAGACGCCTGAACTTGCTGTGAAGTTGGAAGTCCTGCGGCCGGAATAACTGCACAACAGGTTGCCGCCCGGCAGGACATGGATGCTCAGCGGGTGCCCCTCCGTGCGCGGAGGATTGGTGAGTTTCGTCCAGGTGGAAGCGGCGCCTTCATTCAAATCAGCCGTTTTGTAGATGCCGCCCTGGCTGGAATGGACGACTGAAGCGTACATGATGTCCGGCGAGGTCGGATCGATGGCCATCCAGACCACCGGATGCCCGAAATCGTGGAGGGTATTCCAGGTCAGGCCGCCGTTTTGGGAGAACAGGATCTTGCCCTTGCCGCCGTCGATGCGATCATCGTTGAGATAGGTGCTCTGGTAGAGGTCGTGGACGCTGGACGTAGCTGCATATAGTACCTCCGCAGCGGGGTTTTTAAGGATCTGATAGGTGGAATTCATATCCCGGTTGACCCGTTCGAAAGACCAGGTCAGGCCGCCGTCGCCGGAAGCCATGCCTCCGATATCGGTAAAGGAGCCGAACAATTGCAGCGGGGAAACCCAGCAAAGATGCCAGGCGCTTGTGTTTTCCAATCCGTTGCCCTCGTAATATCCGTTCTTCGGGGTATCGGCGCCCGCAGGATTTTCGGTTTGCGGCCGGACGTAAAGCTGATGCCAGGAAGCGCCGCCGTCCGAACTTTTGTGGGCAAAGCCGAAATCGGTGAACATGACCTGGTTGGGGTCATCAGCGGCTACGGCAAATCCGATCGGCGCCTCGGCGTACCACCAGTTCTCATCGCCGGCAAAACCGCAATAACCCGTTGTGATGTTCTGGTTGCCCTGGGTCTGGAAGACCTCCGACCAGGCGGCCCCGTCATTGGTCGATTTATACACCAAAGGGAAAGAATTGTCCGTATTGGTGCCTGCAATATACACCGTATGGATGTTGTTGACGGCAGCGCCTATCCGGGTGAATTTGAGGTTGCCGGAGAGGTTGTTTCCGAGCGGCTGCCATGCGCTTCCGGCGCCGTAATCAAGGCGGTACACGTTGTCGTAGCTGAAGGCATATTCATAGGAGGGGACCGTTGGGTAGATGTCGGCGGCGTCGGCAGTCACGATATAGAACCGGATCGTGCCGTTTTGCCGGGCTGCGGCAAAATCCGCGATCACCGCGCCGGACGGCAATCCGCCGACGGATTCAACGGCAAAACTTTGTCCGCCGTTATGAGATACGATCAACCCGTAATTGGTAGCGGCGACAACCAGGTCGTTGTCCCAGTAAACGCCGGCAATATAGAGGTTGCCCTGGTTGTCATCAAATTTCTGCTCATAGGTCTGCCCGCTGTCGCTGGAAATATAGAACCGCCGCCAATCGCTGACCAAAATCCGGTCTGCCCGGTTCGGGTCTGCAAAAAGGTAGTTCAGCCCGTCCTCGTTGGGGCTCGGCAGGGCCTGCCAGTCGGCGCCTGCCGTATTGCTTTTGACCGGGTAGGTGATCTCATCGCGGAAGTTGATCCGCAAGGCATAAAGGATCTTGGGGTTGGAGGTGAAATTCACCTTGCTCTGCTGAAAAGCGGTGAATTTGCGGAAATCGCAAAAATCCCAGCTTTGGCCGCCGTCCTGGGTGTAGAACAGTTCGGTCATGTCGCAGGACATCCAGATCTGGTTGTGATTGTACGGGCTGATGGCCGGTGAAAACAGCGCGCCGCCGCCGCCGATGCCCCTGTTGGTAAAGGACTGAACCTGACAGAAGGCAGGTGTCAGTGTGAGTAGGGAGACGGTTAACAGGTAAAAATACTTCATCGGTTTTTTTAAACCAAAACGGAATTTACCGGTGATTATATTGCTCAGCAAGCCTGCGGCAAATGATAATTTGATTATTCGTTAATCCGGTGAATTTTTTAACAAATTCTGTAATTTTGCTGAATTCATCACCAATTGCCCCCTGTCTATGCCCATTGCAATCCGGCGAAAATTCCTGTTCTGGCTTATCCTTCCGGCGCTGCTGGTCATCGCCGGCATCGCAGCTATCCGACCGGGGAGAGGATCGGCCGACCTTCCCGAAAAGGTCGACTTCAACATCCATATCCGGCCCATTCTTTCCGATAAGTGCTTCAAATGCCACGGCCCGGATGCCAATGCCCGCAAAGCCGATCTGCGGCTCGATATACCGGAAAACGCCTATGCCGAATTGAAGGAATCGCCGGGGCTGTTCGCACTGATCCCGGGCGATCCCGCGCACTCGGAGGTTTACCGGCGTGTTTCTACCCAGGATACTTCCGAATTGATGCCGCCGCCGACCTCGCTGCTCAAATTGACCGGCCGGGAAATCCGGCTGATTGAACGCTGGATCAGCCAGGGCGCCGGATACAAGCCGCATTGGGCATTCATACCGCCGGAGGAAGGGGCGCTGCCCGGGGTGAAAAACAAGAACTGGCCGAAAAACGACATAGACTATTTTATCCTCAACAAGCTCGAAGAGATCGGATTGAAACCCAACCGGGAAGCCGGCAAGGAGCAACTGCTCAAGCGCGTGAGCCTGGATATTACCGGGTTACCGCCGGATATTGAACTGCAGGACCGGTTTCTGAAGGACCCTTCGCCCGATGCTTATGAAAAAATGGTGGATGAGCTGCTGGCAAGCCCGCATTACGGCGAGAAGATGGCCGTTTCCTGGATGGATGTCGCCCGCTATGCCGACAGCCACGGCTACCAGGACGACGGCCTGCGCACCATGTGGCCCTGGCGGGATTGGGTGATCCATGCGTTTAATGAGAATTATCCGTACGACAAATTTGTCACCTGGCAACTGGCCGGCGATTATCTGCCCGATCCGACCAAGGAAATGCTCCTGGCAACCGGCTTCAACCGGAACCATAAGATCACCCAGGAAGGCGGGGTGATCGATGAAGAATACCGGCTGGAATACGTGACAGACCGGACCAATACCTTCGGCAAGGCCTTTCTGGCACTGACCTTTGAATGCGCCAAATGCCATGACCATAAATACGATCCCATTTCCCAAAAGGATTATTACAGCACCTTTGCGTTTTTCAATCAGGTGGAAGAAAAAGGCCTCGTCGGCGATATCTCGCTGGCTTCGCTGGCCGACCCGCCGAATATGACCATTACCGAGGAAGACCGCGAGAAAATTCTCACCTTCATCAACCGGCAGGATACGGCGCCGGTGAAGGTCATGATCATGAAGGACCTGCCGCAGGTCCGGCCAACCTACGTGCTGCGCAGGGGGAATTACGACCAGCCGGCCGATCCGGTATCCTTCAACCTGCCTGAAGCGATCCTGCCTTTCGATACAACCCGGTTCGCGCCCAACCGGCTCGGGTTGGCCCGGTGGCTGTTCGACGAAAAAAATCCCCTGACGGCCCGCGTATTCGTCAACCGGGTGTGGCAGGAGTTTTTCGGCCGCGGGATCGTCAAAACGGCCGGCGACTTCGGCATGCAAGGCGAATTGCCTTCGCATCCGGAATTGCTGGACTGGCTGGCGGTGGAATTCCGGAAACAACACTGGGATGTCAAATGGCTGGTAAAAACCCTGGTCATGTCGGCGACCTACCGGCAATCCTCCGAAGTCAACAAGCACCACCTCTCGATCGACCCCGAAAACATTTACCTGGCCAGGGCATCCAGGCTGCGGCTGTCGGCCGAGCTGATCCGGGATGAAATACTGGCGGCAAGCGGCCTGCTGACCGACGAGATCGGCGGCCCCAGCGTGAAACCTTACCAACCGAAAGGGATCTGGGAAAGCTCCACCTCCGGCCGGGGGCAACTGGCAACCTATATCCAGGACCACGGCGACAAACTGTACCGCCGCGGGCTCTACAATTTCATAAAACGAACGGTACCTCCGCCCGGCATGCTCACCTTCGACGCCTCCAACCGGGATCAATGCGAGGTAAAGCGGGTGCGCACCAACACCCCCTTGCAGGCCCTGATCCTGCTGAATGACCCGCAGGTGCTGGAAGCGGCCCGGGTTTACGCCGAACGCCTGACCACCGAGGGGCCGCCCCCGGAGGAACAAATGGAAAAAGCATTCCGCCGCATCCTCTGCCGGAAAGCCCGGCCGGAAGAAAAGGACCTGATGGCCGGTTATTTTGAAAGTGAGGTCGCTGAATTTGAGAATGCCCCGGAAAAAGCGGAAGCCCTGCTGAAGATCGGAGAATATCCGCGATCGGAAACCGCCGACAAAACGGCCGCCGCCGCCATGATGCAGGTGATCACCCTATTGTTTAATCTGGAAGAAGCCACCACACGGGTTTGATGATAAATTACCGATAATGGAAAAAGAATTCTTAAACCATCGCCTCAACGTCACCCGCCGCCATTTTCTGGGCAAAATGAGCCTGGGGATCGGCAGTGTTGCCCTGGGCTCATTGCTGGTCAAAGACCTGTTTTCAGGCGCGGATGAAATGGGCGCCGGATTGCCGCTCGGGCTCCCTCATTTTGCGCCCAAGGCCAAGCGGGTCATTTACCTCTTTCAGAACGGAGCGCCCTCCCAACTGGAAAGTTTCGACTACAAACCGACCCTGGTCAAACGCATAGGCGAAGACCTGCCGGCATCCATCCGCATGGGGCAACGCCTTACCGGCATGACCTCGGGTCAGGAAAAATTCCCGTTGGTGGGCTCCAAATTTGCCTTTCACCAATACGGCCAGAGCGGCGCCTGGGTCAGCGAGATCTTTCCTCATATCGGATCGATCGCCGATGAGCTTTGCATCATCAAAACCATGCATACCGAAGCCATCAACCACGATCCGGCACTGACCTTCATGCAAACGGGCGCCCAGCAGGGCAACCGCCCCAGCATGGGCGCCTGGCTCAGTTACGGCCTCGGCAGCGAGAACAAGAACCTGCCCGCATTCTGCGTATTGCTCTCCAAAGGCCCCGGTAACGGACAGGGCGTTTATTCCAAACTCTGGACCAACGGATTTCTGGACAGCGTGCACCAGGGCGTGCAGTTCAGCAACAGCGAAGAGCGGGTGCTGTACGCCAATAATCCCGAAGGCATGGACGGCGCCGACCGCCGCCGGATGCTCGACCAGCTTTCCCGGATGAATGAAATGGGCTTCGAAGAATCCGGCGACCCGGAGGTCAAAGCCAAGATCGAGCAATACGAAATGGCCTACCGGATGCAAACCGCTGTTCCGGAATTGCTGGACTTTTCCAAAGAACCCGACCATATCATCAAAATGTACGGCCCGGAATGCCTGGTGCCCGGTACCTACGCAGCCAACTGCCTGCTGGCCCGGAAGCTGTCCGAAGCCGGCGTGCGTTTTGTCCAGTTATACCACCAGGGATGGGATCAACACGGCAACCTGCCGGGCGAGATGCCCTTGCAGGCGAAGGATGTGGACCAGCCTTCTGCGGCGCTCGTCCGCGACCTCAAACAACGGGGACTGCTGGATGAGACCCTCGTGATCTGGGGCGGCGAATTCGGCCGGACCAATTACTGCCAGGGGGCGCTTTCCGCCGATAACTACGGCCGGGATCACCACCCGCGGAGCTACTCCATCTGGATGGCCGGCGGCGGTGTGAAACCGGGTATCGTGTACGGCGAGACCGACGAATTCGGCTATAATATTGTTGAAAACCCGGTCCATGTCCACGATTTCCATGCCACGGTGTTGCACCTGCTCGGGCTGCATCACGAAAAACTGACTTACAAACACCTCGGAAGGCGTTACCGGCTGACCGATGTATCGGGAAAAGTTGTACATGACATTATCGCCTGACCACGGAACCGAATTAGACGATGGGCACATTCCAGAGATTTACCGCGCAGCTTGTTTTCTTTCTGCAACTGCTGCTGCTCTTTCTGCTGTTTTTCCAACATAAGGTGGTCCTGCCTTCCTGGCTGGCCGTCGGTGGGCGCATGCATCCGCTGCTGCTGCATTTGCCGATCGGCATACTGGCCGCGTTCGCGCTGTCCTGGTGGGCCAAACCGCTGGCCGGCGGCGGGAATCCGGCCTTTTACCGGTTTCTGCTGGCCTTATCCGCCCTGACGGGATCGGTAACGGCGCTGGCCGGTTTTTTTCTTTCCCGCGAAGGCGGATACGACCCGGTGCTGCTCAGCTGGCACCAATGGCTGGGCGTGGCCTTTAGTTTTGCGCTTTGGGGGTTGTGGTGGCTCTTTGACCTGGATGCCGGCCATAAATGGGCCTTTCATGCCGCCCTGGGCGCCTCTCTGGCGCTGATGATCATTGCCGGGCACCTGGGGTCTTCCATCACGCACGGCGGGAATTATCTGTTCGAACCCCTGATGCCCGAAAAAAATGCACAGGCGGCCGTCGAGATCACGGAAGAAACCCCGCTGTTTGTGGCGGCCGTATTGCCCATACTTCAGGATAAATGCACCGGCTGTCATAACGAGCGAAAAGCCAAGGGGAAGCTGGTCATGACCGACCCCGACCGGCTTTCAGCGGGCGGCAAAAGCGGTCCGCTCTGGGTGGCCGGAGATCTTCAGAACAGCCTGATCCTGCAGCGGCTGCACCTGCCCTTGGATGAGAAGAAACACATGCCGCCCTCCGGCAAACCCCAATTGACAACCGGGGAAGCGGAAATCATCCGGCAGTGGATCGCCGCCGGGGCCGATATGGGCAAACCCATTGCCGGATACCCCGAGAACGACACCCTCCGGCTGACGGCTGAAACCCTGATGCGCAAACAACGCCAAACCGATGAACCGGCAATGGCGTATGCCTTCAAACCGGCTTCTCCGGCCGTAATCAAAAAACTCAACAATCCCTTCCTGTCGGTGTCCGCGCTAGCTTTCGGCTCCCCGGCCCTCCAGGCCGATTTCTCCATCCGCCGGATGTTCGACCGGAAACAATTCGAAAATCTCCGGGAGATCGACCAGCAACTCGTAGACCTCAACCTGGCCAATATGCCGATCTCCGACGACGATCTCCGCACCTTGGTCCGGTTTACCAACCTGGAAGTGCTCAACCTCAACAATACGGACATCACCGGCGCCGGCCTTTCGGAGCTGAAGCCGCTGAAAAATCTGCGCTCGCTTTCGCTGGCAGGGACGGCAGTTCAAAAAGACCATATCCGGAAGATCGGCGATTTTCCGGCGCTGAAGGAAGTTTTCCTTTGGAATACGAAAATCTCCCCAACCGACAGCGCCGAGCTGGCCCGGTCCTACCCCGGCATCCGCTTTTTTCTGGGGTATGAAGATGCGGGTAATCCGCTGCCGTTGCCCCCGCCCATATTGGTCAACGAAAGCGACATTCTGGCCAGTGGCGAGCAGGTTGAGCTCAAGCACTACATGCCTGGGGTGGAGATCCGGTATACGCTGGACGGCGCTGATGCGGATACCCTGAGCTCGACCGTGTACGAAGGCCCGTTGACCATAACCCGTCCCACCATGGTAAAGGCCCGGGCGGTGAAGGAGGGCTGGTATGCCAGCCCCCAGGTGGAGTTCTATTTTTTCCTGGACGGGCAAAAGCCGGATAAGATCGAACTGCTTTCCCCGCCGAATGAAAAATACCGGGCCGGCGGCGCTGAGGTCCTGCTCGATAAAAGGAGAGGGAATATTGCCAATTTCACACAGTCCTGGCTGGGTTTCCGGGAAACCCCGATGGAACTGCTTTTCACCTTTGAAAAGGATACACCCGAACTGAGCAGTTTTGTGCTGAGTTACGGCGTCAACGTGAATTCGTTCATCATGCCGCCGGTCGAACTCCAGGTTTGGGCCGGCGACGATCCGTCCAACCTGTCCTTGCTGGTCAGGACCTCGCCGAGGCAATGCACCGAAAATGACAAGGGGCTGAGAGGATCTTTCGGACAGGAAGCGGCTTTTCCGGCAGGCAGGCGAAAATTCTACAAGGTCATTGCCCAGCCGTTGTCCGTGCTGCCGCTGTGGCACCCCGGCAAGGGCGACAAGGGCTGGCTGTTTGCCGATGAGGTCTTTTTCTACGGGAGTTAACCGAACTGGTGCTGTACTTTTATCACTTCCGCCATGATGCTCAATGCGATCTCCTTGGGGCGCCGGGCGTTGATGTCGACGCCTACCGGCCCGTGTACCCTGGCGATCCCGGCTTCGCTGAATCCGGCGTTTTCCAGTCTTTTGACCCGTTTTTCCTGGGTGCGCTTGCTGCCGAGGGCGCCGATATAAGCGACCTTTGACCGCAACAGGATGTCCAGGGCCTGGTCGTCGATCCGGGGGTCGTGGCTGAGCAGAACCGCGTAGGTGTATTCATCCAGGATTAGCCCGGGTAAAACCTCCGCCGGCCAGTCGTTGATCAGTTGATGGGGCGGTACCGGAAACTGCGTTTTCTCCGCGAATATCCCCCGGGGATCGATGACGACGGTTTCAAAATCGTACCAGTCGGCCAGCCTCACGAGGTCGGCTGTGATATGGGCGGCGCCGACGATGATCATCTGGCTTTTCCGGGCAAACACCTGGATAAAGAACTGCCCTTGTTCGTTTTCGAGGATCTGGTTTTTCCGCTCGCGGTAGGCGGTCAGGGCCGCTTCGATCAGGAAAGGTTCAGGGTGTTCACCTGCGGAGCTGCCGTCCGGATAGACCAGCAGATGCCCGTGTTCAGGCGATGAGAGGCGGGTAATCAGAATGCAGCTTTCATTTCGGCTGATGGTATCCCCGAGCCGGGTCCAGACCGGCTGTTCCTGATCTCCGAATGCCATAAAGGGCTCAACATATACGTGGATGGCGCCGCCGCAACTCAGCCCGACCGCCCAGGCATCCTCATCTGTTACGCCGAACTTCAGCAGGCGCGGTTTGCCTTCTTCCAGGATCTCAAGGGCCGCCTTCACGACGCTGCCTTCCACGCATCCGCCACTGACGGAGCCGGCCATTTCGCTTTCAGTGGAAACCGCCATAGCCGAGCCGACGGGCCTGGGCCCGGAACCCCAAGTGCGGATCACGGTTGCCAGTGCGAATTTCCGGTTATCCGACACCCAATCCTTTATGGTCTCAAAAATATCTGTCATGCTTTTCCGTCTGTTTTAATTCAACTTACTGCTCTGCGGGTATCAATAGCGCCAGGAGGTCAGGTCGGCGCCCTGCGGAGCGCGATTTTTGACCTCTTCTGTCCATTTGGGTATAAACATCTGGTGGTACCTGAGCCGGGAGATGTGTTTTCATTTTTTGCTTTAAAGATAGCGATTTCTCCGTACCTAATGCACCCACAGCCGGTTCAGGGTCCTGGGGTCTTCCTCCGGAAAAGTGTAGAGTTCAACCTTTTGCTGCTTGCCTTTTAATTCCAGGAGGTCCACACGCTGAATGGTCAGGTCGTTGGGCGGGATATTGAGCTTGTCAAGGAGGTATTTGGACAACAGGATCTTTACGTTGTATTCGTTGCAAAGGTTCTGCAGGCGGGAGGTCGTACTGAGTACGTCGCCGGAAAACACCAGGTCCTTTTTGATCACGCCGATCTCCCCTACGGTGACTTCCCCGCAATGCAGTCCGGCCTTGAACTCGGGGACGATCCCGTACCGGTCGAGATACCGGGGCGCCTGCCGGCGGATAGCGGCTTGCATTCCATAAAAACAACGAATGCAATTGGCTTGCTCCAGGCCGACCGGCATGGGCCAGGAGATCACGATCTCATCGCCGACATACTGGTAGATCTCCCCGCGGGCGGCGATGATGGGGTTGGTCAGGTCGTTAAAAAAATCATTGAGCAGGTTGAAGAAACGGATATGCCCCAGGCGTTCGGCCATAACGGTGGAAGAGCGGATATCGGCAAACATGAAGATCCTTTCTTCCTGGCGGGGTTTGTGATAGCGGCCGATCAGGAATTTGCCCAATACCCCGGGGCCGTATTTGTCGTTGACGTGGAGCATTACGGTAGTGGCGAATGAGACCAGCGTCCAGAAAATGACGTTCTTGGCCAGCAGGCCGGTCCGCAGCAGTTCTACGGTCGTCAGTTCCACGGTTTCCGACCAGCAGGGCACCCCGAGCTGGTAGCTGAGGTAAACGGCCAGGCCCACAGCGCTGAAAAATACGTTGAGCAGGGCGATCAGGAAACTGTTGATCATGATCGCAAAACCGAAAGAACGGGATCGGACCTGGTCGCGCAGGACAAACATCAGCAATGAACCGGAGAGCAGGCTGCTTGCGGCTGCAGTGAGGGTGTTGACGGTGAAAAAGAGCGGGAAGTTGTAGGCGCCGGTGCGGGCCAGGAGGGCTGTTCCGGAGATGGCGTGCGTATTCAGGGCGTCCAGCGCAGCCGCTGCCGTCCAGAATACGGTAATCCAAAGAACAATACTGATTCTCCGGCGTTTGAGCCCCTCCCCGTAAAACCGCATGGCTGCTGATTTTCCCCGCAAAGGTAACTGAATTTGGTTTTATTCGGCCGAAAAGATGGTTTTAGCCCTTGGCGTGAGTACCTTTGCGACATAAGCCAACCCGTTTATGGAACTGCGTCTTTTGTATCCTGAAACTGCGCTCCTGACCGCCCGCACCGTTGTAAGGCGCTGGCGCGAAGCTGAAGGGAAAATGTTATACGACCTTGTACAGGCCAACCAATCCTGGTACCGGGATATTTCGCCTGCCGTCATCCGGGCGGTGGAAAGCCCGGAAAAAGCAGAATGGTTCGTCCGCAAATCCATCGCGCGGTGGTTGATGCAGGAAGAGTTCTCTTTCGGAGTATGGACCAAAGAAGAAGCCAAGCTCATCGGCGCCGTCCGCCTTTTTGAGATCAATTGGGACGTCCCGGTCGCTGAACTCGATTTCTTCATCGACTTCGACCATGGAAAACAAGGCCTGATGACCGAGGCCGCTCACCGGGTTGCCCGTTTCGGGTTCAGGCAGTTGAACCTGGAAAAGATTCAGCTCAAGACCTCTTCCGATAATTACGCAAGCCAGCGCCTGGCCCGGAAACTGGGCTTCCGCCGGGAGGGCGACCTGCGCAGCGATTTCCGCACCCTCACCGGCGAGTTGCAGGATTCGATGGTACTGGGCCTGACTAAAGTGGATTTCGGGGAGTGAGGAATGTGGGGTTTCGATGGGGCTGATCCACGCCAACATCACCGATATCCCGTTTGAAGCATACAACGCCTTTTATTTCTTCAATCCGTTCATGGAAAATATCTGCCTCCGTGAAAAGATCAATGACAAGGTTGAATTGAGGAAAGAACTCTTCGGGGAGTACTCCGGCTATGTCAGGGAACAATTGGCGCAGCTACCGAAGGGCATCCGATTGGTCACCTATTACAGTTATTTGAGGAAGGTCCCTCCGAATTATGCCCTGAAACGATCCTTGTTCGACAACAACCTGAAGGTCTGGGAGAAACTGTAAGTATGCCCGGTTGAAGACCGCCGCTTATAAAAAACGACGCTCATCTCCCCAACCGCCCAATTCAGCGATCATTTTCAGGCTGACGCCCTGGAGATATAAATTGGTGGCCGCGCTCCGCCTGGCCGTATGGGTCGTGACAAAACTCCATTTCGGGCCGGTCTTTTTCCTTTCTGAAACTTCTGACGAGCGCATCTAGTGGAAGCCTCCAAAAGTTTTTAGATTTATTTCCCGGATAAAAACCAAGGAAAAGGCCCTTTTTTAGGCTACGAATTTCTGGAGGCTTCCACTAGTTTGAATAACGGCATAAACCCGACTACCCCAATACTTTGATTTGAAATCCAACAAGGTTCGTTGCAAGCGTGGAACGACTGATAACTGAAAACTGTCGACTGGTGACTAAAAGAGGGTGGTCCCTGTAGGACTTGAACCTACGACCCTCTGATTATGAGTCAGACGCTCTAACCGGCTGAGCTAAGGGACCGCGCTTCGCGCGAAGCGGATGCAAATTTAGTCATTTAAACCATTCCGGGCAAGCATTCGTTCCCCGAAATTGGATAGGCTCAGATTTTGCCGTTATGCGCCAATCCATTAGCTTTGCGGCCAAGCAAAACAAATGCATCATGACGGCTGAAAAATCTACTGCAAAATACTGGCTGTACACCTTCGTCTGGCTCGGGGTCGTTCTCCTTTTTCTGATGTTCATCCCGGAATGGTTCTGGGTACCCCTGCCTTTCTTCCTCACCAATCTGGTGGTGGCGTTTGACAGCATGTAGAAATTAGTGGGCAGTTGTCAGTTGTCAGTGATCAGTAACTTGTGAGCTAAAACTGACAACTGACAACTGTTCACTGACAACTGCCCACTGACAACTGATTACCGACAACTGATTACTTGCCAAGGGTTTTAATCAGCATCCCTTTCGTCACCTGGTCATTCAGCTGCATGCCGTTCAGGATGGCGAGCTCTTCCAGTTTATCCGAAGTCGTACCGTAGGCCTTCAGCGCCTGTTCAAGGGTGCCCGTCTGAGCAACCGACTTGATGTGGATCCGGTCGGGCTGCCGGTTGATCTTTTCCTGGTCCGTCAATTCGCGGAAATTCTTCATCGTGTTCAGGAACCGGGGCTCGTAGCTCGAAAAGTCCGTCTGGTAGGAAAGCCCCATGAACTGATAGATATTGTTGTTGTACTGAATGAAATACAACAGTGCGCGCACCTGCTGGGCAGCTGTTGTTGAAGCCTGCTGCTGGGTTTGGTCCGGCTGAATGTCCGCTACGATCGCCAGGGCGGGATAGTTGCCCACCGTGGTATTCTGCTGGCTCACTACCGCCATATTGTATTGCTTCAGCGCAGCGTCGGCAGCGGCCTGGAGGGATGTCCCTTGAGCAAGCGTCATGATCAGGGCCGCTTTACCGTCCTGGGGGGCCATTTGTACGGCCTGAGGCGTATTCTCCACTGCCCAGCCCGTCGGTACCGGAAACTGGAACCGCAATTCCGGGTGGTAGAAATAGTCGTTTTCAACAAAACCCTGTTTCGGGTCCTCGCCGTAAATGATGCCGTCGATCATGCGCAGGTAACTGTCGCGGCCCACATTCTTGGAATTGGGATATTGCTGCTGCCATTGGGTGGCGAGCTCTTCCACCTTCACGTTCCGGTCGGCCGGGTCGGGGTGCGTCGACATGAAGGTCGGGATCCGGCCTTCGGGGCCGCCGCTGATCCGGTCGAGGGTAATGAAAAAGTCAGCCATTTCGTGCGCATTGTACCCGACCTTGGTGGAGTATTCCACGCCCAGGCGGTCGGCTTCGCTCTCGTTGTCGCGGCTGAATTTGAGGAATAACAGCCCGAGGCCCTGGCTGGCCGCATCGGCGTATTGGGCGATTTCCTTGGACAGGACAACGCCCAGGATCAACCCGCCCTGCGCCAGCAGCTGCTTGCTGTACTGGCGGGCCGAGTGACGCGCCGTGACGTGGCCCGTTTCGTGGCCCAGAACGCCCGCAAACTGCGCTTCGTCGTTGAAATAGGCCAGGATGCCCCGGGTAAAATATACGTAACCCCCGGGCAGGGCAAAGGCGTTGACCACGGGAGAGTCGAGGATCTTGAATTCGTACTTCAGGTCCGGACGATGGGAAATCTTGGCCATCTGCTGGCCTTTTTCATTGATGAAGGCTTGGAGCTTGTCGTCCTGAAACAGCCCGAAACTGGCGACGATGCCGGGGACTGATTCGGCGCCCATGGCAATTTCCTGGCTTTCGGACAGCAGCATCAGCTCTTTTTTTCCGGTAACGGGGTTTGTGGCGCAGCTATTCACCATCACACCCGCCAGGATAAAGACCACCAAACGGGCGGCGGGGAAAAATGCAGATTTTTTCATCTTAATCGAATTTGTTGATGTATTTGTTAGGACGCTGTTTCCGGCTCCGGGTCTCTCCCTGTTCCAAAAAAAGAGGTAACGGCCCGCACCCGGAAGTTCAACCGCCCGGTGTTTAAACGGAATTGGCGCTCATGGTGTTTGGTTTGGTGATTTGTTGATTTGATTTTGCACGTTGTGGCGTAACTCAATCCAAGAATTGACTCGATTCTGCCGATTAATCCGAATGTTACGATTATCGTGACCAACCAACGAATGCTAAAAATCGGCTCAATCCCCACCTTCGTTGACGCCGTCTGCCGTAGGCGACTTTGTCGTCCGGAGGCTGAAGCTACGGCCACCGCGGGTTGATTTGTTGATCTGTTGCCTTGCCCTTGAGCGGCGGATGCCCAAATCGAATCAATCGAATCAATCGAATCAATCGAATCAATCAATACTCAAACTCCAATCGCTCGCACGGATATCCAAACAGGAACTTTTCCTTGATCTCGGCCGCCACTTTCTGCGGGACGCGGCCTTCCCAGCCGGATTCACCCTGCTGCAACATGTGCAATACCTCTTTGGAGAAGATGTGCAGCAGGTCCGCGTTGAACCCTTCGATATCGACGATCTGCCGGTTGTCCAGCAAATGCCGGTACAGGAATTTCACGCCTTCCGGAACGGGCATGTTCTGGGCCGTCATCAGTTCGGCGCTGCCCTCCTGAAGGGTCGGGTACACGTAGATCCGCACGTTCCGGGTGAACAATTCCCCGAATACGGCCAGCAGCCGTCCGTCCAGGTTCTCGTAGTACTTATGGTTGATCATTTCGAGGAGCTGCCTGACCCCCAGCACGATGCCCAGTTGCTGGACTTTGTAGTCGGCCAGGTAGGCGATCAGTTTCTGGTGCTCTTCGCAGTCCGACACCACAACCGTCTGTCCAAGGGCATTGAGCAGGACCGCCCGGTCGAGGAAGTCCTTTTCATCCAGGTCGCCCTCCATGCAAAGGTTGTCCATGGTGATTTCGGTCAGCAGGTAACTTTTCTGGGCGTCCACCTCGGGTTCGTTGCGGAATTGCTGATAGCCCACCCGGATCATATCGAGATTCACGAGCGTCGGCGGCCGGAAACTGCCGCGAACGACGAGTACGTTCTTTTTGTACAGGAATTCCGAGGCGTGCAGATTGCGGCCGTCGGGGCCGAAAACGGCCACCTCTGACAACTTGTGCTTGATGATCCAAAGGCTGAGGAGCCGGTTGTCAAGGCTTTCAAAAGCGGGCCCCGTCAGGCGGACCATATCGACCTTCACGCGGCCGCGCAGGCTGTCCATCAGGGATTCCAGCATGACCTCGGGTTGCTTGTAGTAGCGAAAGCAGGCGTAGATCAGGTTTACACCCAGGATGCCGATGGCTTGCTGCTGCAGCTGGTTATCGTTGTCGAGCATGCGCACGTGCAGCACCAGATCGTTGGGTTCGTGGTGCGGATCGAGCTGAAACCGGATGCCCAGCCAGCCGTCGCCCAGGATGGTGCGCTGGTAGTTGAGGGCGGCCACCGTATCGGCAAATACGAAGAAATTGGTCTCCGGGCGTTCGTTGCGCAGGCGGGTATGGATCAGGTCGTATTCGTGATCCAGCATTTTATAGAGGCGCGATTCGCAGACGTACCGCCCGCTGGGTTCCGGGCCGTAGATATGGTCGGAATAGATCTTGTCGTAGGCCGACATGGTTTTGGCGATGGTGCCGGCTGCCGCGCCGACCTGGAAGAAATAGCGGGCTACTTCCTGCCCGGCGCCGATCTCTGCAAAAGTGCCGTAGATTTTTTCATCCAGGTTTATTTCCAGGGCTTTTTGTTCCGTTTCGAGCAGTTGACGCATCAGACTTCCTCATTTTTGACAAAGTTACGGAATGTTTCCGTTTGTAAACGCAGAATCCCTTCAACCAATTGCCGGGGTCATTCGTTACTGTGTTTGAAACTTGATTGAAGAATCGAGGAACTGAGGAACTGAAGAATCGAACCATTTCATTCAGTTCCTCGATTCCTCAGTTCCTCAAATCCTCAAATCCTCCACCATGGCTTATACCGAATCCAATATGCTCCCCCTGGGTACTAAAGCGCCTGATTTCACCCTGCCGGACACGGTGTCCGGGAGGCAGGTGAGCCTCCGGGATGTCCTTTCCGGCAAGGCGACCGTTGTGATGTTCCTGTGCAACCATTGCCCGTATGTCATCCATGTCAATCCGGAAATTGTACGCGTAGTGCGCGATTACCAGGCCAAAGGTGTCGGTTTTGTCGGCATCAGTTCCAATGATGTGGTCAATTATCCGCAAGACGGCCCCGACAAGATGAAGGAACACGCCCGGGACGCCGGTTATAATTTCCCGTATCTGTACGACGAAACGCAGGAAGTAGCCAGGGCATACGACGCGGCCTGTACGCCTGATTTTTATGTTTTCGACGGAAATGCCCGGCTGGTATACCGCGGCCGGCTGGACGGGTCGAGGCCCAAAAATGACCTTCCGCTGACCGGCGCCGATCTGCGCGCAGCCATCGATGCGGTACTGGAAGGCCGGCCTGTTGAAGAGAAACAATATCCGAGCGCAGGCTGCAACATCAAGTGGAAGAACAGCGGCTACGTGCCCGCCTGACCCTTGTTCACAGCACGATCTGAAATTCCAGTTCGCGTTTCAGGTAATACTCCACGTTTTCCACCACTACAATATCCAGCGGCAGGTATTGAAGCGGGGCCACTTCGTGTTTCATGATGAGGTGGTTGAAAAGGTTCATGATGCCCAGGTAACCTTGCTGTACCGGATTCTGGTTGATGATGAAATTGATCTTGTTGCATTTCAGCAGGTCCAGATTCGGCTGGATCAGGTCATAACCCACGATCTTGATCCGTTCCAGGTCGGCATCATCGAGCGCTTCCGCTACTTTATAGGCGCGCGAATTGGTTACAAAAATGCCCGAGAGGCGGGGATTTTCCGCGAGTTGCCGTTGCAGGAAGGCCCGGAGCTTGTCGCGGTCGCCGAATTCCTCGAAGTCCTTCCTGACGATATGGATATGCTTGTTGGTCACTTTTGAGAAATAATCCCGGAATCCGCTTTCCTTGTCCTGCAGGTGCTTGGCGTTGGTGATGCGCTTGTCCAGGTTCAGGATCAGGGCGGTTTCGCCGTCGTGCAGGCCGAAATCGAGCAAGCGGGCGCCCAGCACTCCGCTCTGGAAGGAGTCCTGGCCGATATAACAAAGCGACCCGGAGTTCTCGATATTGGTATTGATCATCACGTTGGGGATCTCCCGTTCTTTGCAGGCATCGAGGAGTTCGCGGGATTCCTGCTGGAAGATCGGCGTGAACAGGATGGCGTCAAGCGGCGAGGTTTCTTCCAGGATCTGGGTGGCTTTTTGCTGAAAGCTGGCCGGGTCAAACCGGTCAAAATACGCTATGCGGACCTCGATGCCGTAGTGCTGTACGGCCCGGAGGGCTTTTTCGATTCCCATTTTGGGCTGGTCCCAGTAAAGGTCGCCGGTAGGGTCGGGTATCAGGGCTACAATCCGTTGTATCTTGTTGTTGGCCAGCGTACGGGCGATGATATTGGGTTTATACCCCAGTTCCTCCATCACCTCCATCACCTTTTTTTTCGTTTCGGGCGAAACATTGCCACGGTCGTGGATCACTCTGTCCACGGTGCCTGGTGAAATGCCTGCCCGGTCAGCAATGTCTTTGATCCTGATCCGGGTATCCATGTATTCTATGCTAAATGATTCTGCCGTACTTCCTGAAGCCGACCTGTTGAAAAATGCAAAATGCTTTCTGTTTTGGAAGCAAGATACCAAAGTTAATTTAATTTCACGGCCTCTTGCAGGATTTGCCTTTCTTTTTTCCGTGTACGCACACAGTATGAATTTAATTTTGTATCTTTGTCTTTGAAATGCATAACTATCCGATCACTTGAAACCTTTCTATCCAGATGGGAAAATTGGCCCTCGGCATTGATATTGGCGGGACTTCCACCAAACTCGCGCTGATTGATGAAAAGGGCCGGTTGGTCAACTCTGCAGCTTTCCCGACCCAGGCGAAGTCCGGTGCAGATGCTTTTTTAGGTGCATTGGCCGCATCGGCATCCGAATTGATGGACGGCGCCGGTCTTGGGGCCGGAAACCTGTCCGGCATCGGCATCGGCGCGCCCAGCGCCGACGAAGAAAAAGGAGCCATCGAAGGCGCCGCCAACTTGCCGTTCGAAGGGGAAGCGCCCGTTGTAGATTATTTGAGCAAGTATTTCAATCTTCCGGTATATTTGATAAAGGATAGCAGCGCTGCCTTGCTCGGCGAGAAGTATTTCGGAGCGGCAAGGCCCTACAATCATTTTGCGCTTCTGACGCTCGGCACGGGATTGGGGTGCAGCCTGATGGCCAACGGCAAACTGGTTCGCGGCGCTACCGGCCTGGCCGGCGAATTCGGTCACGCCCTCGTCCGGCCCGGCGGCCGGCAATGCGGATGCGGCAAAAGGGGATGCCTGGAAACCTATGTTTCCGCAACCGGCATCAAGCGGACGGTCTTCGAGCTCCAGGCGGAATTGTCCGGCCCGAGCCTGTTGCGCAGGATCGCGTTTGAGGACCTAACCGCCCATGACATCTTCAAGGCCGCCGAATCGGGCGACGAACTGGCGGGCGCAGCTTTTCGCCGTACCGGTGAATTGCTGGGCATCAAAGCCGCCGACCTGGTCATGCTCTTTCAACCGGAAGCCGTCATCATTGCAGGCGGCCTGGCCGAAGCGGGCAACCGGTTGCTTGACCCCATGCAGGAGGCGCTGGAAGCGAACCTGCTGTCCATTCACAAAGGAAAGATCCGTCTGCTGCGTTCGGCGCTGCCGATGAACCAGGCTGCCCTCATGGGAGCGGCCGCGCTCGTTTGGGACAATAACTCGGTGAGCGGCTCCCTGCTGTACGAAATTCATAATGATATTCATTGATATACTGAAAAACCTATGCCAGCCATTATTTCACCCTCCGCCCAGCACAAGGAAGTGCTCAAGTATCAATTCAAAAACGTTGAAAAGATCCCGACCAAGATATGGGAGGATTCACGCGACGCTTCGCGCCATATCGCCCAGTCGATCGCCCTGGCCATGCGCCAGAAGCAGCAGGACGGCGAAATGATCGTGCTGGGGCTTGCAACGGGCTCCTCCCCGGTGAAGGTCTATGAAGAACTGGTCAGGCTGCATCGCGAAGAGAAACTCAGCTTTCAGAATGTGATCACCTTCAACCTCGATGAATACTACCCCATGATGCCGGAAGCGCAGCAAAGCTACGTCCGCTTCATGCGCGAACACCTTTTCGACCATGTCGACATCAAACCCGGCAATATCCATATCCCCGACGGCACCGTGCCCATGGAAGAGGTCAAGGCCTATTGCGAGGCTTATGAGAAAAAGATCGACTCCGTAGGCGGCATCGATATTCAGCTGCTGGGCATCGGACGTACGGGCCATATCGGCTTCAACGAACCGGGCTCCTGGGAAAACTCCCTCACCCGCCTGGTTCGCCTTGATAACATCACCAGAAGGGACGCCCTCAAGGATTTTCAGAAGGAAGAAGACGTCCCCTACCGCGCCATCACAATGGGGATCGCCTCCATCATGAAAGCGCGGACGGTTTACCTGCTGGCCTGGGGCAACCACAAAGCGCCCGTAGTCAAAAAAGCCGTTGAAGACGAGATCTCTTCAGGCGTTCCGGCTACCTACCTGCAGAAACACCCCAACGTACGGGTCATACTGGACAAGGCCGCCGCGGAAGACCTGACCCGGGTCAAATCGCCGTGGCTGGTCGGCATGTGCCACTGGGACGATCAGCTGATCTGTCAGGCCGTTGTCTGGTTGTCCCAGACGGTCGGAAAACCCATTCTCAAGCTGACGGATGAAGACTATGCCGAACACGGCCTGAGCGACCTGACCCTGGAACACGCCTCCGCTTACAGTATCAACATCCAGGTGTTCAACCGGCTTCAGCATACCATCACCGGCTGGCCAGGCGGCAAACCGAATGCCGACGATACCTACAGGCCCGAACGCGCCAAACCCGCCAGGAAAAGGATCATCATCTTCAGCCCCCACCCCGATGACGACGTCATCTCCATGGGCGGCACTTTCCTGCGGCTGGTCGAACAAGGCCACGATGTACACGTCGCCTACCAGACTTCCGGCAATATCGCCGTCCATGACCACGACGCGCTGCGTTTCCTTGAGTTCATGGATGAGTTTTACAAGCGCCAGGGGCTGGATTCGGAGGAAAACCTGAAACGGTTCCACAAGATCGAGAAATTCATCAAGGGCAAACAAGCCGATGAAGCCGATATCCCGGAAGCCCGCGAGATCAAAGGCCTGATCCGAAGGGGTGAAGCCCGCGCCGGCGCCCGTTTTTGCGGACTGGATGACAAGCATATCCACTTCCTCGATATGCCGTTCTACGAAACCGGCCGGCGCAGAAAAAGCAATCTCAGCGAAGCCGATATCCAGATCATCATGGACCTGCTGGCAAAGATCAAGCCGCATCAGGTATATGCCGCCGGCGACTTGGCCGACCCGCATGACACCCACCGCGTTTGCCTTGACGCCATTATAGAATCTTTCAAGCGCCTGAAAAATGAGGATTGGATGAAGGACTGCTGGATGTGGCTCTACCGGGGCGCCTGGCATGAGTGGGCCATCCATGAAATCGAGATGGCCGTGCCCATCAGCCCGCAGGAGTTGCTCAAGAAACGCCGCGCTATTTTCATGCACCAGTCCCAAAAAGACCGGCCGCCGTTCCCGGGGGAAGACGAAAGGGAATTCTGGCAAAGAGCGGAAGACCGCAACCGCGCAACCGCGCATATCTACCGCGAACTGGGCCTGGCGGAATACGAGGCGATGGAGGCTTTCGCGCGGTGGAGGTTTTAGGGGGGATCTGGGAATTGAGGAATTGAGGAATTGAGGAAATACCTCCTTCGCTCTTGATGAGCTACGGCGGTCGGGGGAGGAACTGAGGAATCGATGTGGGGTCGATTCCTCAGTGATTTTAATCAAAGACCATTCTGTTCGCAGACAGACTATTGCCCGACCTCGGCGTCGAAGTGGTATTTAAGGCCTTTATAGGACTTGAGCACCGCCTTGACCGAACCCACGGATACCGGCGACTCGATCATGAGCGGGATCCGGTTCTGGTCGTCGCTGACCCATACCTTCATCTGGTCGTCTTCCTTGAAGACATTGCCGGCGACCACCTGGGGGCTGAAAACATGCGTGGAGAACCGGCCCTGACCTTTGACCTTTTTCCGGTCTTCCTTACCCAGGTATTTCACTTTCAGCGGATAGGTTTCCCGGTCCAGGAAGATCTTGACCGGAAACTGCTGCCCCTTGTTCATGCTGTTGAAGTCGATATTCCGGGAGAAATAGATGATGGAAAGGACATCGTGCATGCAGGATTCCACGGTGAATTCGGTCGGCGTAGCCACTTCCCGGGTTTTGCCGCGTTGGGATACGGCAAGCCCCCTGTCATGGTCGAAGGTTACCTTGTCATACAGGCGGTATCCGCCTTCCTGGATATCCCGGATGGACACATTGGGCAACAAGGTCTTTTTGTCAACGTACGTGTCATAATAATCACGCACCTTGAAGAACCATTCGTAGGATTTGTAGGTACGGCCGTGAGCGGAAAAATGGTATTGGTTGCCGAGGTCATTGACCCTGAAGGTGACCTCACCTGCGGATAACCAGACAAAGTTCCAGTTATAGTACAGCTTGTAGGTGATTTCTTCGCCGCCCTGGAAAGTGTTATTCTCCATTTGGCAGGGCTGAATGGTCAATAAATCCTGAGACGTGGCATGGTTAACAGGAGCCGAGGCGTTAAATGCCATGAGAAGCGGTAACACGCTCAGGGTGACCAACGTCTTCATGGGAAAATTTTTCATGATTTTTAGTATGTTTAAGCTTTATTGTGACGATTAGCGCTAATCCAAGTAACGAGGGGGTCAGAAGATTTATTATGAATAATCCGAGGGTGGCGCCGAGGATCCCGACCGGTTCTCCACCGAATCCCGACCACAGCCAGACAGCTGCGCCGGCCCTCGCCGCCAGACCAAGAGCAGGGGGCAGCGGCAGGCACGTTTGCACGCCGAAAAGCAAGGCTACACCGGCAAATACCGGCAAAAACCCGGCCTGAAGCCCAAAAAAGTACAACAACAAAACGTATTGCAGGCTGTAAACGCTGTATCGAAGAAAAGCCAGCGCCAGCGCGTGTCTCAAATTTTTCCGGCCAAATCCCGACGGTATCCACCGGTCAGAAAGGCGTCGGCGGTTTAACAAATCTTTAACCCGGACCAGGCCTTTGTCGGCCAGCAGGAAAGCGCCGGCGAGGAGGCCGACGAATCCGGCGCCGGCATAGAGATACGCCGAATAATCGCTCCCCAGCCGTTGTTCGCCCAGGTAGAACCCGCCCAGGCAGCCGCCGCCCGTCAGCACGATCCACTGGGCCAGGCTTCCGGCCAGTGCGGCGGCAATGCTCCGGGAAAGATGGACCCGGGGCGTCAGCAAGGCCCGGCCGCCGTATTCGCCGATCCTGCCGGGGGTGAAGAGCGATACCGCGGTACCGGCCATGACCGCGCCGAAAGCTTGCCGGAAAGGCCACCCGGGGGTGCGCCCGATCAAAGCCCGCCATTTCCAGGTTTCAAGCGCCCAATTCAGCGGCATCAGCGCCGCGGTTGCCCAAAGCAGGTACCAGTCCGGACTTTTCATGCGGGTTGCAAAGGTTTGCCAGATCGCCCGGCGGTCGACACCGTCCGGCAGCCGGTGGTATACCGCGACAAACAAGCCCGCGACCGCCGCGAGTTTGAGGATAATAAAAAGGCGATATCTCCATTTTTGAGGCAACCGCATGTTTTTTTTGCCGTTTTTAATGCGAATCGGTCCGTCAAGGAGTACCTTCGCAAAACAGACCATTATCCGAATAAGTTGGCTGATCCGCAAAAAGATTCCGTTTACCGCCTCCTTGGCGTCGATCCAGGCACCAATATACTGGGTTTTGCCCTCATCGAAGTGGAAAACAAGCAACCGCGTCTGCTCGAAATGGGCGTACTCCACCTCCACCAATGGAAAGAACAACCGGACAAGCTCCGGCACATTTTTGAAAGGATCAGCCAGATCATCAAGGACAACAAGCCCCGGGCCATGGCCATCGAAGCGCCTTTTTACGGCAAAAACCCGCAATCGATGCTCAAACTGGGGCGCGCGCAGGGGGTCGCTATTGCGGCTGCCGTCATGATGGGCGTCCCCATAGCGGAATACGCACCCCGGAAGATCAAACAATCGGTGACCGGCAACGGGAATGCGGTCAAAGAACAGGTTGCCGCCATGCTGACCCAATTGTTCAAGATCGACCTGAGCGGCCATTATCTCGACGCTACCGACGCCCTGGCAACGGCTATGTGCCATTTTTACCAGCAATCCAATCCGATCGCCGCAGCCGGCAAATCCGGCGGCTGGGCCCGTTTCATCCAGGATAACCCCGGCCGGATCAAGGATAGCTGACCTACCGGCAAATGTTCATGAGTATAATACCGGACAAAATGAGAGGGTGAGAGGGTGAGAGGCGGATGTTATCCATCTTTTCCTCCTTTGCAAAAATGACCGGCAGCAGGGTCTATGAGGCAACCGGCCGGGGCATTCGGATGAGTTTTGAAGGCGGGCCTGAGACGAAATTCAACAAGATGCCCGCTGAAATTTTAAGAATTGTTAATTTTATGGCTCTTTTTCATAATTTGCCCCATCCAAATTCGTTTTGTATCCATCGAAAAATAGCAAATCAGCACTAAAACCGTTTTAAATCCTGCATTTCATGCACTACCAAACCTTGTTCTTGTTTCAGGAAGCGAATATTGAACAATCCGTCAAAGCGCAAAGCTTTGTTGACATCATCCTGGCGGGCGGCCCTATGGGGATCGCCATTTTGCTGGTGCTGTTCATCCTTTCGGTCATTGCGGTCTACATTTTCACCGAGCGTCTTCGTTCCATTAACCAGGCCGGCAGGATCGATCAGAACTTTATGAACAACATCCGCGCCAGCGTCCAGTCGGGCAACCTGCAGGGCGCCAAAGCGCTTTGCATGTCCACTGATTCTCCGGTTGCCCGGATGGTGGAAAAAGGGCTTCAGCGCATCGGCAAACCCCTTCGCGATATCGACGCGGCCATCGAGAACGTCGGTAACCTCGAAGTGTTCAAACTGGAGAAAAACCTGTCCACACTGGCTTCTATCGCCGGTGCGGCTCCGATGATCGGGTTCTTCGGTACGGTAACGGGTATGATCCTGGCCTTTTATAAAATGGCTACCGAGCAAAACGTGACGCCCGACGTCCTGGCCGGCGGTATCTACCAGGCCCTCATCACAACCGCGTTTGGTCTGTTCATCGGCATTTTCGCCTTTGTGGGCTACAACATCCTGGTCGCTAACGTAGAGAAGGTCGTCTTCCAGATGGAACGCACCACAACGGAATTCATGGATCTTTTGCAGGAGCCTACCGTTTAAGGTACGGCCGCTGCATTATTTAAAACCTGGGAAATGGGCTTAAAAAAGCGAAGCAAGGTCAGCGCAGAATTCAGCATGTCCTCCCTGACGGACATCATCTTTCTGCTGTTGATCTTTTTCATGCTGACTTCCACCCTGGTTCGGATTCAGCCGTTCCCGTTGCCGAAATCAGACTCCAAAACGGTTGCTCCGACGTCCATGGTGGTCACCATTGAGAAAAGCGGCAAGATCACGGTCAACAACAAGGAGGTTCCGTCCAGCGCCATCGAAACCGCACTGCGGCAACAACTGGCCAAAGTGGAGGATAACCGCGAAAACGTAGCGGTTACCATCGTTGCAGAGGTCGGCACTTCCTTCGATGACGTCGTTCGGGTGATGAATGCCGCCGCCCGCCTGCGCATCAAGGCGATCATCGCTACCGAACCTAATAATACCTAAACCGGGAATATGGGTATCAAAAAAAGAAATAAGGTCAATGCACAGTTCAGTATGTCTTCTTTGACAGACATCATTTTCCTGCTGCTCATTTTTTTCATGCTGACCTCTTCCCTTGTGGCACCCAATGCCCTCAACCTGAAATTGCCGGGCTCGAGCCGGACCAATGTCGCATCATCCGACCGGATGGACGACGTCCGGATCTCTTCCAGCGGCCGCTTTTATCTGAACGGCGAACAGATCGACCTCGCCCGGCTTGACGGCCAACTGCGCAGCATGGCAGGCCGTTCCGGCAAACAGATGAACATGACCATTTCTCCGGATTCCGGAGCGCCGACCGAAGCCGTGGTCGCCATCATGGATATCGCCATGCGCTATAATATCAACGGCATTCTCGCCACCGATATCAAATAAGTTGGCCAGCCGCTATTTAACGCCCTGTTATAAAAGGTGTTAAATTTATACTAAATTGCGGTTGTTCAAAACCATCGGCCGTTACGCAGGCGTTATACAAGCGTCCTAATGAACGAAAATAAGTTGTCTAATTTAAACCCAATCATATGGAAGGTGTACTGAGCAGACGGGAAGCGAAGAATCATAACGCAGGGATGCGGACTTCCATCGTCTTCCACATCATCCTGATCATCCTCGCACTGCTGCCCATTCTCTTTTATCCGGACCCGCCCCCCGGCCAGGAAGGCATTCTGGTCAACCTGGGTATTCCGGATGTCGGACAAGGCGATGAAAATGCCGGCCCGGCCGCTCCTGCCGAACCGGAGGAAGTCGCTCCCGAACCCGAACCCGTTCCGGAAGAACCGCAACCGGATCCCGAACCGGTGAAGGAAACGCCCAAGCCGGATAAATCCACTGAAAAGGAAGTCGTGAAAACGGAAGATCCGGAAGCCCTTGCGCTGAAACGGAAAAAAGAAGAGGAAGCCAAAAAAGCGGCAGAGGAATCCAAAAAAAGGGCAGAGGAAGAAGCCAAGAAAAAAGCCGCTGAAGAAGAAGCCCGCAAAAAAGCAGAAGCCGAAGCGGAGAAAAAACGCCAGGAGCAGGCCGCCAAGGAATTCGGAGAAAGCCTGGGGCTTGAAGGCCTCGGCAAAGGCAAAGGCAATACCGGAAAAGCCGGCAACCAGGGCGATCCCAACGGCGACCCCAACTCCTCCAATCTGGAGGGGATCAGCAAAGGCTCCGGCAGCGTAGGCGGAGGTCTGGGCAGCCGCGGGGTACTCAATTCGCCGGCCGTACAGGAAAATTCGCAACAGGCCGGTACCGTGGTCCTCGAAGTTTGCGTGGATACGAACGGCAATGTTATCGAAGCCAAATATACCCAGAAGGGGTCCACAACGGGTAACAGCCAGCTGGTCAATGCCGCTATCGCCAATGCCAAACGCTGGAGATTTTCCAAAGGCAGCATCGACAAACAATGCGGTACCATTACCTATAATTTCAAGGTGCAATAGAATCTTATCCCAGAATTTGTTGCAAGCCTTTCAGCAGTAAGTCGTAAGTTGTAGGCCGGTTTTATCCGGACCATCAGCTTACGACTTACTTTTTTCTGGACGTTTATGAACCTCAAAATCATATCTGCCGGAGCCGGCAGCGGAAAAACTTACCGGCTGACCCAGGAAATGGTGGCGCTTTTGAAAGCAGGCGTCCGCCCCGGGGGAATTATCGCCACCACCTTCACGCGCAAGGCCGCCGCCGAACTCCAGGAACGGGTCAGGGTCAGATTGCTCGAAGAAGGCATGACCGCTAAAGCCGATGAGCTGACCAATTCGCTGATCGGCACCGTACACAGCCTGGGGGTGAAGCTCCTCAGGCGCTTCGCCTACGAGGCAGGCGTTTCCCCGGAAGTGGACATCATTGCCGAAGAAGACCAACAGGTGATCTTCAACCAATCCCTGGCTACCGTGCTCACCAACGACCGGGTAGACGCCATTGAAAAACTGGCCTTCCGGCTGGGATTGCACAAAAGGGATCATTTCGACTGGCGCCGGGAAGTGCGCCATATTACCGACATCGCCAGGTCCAATAATTTCTCCCCCGAAATCCTGGACAAAAGCCGCGAACGGTCATTTGCCACCTTTCGGGAATTTCTGTCCGAACCGGACCCCAAAGCCTCCGCTTCGCTCAATACCGAACTGGGCGCCTTGCTCGCGCAAACCATCGAACGCCTGGAAAACAACGGCGATACCACCAAAAAAACGGCCGACGCCGTGCAGACCCTGAAAGGCATGAACCGCGAGTTGCAACTGCGCGGAGAGCTGTTCTGGCATCAATGGGTCAAAATTGCCAAAACCGGCGTGGCCGTCAAGAGCAAGGAGGACATGGAAGCCCTCCAGGATTTTGCCTACCGGCACGACACCCACCCCCAGTTCCACCAGGATATCAGGGATTATATCGATTTCCTCTTTGCCGTGTCCATCGAGGCGCTGGAGGAGTTCGACCGGTATAAGAAAAGTCGCGGCCTGATTGACTATACGGACATGGAAACCCTGATCAACGGCCTGCTGGATCACCCTTCCGTGAAGGTCGTTCTGGCCGGGGAGCTGGACCTGCTGATGGTAGATGAGTTCCAGGATACCAGCCCCATTCAACTGGAGTTATTCCTGAAACTCTCCAGGCTGGCCAGGTATTCCGTTTGGGTAGGCGACCCCAAGCAGTCCATCTACGGATTTCGCGGCGCCGAACCCCGCCTGATGGAAGCGATTATCCGGGATAGCGGCGGCATAAAACCGGAGAATATCCAGGAACATTCCTGGCGTTCGCGCGAAGATATTGTTTTCGCGGCCAATGCCATTTTCACCAAAGCCTTCAACGATCTGCCCGCCGAACAGGTAGCGCTCAAGCCCAAGCGGGCCAAAACCGGGGAATCCGGGCAGGCGGAAGGGGCCCTGCACCATTGGCATTTCAAATTTGAGGGCGAAGGCAGGCCCCCGGGGCGGCCGTGGATGGAGAATTGCCTGGCCTTCACCCTTCGGCAATGGCTCGATGAAGGCGTGTGGATACTGCCCAAGGGCGAAAAGGCATATCGAAAAGCCCGGCCGGGCGACGTCGCCATTCTTTGCCGGTCGAATTACGAATGCCAGACCGTTGCGGAAGCCCTCCACCTGGCGGGGCTAAGCGGGGCTATGGCGCGTTCCGGCCTCTTGAATTCCGCTGAAATCCGGCTGATCGTCGCCTGTTTGAAATATATCCTGAACCAGCACGACAGCCTTTCCGTGGCGGAGATCCTGCTGCTGGCCGGCGGCATGCCCATTGAAGCTATCATTGAAGACCGGTTGGACTTTCTCGATCTGGCGGCGATGCAGGAAACATTGCCCTGGGGGCAGTCGAACCCCTATGTCAAAAGGCTGGACGAACTCCGCGGGCAAGCAGGCGAGTTGTCCAGCGCGGAGATCCTCGGGCTGATCCTGGAAGAGCTGGATCTGCGGCGGGCTATCGTGAGCTGGGGCAGAACGGAGCAGCGGCTGGGCAACGTGGATGTATTGCGCCGGCTTGCCCGCCAATACGAAGACGCCTGCAACCGGATGCATACGGCCGCCTCCCTGGGCGGTTTCCTGCTGTGGCTGAATGAACTTGAAAATGCAGGCAAGGACACGCAAACCGCCGGTGAAGGGCCTGAAGCCGTCAATATCCTGACCTACCACAGAAGCAAAGGACTGGAATGGCCGATCGTGATCTGCTACAGCCTCGAAGACCAACTGCGCTCCGATATCTGGGGCGTGGATATTATTCCGGAAAGCGAGGAGGTTGATCTCAACAATGTGCTGGGCAACCGGTGGCTGCGCTATTGGGTGAACCCCTACGGCGACCAGTTCAGGAATACGCGGCTGGATGAACAGATCAGCGCCGGACAAGCCAAGACCGATAAGGTGAGGCAGGCCCGTCAGGAGGAGGCCAGACTGCTGTACGTGGGCATCACCCGGGCCCGCGACTACCTGGTGATCCCCTCCCGGGAAAATCCGCCGACCCGCTGGTTGAACCGGGTATGGCACGACGGCAACGAAGAATTTCCCACCCTCGATCCTTTTACGGAAGAGACACCCTGGGAATGGGAAGGCAGGTTTCTGGATATCCGGACAAAAACGCTGGCCTTCGACCGGGAGTTCGAGGTCATCGAATCCGCAGCAGAAGGGCTGCAATACCAGGCGGAACGTACAGGACGGGCAACCTTTCTGCCCGAATTAATCGACCTGAACAAACCCGACCACGGGATCGCCGCCCGGGGGAGCATTATGCCCGAACTTCCGTACAATGCCCCCCTTGTACTGGACGACAATGCCGACCGGTACACGGTTGCCAAAGCCATCAAAGCCTTTTTCACGGCCGACCACCTCGATTATGCGCAGGATCAGCGACAGCAGATGGCAACCGGCATTCTCCGGCGATTTGGCGTTGAACCCTGGTTGAGCGCCGAGACCCTGCTGCAGCGCTCCGAATCGTGGATCAATTGGCAGAAACTGCATTTCAAACCCACCGAGACCCGCCGGAAATGGCCGTTGTCCTATCCCCGGGGCGACCAGCGTTTCGAAACCACCCTGGACCTGTTGCTGGATACGCCCGGCGGGATCGTTCTGATCCAGAACAGCGGGTTTGCGGGGCAGGGCGAAGCTTGCAAAAAGAAAGCGCAGGGCCTGGCGCCCTGGCTGGCCCTCAGCCGGGAAGGCCTCCAGGCCGCCCTCAACCGGCCGGATATCCGGACATACGTTCATTTTGTTTGCGCTGGCGTAGTGATTGAATTGAATTAATCTACGCTTTCCGGAGGGGCTTCATTCGGGATAATCGCATAATTTTCAATTCTCTGAAATAGAAGAATCTATGGATAAACAGGCGGTTAAATGCAATTTAATTTTACCGTGTGCGGGCACTCCATTAATTTTTTTTTGCCGTGTGCGGACACAAATCATAATATTTTTGTATCTTTGACATTGTAATTTTCCTTGAACATCCTCGTGCAGTTTTCCAAACCGTAACAATCCCCAAATTTCCCAGCCAAAATTCAATGGTAGATCATGCCGGATCAGCCCGCTTGCTGAACCCGGATCCTCATAAGGCAAAGTGAAAAACCAGCAATATAAATGGCAAGCTTTTGGACAAATGAAGCTTGCCAATTTTTGCTCCGTCGCGCTAAGAGCTTGCGCCGTGCATCTGAACAAGCAAGGCTACCCGCTTAAAGGATGCCGGCAAGGTCCCCCTTTTTAATTTCTGCCTACCGGCAGACTTCGTAATAATTTGGTCAGAACGAAAAACCAGCGGAAGAGGATGAATTCATCCTCTTCTTTTTTTATCCCCTATCATTCCTGCAAAAATCTTCGTCCGGCGCGCCCGGCATTGATAAATCTCACCTTTCTCCTTGCGGAAAGTCATCTTGCGCTCATTGAACCCGGCCTAATTTTGTTGAAAAATCAGCGCCATGAAAAAGTTATTGATTCTAACAGCGATGGTCATTCTCGGATTGGGTATCCAGAATATTACTGCACAGGCCTCCTATGCAGTCAAGAGCGCCAAGCTCACCGTCGCAGGGACCTCTTCCCTTCATGATTGGGAATCCAACGCTGGCAAAGTGCTTATTACCGGACAATTAGCCGTAAACAACAACACCATTGCCAAGAACGGCAACTTTGAGGTCAAAGTACCGGTGAAAAGCATTAAAAGCGCTAAGGGCAAGATCATGGATAACAAAACCTATGATGCCCTGAAAGCGGAGGAATATCCCAATATCCGGTTTTTGCTCACCGATCTTTCCTATAAAAGCACCTCCGATAAAAGCGGGCAACTGACCGCTACCGGCAACCTGACGATCGCCGGCGCCACGAGGAGCGAAACCCTTACAATGACCTGCACGCTGGCAGGAAACGACCTGACGATCAAAGGCAGCAAAAAACTCAAAATGACCGATTTCAAAGTCGATCCGCCTACCGCGCTGCTGGGTACGCTGAAGACCGGCGACGACATCACGATCAACTTTGAGGTCGTTATGACCAACCAGACGGCGGATACCGTCAACTAATTCAATTTCAACCTTTCAATTCGACAATTCTTTCACAAAAAAATAAAAGCGTTATGAAACGGGTCAAATTAATCGCGTCCTTAATCCTGGTCGCAGGAGCAATCAGCATGATTTCCGCTCAACAGACCGAGATTCAATACTATCGCTCAAACAACAAAGACGGCCTCAACGTTTTTGAACCTTCCAAAACCGAAACCACCACTTTCGAAGGGATGAAGGTCAGAGTAGGCGGTAGCTTTACCCAACAGTTCCAGGGCCTCAAGCACGGGAACACGGCTGATCCGGTGGATATTACCTACAACGGTAAAACCGTCAACGGCAACGAACTGTACAATCTGGGTTCCGGCTTCAACCTGGCAACCGCCAACCTGAACCTGGACTTCCAACTGGATGACGGCATCCGGGTAGCCCTCGAAAACTACATGTCTTCCAGGCACCACTCCGAATTCTGGGTCAAAGGCGGTTATATCCAGATCGACAAACTGCCGATGTTCAACAACCCCGAATGGTTCACGAAATACCTGCGGGTTAAAATCGGCCACTTCCAACCGAATTACGGTGACCAGGGCTTCCGCCGTTCCGACAACGGTAATGCCATCCTCAATCCGTTCGTAGGCAACTACATCCTGGATGCCTTTACGACCGAGATCGGCGGTGAGGTTTACCTGTTCCCGACCAATGACCTGATGTTGATGGTCGGCGCCACCAACGGTTTGATCGGCGGCAGCGTTGATGCAAGCACAGCTTCCCGCAAACCGTCCATCTACTTCAAAGCCGCTTATGACAAGCAGGTCAGCGAAGACTTCCGGTTCAGGCTCTCCGGATCCGTATACACCAACGCGGGCGCAGGCCGCAACACGCTCTATGCAGGCGACCGTACGGGTTCCAGGTTCTACTTTGCGATGGAACCGCGCTACACACTTGACCGTGCCACCGGCGTATATGTCCTGACAACCGCCGACAACCGGGCAACCTCCGGCCGTATCAGCCCCGACTTCACGTATGAAGTCATGGCGGTACAGGTCAGCCCGTTCGTCAAATACAAAGGCCTCGAAGTATTCGCAACCTATGAAACCGCCAAAGGTACCCGGGCTGCCAGCGAAACCGACAAACGCAAATTCGGACAATGGGCTGCTGAAGGTGTCTACCGCTTCTTCCCGAACGAACAAGCCTTCATCGGCGCCCGTTACAACGAAGCCAGCGGCCGTCTTGCCGGATTCGCAGCAGACGTTTCCATCAACCGCATGGAGGTTTCTGCAGGCTGGTTCCCGACCAGAAACCTGATGCTGAAAGCCGCCTACGTCAACCAGAACTATGTTGATTTCCCGAGCAGCGACTACCGCGCCGAAGGCTACTTCAAAGGTGTGATGATCGAAGCCGTCGTAGGCCTCTGATATCCTAACTAGAGTAATTCCCCTATCCGGAAGCCTTAGGGCTTCCGGATGAAATTACCCTTCCCCCCGAGCTTGCCGGGAAATCCAAAACCCCGGCAAGCTCATCATAAAAACAACCCAATATGGCAACCTTAAAATCGATCGCACTGATCTCCGCGCTCATTTCTTGTCTTGCCCAGGGTCAATTAATGCCGGCCATTCACACATCGGATTCCATCTACAACCGCTCCTACCGCATTCTCGACGAAAGCAAGCTTTTCCTTGAAGGCACCAGCAACGTCAACGAGTTCAAATGTTCCTGCAAAGAGGATTTTCCCGTCGCAACCTTTACCTTCGAGAACAGCGAAAGCAACCTGACCAGCGTAAGATTCTCCGATACCAGGTTGACGCTCAAAACCCGCAGCCTGGAATGCGGAAACCGGATGATGAACAAGGACCTGCAAAAAGCGCTCAAGGCAGAGACCTTTCCCAATATCGTGATCCAGCTCAGCGAAGCCAGCCTGCGGGCAAATACCTTTTTCCCCGATCAGGTGCTTTCCGGATGGACGCCCATGACGGCCCAAACGTATATCTCGATCGCCGGCCAGACCCGCAAGGTCCGGCTCGATATCAACGTGCAGAAAACCGGCAATGACAAATACCGGTTTACCGCTTCCAAAGAACTGCACATGACCGATTTCGGGATCGACCCGCCGACCGCGTTACTCGGACTGGTGAAGGTAAACGACCGGATCACCATTAACCTCGATCTCACGGTTGCCCTTATGGATTAAACAATGTTATCTTCTTCATCTTCATAGCTTAGGTTTTTTGGTATTCATTTGTTTTTGTACACCGGCTCCCGGGTCATGATCTGACCCGGGAGCCTTATTTTGTTATAGCAAATACCAAATTCACTAATTTTTTAGTTGAAATACTAATAAATTAGTTGACTTACTAAATCATTAGTTGTACATTTGCATTCAATCAACGATTATCATGCAAAAACTGGCCAAAAGAGAAGAACAGATCATGCAGATCCTGTGGCGGTTGAACAAGGCTTTCGTCAAGGAGATCATGGATGAATTCCCGGAGCCCAAACCGCATTACAACACGGTTTCCACCATCATCCGCATCCTGGAAGAAAAGGGTTATGTGGACCATGAACAGTTTGGGAACACGTACCGCTACTATCCCATTCTTAAAAAAGAAATCTATCAGCAACAGGAATTGGGCGACATACTTGAAGCCTATTTTGACAATTCCTACCCCAAGATGGTCGCTTATTTCGCCCGTCAGGAAAAAATAAGCCCCGAAGAGCTGGAAGATATCCTCAAAATGATCCGGAACGAGGGAAACCGGAACAGTTAACCAAAAAAATTATCGGATCATGGTACGCTATATCCTGCATGCCGCACTGCTGGTAAGTTCGTTCTACCTGTTTTATAAATTATTCCTGGAAAAGGAGACCTTTTTCCGGTTGAACCGCGGATTGCTGGCCGGCTGCATTGTGCTGGCTTTCGGCCTGCCGGCGCTGACCATTCCCTCCGGATGGTCGTTGTGGAATGAAACCCCGTCTCTCCCATTGGCCGTTATTGAAACCAGCCGTTTAACGCCTGAGACGGCCGGGGCCGAAGCGGAAACCGGGGTGCAGGCAGCGCCCCCGGAAAACCCTGCCGGACCATCCGCCCGTACTTCGATCCCCACTGAGCGCGTATGGCCGGAAGGGATCGAAGGGAGCCTTTCCGGGACTGCAACAGCCGAACCGGTCCAATCGGTTTCGGCGCCCGCCCGAAAGCCGTTGATCCGCTTTTCCGCCCTGCAGATCCTGACGTTCATTTACCTGGCCGGGCTGGCCGTTTTCGGGCTCAACTTCTTCGTACAGCTTGGTCTGCTCATGTATATGCGCATCTCCAGGCCGGCTATCCGCGACGGTCGGTACCGCATTGTGGAGCTGGGCGAAAACCAGTCGCCCTATTCCTTCTGGAACAACATTTTCATCAATCCGGCGCGCTATGACTGGGACACCTTCAACCAGATCCTCCAGCATGAGAAAATACACGTCGCCCAACGGCATTCGCTGGATATTCTGCTGGCCGAATTGATGGTCATCATCCAGTGGTTCAACCCTTTCGCCTGGATGTACCGCAAGGCGGTGGAGAATAACCTTGAATTCCTCACCGACGATTCGATGCTGGCTACCGGCGCCCACAAGCAGACCTATCAGATGAGCCTGTTGAAGGTTTGCGCGCCGCAACTTCCTTTGAACCTGACTACTAACTATAATCAATCCATTCTAAAACGGAGAATTGTCATGATGAACAGTAAGAAATCATCCGTCGGCTCAGGCTGGAAATACTTCATTCTGGTTCCGCTGGTGGGCCTGTCCGTATTGACTCTGAACGCTGTCCGAACGACCGCCCAACCCGCTCCCGTGCCCGACACCGAACTGACCGTACCCGAATTGCCGGCCATTCCGCCCGTAAAATTTGAAAAGCTCCGGCTGGAAGACGTTACTCCTGCACCTTTTGCCGAAAAAAGCGGTGAATGGCGGGCCTGGACCAAGGACGGGGAATTGTGCCTCGAAACCGGAAGCGGCTCAAACGGAAGCCGCTGGCACAACTGGGTGATCAGCGATTGCTACCCGAAAAGCGCATTCACAGGGCTTACTGCCGGTACAACCGAGTTCAAAATGATCCGCGAGGCCGGGACTATGGTCTTTACCGGAAAATTCGACGGCAACGAGGGAGAAGGCAAATTCTCCTTTACCGAAAGCAGCGAATTCAGGACCTATCTCGCCCAGGAAGGCTTCACCGGCCTGGAAGATGAAACCATGCTGCACCTGTTTCTGGCCGACATCAACAAGGCCTGGTTTGCGTACCTCAAACAGAACGGGTACACCAGGATATCCGATGAAGAACTGAGGGCGGCAGCCATTCATGGCGTCACGCTGCCCTACCTCAAAGAGGCATTGCCCGCGTTCGAGGCGGCGGGGCTCAAGGGTTTGGACCTTCGGGACCTGATCCAGTTCCAGATCCATGACGTTACGCCGGCCTATGTCCGGGAAATGAAAGACCTGGGGTACAAGGATTTCTCGGCCGAAGAGATCGTGCAGGCTTCCATTCACGACGTGAATCCGGAGTATATCCGGTCGCTGAAAGCCGCGGGATACGCAAATCTGCCGATGGAGACGCTTGTGCAATTCTCCATCCATGACGTGAATGCCGATTATGTCAAGGCGCTGGACGACGCGGGATTCAGGAAACTGACCCCGGAAGAGATCGTCCAGTTTTCCATTCACGATGTCAATGCGGATTTCATCAAGGGCCTCAAATCGGCTGGGATGGGAGATATGAGTGCGGAGGAAGTGGTTCAATACGCCATTCACGACGTAGATCCGGCGTTCATCAACTCGCTCAAAAAGGCGGGATTCAGCGACCTCACCCGGGACGAAATTGTCCAGCTTGCCATCCACGGGGTGGATACCGACTACATGAACGGCCTGAAAGCGGCAGGCCTCCAGGGGCTGGACGTTGAAACCATCACGCAATTTGCGATCCATGATGTCGATGCTGAGTACATCAAGGCGCTGCAGCAGGCGGGCATCAAAAACCTGGGTACGGAAGAGATCGTCCAGTTTGCGATCCACGATGTCGATGCCAGTTTTGTGAAAGCGCTGCAACAATCGGGCATTACCGACCTGTCGAATGACGATATCGTAGAATTGGCGATTCACGGCGTAGATGCCGATTTTGTGAAGGACCTGCGCGGCGCCGGGTTCGACAAAATGTCGGCAGATGAAATCGCTCAACTGGCCATCCATGATGTGGACGCGGATTATATCAAGGAACTTCGGGACCTGGGCCTCAAGCTCAGCCTGGATGAAGCCGTTCAGGCCAGCATCCATGACATACAACCGGCTTTGATCAAGGACCTCCAGTCGCTGGGATACAAAAACATGGGGATCAACGAAGTTGTCCAGTTGGGCATTCACGACGTAGACGGCCGGTATATCCGAAGCCTGAACGACCTCGGATTCAAGGATATCCCCGTCGACCTGCTCGTACAATGCAGGATCCACGACCTCTCTGCAAGCGACATCAGGGAAATGCGCAGCAAGGGTAAGGAAAACCTGACCCTTGAGCAATACCTCGAACAAAAACTGGAGCATGAAAGTGACTGGTACAGGTCGCGCAAAAAACAGGAATAGGTTTAAAGGCCCCATGTGAATGGGGTTAATTACAGGGAAAAGCCCGGGGAGCGCAGGTTTCCCCGGGCTTTTCGTAATTTAGCGCGTTGGAATTCATCCCAAACAGGCGCTTATGCATGTTGTAATCCCGACATATTTACTGTTTTTAGCCTGGCTGCAGGGGCCGATTCCGCCCGCTGAACAAACAATCCGATCAACCCCGGCGGTTTTTCCGGCCGATTCTATTCCGACCTGCGGTTTTGATGATGTATTGAGAAAGGCCGAGCAGGAAAACACCGCGGAATATCTGTTGCAGCAGACCCTGGAGGACCAGCTGTATCGCAACCTGACCGATCATCATGCAAATGCCGGCAGCCGGTCGCCGGAAACCTTTACCATCCCGGTTGTCGTCCATATCATCCATGACAACGGCCCGGAGAACATTTCGGATGCCCAGGTCCTGAAGGGGATTGCTCACCTCAACGCCGCCTTCGGCAATTACGGCTATTACGACCAGGGGACCGGTCTGGATACCGACATCCGTTTCTGCCTGGCCCGCCAGGATCCGTACGGCAACCTGACCACCGGCATCACCCGGAACGCTTCCCCCCTGACGGATATGATCAAGGAATCCCAGGACCTTCAGCTAAAAAACCTAAACCGTTGGGATCCGGATTGTTATCTGAACATCTGGCTGGTCGGATCCATCACCAGCAATTCATCGGGGCCTTCCATTGCCGGATACGCTACTTTCCCGGGATCGCACGGCAAGCCTTACGACGGCATCGTGTACGAAGCCCAGTATTTCGGCAGCGATGAGAAATACACAGCGCTAGCAGCGCATGAAACCGGGCACTACCTGGGGCTTTACCATACCTTCGAAGGGGGGTGCGCCAACAACAATTGCCTGATCGACGGCGACCGGGTTTGCGACACCCCGCCGGACCAGTCAACCGCCTTTGTGCCGTGCGAAATCGGCGCAAATACATGCAATACGGATACCGATTCCGGGTTCAGCGCGGATATGCCCGACATGATCAACAATTACATGGACTATACCCTGCCCGAATGCCGGAATGCCTTCACTCCCGGGCAACGCGACCGCATGCATTTTTTCCTGACCACCGCCAGAAGCAGCTTGCTGGGATGCGCGTCCTGTCTCGATCCCTGCCCTGTGGCCATACAGATAGCCTTGCCGCAGAGCCCTTTCGCTGCACCTGTCGGCGAATCGACGACCATTTCAGCGGTCACCAACCAGGTCACGCAATTCCAATGGAGTGTCAACGGCCAGGTCGTTTCCAACTCCCCGCAACTCAATTATACGTTCGACGACCTCGGCGTCTATACCGTTGTGCTGACCGGGACCAACAATGACGCCAACTGCATGGCACGGGACACGGTTGTGGTGGAAACTTACTGCGCTGTGCTTCCGGATGCCGACATCATCGAGTCCGAACTCAGCATCCCCGCCGGGCAGCCGATCACCATCCATTCCACGGGGGCCGACAACAATAACTTTCAATGGTTTATAGACGGCCAGCCTGCCGGTTTCGGCCAGAACCTTACGCATGCCTTCAATTCGGAAGGCAACTTTCAGGTTATCCTGGAAGGGACGTCCTTTATCCCCGTGTGCAAGGCGTATGATACGCTTACGGTGGAGGTATACTGCGATGTGAGCATCAATATAGGGGCGGAAACCCCGGTGATCGACGAGGGCGGCCCGGTCCAGTTTTACGCCTCCGGGAGCAATTTGACCGGGGTGCAATGGTATGTCAACGGCCAACTGGTGGGCGCCGGTACCACCTTCAATTATACCTTCCCGGTGCAAGGTTTTTATGAGGTGTTTGCGGTCGGAAGCAGCGCGTTCTGCTCCAAGCGATCGGGCAGCGTCATCATCGAAGTGCAGGGGCCCTGCCACTACGGTGCTGAAACCGGCGGGTTCATTATTTCGGGCTTCGATTTTGCCAAAAGCGTGGAACGCGCCAACCAGCCGGGTTTTATCCTGATGCTGGAAAACAGCATCATCCGGCTCAACAACCAGAATCAGATCATCTGGGCAAAAGGCAGCGAGGTGTTCAGCTTTCTACAACTGGCGGCCGACCGGAATAACGGAGGGTACCTCGGCGTCGGGTACCTCAAAGGCGACGACGACCGGAAATACGTGTTCAAATTGTCCGAAACCGGCGACCTTCTCTGGTCAAAGGAGATCTTTTTCCACCTGAACTTTTCCACCAACCTGCTGCTCAAGGCTACCCGTGACGGCAATTTTGCCCTGCTGGGCATCTATTACGCGCTGCCGCAACTTTACTCCGCCCTCATGGTGATCGATCCCAACGGGAATATCCTCATCAACCGGTCGTTTGACAATGTGCGATTGTTCAACAGCCTCCAAACCCAGGACGGAGGATACCTGCTTGCCGGGACCATCGTCGTTCCGTCCGGCAGTCAGGAACTCACCCTCATCAAACTGGATCAGGCGGGCGCCACCCAATGGATCAATTACTACCCTTCTCCGACGGCGTCCGCCCTCACGGTCGGCCAGGCTTTCCAACTCGTGGAAACGCCTGAAGGGGACATTCTGGCTTCGATCGGTTTGTCCAATTCGAGCCTGCAATGCGGGTTTGTCAAATTCAGCAGCCAGGGCAATTTCATCTGGGGAAAGGACCTGTCGCTGAATGAAGGGCAGGTGTTCTATAATCAGAACTACCTGGCGGGGTTGCCCGGCGGGCAAAACCTGTTCGTATTGAGGGCTTATGCCGCCGATTTCACCAATTTCCCCCTCTCCGGCAGCATCGACAAAGACGGCAATTTCCTGTGGATGCGGCGGTATCCCTTCGGCAGGGATTGCACCCATTTCACCCAACTTGAAAACAACCGGCTGGCATTTCTGCTGCGTGGGGCCCTGATGTTTACGGACACCCTGGGCGTCCCGCTTGCCTGCGACTATACCGATCCCGACTACGCGGTAATGGATTTCTCCCTTTCGACCGTGCCGACGACACTGCTCAGCTCAATGCCGAATACCCTTGAAAACTCGCCGATTGAGCTGATGGATATTTCGCCGGCCATTGATCCGCTTTGTGCCGCCAGCATTCAGGGGTTCGATGCCGCCTTCCAGGGGAATGAAGTCTTTGCCTGCGGCGACTCCATGCAGGTTTTTGTCCGGGTGTGCAATACCGGCAACCTGCCTTTGCCGCCGGAGACCCCGCTCAGTTTTTATGACGGCAACCCCACCGTATCCGACGCCGGACGCCTGACCACCCTGAACCTCGGGGCATTGATCCAGCCGGATTCCTGCCGGACGCTGAGCTTCGGATTTCACCCGCCGCTGCCGCAGAAGATCTACGCCATGATCAACGACGACGGTTCATTGGCTGCGCCGTTTGATCCGCTCACCGACTTTCCCGTCAACGGCCAGTATGAATGCGATTTTCTCAACAACCTGGACAGCATTTCCCTGGAAAACCCGCAATTCACCGCGGAGCCGCCGCTTGACCTGGGCGAGGATGCCGTAATTTGCCCGGGCGACCAATTCCTGATCAGGCCCAACACGCATTACGTTGCCTACCGCTGGCAGGACGGCTCTGTTGACAGCGTTTTCCTGGCCCAGGCGCCGGGCATGTATTACCTGGAGGTTGAAACGATCTGCGGCGGCGTGTTTACGGACACGATCACCATCTCCAACCCGCAGGAAATGGATCTCGACCTGGGGCCGGATCAGGTGATCTGCCAGAACAGCGTGTTCACCTTTGAGCCTGGACCGGGTTTCGCGGAATACCGCTGGCAGGACGGGACCGCCGACCCTACCTTCACCGCTTCCGAACCGGGCACGTACTGGCTTGAAGTAACCGACAATTGCGGGCAGCTGTACCGGGATACGGCCGTTATTGCCCTGGATCCCGGGTTCACCGTTGAATTGGGCCCCGATCAGGCGATTTGCGCCGGCGATACCCTGTCGTTTAACATAACGGCCAATTATTCGTCCTACCATTGGTATCCGGAAGAAGCCGTGCCCTGTATTGATTGCCCTGATGTCCAGGTTGCCCCCGCTGCCAGCGGCAGGTTGATCCTGGTGGCTTCCAATGACCTGGGGTGCCTCAGTTCGGACACCGTTTACATCACTGTTCAGGCTTACCAGGCTTCCGATACTTTCTGGATTTGCGCCGGACAAACGATCGATCTTTTCGGGGAATCCGTCGGCGAGGCCGGTATGTACAGCCGGACCTATCAAAGCGTGCTGGGGTGTGATTCCACCATGACTTATATTGTCGAATTGCTGGATACGGTTGCCACCAGCGAGACCGTCACCATCTGCCGGGGGGAGGAAGCGATCATTTTCGGGCAGCTTCAATCGTCGCCTGGGATTTATTCGGCAGTGTACCCGATGGCCAACGGCTGCGATTCCACCCATTATGTCCTGTTGGAGGTGCGGGAACCGGCAGCCACCTCCGAATCTGTCCATATCTGCCAGGGAGATACGGCTTTTGTTTTCGGCATTCCGGAGACCCAATCCGGGGATTATTCCGCCACTTTCACCGGCGCCAACACCTGCGATTCCACGCATACGGTGACCCTGGTGGTCAGCGATACGGTTGTCACATCGGAAGACCGGATCATCTGCCAGGGGGAAACGACCATGATATTCGGCCAACAGGAATCTGAGGCCGGGGATTATTCAGCGGTTTTTCCGGCCGTTTCGGGGTGCGATTCCATTCACCATATCCGCCTGGAGGTGGCTGATACGGTTGCTACCGCCGAAACGATCACCATTTGCCGGGGCGAGAACGCGGATATTTTTGGAAATCCGACCGGCGAGCCCGGTGAATATACCGGTCATTTTTCAACCGTCGCCGGCTGTGATTCCATCCACCGGATCAACCTGGTGGTGCTGGATTCGGTTGCGACCTGGGAGAACCTGGTTCTTTGTCAGGGAGAAACCGCCGTCATTTTTGATCAGGCGCAAACCGAACCGGGCCTATATTCCCGGGTTTTCGCCGGCGCCAACGGCTGCGATTCCACCCATTATGTCGACCTCGCCTTCCTGCCCCTGGATACCGGGTATTTGTCCGTTCAGCTTTGCCCGGGCGATTCGGTTTCGGTTTTCGATCAGGTTGTCAGGATATCCGGGAAATTCCAGCAATGGTTTACTTCATCCAACGGGTGCGATTCGTTATCAGTCATTGAGGTCACCCTCCATACATTGCCGGATCCGGAAGCCCGCATCACGTCAGCTTGTCCCGGCATCAGCAACGGCAGCATTCTCCTCAGCGTGACCGACGGCGAGCCGCCCTATCATTTCAAATGGTCGAACAAAAGTGAAGATACGCCGGCCAATAACCAGTTATCCCCCGGTTTCTACTCGGTATCCATCCAGGATGACAACGGTTGCCGCATTGCTGAAACCTATGAGGTCAGCTCGCTTCCTGAGCCCGAAATCACACTGCAGGTGGAGGACGTGCTTTGCCCGGGTGATGCCAACGGCCTGATCCAGGTCGAATCCGCTGACCCGGGCCTGAAATTCAGCCTGAACGGCCAGAGCTACCACACAACGCCGAGTTTTGAAAACCTCCCGGCCGGAGCGTATACCGTCCATATCCAGTTTGGGGATAAGTGTTTCACCTCCATCGATACCCAGTTGAAAGAGCCGCCGGGGCTGGACCTCCACCTGCCCGAGCAACTGGTCATAGACCCCGGCGAAAGCGTAGTCCTGGAACCGTCCGGCAATCTCGACCGGGTGGAATTTTACCAATGGTCGCCGCCCGACGGGCTTTCCTGCACGGATTGCGCCAATCCGGTTGCCGCACCGGAGGAGAGCACCTTGTATACCCTGACGATCGGGGATGAATCCGACTGCGAAGTCTCGGCAAATGTACAGGTTTGGATCAACCCGTCTCCGGAACTTTACATTCCTTCCGCTTTCAGTCCGAACAATGATCAGGTCAACGATTTCTTCAAACCCTATGCCGATTCGGACCGCCCGATCCGGATCATCCGGATATTTGACCGGTGGGGCGGAATGGTTTACGAAGAAAAAGACCGGTTCCTGTCCGAAATAACCGGGTGGGATGGGACCCGGAACGGCCTGCAGCTTCCATCGGGTGTTTACGTGTATTATATCGAAGCAGAGGGCGGCGAAGGGCATGTCAACCGCTATTCAGGCGACCTTGTGCTGATGAGGTAATCCGCGCTCTTTATTTCACCTGATACGCAGATCTGCCGATCATTTTCCGCATTTAAACGGATGCCTGCCGCCTTTCCACCTTTCTAATTTTGTTTTGAGCAAAGCATGGCCAGGAAATGGGCCGGATGTTGACCATCCTTATGGTTTAGGTTTGTCGGGTGTCCGGGAAAGCGGATCTACATTCAATTCATTTCGCAAAACAGCCGGTTTGCGACGCGATTGAAACAATTCGCAACATAACTGTTAACTACCCGGCCGGCAAAGCCTGCAATTTTGCAAACGTCAATCACTAATTTTCAAAATACCAAAACCATGAAGAAAGCATTACTTCTTTTTCTGACATGTACCGCAGCTTATCTGTTGAAGGCCCAACCGGAGATCACGACCATCGCCGCCGGGCTGAATGCCCCGATCGGTATTGAGTTAGACGCGGACGGCAACCTTTGGGTAGCTGAATCCGGTACCGGACAGACGGACGGTTCCGTTTCCATCATTCGCCCCGACGGCAGCGTGGAGAAATTTGTGGAAGGGCTGCCCTCTGCCATGAGCTCCGAAGGCGAGGTTTCAGGTCCGGAGCGCGTACAGAGCCTCGGCGACGGGATGGTTGCCGTTCTGGTTGGCCCGACACCGGATACCCTGGAAAGGACGATCCTGATTTTTGCCGTTGAGGATTACGCTCCCGGCGCCCCGCTCTCCCGCGAGGATGCGCGCAGCGTGATCTATGTAGGCAAAACCGTCCTGAAAACCCTGCCGGACAGCAATCCTTATTCCCTGGTCTTCGACGGGTGCGATATGTACATTGCGGATGCCGGCGCCAATGCCATAGTCAGGCGAATCGGCCTCACGGGAGAGCTGCGGATCTTTGCCCAGTTTCCGCCCATTGCCAACCCCCTTCCGTTCGGCCCGCCGTTTTCGGATGCCGTTCCGACCCGGATCGTGAAAAACCCCGACGGCGGTTTTTATGTGTCCCAACTGACCGGCTTCCCGTTCGTAACCGGCGCATCCAGGATCTGGTCTGTTGATGAGGCGGGCACGGTTGAGCCTTATGATACCAATTATTCTTTGGTGACCGACCTGGCGATCAGCCCCGAGGACGGCGGTTTGCTCGCCTTGCAATTCGCCAGTTTTGACATTTCGCAAACCCCGCCGTTCCTGTTCAACAGCGCGATGATCACCCATACCCACCCGGACGGTTCGCGCGATACGCTGGTAACCGGATTCGGACCGAGCGCCGGCATGGCGGTTACGGATGACGGCGTAATTTACGTGACGAGCCTGTTTTTCGGGACGGTTCTCAAGATCGACAACCTTACCGGGATCTGGGATCCGAATGCCCCCGGCAAATCCGGTGCGGTCAATGCATGGCCCAACCCGGCCCACGACACCGTCAACCTGGGTTTTGAACTGGAAAAAAGTACGGCTTTGGAGGCCGAAATTTATGATATCCAGGGCAGGCTGCTGGCCAGGCGGTCTTTCGGACAATTGGCTTCCGGCCCCAACACGGTAGAACTCGAGTTGAAAGGCATTGCGAATAATCAGGCTTATCAGCAACTGGTGCTCGTCCGGCTGAAGGGCGACGGCGTTGACCTTCAGCAGAAGGTGCTGGTTAGGTGAGTTGTAAGTCGTAAGTCGTAAGTTGTAAGTTGTAAGTGATAAGTCGTAAGTGGTAAGTCGTATGGGGGAGATGAAAGGCCTGGATACGGCTTACCGCTTATGTTTAACCGGCATTCCGGAACGCGGCTGAAGAGATCAGCAAGGGGAGCAGAACCAACAGTCCGATCACCCCGAAAGACATGAGGTGGTAGTTAGGGAATTCGAATGTTTGGCCGACCGCGGCGAAAAGCAGAAGAGCAGTCCCCCACATCAGCCCTTGCATCCGGGCCCGCCGGCTGCCGGTTTTAAGGTCTCCGGAGAGAAATACGGCCCAAAGCCCCATGGCGCACATGGTGATGGAACTGAAGATCCAGATCACGCGCAGGGTTTGGGCGGTTTCCGGGCCTGCATTTTCGGCCCTGATGGTTTCGTTGACGGCCGGGTAGCCCAGGAAAAAATGAGCTAAAGAGGCCAGCGTGAGCAGGATGCCGGCCGCGAGGGTGAAATTACCCGCTTGTTTGAATTTCTTCATCGTATAGTCGGATTCGTCAGAAATGCTTGGGAATTTCGGGGTTCTTGCCCTAATTTGGAGTTTTATTCCATCACCCGAAATTGAATACCGATGACATTTTCTTCCTTTAGATCCTGCTTGATACTTGTGCTGGCATTGGCCGCAGTTATTCCCTCCATTGCGCAAGACGCGGCAAACGGCCGGGCTGTCATTGAAGCCATGTACCAAAAATACAAGAAAAAGTGGTACAAAAACCTCACATTTAAACAAAAAACCACTTTTTTCAAAGAGGGTAAAACGGACCGGGAAGAAACCTGGTTTGAAGGCATGAGCATGCCGCTTGGATTGGTTATCAAGTTCGGCGATATGGATAGCGGAAGCGGCCTGGTTTTCAAATCCGACAGCCAGTACGTTTACCGGGACAACCGGCTGATCAGTCAGACCAAAAGGATTCACGACCTGCTCGTTTTGGGATTCAGCGTCTATTTCGAGTCACCGGAGGTTTCTATCCGCAAATTGGAGGAATCCGGCTACGATTTCGACCATTTCGAGCTGGATATGAAAGAGGGCGGCGGAACGGAGTTCGCGATCGGCGACCCGGATCAGGCTCAATTCTGGGTCGACACCAAAACCCTGCTATTCACAAAGTTGCGCAAAATGGATAAAGACGGGAATGTGTCGGAGATCCGTTTCAATCAATACCGGAAGCTGAAAAAAGGCTGGATTGCACCGGAGGTCGTTTTCCTGCGCAATGGGCAAATAACGCTGACCGAAGCCTACTCCGAAATCAAGGCGCCTAAAAAACTGCCGTCCGGCCTTTTTGACAGCGGTGATTTTGCTGCAAAACAATGGTAGTGTTTTTTAGTCGTAAGTCGTAAGTCGTAAGTCGTAAGTCGTAAGTCGTAAGTCATAAGTCGTAAGTCGTAAGTCGTAAGGCATGATCAAAGGCGACTTACGACTTACGACTAATTTTAAAACGTACCGATCTTGTATCCGGATTTCGTTTCCCTGATAGCATTCCGGACGTTTTTGGGCATTTTTTTATCCTTGTCCAGGTCCGAGCCGCTGCCGATGCCGAAGCCGCCGTCCCCATCGTAAAACCGGTAAATATAGACCTTGTCTTCCGGCGTATCATAGGTATTGCTCAGGTTGCCGGAAAGCCCGTGGTCGTCCCTGACATCGATTTTTATTTTGGAGATCCGGCCGTCGGAGGTAAAATCCAGCTTTGAAAAACGGAGATACAATCCTTTTTCCTTCAGTTCGTCCTCAATTTTCCTGATATCGGCCTTGGTCGTATTGCCCGAGATCACAACAAAGATATTTTTCTTACCGGCCGTACCGGAAGGGGTATAGGTCATGCCTTCTTTGTTACTGCCCCGAACGGCATATTTGAACAATTCTCCTGAAATGACCTGATTTTTGCCATTCGTTATCCAAAGACCTGAAAGCTTTTCCAGTGTATTCCTCACCTCCGGTTCAAGGTCATTGGGAATATCTTTGGATACGCCAAAACTCTGCATTTCGGGGCGCAGGTATACCACCAGCGGAGCATCAATCGGCCGGCCGTCATTATAACCGTCCAACCGGCCCTGGAACCGGTCTTCAACCCTGACTGACAGGTTGATCCTTGTGATCAGATTATCTTCATTGAGTTTCAGATCTGAATAGTCGAAATTGATCCCCCGGGCGGCCAGGATTTTCCGGATATCCATCAGCGTTTCTTCCTTCGTATTCTGCCGGATCACGACATAGATATCCCCTTCCCTGGTCGGGACAGGCGCCAGAGCATTGGCGCTGATGCCGGCAGAGGCGGTTCCCGAATTCGCCACGACCGGACCCGCTGTGGTCACCGAATTGCTGCCCATTCCGGCAACTGCGCTGTTTATCGATCCGGTGGCGCGGCCGGCTACTGCCGTCGAAACACCGACTCCGGAAGCGGATACGGATGCGCCGGCGGACTGGCCGATGCCGACTGCGACCGACGGCTGGGGCCGGACATTAACCGACACCCCTGAACCGGCAGATTCTACCACAACCGCAGGCACGGGCGCCGGATCCGGCGCTTCAACGATTGTTTCCACGGCGGGCTCCACAACCGGCGCAGGCGTTGGAACCTGGACGGGTCTGGCAGTCGTTTCCGGCGCCGGGTTCTGTGCAACCGCCGGGCTAAAAGCCAGCATCAGTCCCAGAACGGCGGGCAGGATGAGGAAATACTTCCATTTTGATTGAACGGGTGATTTCTTGGCATTCATCATGGCAATTCTGTTTTTAATGAACGAATGGTTGAAATGATTGGCCAGCATCAGCTGGTAGTCGGGAACAATGGATTTGAGCAGATTGTACTGGTATTCTTTTTTATCCTGTCCGGAACGCAAAACGGCTTCATCGGCGATAAACTCCAGGTTCAATCGCACGGCCTTTTTCAGCGCCCAGACCATCGGGTTGAACCAGCAGAAAATGGAAAACAACTCCATCAGCAGGATGTCGGCTGTATGGCCTTCGCGGGCGTGCACTTCCTCATGGGCAATGATCTGGTCGCGCAACCGGCCGCTGTGCTGTTCCGGGTTGAGCACGATCCAGTGGAAAAAAGAAAACGGCGCCGGGATCCGGTCGTTGAGCAAAACGGGAGCATTGCGCCGGTTACTGTACCACAAAACCCGGCCGACCGATATTACCTGCATCAGCAAACGCAAGCCCAGCATCAACGCCACCAGCCAGTACAAACGCCCGGCCCAGGATATCAGTTCCCAATTGCGATCAGGGGCGTCGGCGAATAGGGCTATCGGCGCCGGCTCTTCGATAGCAGGCTCCGCTGGTTCTTCCGGCAAAGCGGCCGGCGCCGCCGGAGCTGAGGGTTCAGGTACTGCCCATGCCTCGGGCGCGATCCCGGGAAACGCCGCCGCATCGGGCGCTTCCGCAAGCAAAACGGCCTGATCAACCCAACGGTAGAGCGGATTGCTGATCAGGTTCTGGCGAAGCATGAAAAAAGGCAGCGCCAGCGAAGTGAAAAGGATGCCCAGCATGATCCACCTGTTGAGCCGGTGGAAGGTTTCCCTGCGGAGCAGAAACCAGTAAATGGCGCCTAAAATCAGCAGGGCAATATTGATCTTCAGGATATATGGAAAAAGGGTATTGATAACCGGCATAGCGCTCGTTTTTTAATTCGGGTGATGAGTTGGGTGACAAATTGAGCAGGGTCATTCTTCCGGATTTTCGATCATGCGGATGATCTCTTTCAGGTCCTCCACGCTGACTTTTTCTTCCTTGGCAAAAAAGGCGACCATTTCCTTATAGGAATCCCCGAAATAGCCGGCCAGCTTTTCGCCGAGGTATTCCTGGCTGTAATCCTCCTTGCCCACTTTGGCAAAATACCGGTGGGTGGCGCCGAAATCCTCGAAACCGAGAAACCCCTTCTTCACCAGTTTCCGCATAACGGTCGACACGGTGTTGACGTGCGGTCTGGGCTCCGGCAATTCTTCGCGAACGTCCTTGGCAAAGGCCTTTTCCAATCGCCAGACTGCCTGCATGACCTCTTCTTCTTTCGGTGTGAGTCGTTTCATTTTTCCTGTTTTTCCCGGTTCAAGCCCGTTGGCAACAAAGCTACAATTATTTTTTTCGTCATTCAACTATTTTTATAGTTAAAAAACGATTTTCGTCGTTTCCTATTGCGCCAGGTAAAAAATTCGTGGAGAAGGATTACATTTGGGTAGAAATCAACCTGCTGATTATGAGGTGTTTTCCAAAACCGGAACCTATGAAAGCTAGCGTGAAATTTTTTTTGTTCCTGGCTGTAACCGCAACCCGTGCATTGCCGGCTTTCTCCGCCGGGAGCCCTCTTCAAGCCGACACATTAAACCCGGGAATTGTCATTTCCAACCTGGCGCCGGTGGTGATTAACGGAGGCGAGTGGGAATTCAATTTGTTTAACACCCTTTCCACCCTCAAACTAAGGGACATGAACGACCCCGACGGGGTGGCCCGGTCTTCGAGGCTCGATCAGATCGGGCGGGTCTGGTACAACCCTTTTCAAAGCAATTTCATCAATTTCGGACTGGAGCTCCGCGCCGCCCACCAGGTCTTGGATGCCGATGAAAGCAGCGGCCCCTTCGGGGTTTTCAACGATGAAGCCATTCATTCCCTGGGGACGATTGGATTGGGCGCCCGGATAAAACCCATCCGAACCCTGCCGGAATTCAATGTCCAGACCAGCCTAACTTTTCCCGTTGAGGGAGATGCATTTATCCGCCAGCAGTTGGGCTTCGATCGTACGGCATGGACTGTCCAAGGGGTATTCTACCAGCAGTTCCAGCCCTGGCTATACGTATTCGCTACAGCAGGCGCCGTTTATCAATTCAGGAATGAGGACCGGGATCAAACTTCCCTGACCATACCGGCAGGCCTTTATTTCGTGACCGTTTTGCAGGATCGCAAATGGTACCTCATTCCCAGCCTGAGTTATGCGTCCGGTTTTAACTACATTAAAGCGGATAACGGGTTCAACCGGGTCAGGACCAGTTTTTTGTACGGCATCAGTGTACAATTCCTGCCGGCCGACGCGTGGAGCATCGGGCTGTCACTGGACCGGAGCATCAAGGAAGGCCCCTCGAATGCCCCGTTGCGGATCGTAAAAGGGAGTTACAATCAGATCAGTCTTGGGGTTCGGTATCTGTTGACCGGCAACTAAGGAAAAGGAAATTCATACCCTCCGGGTAATCAAAAATACCCGAATAATAATTGGCGCCCGTCGTTGGTGGATGTAAGCAAAAGGACCAGGGTGGCGTCTGAACCTACCGAGCCCGGAAGTATCAATTCTCCTTTATAAGTCTCTTTGATACCGCCAGATTTCAAAGACCGATCAATGATCACCTCTATATCAGTGGTTTTGGCGACCTCATCCCAAAAAAAATGGCCTGAAATAGGATTATCCTGCAATAATTCGCTTTTATTGCTGTTTTCATGGGATTGTTCCGGATCGATAATGCCATCAACCCCTTGCAGCAAAATGGAATGTCCTGCATCGCTCAGATTCTGCCAGAGGTTTTGAAAATCAGATGGATAAACAGTCGGCGCTACTGGTACGACGATAAAAGTGGGGCTGGGCGGAATATCTGCAGGATAATTTCCGAACACAGTAAACAGCTGGTCGGAACGGCCGATACAAGTCTTATCTGCTGATTCCGCTACAATAGTTACATTACCCACAAGGCCATTAGGGACGGTAACGAATAATTCACTAACGCTTTGAAATTGCACGATTCCATACAAATCATCGAACCGAACCTTTGTATCAGCATCAAACCCTGAACCTTTAATCTTTATTTGATACCCCGCAGGATTACCGTCGGGTTCTACCGTCTTGATCGATCCTCCACCGCAATCATTCTTGGCGCAACCCAGGGCGCAAACTACTATTGCCATCAGTACCCACAGCAGATTTTTCATATATCACGGTTTATTGGTTACTTTTCAACCGGGCGTTTACTTCCCCAATCTTTTGCTCCAGTTGGGCAATGGGATATTCCAGGGATTTGACACCGGCGTCCGCTGCTTTCCGGGCTTTTTTTGAAGCGGCTACCCTCGGCATTCTTCCTGTGGCCGCCGCCCGGATATATTCCAGCAATTCGTCGTTCAGGGGCAGAATGATGCGTTGATGGATATCTTTCAAAACGAGATCATAGGCCTCTTCCAATTCGTCTTCCGTCAATTCATCGGGCCAGTAGAGCCGAGCGCTGGCCAGCCTGGCTTCCCGGTTGTCATTGACCGGTTCGCGGGCGGCATTGTACCGGATGATGACCTTGTTGAAATTTTCCGATGCCCGGTTTTCCAGAAAGACGTCGCGGATATGCGGCAGGAAATCCCGGAGGTCTTTGAGCCGGTCTGCGTAAGCCAGCAATTCGGAGGAGATCAGGCCGCGGGCTTCCGCCTTGTTCCGGCGGATAAACGTTTGTTCCAGTTGCCCGGTAAGCTCGGACAGCTTCATGCGAAGCGCTTCGTTTTCGGCGGCAGATTTCCGGATGGAATCCTGATAAATGCCGGTTTTAAGCGCTATCCGCTCCTGAAAAACGGCAGCGGAATCTTCCAATACCTGCCGGAGGGAATCGATCTGAGCCGACTTGAGCCTGCCCTCGTTTTTAAGGCGTTCAACTTCTCTGAGCAGCAGGGCATTTTCCGATCGCAGGCGTTTGACCTCAAATTCTATCCGGGCCTCGCTCGACAACGGCACCAGGGCTTTCCCTTCGCGTGGGTATTGCACCGTCCATTCTTTTGACAGTTCCACCTGGACCTCGGTCGTGCCCTTTTTGAGCGGAATCCGGAAGATGCCGTCGTCATCGGTAACGCCTTCCCCCTGGTCCAGAATCCGCACACGGATGCCCGATACGCCGGCGCCGGTTGCCGCGTCGACGATCCGGCCGGAAAAGATCACCTCCTGGCTGCTTGCAAGAAAAGGGATCAGCAACAAGACCGATAATATCCATTTTTTCATCATCCAAGATCATTCATCGTCTAAAACTATGGTAGGAGGCGCGGTTTCCGATAAAGTGAAGCGGGCATTTCTGACCACCTTTCCGTTCAGCAGGACAACCGTCTGCACCTGGTCGCCGGCCTTGCCGGGCACCGCGATGCGAAAATGTCCCATCGCATCGGTCTGCCCTTTTGCGAGGCCGTTTTCCACGTCAATGATCGCATCTTCAACAGGTTTACCGCCATTGTCAATTACCGTCCCCCGCCAGCTGAGCGTATCCTGTACGGGCTCCAGGCTGACGGCAATGGACCGGCTTTTTGCGGCGGTGTAGGCCGATTGCCCGGTCACCCGGTAGGGCATATCTATAACGACCACCCGGACGGAATCATTGAGTGCCGAAGCGGGAATCTGTTCGTAAAAGATCCGGCCTTCCGCATTGATGGCTTTTACGTCCATCGGGCGACTGCCGAGGATGATTCGGGCTTTTCCCTGGTTGACCAATTTACTTTCATCGCCGGATTCCATGAAATTGAGGGCGAGGGTAAAGTCTTCCGGCCGGGTGAAAAAGGCGCGATAGGTTATAAAGGCCACCGCCATAAAAAACGCGGCAATAAGAACCAGCATAACCGGTTGAAAGGCAGGTTTGGGCGGCAGGTAGGCTTTCAATTCTTCCGGCACGGTTGGTTTGCCGGTGTCCGTCTGGCCGATGATCAGCAGGAGCGCATCCGTAACTTTGGCCCGCTCCACAAACGCGTCGTTATCGCTGATCGTGCCTTTGCTTTGCTCGGTCTTCAGGGTTTTCAACCGGCGGAGCTGGGCCAATGACAGCGCTTCCAGGCCGGCGTGTTTCTTTTTCCAGAATCCGGTCAATGCCTCTGCAGCCTCATCGAGTTGATCGTCGGCGACAAGTTGTTGAAGCTTTTCCTTAAAAGCCGCAGGGCCCATAAATAATAGATTGGATTCCAGACAAATATACCCCGAATAATCCGGATTACGCACTCCGGTATTCCAAAAATGCGTAATCCGGGATCTTCAGGCCAACGATTGTCAGATCTTCACTATCCTTTCCACCCATCGATGGTCGCCGGTCGAATCGGTCAACGCCAGGATATAAACGCCCGCCGGTACATCGGAAAGGGATATTACGGCCTTTCCGCCCGCCAGACTCAGGTCGTAGTCGCGCAAAACATGACCGTCGGCGCCGAGCAGTTGGGCTTTGAGCCCGGTTGCGGTGGGATGCAGGATCGCAATCTCATCCCTAGCCGGGTTCGGGAAGATCCGGACTGGGTCGGACTGCGGTTCTTTCACGGCTACTAACCCTTCATCGACCTGGCCGTCGCAGTTGTTATCGAGACTGTCCAGCACCTCTTCCGCTCCGGGATGGATAGCCGGATTGGTATCGTCGCAGTCGAGGTCGTTCAAAACATAACCGGCCGGCGGTTCTGCGCCGCAGGTGTCGATCGAAACCATAGCATCGCCATAGGAATCATTATCGGCATCAGCAAAATAGGTCTGGATGGTCAGTCCGTCATCGATCAGGTTGTTGCAGTCGTTGTCCAGCCCGTCGCAACCTTCAGCCGCCCCCGGGTGGATGGCCGGGTTGTTGTCGTCGCAGTCTTCATAGCTGTAATAGCCGTCCTCATCGGCGTCGGTGTAAAAGAAGGTGCGCGCATAGCTGAACGCTTCTTCTCCGATTTCCTGCCCGATGAAACGACCGGGTATATCGTCGGCAGGCGGGTGAATGCCGCCCCAGATCCGGGAAAGGCTGCACTGGTCGGATGCATCCTGGTAGGTAGCCCACTGCAGGGTGATGTCCTGGCTGGGGCCGTCTTCAAATACCAGGTACTGGTTCTGCGGCGCCGGAAATTCGCCCATCCCGCCAGGAAAATAGGGGTCGCCCGTCAGCTCGGTCAATACCACGGCGCCGGCGCGGGAATACGTCGAATGGCCTGATATATACCCGGCAAAAGGCGGGGTCACGAAAGAGGGCCGCTGGTAAGGCCACCAGTTCTCGGCCAATATCCAACCCACCCCTGCAACATCGGTTACGGGGTTGTTGATGTAATCAGGGCCCCGCCAGGCCTTCAGCTTGATCTTGCCGACATTGACATTGTTCTGGCCGGCCAGGGGGTCGCCCTCGTAGACCAATTCGATATAGCCGGGTATCAAGGTGATCCCGCCCGGGTGATAGGACGGGAGGCCGGGGTCGGAACTCTGGCCGCGGTCAGCCATGGAGCGAATCGCCGAAACGGGCCGGATGTAATCGTACCAGCCTTTGATGCCCCAGGCGGATATCGCGACATCGTGCAGTGCGCCGCCAAGGGTCAGGTAGGTTTTTACATCCCATTCCAGGGGGTCCAGGACCGGGCCTTTGCCGCCGAACCTGCGCACCAGCTGGGGCCGGGAATTGACATAATTCAGGATGGTGAACCAGTGCCCCGGAGGCGTTTCCGAATTGGGGCCGTCCGCCCAGAACTCGGCCAGGACCCGGGCATAATCCCCCCGGCGAACCATTTGGGGGGCATAAGGCTGGCCTGTTTTGGGGTTGAGCGCCCGTCCTTCACCCGGATCGCCGCCTTCCAGGAGGTTGTAGAAGTCGTGATATTCCGCCAGCGACTCAGGATAATGCTGAATATTTCCGGAAGCGCCCGGAGAAATATCCCACATGGTGGTGTCGGTGGCGTCCAGGTGGGACGACCAGCAGGCCACCAGGCAGAAGGTCCATTTGTATTCTTCGGATATCCCCCCGACTGCGGTGGTATCGATGTAAGGCGGCGGGCCCGGATCGTGGTAAACCCAGTAATCGAACCCGTCGCGGTTATAGATCGTGCGGTCTTCGGGCTTGAGGGAGAACGGCACGACCTGGCCCCATTCCGGACTCAGGAAGGGCGGCGTATTGATGGGGATCACATTGCCGTTCTGGTCGATAAAGACGGACAGGGTCAGGGGCTGCCACCGATTGGGGTTCACCAGGGTGGGATTTCCCGGGAAGGCCATGATGAGCGGCGGGTTGACCGGTTCGTAATATTGGTTGGCGTAGACATCCTGCTCGTTGGAGCCGTCCTGAAATCCGAACTGGATGATCTGTGCGGCGATATAATTACCGAGTGCAGCGGGGTCGCCGGACGAATAATCCGTTGATTCCACGTTGGGATCGTAACCCAGTTCCGTCATCTTGGCATCGATCTCGGCATAAGTCACCGCTACGCCCGGTGAATTGGCAAAACGGTGCTTCAGCAGGCGGTATACGGCATAACTGATCGCTTTTTCCCGGGCGGCCAGGGTATCCGCGGGCGCCGGCACACCGGCGAAATCGCAGTGGTATTGCCCCAGGGTATTACCCAGGAATACGGTTCTGGCTTCGGTATCATACGCGGCCCAGGCATCGTACATGGCCATGGATACGTGGAATAAATTCCGGGCGTGCACGGTCGGCCTTGCAAAATCCTTGCGGATGGCGTCGAGCATGACCTCGCTCCACTGGAAGGCGACCGAACCTTGCCCCGCTGCGGATTGGAAAACTGAAAGGAGCAGGGCGGTAAAGAGGGTGAATTTTTTCCATTTCATGAGTAAGCGGTGTAGGTTTAAAAAAAAACAACACGGTAATTGAGCTATTTTCCGATCCGCGACCGGAACAAGGCGATAAACTTTTTTTCGAGGATATTAAGCAAGGTGCAAGATGGTCTTACCGGCATTCGGGAGGATAACGTCAAGCGAAGCTACAAAGGAATTCCGATACTTGAAAACGGGAAATTTCCAATACGTCCCGATTATTAACAGGCTGGTCGGTGAAATTACCGAACTTCCCGCCTTATGCCGATCGCTTCCGCCATCTCAATGATCAGCTGGGGGGATCGTTCGAAGGCATTTCCGATGACCACGGCGTCCGCTCCGGCGCCTGTCGCGGCCATCGCCTGTTCCGGTTTGCGAATGCCTCCTCCTACGATCAGGGGTGCAGAAATTTCTGCTCTTACGGCCCGGATCATGGCCTCCGGGACCGGATTCCGGGCGCCGCTCCCGGCATCCAGGTACATCAGCCTGAGCCCCAGCATTTCGCCGGCCATGGCGGTACAGCGCGCGATATCCGGTTTGTTGGCCGGGATGGGGATCGTGTTGCTCATATAGCTCACCGAAGTAGGACTGCCGCCGTCGATCAGCAGATAACCTGTGGGCAGAATTTCCAGCCCGCTCTCTTTGAGGTACGGGGCCGCAATCACGTGCTGGCCGATCAGCAGGTCCGGGTTTCGTCCGGAGATCAGGGACAACAGCAGAATGGCCTCTGCTTCCCGGCTGACCTGGAGGACATTGCCCGGGAATAAAATCCGGGGAATAGCGCTCAAGGCGCCCAGGCGAACCAGGCAAGCCTCCAACCGGTCGTGCAGCAGCAAACTGCCGCCGATGAAAAAGAAATCCACGCCGGCTTCTATGGACAGCGAGATTGTCCGTTCCAGACTTCCTTCCGATTGTTTGTCCGGATCCAGGAGGACCGCAAGTTTTTTTTCACCCTTTGCGCGGGCTTTGGCCAATGATGTTAAAATCATGCAACAGGCTTTGTGCCGAAACAGATGACCGGGCAAAGATAGGGAAATTAATGTTGCGCCCTGCCGGGAGGTGGGTTCTGCCGCCCGGCTCACTTTTGACGGTTAAAAATCCTGATTATTGCTATTCGGACAAAAGCGCCTTCAGGGCCGCTACTTCCCGGGCTTCCGTCTCATGTCCGTTTTTACCGCGGGCGGACGAATGAAACTCAAGGAGGTTGCCCACAGCCGTTAATTCAGCCAGATTGCCCGAGCGAACGCCGCCGCCGGCCATGATCCGGAGCCGGTCGCCGGCCCGGTCCTGCAATTGTCCGAGGAGGGTTTTTCCGGCCAGGGCTGTTTCGGCGCCTCCGGAGGTTAGTATCCTGTCCACGCCGAGGTCTTTGAGGGTGGAAAGCGCTTCCAATAGATCCGGTGTCCGGTCGAAGGCCTTGTGAAAAGTGAAGGGCAGGGGTGAGGCGGCAGCCAGCAATTGCCTGGTGCGGCGCACATCGACCCTGCTGTCGGCGGCGAGCGGACCGGATACGATGCCGTCGGCGCCGAGTTCTTTGGCCAGCCGGATATCGGCCAGCATGACCAGGAGCTCGTCTTCGGTGTAACAGAAATCGCCGCCCCTTGGCCGGATCATTACGAAGACGGGGATGGTGAGGTGCTTTTTGACTTCAGCCAGGAGCCCTGCGCTCGGGGTAAGTCCGTCCAGGGAAAGGGCGGAACAGAGTTCGATGCGGTCGGCGCCGCCGGCCTGGGCTGCGAGTGCGGAGGTGAGGCTGTCGCAGCAGATTTCGAGGGTGTTCATGGGTTGTATTGGTTTATGGTGGTTTATTTTGGTTTATGGTGGTTTATGGTGGTTTATTTTGGTTTATGGTGGTTTATGGTGGTTTATTTTGGTTTATGGTGGTTATTCGTTGCTGTCCTGGCCGAACTGGAGGAGGTAGCCGTTATTGTCAAAGACGGCGAATTCGCGCATGCCGTATTCAAAGGTTTCGAGGGGATAACAAACCGCGCATTGGTCCTTCAGTTTGGCCCATATCTCCTCTACCTGATCGGTGTACAGGTAAAGGGAACCGCTCATGATGGGTTGCGGAATATTGCGGTGTTCATTGGGCCGGGAGAACATGATCTCCACATCATCCATGCTGAGGTGCGCCCACCCCATTTCATCCGAACGGTTGTTGCAGGTGAATCCCAGGACCTTTGTATAAAAGGAGATCGTTTCCGCCAGTTCCGGTGTTTCGAGCATGGGCGTCAATTTGCGCAGCATGGTGATTTTTGTCGAAAGGTAAAGCTTATCAGGCTATTCAGAACAAAAAAATAGTGCGGATTTTAGCCGGTTTGGAGCCCAGGTCCTTAGCTTTGCCTGCATAACTCACGCAATATTCCTATGAAGAACCCATTACCCATAACCGGTTTCATCCAGCGCTACGAATGGGGTGGGGTCCGTTTTATTCCTTCACTGCTCGGGATGGACAACCCCGATCTGAAACCATTTGCCGAACTCTGGCTCGGCAGCCATCCCAAGGGCATGAGCAAGGTGCTAACGGATGCCGGTGAAGTGGACCTGGACCGGCTGATTGCTGCCGACCCTGGCGGGCTGCTCGGGCCTGCGACGGCCAAAACTTATCACAACCGGCTTCCGTTCCTGTTCAAGGTGCTTGATGTGAGGAAGATGTTGTCCATTCAGGCCCATCCGACCAAAGCCGAAGCTGAAGCGGGTTTCCGGCGCGAAAACGAGGAGGGCATCCCGCCGGAGGCTTCCAACCGGATTTACAAGGACGACAACCACAAGCCTGAGGCTATGGTGGCGCTGACCGATTTCTGGTTGCTGCATGGGTTCAAGACCGACAAGGCCATCGCCGAAATCCTGTCGGAAGTATCCGAATTTCGGGCATTGTCGCCGTTTTTCGTCAATCACGATATCCGTACCCTTTACCGCCATATCATGGAAATGCCGCAGGAAGAAGTGGACCGCATGCTCGGGCCGCTCCAACACCGGCTTCAACAGGAGATGCGCCGGGGGCCGGTTTCAAAGGACCATCCGGATTATTGGGCATTTCAGGCATTTGAGGATTATACCTGCGACGGGCATTTCGACCGCGGCATTTTCTCGATTTACCTTTTCAACCTAGTCCGGCTGTACCCGGGCGAGGGCATTTGCCAGGATGCCGGCATCCCGCATGCGTACCTGGAAGGCGTCAATGTGGAGCTGATGGCCAATTCGGATAATGTGTTCCGCGGCGGGTTGACGCCCAAGCATATCGACGTGCCGGAATTGCTGGCCCATCTCGGATTTGAGCCGGTTGTACCCAGGGTGATCCAGGCCGTGAACGCCGGTCAGCACGAATCGGCTTATCCCACTCCTGCGCCGGATTTTGCATTGAGCGTGATTGACCTGAAGGCGGGCGAGTTGCAGGAGGAAACCCTTGGCGGCCCTGCCGTTTACCTCGTGCTTGAAGGGCGCGTATCAGCCGGCAACCGGGACTATGGGAAAGGGGAGGCGTTCATTGCCTTTTTCGGCGCTGAATTTGACATCAGGGGGAAGGAAAATGCGCGGCTGTTCAAGGCCACGGTTGGAAGGGAGGATGGTTGAATGGTTTCATGGTTTCATTGCCGGGCGTCCGTTGAATGGCTAAAGACTGCCAACTGCCAACTGCCAACTGCCAACTGCGGACTGCCAACTGTTTCATTGCCTCACTGTTTCATTGCCGGGCGTCCGTTGTAGCTTCGACTTCGCTCAGCTACCAGACTGCAGATTGGCGAATTACCGACCTTTCACTCCTGTCTGTGGATGATTTTTGGGGAGCTCACCGAACAAGATTCCGTTTTTTGGGTTAGGAATCCGTTCAATTGAAAATAATCTTCCGAAGCTTTAAAAAAAATTTCCGGAAGACCTGTTAATTTCGCACATTATTTCACATATTCCAAAAAATCGAGAGTACCATGAGAAAGAACGCATTGTTGATGGGATTAACCCTTGTCCTTTTTGCCTGTAACAGCGTAGAGAAATTCCGCGCCCCGATCGAAGAGCTGGTTGGCAGCTGGGACACGACGACTGCAGCCGTAACCGAATTTGTCGGCCAATTAGGCGCCGAACAGACCAAGGCCAACAATATGCTGGCCCAAATGACCGTCCCGGAAGACCTCGCCGGGAAAATGGACGAGGCGACTACCGCCAAGGTGGGCGAACTGAAAGCCAGCTTTACCGAACAACTGGGTTCGCTGAGCACCCTGAACGAAACCGTTACCGGCTTTGTCAACCAATGGACCGAAAAAGCCGCCGAAGTGAATACCCTGAAAGAAGGCCTCGCCGCCGGCAAACTCAGCGGCGATGTGATGGGCCAGATCGCAGGGCTGAAAGAGATGGTCAGCACCGCTACGACCAGCCTGGAAGGCTGGAAAGGTTCCCTGGCGGGGATCACCGGCAACCTGGGCGGCCTTTCACAGCAGTTCACCACTTTGCTGGACGGGCTGGCTTCGATGGCTTCGAAGGGGAAGAAGTAGGTGGAGACTAGGAGGAACTGAGGAATTGAGGAATTGAGGAACTGAAATCAATTCCTCGGTTCCTCGAATACTCAAGAAAATGGGGGGCTCGCTCCGGGTAGGGCGGGCCTCTTGTTTTTTTAGTGCGCTTGAATTTATTTTATTTCAACTGAATACTCCGGCACTCCTCTAGTGGAAGCCTCCAAAAGTTTTTAGATTTATTTCCCGGATAAAAACCAGGGAAAAGGCCCTTTTTTAGGCTACAAATTTCTGGCGGCTTCCACTAGTTAACTTTCCAAAATATTGTTTGCCCATACACAGCAGTTGATTTTAGTCGCATCTGTCCTTTGTTCTTGTAATTCCCAAAATTTGCGGGTGCCGCTTTTTGTTGTGGAGCCTGAAAACCTGGTCCAACATTTGTTTTCCATGTTTCGAAATGAGGATCTGAAATATCCCATCCCATTGTATTCATATGTAATTCAAACTTCCCCGTACTGTTTCTATCATCAGAGGCAGGGAACAATGCCTGCTCTTTACCATCCCACATGGAAGCACCATAACTAAAATCAGGGCCACTTGTTAAAGCATTAATAACAGCGGCATTAGCTGTGGTCATGAATTCACTTGAGTTTATTTCGGAAGGAGTCAGAGAGGAGTATTTTTTTGCCTGATCAGAATTAGCGCCATATGCCACATTATTTTTTTGGTGGACAGAAGCAATTGCAAACATTTCCTTTTTCAAATCTTCGTTAACATTATTTAAATTATAGGCAGAACTTTCACCGTAAACAGTTGAGGCTTGTTTTCTGAAGTCGGTATGGGTGATTCCCAGGTCTTTTGCCCCTTCTGCACTCGTTACAATACCCTTACTATTTTTAGTGACACCCCGAGCAGTATAAACCTTATCATCCTTTTTACCGTCGCTTCCTAAATGCTTACCATCGCTATGATAATAATCAAGGGCTCCAGTTGGATCGGTTCTCATAATTGGATTGTTTTGGACAAAATTGTACGGTGATGCCCATATTCTGAGATGAGCCATCGGATCCACGCTCGCCCACATACTAATACGCGGGTCATAATACCGGGCGCCGTAGTAGTACAGGCCGGTTTCCCGGTCCAGCTCCTTGGCGTTGAAGAGATAAGGCTGACTGGTGGTATTGAGGTGCTCTTCGAAGAAGACCTCTCCGTAAGGGAAATAGGCGGCGTACTGGCGCACCGATCCGTTCAGGTCGGTGATATAGCTGGTGCTGCCCAGGTGATCGGGGTGATAGTAGAACTGGTTGAACTCCGGGACGCCGGCGTAACCGATAAAACCGTAGCCCGCTTCCACGTTGCCGTTGGTGGCGTTGGCCTCACGCGGGTCGGGGGGCCAGGGCGCGCAGATGGAGTCGGCGTGGGTTGGGGCGGGTACAGGCCAGCCGATGGGCGGGTTGGTATAGTCGCCCAGATCGAAGGAGGGGATCGGAATCCCGGCATCCTGGACAAACCGGATGCTGTCTTCCAGCGTGGCCAGGTTTTCGCCCATTACATGTTCCCGCAGAAACCGGACCAGGGCCGCCTTCAGCAGGTCGCGCCGGTCGGCGTAATTGAGCCCGCCGGCAGTGATGCCTGTACCGAGGGGGATGGTATTGGTATAAAAGTCGCCTGTGCCGATCTTGCTCATGATCCGCTCGCCTTCCATGTAGTAATGTTTGGTAAAACCCTGTTCGCGGAAGACCAGGTAGGGGCTTACATAAGCTGTATAATTTTCGTCGTGACTGATGGGGCCGGCAATCGCGCCGTCAACAAATACGGCCTGCATGCCGCCGTGACTTTTGATCACCCGCTCTCCACCGGCATCGCAGGTGTACCGGTTCAGGTAGCCGTTATCCTGAATGGAGGTGATCCGGTTTTCCTCATCCCAGGATATTTTCCGGAAATCGGGGCGGTTGTCCTGTATCCAGCCGGACTGGTTGCCGTTGGCGTCGTAGCCGTATTTCTTGTCGCCGATCTGTGCAGGGGTATGCGGCCGGCCGGCCGGATCGTACAGGTAATCAAAGGTGTAGGAGGTTAGCGAAATCTCCGTGCCGTTATGGGTGTGCGACTGGGTTTTGTGATTGATGTTGTGCAAGTTGTCGTATTCCATCATCATGGAATACGCTTCCGTTGCTCCCGGTTTTTCCTGGTTGCCGCTGGCGCTCACGAGCCGGTACAGATCATCGTACACAAACCGGCTTTCGGTAGCGCCGCCCAGTTCTGAAACGCCGGCGGGTGCGGTGTTCCGGATGGAGAGGATATTGCCCATCAGGTCATACGCGTAGCGGTTGTCCATCATCAGGCGGCCCGGGCCCCTGGCTACCAGGTGGTCCAGCCAGCGGCGGTTAGGGTCGTACTCATATTTTGTAGTGGTTCCGTTGCCGTATTTCAGGAAAATGCGCTGTTCAAATTCGTCGTAGCCCAATTGCCTGACCATCGTGTAGGGCTGGTCTACTTTGGTGGAGGTCATCCGGTTCAGGTTTCCGGCCCGGTTGTAGTGGTAGTCTACGATCTCGCCGTCCGGGTATTTCATTTTCTGGATGCGGTTCCAGGAGTCATATTCATCCTCCCAGACGAAGGTCATGGAAGTATTCGTGTTGATCAATATTGTGCGGATGGTCTTGGTGACCTCGCCCAGCGGGCCGTAGAAAAACTCCTGGCCGCCGGTGGCGTCTTCCTGCAACCAGATCCGGCCGCGGGCGCGGTGACCGGCGGTATCCTGCGGGCTGCCGTAGTAGAATTTCACCTTGTTCTGGAAATTCTCGGGATAGTCGATCTGTATGAGACGCTGTTTGTCGTAGGTATACCGGATGGCGCCCCCATCGGGGTATTTTTGCCGGATCTGTGCGGTAACCTTGCTGGTCAGGTTGCCGGCCAGGTCATAGCGGAATTCGGTCAGGCCGTTGTCCGGATGATCCACACTCAGCTTTCTGCCCAGTTGATCATACGTATACCGGGTTACATTTCCGCCGACATCGGTTACGGTCAGGAGTTCCGAAAGGACATTATACCGGAAGGTGGTCCAGATCGGCCCGGCCGGGCCATGATCCGTGACGGCTCGTTGCCGGTTGCGGATATCGTTATAGGTTTCCTTTTCGTTGCCCAGCGCATCCGTTACGGCGGTGGCAAAGGTCGTCAGTCCGGAATTATCCGGACCGATGCTGTAGGTCATCCGGGTTTGGGCGCCGTCCGGCAGGGTGGTTGTCAGTGGCCGGTCAAGGATGTCATAGGTGGTTTTTGTCGGGGTAATGTTGTCAAAGCCGGTATTGAACTGGCTGTTATTGCCGAATGGTTCCCGGGTGGGATAATGGGTAGCTGCCGTTCTGCCCAGCCCGTCAAAAACCACCCTTCCGGAAACGATCATATCCGGCACATCCTGCTGATCCTCCCCTTTAAACAGGGACCCCGTCTTTTTGACCTGAACGGGCCGGGCCAGGCCATCCATAAAGGTATAGGTTTCGATATCCTGTCCGGTTTCCGGGTCGAAGTGGCGGGTCACGGCATAGGGTACGTCGGCCTGGGGAAAATAGGCATTGGAAAGAGTATACGGAGCCCCGGATGCCAGTTCGTAAGGGCTGGTGACGGTGGCGATTCTGCCCGCCGCGTCGAGGGTGTAACGGATGATCTGCCCGTTTTTATCGGTGGTTTCCAGGGGTAAGCCGAAGCGATAATCGTAAACCGCCCGGGAGGTGTCCTGGTATACGTCGTGAACCAGGACGGTGTAGGTCTGTACCTGGTCGTCATATTCGTAAGCATACCAAACCCGTTCGCCATTTTCATTCGGCGGGCGGGTGATCCTGGTGAGATTGCCGTATACATCGTATTCCATATCATGATCGGATGATGAGGAAGCATCCAGGAATTGGCGGATCTGCGTTACATTGCCGGCATCGTCAATATCCGCTTCCCGTTTGCGCAGGAGGGCCCCGCCGGAATTGGTTACCCGGATGGCCGCCGGAACCGAAACCAGGTGCTTGTTCGTGTCATAATGGTAGGTTACGTCGGCGTGGATCTGTTCATTGGCATCGTCATTGGCCAAATCGGTATAGCTGATCACATTCCCGTATCCATCATAATTGTATGCGATGCGCGTAAAGAGCCCGGGATCGGGTTGGCCTTCGTAATAGTTTTCAATGGTCTGGATCAGGGCAGGGAAAACGGAACCGGTTTCATTGGCGGTGAAATAATCGGCCGGCAGCACAGCGCCGGTATGGATATCCCGGTATTCGTAGGTATTGAGGGTCTCGGTGTATTTTTTGCCGTCTTTATCCCGGAGGGTCTCGCTCAGCAGGATGCCTTTACGGTAATAATCCGAGTTTTCATATTCCTGAGCGGAATAGCGGTAAAGCGCATCATCGTTTCCGGTATCGAGTTGGCGGGAGATGACCGTCCGGAAACCGTAAAACTCCCGTTGGCGGCGGTCATAGCGCCCGTCCCGGTATTCCATGGTGGTTCTCATCCGGCTTGGGCCGTCGTCCGGCAATCCGTCATCGGTTTCCACGCTGGTGAGCAGCCAGCGGCTCTGGGGCATTTCGTAGGTGTTTTTTGTGATGTTGTAATCCAGTGTAACGGTGCCGCCGAGGGGGTTATGGATGGTTTTGAGGAGGTTGGTTTTTCCGATTTTGGATAGTTTGACCTGCATGGTCTGTTCATTATCCGATTTTACAATGTCGGGATATCCATCACCGTTGACGTCAGTGAATTGTTGTATCTCCCTGCTTGCCCCCTGGCCTGCCGATCCGTTGGGATTGATGCAGATTTTGAAAGGGGCAAATGGGATAGGGATATGGATGCAAATGGTAAACGCTGCATTGACGCCTTCTCCTGTCGATACACCTTTATCCAGCAGCGAGGCTCCGTTCCAGGCGATCACATCAGAAAAACGAGTACCCAGGTTTAATCGAACCCGTAAAGGCTCAACATCGACTACAAAATCAAGGAGGCCGTCGCCATTTACATCCTGAAGGGCTTTGGTGGCGAAATTTTCTGTTTTGGATACGCTTATGCCGCCGGATATGCTCATATTCCCCCAGTTGAAAGCAGATGCGAAGTCCAATCCCAATCCTGCTCCGTAATCCAGGCTTTCGCCTTCGCGAATGGCAAATTGCCCGCTCCAGAGTTCTGGTTCAAGAAAGCGATTACCGAGGTTGAGCCTCACCATGCCATTCCGATGGATCTGATCGACCAGTCCGTCACCATTCACATCCATCCAGGTGAATTCCGTAAAGTCGGTACTGGTGTTAAAATTGCCTGAGCCGCTGATGCCGATAGAAGATTTTGCGGCTTCCGTAGCTTTTTCGGACTTGCATGGGCTGCCATTCACTGTCCCGGCCTCGTTGGCAACGGTCGAGACCGATCCTTTGCCCAGGGTATTGGAGTTACTGTTCTTTGAGGTAGGGAATGAACCGCTTGCGGAAACGCCGGTTGAGGTGCTGGTTGATCGATGCACACCAAGCTCATGAGAAATAAGCAGGTTATCTCTGCCGCCTAAAGGCGTTGTGGGCTGGATAAAATCCGGGCCGATGATATCCGGGTATCTGTCTCCGTTTGTATCCATTACTTCGATCCGGGTGGTGGAGGTGTTTTCCGACCGGCTACCTGATATTCCGGCGCCGAACCCGTTAACGCCGCCTGACCAGGTTGTTGCTTTTGCGATGGAAATTTTTCTGGGTGAATTGAGGACCCCCGCACCTCCAACAGGAGGAGGCGTCAACAGAATATCATCATCTCCGAACCGGGAGCTGCTCAAGGTGTCTTTTGCCAGCCAGGTTAACCGGTCGTAGCCGATCCATCGTTTTTGTTTGGCATCCGCAACCAACAGGATAAAATTGTCTTTGACTGGATCGTAGCCGGAGTATACGCTATCCGGGGCCTGTACCATCAGGGCCAACTCGTCCGCTGTTGGAGCGTCTTTTAGCGCCGGATTGATCCTTAACTCTGCCTTGTTGATAAGCTGATTTGCCCTTTCCCGATTGCCGTTGTAGCCAAAATGCCCCCATCCCCGATAAAGCGGGCCAAGTATGAATTCATGCTCAATAAGCGTTGTAAACATCCCGGTCGCGAAGGAAACCGGCTGGTTGTCAAATCGAATGTCCGTAAATAAATACGCTCTGGCTACAGAATCTGCAAGGCCTCTGGAAGGGATATGGTACTCAATATAAACCGGCTCGCCGGCAGGGATATTTGCCGTCAACGGGAGATCCGCTTCAATTGAAATAGAGTCGTTGACCACCTGAAAGGTCGTGCAGGCATAAAGCTTGTTGATTCCTTTGATGGACAGTGTCACCTCGCCTTGTACAGGCGGATCGAAGTCAAGGTTAAACGGAAAATTTATGTGGGGGTTGACTTCAAGAATTCCTTCAGATTCAGGGGTAAAAACCTCCGTTTTGCGGACAGTATAATTGAACATGGAATATTCCACAGCCGGGCAGAATACATGAATAGGGTCTGTTCCGTTGGGGGCGGTTACATTTATGGGCTCCATTGCCTCATTGAAGGCATTAATATAATAAAGAGTAGGGCTGAAAACAATAGCATTCCAGTCGATATTTGTTTTTGATCTTATCTTGAAAGCAATGTCATCACCTGCATCCACATTTACAGGCAATCCGAACTGAATTATTTCATCTGCCGGAAGACTCCAATCGTACTGTTTACTGAACAGCTCAGTGGTTTCTCCCAGGGAATTCATTTTTAAAATTTCTACCGCTACACTATCAGAAGTGATCTGCTTTACGAACCTTCCTTCAATTCGGATTTGTCCTTTATAGGGCATGGTGACTGTTTGAGGGCTCGCTAAAATGAAATCTTCTGAAGCTTTGTATCGGTGTACAAATTTTCCGTTGGCATCCCTTTCGCCGGGTATGACATTGGCGGTAAAAATGGTATCGTAGGTTATTTCAGGGTCCCAATGCACTTGATCATAGGCGCCGTCGAATTCGGATTGAAGTCGAAAATATATAAGGTCGCTGGTGTCAACCTGACGGGGTAAAAACGGGTTTGAAAAGCCTGTTGGGTTGTCCGGGAGCATTGTAGGAGCGCCTATCAGGTCATCATTATGTTGTATTTGGACAGTTACTCCGTCTTTCAAGGTGTACTGCTGGGCTGAGGGACTGGAATCTTCTATTAAGATTACGGGAGCATTAATTTTAACTATCCCGGAATATGGCGGCCGCCAAACCCTCACCATATCATGGAGCGGATTTTCATCGATCAGCGCTTCCTGTTCCTCCGGGCCAAATGCCAGTACATCATTGCTGAGCGGAGCTCCGGGTATAATCCTGTTTGGCGTATCCTCGCTATTGGTTGTAAATTCAGGAAACCCCTGAGGGTTGATATGATTAAACCAGACTTTTCCGCGAATGGCTACATCCAGCAGGCCATCCCCGTTAAAATCGGAGAAATATACATCTGTTTTGGTTTTAGACTTGGTCGTCGTCCGACCGGCAAAGATGTGAAACGAAGCTTCAAATCCGATAGAATAGCTGCTTGATTCCGATTCGCTGAATTGGGATATATTCAGAATCGGCCTTTTTTCACCGAACGCCGTTCCGTTCCCGGCCATTGGATTGGGCCTGTAGTATAACCCATTGCCCTCCTTGAAAACTTTATCTGGCAAATCATCCCCGTCGATATCGACGAAGGCGACCAAACCGTCGCTGTCCGAGTCGGAATAGCCGAAATTCACACCGGCTGAAAAATCCTTGGAGCTGCACTTTACAGGGAGTCCGATTGTCAAAGTGCCGCCAAAGCCATAATTGCCGGATTCTGATCCGCCCAGGAGCGACATTTCTCCGCCAAAACCCGGCACCGGATTGATCATGCCGGCTTCTATGCCATCAGCTTGGGCAGTCCACTCTGTCAGATTGCTCTCATATGGGGAATAATCTCCGTTATCGTCTCTGACCAGATCGTAATATTCGAACCCATGCCGGTAAAATTCTTTTTTCTCAATGTCCTGCTCAATGATCAGGGAAAGCAGGGTTTTATAAAATGCGCCTTCTTCATAAAGGAGTTCATAACTTCTGACGGGCTGCTGGTCGAAGGTGATGTCAATACGGCGCAAAAGGTCGGCCGTGACCTGTTTGAAGCCTAACCGCCCGCTTATTTGCGCATCCAGCCTCAGCGGGTCGTCTATATCCCGGTCCCGCAAAAACCTGACAGCATATTTTCCTTCTTTGGACCCATGCCCGGTATACGTAATCTCCCTGATATAGAGCTGCCTTCCGAATTCAGTTCCGCCTGGGATCCCGGCAGATTGAACGGTGGTATACCGGTATGAGATAAAATTCCCATTTAAATCCCTTACCTCCCGCAAATACCATTGGGCGATGTTACCGTCATCGTCCTTGATAACGGCACTGTCCACCGGGCTGCCAGATGAAGAACCCCCATAATAACTTCTGGTCCCATCCTTCGAAACCACCTCCCACCAGTAGTTTCCAGGGTTGTCGCCGTGCCGGATAATTTTGCTGAAACCGCCTTCGATCCGGGGGTAGAATTGTTTGTCTCCGGAAGACCGGGCGACGGGTGCGGCGCGGTGAGCCACAGGGGTCAGCATTTCCCCGCCCATTGTATAGGTCTCCGTTTCCAGATCGGGGCTATAAGCCGGCACACCCCACCGCGTTTCAATACCGATCGAAGGCACGTTCAGATCCCATCCCAGGCCCAGCCACCCGTTGCCGCCCTCGCTGTTATATTGTATTGCCAGCTGAGGTTGCAACCCTTTGCGTCCGGCGGGCAGTTTCAAGGGGAATTGCAGGTTGGCTGTCCCCATTTGATTGGCCGTCGGCGCGGCAATCATATTGATGCCCGCACTTGGATCGGGGGCTTTCAGGTCCTTGATCTCGGTTGGCTTATATCCCTGGGTTTCGGGAGATTCCGGTACTTTGATAATGCCGTTGATGAAATCGGTGAAATGGGTCGTACTGGATACGATCGCCTCCCGGCAGACATCCACACTATCCCTTGACACTTCGAGCCATGCCCGCCTGATCTCATCGAAATAAAAGGTGCGGATATCTTCGGGAGTATACCCTTGCGGGATCAAGGCGGCATCGTAGTCCAGCCGGATGTTCACGGGCTTATCAAATTGGGAGCCGTGGGGCAAAAAACGGTAAGCCCTGTGCGTTCGGGTCACATTGACCATATCCGGATTGAGCGGCGGCAGATCCTGTTCTCTGAGGGCGGTGATCGATAAGGTGCCGGCGGTCATCATTGCGCCTTCCGGTACTTCAAGCCCGGCGCCCGACAAAGTAAGTTCAGTTGATTCTCCGCTGTGTATAGTTTTATAAACGGTTGGGGGCTTAGGCGCTATCGGCATGTTCAGGGCGGTTGTTTCGCCCCGAACAATCGGCGTCTGGAAGGACACGACCTGGTCATCCGGAAAAATCGCCTTTAAATGGACAGTTTCTCCGGGCCCGGACATGTCAGGGCGCTCCAGGATATATTCGAATTCTTCGCCGTTCAATTCAACAGGCGAGCCTTCGATGAACAACCTGGCCCGGCCGGCGTCCTCGCCCGTTAGAAAACCCTGAAGGTAAGCGCGGTCGCCATAGAAAATGACGGGTCGCTGATTGAGGATGATATCTCTCCCTCGGGATGCTTCATCTGCTCCATTTTTCTCCACGCAAATCGACAAATCATAGACCTTGTAACTGTAACCGATATTGGCCGGAAGTGTGAACCGGATCACGTTATCTCCTTTTTTTAGCCACGAAGGGGAAATTTGCTCCCGTTGAAAGGTGCAGGTTTGGGCATCAGGCTGCACAAAATAGCCGCCTACTGACAGCCGGTCATTGATGCTTCTGGACACGGCGGTATGATCCCGGAGACCGCTCAATTCGTACTGCAACCAGACCTTGTCATTCCCATCTGGGAGATCATTCAAAACGATATGAAAAACATTATCAAACGGATCATCAGAAACCGAAACGGAGCCGCTGCCGATGATCCCTGCCTGAATATCCGCCATGTAAACCTGAATCGTCTTTGAAGTATGCTTTTCGCTTTCAGGCAGCTGAGAAGATGTGGAAGGGCCGGCCGATTCCTCCCGGTTGGATTGGTCGGAAGGCTGCGCAAAATGACGGCTTTTCTCACTGCTGCTGACCAGCTGGCCGAAGATCAGGATGGCCGATAATGACAAAACGGTTTTCATGATTCAGGCGGTTTGATTTTTTATTTTTATTCTACGGTAAGCGTCAGGGAGCGCGTAAAACCCATTGAAATCAGTTTAAGGACATAATTTCCCGGTGCATTTATCTTGCCGGACAAGAAGTGATCGCGGGCTGAACCTGAAGACCTGTTTTGAACGAGGCGGCCGGATGAGTCATACATAAACACCTCAACCGGCGCGGGCTGGCTCAAGGCAATTTTAAGGTTGAATGCCCCATCGATGTTCACCGGATTCGGGAACAAAGCCAGATCTTTAAAAGGATCTTCTCCCTGTTGGGAGATCCGTATATTTTGTCTTGATTCGCAGCCTTCCCGGTTCAGGATCAGTTGATAGCTTCCAGGGGTTGAGACGGTTATTCCCGGCGAATAGGATTTTGAACCGTCGGGCCCGATCCAGCAATAGGAAACGGCAGAAGTTGATGTGCCGCTGACAGCATCGAGTCTGAGTGGCTGTCCGGGTTTCAGCAGGTAGCTGTTTTTCAGGCCGGATGATGGCGCATCGGCGCTTTGGATGTACAGGGTTTCCTCATATTTATGGCCCTGGGCATCGGTGATTTTCAGCCGGTAGTCTCCCGGAGCAACGTCCATAACCTCTTCAAGGTCACTTGAAAAAGTAACCCAATTCCTTTCGGACTGATCAGCCAAATTGATTAGTGAAAACCGATAAGGCGGCTGTCCTCCGGCCGCTCCCACTTGAATTCGACCGTTTTCCCGGGGATTGCATTGCGGGGGAGTGATCCAGGTTTCGGCGATCATTTCGGGGCCGGCGGCAATCGTAAAAATATCTTTTCCCGATCGGTCCGGATCCCATTCGATATTTTGAAAGAAAATAAATTCATCCGAAGTCGTTTTAACAGCCTTGAAGTATTCGACGGCTCCGGCGGGAAACTTCCCGGTTCCGGACCGGTCAATTACCAACCAGTAGGTTTCTCCGGGGTTTGCGGGCTTCTTCAGTTGTTTTACACCTAAACGAACCTCGGTTTTAACCTGATTGATCCCTCCGGATGCCGTAACCAGCCACTTTCGGCTGAGCCTTTCAGGATGTCCCTGCGCTTCTTTTTCAAACAGGAGGGATTCTCCGTTATCACCCCAGATCAGGTAGCTTTTATCGGGCATAACGGCTTTGTTTTCCGGATTGTTGCTGGCAATTCTATTAGCTCCGATTGCAAGCAATGAAGGATTGTAGCTGCTGGCCGATTGCTTTTGATCCAGCCCGGAAGCGTCATCCCTGCCGATCCCGGTGATATAATAAGGAAAATTCTCGCATTCCTTTCCATTCCAGATGACACGATTTTCAGCGTCCAGTAAAAAGGTCGTCCCGAATTGGGAAACGGAAATGCCGTATTTTAATGAGAGATAGGTTTCCACCCGCATGCGTTCATCAGGCGTAAGGACACGGTCAAAGGCAATGAATTCCGGAATGATACCTTCAAAGGAGGTGATGGGTAAATTTCCTTTTTCGGGCATTCTGGCAAATCGCAGATATTGCTGCAGGGGGGCTTCGTCTTTATCCTTCCGCTGAAACGAATAGGTATGGATCCTGGGCAGATCGATTCTTTGAGGAGAAAAGTTCATGTAATTCAGCCGCTCCAGATCAGCCACCCGGTGCGTCGTCAGAATCAGGCGGTTTGTGCCGTCAATCTCGTAATACCAAAGGGATTTTTCCCAATAGGCATCTTTGGGTTGGTAAACAGTGAAAATGGTGGCTTCCGGAAAATTCATTTCCTCAAGATCAATTCTCAACTCCTGGTGGAAGCCATTGAGGAAAAGTGCGGGATTGAAATTCAGATAGTGTTCACCTTTTGATGAAGATTGGCCCAGGGTTTCAAAATGGTATCCATTGCGCAGGGAGGAAAGGAGGCTTTTCCAGATCATATTGCCTGCTTGTGTCTTTTCGGAGCCCAACCAAATCGATGGGGCGGATACGCCTCCGGGGAAAGCCGTTTGTGAGTTGACTATCTCACCATGCAAAAATATTACCAGCAGTAAAAAGATTGTGTTTTTCATAGGGCTCAATTAATGTGTTACACCATCATCCAATTGGAAGGTGAAACCAAAACTCAATTCCACATAATGAAAGCGGTTCGAAGTTTCAATAGCCTGCAGATTATTGGCTTTCGTTTCTATCACATCCTTTAAGCCGTGGTAATACCTGATCTCGAGGTTAAAAGGAGAGTCCTTTTCCGGCCCGGCGGCATCGAAGCCTAAGCCGATAACGGCGGAAAGGTTGGTTATGCCTTTCATTGAGTTCCGGTAAGCCTGTTGCGTAAACAGGTTCATGGCCGGTGTTTGGGAATCGGATTGAAATACGATTTTATCCGCTGCGACATTTATCCCAACCTGTCCTCCGAAGGTTATAAAAAATGGTTTATTTTCTTTGAAAGGATAAAATTTAAAAATCGGAGCAATATTCAAATATTCATAATTGAATTGAAAATAAACGTTTGAATCCCGGAACGTTTCAATGATTTTAAGGTCATAAATTTTGTCCGGTTTACCTTTGATCCTGAAGGAGTAATTTATTTCCGGCTGGAAAGCAAAATAATTCCTCAGCCCTCTGTAATACAGATAAAAGCCTAATGAGCCGCCAAACCTTCGACCGTCTTCGTGCGTTCGGCAAGGGCACTGGACAAATGGCGGATAAATTGTACTCACCAGCTCATCTTTTGCAAAATAGCTGTACGCCGGAGACGCTTTAAACCCCCAATGCAACTCTCCTTCTTTATGCTGTGCCTTTAATTGAGCGCCGACAATAATGACCAAAAAGGTAATGATGCCCAATTCTTTAAATTTTGATTTACATTTCATATAGATCTGAGTTAATTTGCAACTTGATTCAAAAATCCGGCTTTTCGGGACCTCGCTACCGGCAATTTCATCCCGGAGGCTAACTCCACCTCTCCACCATCGCCCTTATGATACCGGAGTATTTTGTGCAAATTGGCAATAAATCTGTTATGGATCCTGCAAAATCCAAAGGGCGTTAGCCGGACTTCTAATTCCTTCAAAGCATGAGAGACAAACAAGGCCTGATCTCCTTCCAGGTAAAGCCGGGTGAAATTTCCCTCTGCCTGGCCGTAAATTACGTTGCTTACGGAGATAAATTCCAGGTGATTACCGACAGAGAAGGCTATTCTATTTGAACTTTGCACGACTCTGTCATTTTTCGGAAAAAAGACCAAATCCCTGAATGCCGAATACTCCTTGATGCACTTGACAGCTCCAGCCAAAACCATAGGTAATTCGGATGAAAAACCCGGAAACGATTTAAAATGCCTGAACTTCAATCCCTCCCTTCCATTTCCCGGATCAACAAGGATCAATTCGAAAAGACACGTTTCAAAAGCGGCTATGAATATTTGTTGGTCGAGGTTAAACAGGTTGATATCAACAAAAACCAAATCGGGTTCATCGGTGCTCAACCTGGCCAGTATGCCGTCTGTTCCAAAGCAAGTGACGGCATTCGCCATAAGGCCGTAACGGTCTAAACTATTTTCGATGGCCGACAGGACAGCGGCATCAGCGCTGATAATCATTGTTTTGACCATATTGAATTTGAGGTTTGCCTATTTTTATATCTTGGGTATGCTGGCGATACCATTCCAGGATTGCATTTTTATTTCCATAAAATTGCTGGTTTTGAAACCTTTTCAGGGGTTTAGTTTTATCCGATCCTGCAAATATATACGGCACGTGCTTTTGCGATTCGTGCAAATGTTCAAAATTTTAGTATGCATATTCAGGGCTAATATCAAAACTCATGCTATTAGATCCCAAGCCTTTTCACTGCTGCGAACCTTCTCCGGTAAATACCGCTGACAAACAATTTCTTACCCCAAAGTTATAAATATTTTTTTTATTTAATCGTTAAATATTAATAATCAAATGTTTATATTGTTGTTTAAGTCATCTTATCCTGACTGGCCAGGTGATTTTTTTCTAATAGTCCTTATATTTGTATCGAATACGGCTGTCAAAGTTTGAACCACCATTAATTATATTCCGAATAGCCCAAATACTCCCTTATCAATCCAGAGAATGTCCAAGCACCCAAATGACTGGTACATCGAAGCGATCCGGGAAGAGGATGAGGCAAAGATCAAAGAGATCTTTGACGAGTTTTTGCCCATGGTCGAATCTTTCATTTGCAGCAACAGCGGGACTGTTCAGGATGCAAAGGATATTTTCACGGATGCTGTGATTGTCATCTGGACAAAAATCTGCGGGGATGACTTAATTCTGACTTCAAGTTTCTCTACCTATCTGTTTTCGATATGCCGGAATCAATGGCTAAATGTATTGCGGCATAAAAAAATAGAAAACAGGGTAATAAATGAAAACCAGGCGTTATTAATACCTGATGAGGATGTTGATCGCTTGATGCAAGAGGAAGAAAAACACCGGATCCTGCAGGAAAATATTGCAAAGTTGCCTGATAACTGCCAGAAACTACTAACCCTTTCATTGCACGACAGGAAAAAGAGGAAGGAAATTGCCGTGATAATGAAATGGTCGGACAATTACGCCGGCAAGCGAAAGACCCAATGCATTAAAAAGCTATTTTCGCTGATCAAGTCGGACAAGCGCTATAAAATGCTTTCTTCACGTTTCTTGCCCGATAAATAACAGGAGAATGAGAAAGGATAACTATTACAATAATATCGAAGACTATATACTGGGTCGGATGCTACCTGACGAGATCCGCAGGTTTGAGGAACAGATCAGGAAAAACCCAGACCTAAATGAAGATGTCAACCTTTACCGGGGTATCATTACGGCAACCGGCAATAAACGCTATTGGGATTTTCGGAACAAACTTGAACGCATTAATAAACATGATCAAAAAAAAATAAAACCGTTCCGATTTATTTTTTCCCGCAGATTTTTTATCCCACTGACTTTTCTGGTGATTCTCGCAATAGCTTTGATACCGCTATTCAAGCCCCAGCCAAAACCACTGAAAACGGAACAGAATAATTCAATACCAGGCGAAAAACAAGATCCAGGCACCCAACCTAACATAGAAAAAAAGATCGCAGCAGAACAAGATCCTCAGAAAACAAAGGATGAGCAAAAGCACAATTCGGATTTGCCAACGCCAAAGGTCGATAAAATTATCCGGCCACAAAGAATAAATTATATAGCACTGGCAAATAGCGAATATATTGATCTTGGCGCCCAAGGTATAAATAAAAGCCCGCAGAGCCAGAAAAGCAATCTCGAAAAGGCTTGGTTGGCTTATGCCAGAAGAAGGAATATCAACAATATACTGGATACAGCAAAACTCTACGACGTTATTGCTCTGCTGGAACCACCCGATTCAACCAACCTGTTTGACTGTCTGAAATTGAGAGCAAATGCTTATTTTCAGGTCGGCCATTTTAAAAAAGCCGCTCAGGATTTCCAGAACGATATCTTTACAGGTACTTTTTATCAGTATGATGCAGAATGGAATTTACTGCTCTGTCAATTGGCGCTTTTACCCGGCAGTCGTGTAGAATTCGACCGGCAAATGGAAAAAATCTTGAACAAACCAACCCACACTTTCTATCAAGATGCGATTTCTTTAAAAGAAAAACTGAGCAGAGTTGAACGAAAGTAGCCCGATCAGTCAATCGGACTCATGTCGCCGATGCCAATGATTCCAGCCCAGAAATATGGATGCGACGCTCCTCCCTTATGGTCAGGATTCTTTAAATACTGGATTTTAGCGGCCTTTAGTGCTTTGTCCTTAGGCTCCCCTTTTTTGACTTCTCTATAAAAAGCATCCAGCAAAAGCTCACTCGATTCATCATTGGCTTTCCATAGGGTTGTAAGGATACTCTTGGTTCCCGCAAATGCAAAAGCCCTGGCAAGAGAGATAATTCCTTCTCCTCTTTTCAATTCGCCAAGGCCGGTTTCGCACGCGCTCAGGGAAACAAGATCAGCGTTCAGTTTTAGATGATACAATTCATTCACAAATAAAGGCTGATAACGGGATGCGAGCGTATCGGCAAAGGCCAGGAAGGAAAAGTTTCCGTCATCATTATTCGCTTCGGCATGTGTTGAAAGGTGAAGAATCCTGTAGCCGGGCGCCAAATCCAGGAATTTTTGTTTTGTGGCCTCAGCTCCTAATTTACTGTCCCCTCCAAATAGCTTGCATACAGAATAGCACACTTCACTGCTCTTGGGTAACTCTCCCAGATATTTATCGTCTTTTTTTTCTGGTCCGGAAAGCCCCTGCCGGGAGAAAGGCGCCAAGGCCAAAACATTTTTAATACCAGATTTTAAATTTTTTTTCTGAACCATTTCCTGCAGAAGGCTCGCGGAATAGCTGTAACTGATGATATAATCATTTATCAGAAAGGGGTAGGTCTGGAAATTGAGCCGATCTTCCGGCAAGCTGCTGAGCAAGGCTTCGAATGGGATATATCCCAAAACCCCATCCGGGATAATGGTTAAACTTTCAGGTAATTCGCCTAACGGCGACAGTAGTTTTTCAAAAAGTAAAAACCCGTTTTCAACTAAATACTTAGCAGCTAATTGTCTCGGGATCCTTTCTTCCTGAGAAGCCGGACTGAACGGCGAAAAAACGCCTGTTCTGAATTTCCTGATCGTTTCCTCCAATGAAAAATCATTAGGTATTTTTTTGACAAAAGAAGAATCTCTGGAAAACACAAATGCGTATATGTATTCTATGCCGACAAAATACTCAATTACCCATTTCCGGGCGTTGCTCTTTTGAAATAAAAATAACTTAATATAATCTTCCGGTGCATCAGTAATGTCGAATTTTTTTATGAACCCATGAATTTTATCCTGGTTTTCAATCAAACTTTTTTTTACTTGAAAAAGCTCATATTCAATATCCTTCGATACTGTATCCTTGTTGAGAAATAATTCCTCTTCAAGATAAGAAGCCCTTTTTCTCAGCGATGAACCTACGTCAACCAAGGAATCCGGGACCATTGATAATTCTAATATTTTTCTCTCTTTTATTACCTCCAGGAGCAAATAGTTTTTACTTTTTTCAGCTGCCCGGAATGCGAGATTGAAGTAATGTTTATCTTTTGTCTTATCGAATAATTCGAGAGAGGTTTCAATTGCCCGATCAAACAATTCAAACGACTGTCCGAAAATAACCTGCCTGGATTCAGGTTCTCCGAAATTATCCTTTATTTCGTCCAACAACCCTAAAGTTCTTTGGAATAAGCTGAAGGACCTGTAAAGATCTGCCCTTTGACCGTTTTTCCGGTAAATCCTGAAATTCACATTTGCAAGGCGCGTCATTATTCTGAGGGTATTCGCACTTCTGCTAAAAAAAGGAACAGGAAAGTTATCATCGTTTAATTTAATATTCAGTTCCTCAAGCGCTTTTTCGTAATATCGTCTGGCGTTCGATAACGAATCTTGTTTTTCCATTTCCCATCCCATACCATTGTAGATCCGCGCCTTATGGGTGATTAGCGACCTTAATTCGAATCCACTCAATATATCATAGGCTTTTTGAAAGCTTCCCATAGCCTTTTCACTGTTATCCAAAGCCTGATAGTTGAACCCCAGGTCGATCAGTTGGATTCCTAAATTCCAGGATGGTCCGCTTTTTGTCTTTATATTTACTGCTTTTAAAAAATAATCCAGCGATTGGTTAAATTCATGCATTTCATAATAGCACGTCCCAAGGTTATTATATATGCTGCCCAGCCGAAAAAACTCTGGCCCATAGTTTTTTAACAGGTAATCTTCAACCTTTTTATATTCATTGACAGCATTTTTTAAGTCTCGAGTATTTTTCAAATCATTTGCATGGTTGTTCAAAAGTCCCAAAGCATGAGCGTGTTCTATTGTTTTATGCATCAAAAAAATATTTAATGCCTGCTTGGAATACAATTCAGCATTGTATAAATCCCCTATTTTTCGGCAATAATCTGCGTATTTGTCGTAAAGGTCCGAAAACTCAATTGCTTCTCCAGGCAGATGATTTTCAAAAATAATTCTCGCCTTTTCGAAATTTATTTTTGCGGATTTATATTCTTCACCATAGGTTTCCAGGAAGGCTCTTAATGCCAGAGCCTTCCCTGATATAACCTCATTTTCTCCAAAGCGCACTAAAACCTTTTCTACACATTCAAGGACGGATTTCCCATCCAGATAAAGAAAAATCTCCCCCATATTAATGTATAGTTCGCCCAGCGCCGGGAGTTTTTCATCATATAACAAATATTCCTTTTCTGCAATTTTCAAACACTTTATCGCTTCCTCGAATTTCCCCATCTCGCCAAGGCATATTCCTGCTGAATGATTGATTTTGGCAACCATGAAATGTTCATTACCGGAGAAATCCGTTTCATTATCTAGCCACGGAGCCAATAGTTGGTAGGAGTCGTTATATTTTCCCAATTCAATAAGAGAATCCGATTTTAATGCAATCGATTTTAAGTCGGTTTGCGAATAAAGCCTCCGGGGAGAATAAAATAAAATCATTCCTATAAATAGAAAAGAACATACAACCTGTGAAAAGCGGCAGGACATAATTCTCAGATTTTATCAGTATCGGGAAATTCCTTTGGAAAGTTACCGGAATTCTAGCTAAAAAGCAACCTGCCGGCCCCATATACAACATGAAGCCGGCAGGCAAACCCGAAAAGCATACCCCTCAATTACAAGGATCCAAATTCGTATCCACCGCAATCCCCCCATGCACCTCATTGTCATTCCCGCAATCCTTCACCGTCATATTCGGCCGGGCAAAAACGGTGTTCTCAAATGCCGCCGGTGTCAGGAAACCGAAGCGATAGGTATCGGTTGTCAATTCAATATCATAATGAGCATTCCCTGAAGCCGTGTTGGAGATCCCCACATAATTGTTATTCGCACCGTCAATGACCAGGTAACCGGTGTCGTAGTTGTTCTTCGCCTGGTTATTGGTGACCGTCCAGCCGGTAGCCGAAAATTCAGCGCCGACAAAAGTGCCGTTGGGCAGCGGAAGTGCTGCTTCCGGCACTTTGCACAGGATCAGCCCGATCAGGTTGTCGTGCATGCGGTTGCCCACGGCGGTACCGTACTTGTCGCAGGCCCAGATGCCGAAAACTGCGTGCTGGATGTCGTTGTTGAAGATAGCGGCATCCTCGCCGTTAATGATCACGATGCCATGGGCCTCGCCGAAAGCGCCCACCGTCCAGGCCAGGCTGATGCTGATCTGATTGCTCGCCAGGTATACATCGTCGCTGGCCTCTACCAGGACCCCAAACTGGTATTCGGAAATCGTGTTGCGATAAACGCGGGTACCTGGTGAATTAAAGATCAATACCCCTGTTCCACCTACCTCACCCGCCGGAACCATTTCCAAACCAGTGATCGTCGTTCCGGGAGCATCGGCTACATAAAGGGCTGATTGGATCGGAATACCGGGAGGAATGGTTTGTATGCTGGAGATCAACCGCGCTCCATGCTGTCCGATGATCTTTACCGTCTTGTTCACGGTCACCGACCCGCTTTCGGTATGGTCTCCGCCGGCAAGGATAACGGTCCCGCCTTCCGGGACAGAAGCGATAGCAGCAGCCAATGCATTAACAGAACCAGCGGGCACAATGACCGCAGAACCGTTTCTGCCGTTAGCCGGCGCATTTAACAGTAACTGAATTTCGTGATCCAGGCCGTCTGCCTGGTGCTGTAACGTTTGGAGTTCTTTAGACTCATCTCTTGGTCGTACGGGCGTTTCAGTCAACGATTCTTTTTGGCAGGACGTCAGGCCCAAAAAAAGGGCGCATGCGAAAAGTAGCAATCTACAGTTCATGGTATGAAGGTTTTAGTTAGAAAATACGCAATGGAATACTTTTCGGCTTATTGAATCATGCGGATTGAAAAAGGCGGGTTGGAAAACTACCCGGGATTTAACCTCATTTCTACACAGGCATAGCGTACATAAAATTGGTCTTTTGGGAAAACCAAATTAGGACAATACAAACTTCGCAGGATAAAAAAAGGATAACAGGTAGGTTCGGTGTTATAGTTGGTCCTTTTTTTCAGGCAGCTTACGGGATGCAGTTTTCAAAACCCCACCTCCCCCGGAATGCGCACCCGCACCACCGTCCCCTGGATCACGCCCCGTTCCAGGACATCCTCAATTTCCAGCGGGGTGTAGGGCCTGCCCGCCCTCATGGCCTCCAGCCGCTCTTTGGTCACCTGCATGGCGGCCGACTGGTGGCCCGGTTTCTTTTCCTGCCGCAGCAGCGCCGCCCGCTCCCGGCCTATGCCGTTGTCCCGGATTTCGCAGCAAAGCAGGTCGTCTTTCAAGGTGAAGCGCAGTTGGATCATTCCCGGGTGATTCAGGTGGGAAACGCCGTGGATAACGGCATTTTCAACGAACGGCTGCAGGAGCATCGGCGGGATCTCCACTTCTTCGGGATGAATTTCGCTTTCTGTTTCCATCTCGAATTCAAAGGGATTCTGCTGACAGAATTGTTCGACCCGGAGGTATTGCCGCAGGGTTTCGATTTCTTCGCTTAGGCTGATCTTTTGTTTCCTCGAATTGGTGAGCACCGAGCGCATCAGCCGCGCAAATCCGTTGATCTCCTGGCGGGCGGTGTCATTATCCCGGGTAGCGATCAGGCTCTGTATGCTGTTCAGCGCATTGAAGATGAAATGCGGGTTCATCTGGAGTTGCAGGGCTTTTTGCTCCAGCTGCAACAGGTGGTTTTCCAATTCCAGTTTTTCGCGTTTGGCTTCTTCCTGCTTCCGCACCTTCCGGATCCGAAAGCGCAACCAAAGGCCGATGACCGACAACACAAGCGCGGCGGCGGTCGCCTGAAACCACCAGTGCTGCCAAAACGGTTTGAGCACCACAAATGCGGCCATGACGGGTTCGCTCATATGGCTTTCATCCGTCGTGGATTCCACCATGAACGTGTACCTGCCCGGCGGCAGATTGGCGTAATTGACCTGGGTCTGATCCGACCAGGGCGCCCAGTCGGCCTCGGCGCCTTCCAGTTTCCAGCGATACCGAACCGAACGGGGGTCGCTCAGCTCAACGGCCCTGAACCGGAAACTCAGGTGGTTCTGGTTCCAGGGGAATTTCAGGCCGGGTTTCAGCCCGCCGTCCGGGTCGGCGAAGGCGGCGAACGGGGTGGCCTCAAGCGGTTTGTAAAACAAAGACACCTCTCCCATGCGAAGAACGGGTACCGGTTTTTCCTTGTTCTTGAACCCCGGGACCCGCTTGGTCAGCCCGTTGATGGTGCCGAACCAGAGGTTGCCTTTCCGGTCGCAAACGGCCGCATCGTGGCAGGTTTCAATCCCCAGAAACCCCTCTTCCTTGCCGAAATGCCGGATATCGGCAATCTTCCGCTCCGGACTGAGCACAACCTGATCAACGCCGTTCTCCGTACCGACCCACAGATTGCCTTCCAGGTCGCCCACCAGCAGGTAAATATTCTGAGACGCCAGTTTTTTGTCGTAGTACAGCGGAGCGAAATACGGATCGTCCTCCCCGGTATAGGCCGTATAAATGCCCGCTCCTGACGTGCCCACCCATAATTTGAATTCCTCGTCCATGTACAGACACCGGATGGGGACCTCCGGCAGGTTCACTTCCGGACCGAACACCTGCCGGACCGTTCCGTCTTTCAGGTAGCCCACCTGCCCGGCAGCCGTAGCAAACCAAAGCCTTCCCATCTGATCCTGCAGCAGGGTATTGATCCGGAGATCCGGCAATCCTTCCGCCGATCCGTATTTAATGACGGACAACCCCGCCGAACTATCCCGCCGGATGGCAGCGATCCCGTCGGCGTAGGTAGCGGCCCAGACCCAACCATTGGGCTCCGCGACGATCTTCTGTATCCAGTTGCCGGGGAGCCCCTGTTCGACGGTCAGCCGCTGCATGCCCGATGAGTCGAAAACAGCGATGCCTTTGCCTTCGGTGCCGACCCAAATGCGGCCCGCGGGGTCTTCACAGATCGTTTTGGCCTTGACGTCGATCCAACCGCTGTCGAGGTCCATTTTATGAAACCCGGCGGGATCCAGCAGTGCGATCCCGCTTTGGGAAACGGACATCCAGAGGCGACTATCCCGGTCTTCGCAAAGGGCGTAGATCCGGTTGCCGGCCAACCCGTTGATGCGGTCAAAATGCTGGAACTGCTGCCCCAGGTAACGCGCAACCCCGCCGCCGGAGGTTGCTATCCAGATATTGCCGGACCGGTCTCCGTAAATGGCCCGGACATGATTGTGCGGCAAGCCCTGCTTTTCCGAGATCAACACCACCGACCCATCGGGATCGTACCGGACCAGCCCGTAATGCTGGGTTCCCACCCACATATGCCCCTCCTTGTCCGCAAAAAGCGAAGTCGCCCGGTTCACCAGCGGACTGTTCAGGGTATCCGAAACCGTCAGGGTGTTTTCATCCACCAGGAAAACGCCCCTGCCGTAAGAAGCCACCCACAGCCGCCCCCGGTTATCCCGGGCAAAGGCCCTGATATCCCATAGGGATACGCCGTTCTTGTCGGCCAGCGCGGGCAAGGAATCCCCCAGGATATATGCTCCACGGGCGCTGCCTGCCCAAAGGCCCTTTTCGGTAGGAAAAAAGGTATAGACTGCCGCAAACTCATAATCGCCGAGTTCGAGCTTTTTAAATTTATCCGTGACCGGGTCCAACACGCAAATCCCTTGTTGGGTACCGATCAGCAACCGGCCTTTGCGCTCTTCGAAGACGGCATACACCGGCAGGTTTTGATTCAATGGTATCGACTTGAACCGCTGTCCGTCAAAACGGCATAATCCCTGATTGGTGCCGACCCAGATCCGGTGGTCGGAGTCTTCGAAAACGGCGTTCACAAAATTGGACGAAAGCCCTTCCTCCGTCGTGTAGGTTTCAAACCGGGCGCCGTCGAACCGGCAAACGCCGCCACCCTGCGTGCCCATCCACAGGAAGCCGCGGCTGTCCTGGGTCAGGCAAAAGACCTGCGACTGGGGTAAGCCCTCCGTGACGGAAAACCTGGAAAAGTTGTACTGCCCACGGACAGCCCCTGTCGCCAAAAACAAAATAAAAGAAAAGAAAACCAGCATTCGCATCAAACCAGATTCTTTACCGGCCAATTTAAGAAACCCCGGGGAATTGTTGCATACCCCGGCGTTTTTAGCCGCTCTCCCGTCTAATTGATCCACGCTGTTCATTTTATCTCCGGATACACGCTGACCAGAGCATCCTCTTCCGCAGTCACCAGGGGCTTCAGTACGCAAAATGCAGTCGTTTTCCCCTCTGCAACCACGGCCGGCCATTGGGCGCCGTCTTCTTCCTGGTATTGCCGCCTGTGAAATTGCCAGTTCACTTCACCGGGTTCGACCCCCATTTCATGCAGGACGTCCATCAGCTCAGTTTGTGATCCAAGCCAGGTCTTTTGTGCTGCTGGTGATTTCAGATCGGGCAGATCCGCGGGTTGCCGGTATACCACCGTCCATTGGATCGGAACCGGCACCCGGTAGCAGTAAGTATCGCCGGGCCAGCGGGGGTTGAATCGCAACAAGACGTCTGCCCAATCCAGGTCTTCATCCGGGAATTGATGCTCAAACCGCGCCAGCAATTCTTCTTTCCCGGGGCGTTTCCCGGAAGGGTAGTAGACATACCAGTAATCTGCGCTGGATTGCCGGATGGTCGACGGATCGGAGGCCACCGGTTCGTACAGGTTGAAATATTTGCTCGCGCGGATCACCGGCCGCTGGGCGTCAGCCCCGCCCAACAAACGGGCGAGGCTGTGCAGAATAGCCGTATTGCGTCCCAGACCGCAGGCGTAGACGACTACCTCGGAATGCCGGTCCACAATCCGGTCGGATAACTCGGGGAATGTTTTGGCCTGTAAAGCCTTGTTGATCTCCATTTCCGAAGCGCGCGGGCCGCCCGGGGCGACCGGTACTGCCAGCCCCGTCCACTCGTTGCCGTGTACGATCAGGCTCACCTTGCCCCACGGCCTGCCGGAGGGCGCGTTTTTTTCCAGGTAATCGCGGACTTCCAGCAATGACCGGCAGGATTGGACGATTTGCCCGCCCAGCTGCCCTTCGTTTTGCCGGCAATAAGCCATGGCGTTGCGATAGTACGGGTTGTCCGCCGTATCGTCTTCACCCAGCACAAAGGTGACCTGCGGCCGGCCGGAAACCTCAGCCTCCGGTGTTGCGACAGGATTGTTTTGGTTTTTTGAGCGGCTGGTTTTAACCTGAAGGCCGATAATCAGCACGAGGGCAATCAGACCGATGATGAGGGAAATACGATGAACGGGTTTCATATTGGAAAAATTAAAAAGTCCTTTGAATAAATGACGGGATGCTCCTGCAAAGGCCACGCCGCTGAATCCGGGCGAAAATCCCACCGCATAATCGGAAACACCTTCCGGCATCGGCAGCGGCTGTTTGACGGCGACGGCCTTTTCACCGTCCTTCACGGCAATTTCCTCGTCTACGGCCACAAAGGAGGTATACGCTGTGAGCAGGTTGTACTGCAACCCCAGCCGGGTCACCTCGGCGATGCGCTGGATATCATAGTCCGATTGGTTGTAGTCGTCCAGGGTTTTGATCCGGTCGCGGGCCCACAAATACCTCAGCGCCGCGTTCTGATCACCGGAAACGGCATCCTTGAGGTTGAACTTATAGCTGTACTTTTTATTCGCGCCTGTAAAACCGGTGAGCTTGACGGTACCGTCCGTTTTGCCTTTGTATTTTCCGAAAATGACGACCGGGCGTTCCGCCAGGACATCCGGAATGGTCACCGGCTCCTGGTCATAGACCTGCATTTGTCCGAAATCGACCTTCACCTGGGTCAATACCGGGGAGGCGATGTACTGCCGGAATTTTTTGGCGACAGCCGGGGCTTCGTTTTGTGCGGTTACGATAAAGGGTTCGCTTTTACCGGCCCTGGCCAGGCCTTCTATCAGGAACCGGTTGACGCTGCTCCCGATCCCGAATGCAAAAAGGTTGGACTGATCGAGATTATTCCGGACCAGATCAAACGCCTCCGCTTCCACAGAAATGTATCCGTCGGTAATGAGCACGATCGACCTGGATAAACCCTCGTCGTTACGGGGCAGGGCCAATGCCCGTTTCAGGGCAGGCAGCAGTTCCGTTCCGCCGCCGCCGTTCTCGTTGTCCAGGACTTTGAAAGCGGCTTCGACATTTTCAGGGGTGGCGGGCAAGGAGTTTTCCGACATCAGGTTGCTGCCGCCGGCAAAGAGGAGGATGTTGAACCGGTCGTTGGGTTTCAATCCGGCGACAAGATCCCGGAGCAATGCTTTGGATACGTCCAGCGGAAAGCCGTTCATTGAGCCCGACACATCTACCACAAAAATGTATTCCCGGGGCGGAATATCTGTTTTGTCCACCGATTTCGGCGGCTGGGCAATGAAAAGGAAGAATTTCTCCTTCCCGTCGTCAAAGGTGAGCATGCCGGTCTGGATCTGGTTGCCGGCCATGCGGTAGTCCAGGATAAAATCCCGGTTTCCGCCCTTGCGTTCTGCGGGATCGAGGCTGATTTCGGCGGTGCCGTTGCCGGGATTGTCGACGGATATTTTGTGGCTTGAAGACCGGATATCGCTCAACGGCATGCCGCCCGACAGGTTCACCTGCAGATTGAAATCATAGGACGGCGCCTGTCCCTGATGTTGGTACGGGACAGCCGTATAGGCCCGGTCGCCTTGCCCATCGGCGATTTTTCCGCCGGTATACCGGGGGCCGACCACCGCGGGGTAAACGAAACGGTAAACCCCGGATTCCGGTATGAGGTATTCCGTGTATTGCAGCAATACTTCTATCGTATCGCCGGGGAGGATATTGCCGACGTTCATCCGGAACACATTGGGGCGATCCTGTTCCAGCAGCGAGGCCCGCCGGCCGTCCTCCAACGCCTGCTCGTATTGATGGCGCGCTTTTTCCTTTTCTTCGATCTTTGCGGTGACCACCCGGGATCCGATCGTCATTTTCATGCCGTATACGGCTGCACGCGTCGACGCGGGAAACACATAAATCGCCTCAATGGGTTTTTCTCCGGCATTTCTGTAGCGCTGGGTCACTTGCACATCCGCGATGACACCCGCGATATTGACCCGGGCGGAGGTGGCCATCAAAGGCAACTGTTCGGTTTTTTCGTCCGCGCAGTTGACCTGGAAATAAGGAGACGAGGACCTGTCGTTTTCGATTTGTCCCCAGAGGCCATTCCCTGCCGGCAACGCGAGCAGCAACAGCAGCGGGAGAATTGGGATTACTGATTTTTTCATCTTGCAGCACATTTTAAGGTGTTATCGAATTTTTCTGCAAGATCGGGGGGTGACAACGCGTTGTAAATGCAACTTTATCAGGTGTAGCCGGTTTTTGAGTATTCGTAGGCGCCTGCAGGAAATTTGAAAACTGTACCTTTACGGGCCAATTGCCGTTATTTCTGAAAATCGTAACACGTTGCACCTTAGCGGGTTAATTTTATGAGGATTGTCACCGATATTTACAACGCCTTCCACCTCCGCAAAAGCGGACGGCTGCTCACTTCGCAGACGGACGGGATTGGATATCGGCAAGGCGATAAAACCGATATGCTGGGCCCCATTCAAACCAATGACAGACCGGTTCATAATAAAAAGATCATGGGTTTCAGATTGCCCGGCAAAAGGTGGTTCAAACGGTTGTTCTGGTCCCTGGCGGTGATCTTCCTGCTGATGAATTTTGTCGCCTTTTGCCACGCTTACCGGTTTACCCATTTTTCCTCAAGCCAGGGAACCCGCCCGGATGTGGACGAACTCTCCATACCGCAGATCGTGAAAATGCTGTTTCTGGGCATCGACAATCCCAGGCCGATGAACAACCTGTGGCCGGGGCGCGCATTTGCAACCGTCAAATTGTACAGCCACAAAAAACTGGAATGCTGGAGCATAAAGATCCCCAACCCCAAAGGCACGGTTGTCTTCTTTCATGGGTACGGCGGTCAGAAATCCTTTATGCTCGACAAATCGGAAGAGTTCCTGCGCATGGGCTACAATACGCTGCTGGTCGATTTCATGGGTTGCGGCGGCTCGCAGGGCAATCAGACGACAGTGGGGTTCAAGGAGGCGGAAGACGTAAAGGCCGCTTACGATTACCTCACCCTGAACGGGGTCAAGAACATTTACTTCTACGGCACCTCCATGGGGTCGGTAGCCATCCTCAAAGCCATCCACGATTATTGCATCGAGCCGGCCGGGATCATGATCGAATGCCCGTTCGCTTCTCTGTATCAAACGACGGCCATCCGGTTTGAGGCCAAGCATTTTCCGACCGTTCCCTTTGTCGGGATGATGCTGTTCTGGGGCAGCGTGCAAAACGGATTCTGGGCTTTTTCCCACAAACCGACGGAATACGCCAGGGACGTATATGTGCCGACGCTGCTGCTCTACGGTGAAAAGGACGAACGGGTAAGCCGGTGGGAGATCGATGCCATCTTTGCCAACCTCCCGGGGAATAAGAAACTGGTGACCTATCCGGACGCCGGCCATGAGAATTACCTGAACAAGTACAAAAAGGAGTGGTTGGCCGATGTCCGGGCATTTATCCAGCAACAATAGCCATGTTCAATATTTTTAAAAGGGCCGCCTTGAGGAGGGAAGCGATGGGAAAAATCGCTTTATCCAACCATTTTACTTTCACGCCGAAAGATGAGCCCGGACTTGGAAAGGGGCTGAAGGCTTTTTCGCTTTTCAGGCACAAATCAGGCAAAATCTACAATATGCTTGAAAAGGATGTCCCGGAAATTCCGGGCAAGGTCCGCTTGTTTGATTATAAATATATTGTCAACAGGGGCAACCACAGCGAAACCGTTGCCCAGACTGTATTTTTGCTCTCCGCCGAAATATCCCGGCTGCCTGCTTTCAAGATTTATCCACGCAATTTTTTCCACAAGATCGCAGCTTATTTCAATAAAAGCAAAATGCCGGAACTGATCAAGGATCCGGCATTTTATGAACGCTATATTTTCAAAACGGAAGAGATCGCCCTGGTAAAATCGATGGTCAATTACGATTTTACCAGGTTGCTGAAAAATGGAAAAAAACTAAGGGTGGAATCGCTGGACAATTATCTGCTGGTCTACAGGTATTCCAGGCGCGTACCGGTTGAGGAGGTCATGGACTTCTACGAACTGGGGATGAAAATTTACAAAAGCCTGAAATAAGCCGCGCTCATGGCCGACGAAACAAAACCCGGGCTCATCAAAACCATACAGCAGTATGGCAAGCGGCTATTTGGCTTTGTTCGGGGCAGGGTCCGGTCGGAAGAAGACGCCGAAGACATCGTTCAGGAAGTATGGTACCAGCTCAGCAGGCTGACCGACCTGGAACAGATCGAGAACATGAGCGCCTGGCTATATCAGGTGGCCCGCAACCGGATCACGGATAACTACCGGCGCAAAAGACCGGAACAACCGGAAGATTTTTCGGATGGCGACAACGAGGACGGGCTCTACCTCCGCGAGTGGCTGCTGCCCGAAGACAGCGACCCGGACGCCGCTTTTTTCAACGAGCTCTTTTGGGATGAACTGATGAGCGCCCTCGAGGAAATGCCCGAAGAACAGCGCAACGTCTTCGTGTGGAACGAACTCGAGGACATGACGCTCCAGGAAATCGCCGATAAGACCAGCGAAAACATCAAAACCGTTATCAGCCGGAAGCGATATGCCGTACAACGCCTGCGCACAAGGCTCCAATTTTTATACGACGAATTAAACGACATCAAATAAGATGAAAAGATACAACAACTACCGGCCCTTCCTGTTCCCGCTCATCATCGGCCTGTTCCTCCTGGCTTCCGGCGCGGTGATGTTCCTCTGGAATTATGCGCTTCAACCCGTCGTCGTCGGGGTGTCTGCCGTCACTTACGGCCAGGCCATGGGGTTGTTGTTGCTGTCGCGGTTGTTGTTCGGCGGTTTCCGCATGCGGCCGCCCGGCGGCAACCCGATGCACGGCAAAAAGCCGCCTTTTTTTCGGGAAAAATGGATGAATATGAGCGATGAAGAACGCCAAAGATTCAAGGAAGCCTGGCGTAAGCGATGCGAAAAATAATTTTTTTCAAAAAAATCACTTCCGTTTAAAGTAATTTCTCCGGTGCTCCGTCTTCCCTTAAAAGAAAGCATTCATTCATCAAACGGAGATCACCATGTATCATCGACCTCGTTTTCCATTTTTCGGCGCCGCCTTGTTTTTCGGCGCATTGATCTTTTTTGCTCCTCCATTGCTGCTGGCTGTTGCCGTCGGGTTTCTCGCTTTTCGCTTCTGGGGATTCCGCAGGTTTCGCCGCCACGGAATCGCCGCTTTTGCCGATAAAGTCCGGCATATGAGCGATGCAGAATACGAGCTTTTCCAGGAAAGGCTGTCCATGCCCTGCCGCCATTGGAGAAACCAACGCCGCGAGAGCGAGTTTGTTTAGCGCAACACCAGGATTGCAAGTCTTAATTATCGTTCACCTTAAATAAGTTTTTCAACATGTTTGGACACTGTGCTGCAGGCCGTGCAAGAGACTACGGCCGTGCATACGGGAGGCATTGGCATCCCGGAAAATTCGGAAACTTCGCTTCTTTCGGCCCCAGACGGCCGAAGCACAACATTCCCGTCAATATCGAGGAAACGGACACTTCCTATGAGATATACCTGTACGCACTGGGATTCGATAAGGAAAACGTCACCGTTTCTGTGGTCAGAGACGTCCTGTACGTCAGCGGGAAACGTACTGTGGAGGATGGATTCAATCCCAATTTCATCCACCAGGAATACCCCGTCAAGGCATTTGAGAAATCGTTTGTCCTGAATGACAGCGTTGACGTCGAGAACATCAGCGCCAAACAGGTCAACGGCGTACTCATCATCACCTGCCCGAAACTGCCGGAAGCCCAGCGCCGGGAATACGATGTGATGGTTGCCTGACCGGGTAAAATCCACTGTTGTTTAATTTCTGTCCGAAAACGGCTCTTCAGGCGAAGGGCGGTTTTCGGACAGTTTTTTTTCATCAAATATCGTGCAGGATCCGGACCTCGGCCGTCTGTTGCCGCAAAATGCATCCGTCATCCGAAAACAGGGTAACCTTCAGCAGCATATCCTCCACCACATCGACCGGCGGCGCTGACGGCGCAACCGTGACATTGATGGCAGCGGGCAACGGCGTCAGCCGCACCGGCGGTTTCGGGCATCCGAAAAAAAGCAAAATCAGGGGAACAAACCATAGGAGATGCTTGACAATGGGTTTCATGGTTTTGGGTTTTAAATGATAAAAAGATGGTATTCAGTCCAATATACAAAATTTTTCCCATTCCCGGGCCCATGCCTGCATATATACGCTTACTGCCGGGCAAAATGGGCGGAGTGGGAGATTTGGGGAGAGGGGGAGAGCGGGCTCTCCCTTGCTTTACCCTTTTGACAAATGTCCGGCAGTATGGATTCAGGGTCAATGCAAAATCCGGACCCTGGCTGTTTTTTGTTTGAATGCACCGCCGTCTGCGGCATAGAATCGCAAAATAACGGTCATGTCTTCAACCGTCCCGGATTGAGCGGATGACGGCTGAACGGCGATATCAACCGTCGCCGGCAATTCCGGGAACCGCATGCCCCGTACCGGCGCGGAGGTAGCCGTAGAACCCTGCGGAGCTTTCACTTCCATATCGGCATAAATGACTCCGGGTCCGTCGGGTGTTGCCGAGGAGACCCTTAAAGAAAAGGCCACCGGCGGCGGGTTGGCCGCCCGGATGGTCATGGTATCCGGTGTGAGCCATTGCGCGTCGAACGGTTGTTTCCCCTGCACAAAAAGAAAGTTTTCATACAGGTTATCGGCCTTATGGACATCATCGATATACCGGCCGGTCGAATCGATCAGGAAACTCATCTTGTACAATCCGCACGGCAATTGACGGTTGAACCGGACGGTAAACGTAGCCCGGTCCCCTTCCAGAATGGGTAACGGCCCTTTGATCAGGCTGTCGAGGAGGGTGATGCCGCCCGGCTCAAAACCGACCCCAAACGGCAGATCGGCACGGAATTTATACGGCTCCAGCGTCACCCGGACGGTATACCTGGATCCGGGGGGGAACGGGTCGCCGTACAAATTGAGGATCGTCTTGCGTACGGAACCCAGCAGTTTGCCCTGCAGTTGAATTGCGCTGTCGGCAATCCCGATCGCGTTCAGGCCCAGCGCGCCCATCGGCCGGGGAAGGATCACGGCGGGATCGGCCGACCAGCGCAGCTCGGCCCGGGTCGTCGGCGGCCCACAACGGAAGCAAAGCGCCGCAACCGGGATCAGGCCGATGAACAAATAGATGATGTGTCGCATAGTGTTGGGTATTACTGATAATTTTTGTCTGTCGCCTTTGCGGAGGGCCTACCTTTGCAAAAAATCAACCATGCAGATATCCCTGCTCGAGGCAAAGGACCTTGACCTGATCCCTGAAATCAATCCGCCGGATTGGGGGGATATTTCCCAGGTATTCCGCAGACACCTGGACCAGGATTACTTTTATGCGATCAAAGTGACTGACGAATCACAACTGATAGGTGTCGGTGAACTCATGATCCTTGAAAATTCGGCCTGGCTGGGGAATATTGTCGTAAGGGAAGCTGCGAGGGGACGCGGCGTCGGTAAAATGATCACCGAACACCTGATGCAAAAAGGGATATCCAAAGGTAAGAACCTTTTTTTATTGGCTACCCCGGCCGGCGAAATTATCTACAGAAAACTGGGTTTTCAGGAATGCGGGCGCTATCTGTTTTTCAAAAGACCGGAAGGCTCGTTCCCGGCCCCCACCCGACCCGATCCGAATATCCGCCGGTTCGATCCGGTTTTTTTATCCGAAATCCTCCAGATGGACCTGGCGGCCATGGGCGAGGACCGAAGCCGGGTACTGATCCGGTTTCTGCACAATGCCTGGGTATACACCCGGGACCACAGGCGGGTTGAAGGCTTCTACCTGCCCGATCTGGGCGAAGGGCTGGTCATTGCGCAAACCGCGGCGGCCGGCATGTCGCTCCTGCAACTGCGGGAGGGTGCTGGAAAACCGGTGGTCGTGATCCCGGAAGAACACGCCGACCTGGCCGGTCGCCTGACCGAACGGGAATGGACCGTCCTGCGCCCGGCCTATATGATGCGGTTTGGTGAAATGAAAGCGTGGAAACCCGGAATGGTCTACAGCAGGGTCGGCGGGTACCTGGGTTAACGGTTCGCGCGTTCGAACTCGATCCGGAAAACGGCCCCGCTCTGCCCGTTCGTACTCAGCGAAAAGCCGAAGCCGTGGTTGATCAGGATCTCCCTGACCAGGATCAATCCCACACCCTGCCCGCCGCTTTTAGTGCTGAAAAAATAGGCAAATATCTCTTGTTCCTTATCCTGAGGAAGGCCCGGCCCCGTATCAATAATCTCTAAACGGACCGGATTACGCTTCAGCCCGATCCGGATATCGCCTGTTTTTTCAATGGCCTCGATCGAATTTTTAAGGATATTGATGAGAACCTGTTCCATTTGCCGGACATCCAGGCTTACCCGGATGGGGTCCTCGGGCAGGTCCAATTGAAAACGGATCTTTTTTTCGCCCGTTTCAAACGACATGAACCGGGCGACCCTCCGGATCATGTCCGGCAAATCCGTCCATTCGGGGAGTGGCGCGGGCAACCGCACCACATCGGCGAAATTGACCATAAACTGGTTCAGTTTCAGATTCCGTTCGCGGGCGATCTGGATAGCGTCGCCGAATTCTTTCCGGATTTCTTCCGGCAATTCCCGGCCGTATACGCCGAGCGAATCCAGGATCGAATTCACCGGACCGATTGAATTGTTGACTTCATGGGCCATCATGCGGATGACATTCCCGTAGGCCTTTTTCTCTATTTCCAGTTTTTCAGCCGTCAACTCCTCGATCTGGAGGTAGTAGTTCGGAAATCCGCGGTCGATAAAATGAGATTTATGACATTTGTAGGTTTCAATGCCGTTGACGCGAATGGTGCAGGAGGCGTCTTTTTCCAGTTTGGACAAAGCTTTCAGCAAGGGCGCCTCCCATTCATCCGGAGACTTCCCGATAAGGTCTTTTTCATTCATTTTTAACATAGCCACCGCCCTGGGGTTGCAGGAGGAGATCCGCCCTTCCAGATCCAGCTGGATGATGCCCGTGGGGGAGGACCGAATGAGTTTTTCGAGCAGCAGGTTCTTTTCGACGGTTTGCGTCCGTTCCTGTCGCAATTCATCGATCATCCTGTTGTAAACCTGGATCAGGTGGTCCATTTCAGGCTGACCGATTTCCTGGAACTTGACCTGAAAATCCCGGTCCATGATGGCATTTACGCCTTTGGAAATGAGCTGAACCGGCGCCACGAGGGCTTTGTACAATCGGAAAAAAAAGTAGGCGGAAACCAGGAGAACGGCTTCAGCTCCGATGAATAGCAGCTTGTTTTCATCAAAGATGAAGAAGGTCAGCACCAACACGACCAGGTGCAGCGAGGCGATCAGCAGAATGTATCGGCTCCTCAACTTTAATTTAGTCATGCGGAATGCGGTATTTGTCCAGCCGTCTGTATAGCGAGCTCCTGGTGATCCCCAATGCAACAGCCACCTTGCCGATATTATTGCCATGAAAATCCATGGCTTTCACGATCATTTCCTTTTCCATATCTTCCAGAGAAATGGAGCCCACTTCCGGAAAGGCGGCTTTATGGACCTTGCTGCCCGCGGGGTCGAGGTGATCCCGGAAATCCTCGGCTTGCAACTGGTCTTTTTGGGTGAGCAGCACGGTGCGCTCCACCAGGTTTTTCAATTGCCGCACATTACCGGGAAAGGGATAATGCTGCAGCCACGCTGTCGCGGACTTGCTCAGGTGCACACCGGGCCGCCGGTACAGGCGTTTGAGGTTTTGAACGTAAAAATCAGCCAGTTTCGGAATGTCGGCAGGCCGCTCCCGCAAGGAGGGCACCCTGACCGTAATGAGGTTGATCCGGTAAAACAGGTCCTCCCTGAAATTTCCCGCGGCTACTTCTTCCGACAGGTCCCGGTTGGTCGCGCTGATCACCCGGACGTCCACCCGGCGGCTGAAGCTGCTGCCCAGCATTTCGAAGCTCCGGTCCTGCAAGACCCGCAGCAGTTTGACCTGACTGGAAAGCTCCAGTTCTCCGATCTCATCCAGGAAAATGGTGCCGGTATCGGACAGTTCGAAACGGCCTTTGCGGTCGTGCCGCGCATCGGTGAAAGCGCCTTTTTTATGCCCGAACAATTCGCTTTCGAACAGACTCCCGGAAATGCCCCCGAGGTTAACCTTGACAAACGGGTTCTGGCGGCGGCTGCTGTTCTGATGGATCGCCTCCGCGATGAGTTCCTTACCGGTCCCGCTTTCCCCCAGGATGAGCACGGAGGCATCGGTGGGGGCTACCCGGCCGACCGTTTCCAGGACCTTGAGGAATTCCGGGTCCTCGCCGATGATGTGTTCAAAGTGGTAGGCTTCATCCAGTTTTTTCCGGGAAGGGCTCAGCGTTCCGGCGTCGGAAAGGGAGAGGATGGTCCGGACGGAATTCAGCAGGTGTTCATTGTCCCAGGGCTTGCTGATGAAATCCCTGGCGCCGGTTTTCATACCTTCGACGGCCAGTTGCAGGGTGCTCCATCCGGTAATCAGGATCACGGGAATGCCCGGGTCGTATTCCAGGATGCGCCTCAGCAGCGCAAGGCCTTCCCTGCCGGAGGTGTCCACGCTGAAGTTCATGTCCAGCAAAACAAGATCGGGGCGGTTTGCCCGGATATGATCCATAGCTGTCTGAGGTGTTTTTGCACCGGCGCTTTCCAGTCCGTTCTGCAAAAACAACAACCTCAATGAAGCCAGTACCGCTTGTTCATCATCAATGATAAGGATCATACGCTGTTGCCGCCGAATACGGCGGGTTGATTCAGATATCCCGGATTTCAAGTGAAATTATACAAAAAACAACAGGTTTCATCCATGAGCCGGCTTTTTTAGTTGGCAGTTGGCAGTCCTCAGCCGGCGGGAGCTCCCAACTGGCAGGCTGCGGGCTTTAATCACCAAATCATCAGCCGGCGACCCCGATTTTGCTGTGTTGAAAATCAGGTGGCCTCCTGCGGCTTATTCGTCCCTCAATGCGACAGCCGGGTGCATCCGGGCGGCCTGAAGGCTTGGGAAAAAAGAACAAAGAAAAACCAGGGAATAAATAACCAGCATGCCGGCCAGAATGGCTGCAATATAGACCTCTGTTGCGACCTTGAAGACGTGTAAAAGCGGAAACTGAACGGCAAAAAAGACACCCAGCAGCAGGCTCAGGGTTGCGAGTACGGTCATCTCCCCGATAAATTGGGAAGCAATCTCTTTTTGGGTGGATCCCATGGCGCGCCGCACGCCGATCTCCTCGCGCCGTTTGCCGATATTCTGCCAAAGCACCCCAAACAGGCCGAGCGCCACATTAAAGACCAGGAATAACCCGATTATGCCGAAGGCGATCAGCGGGATCAGGCGCTGCCTGATATTGGTCCGGCGCATTTCCTCCATGTATTTGATCTCGATCGACCAACCCGGCGCCAGCCGCTGGAAATCCTTCAGCAATTTGGCCTCAAATGCCGCGCCTGCCGACGATTTCACCTTCAACAGCATCCGGGGCGCCGGTTGCCGGGTGGCCATTCTTAAAAAAACGCTGTTGTTGCGGCCTTCCAGGTCGCCGCCGAACCGAAAATCATCCACAACGCCGATGATCTTTCTTTGGGTATTATCGCCTTCAAAGATCGATTTTCCAAGCGGTGAATCCGTGCCGAACATCGCCGTGCCGAACGACCGGGTGACAACCGCCGGCAGAACCGGAGCGCTTTCATCCTGCTCCTCAAACCACCGCCCTTCCTGCAGGTGCATCCCCATGGTCTGGAAATAGCGGTCATCCGCAGTGAACACATAGGCGCCTTCGCTCTTTTCTTCCGTTTTGAATCCGGTGAAATTGATGTAATTGGCAAACGGCATGACCTCATTGGAAAAAGCAAACCGTTCAATTTCCACGTGCCCCTTCAACTGATCCGCCATCGCCTGCTGAATGGTTTCCACGTCTCCTCCCGGCGTATCGTTCCAGTTCAGGAAAACCGCCCACCTGTCTTTGTATTCAAACCCCAGCGGCTGCAGATAAAACCTGAGGTAAAAGAACCCAAAACTGAAAACCGCGAAAAGGACCATGTAGGAAAACAGGATCTCAAACAGAATCCCCAGGTTTTTCCGCTTTTGGTTCCAGATCAGTTTGAACAAGTGCCGGATCATAGTTCGTGGTCTTTTAAGGCGTTAACAATCTTGAGCTTGGACATTTGGAAAGCGGGCAGCACCCCCGAAAGGATACCAAAGAAAAAGCAGAGGATCACGGCGACGAGGAAGATCCTGAAATTGATCGACAAGCTTGCGTAAGGGATCAACCCGCTCCCTTCAACCCATTCCAGAATGCCGGCTGCCAGGACCAGCGCAATGATGCCGCCGACCAGGGTCAGCAGGATATTTTCTACAATAAACTGCACGACCAGGGTTGAAGAGGTGGCGCCGAAAGCCTTGCGCACGCCGATCTCGGAGGAGCGCTCCATGATCCTGCTGGAATTCAGGTTGACCAGGTTCAAGGCGGGCAGCGACATGAACAGCACCATAGCCGTCACCAGAATAGCCGTTAATTTGGCTGCCGGCGAGTTGTCTTCCCCGAAAACGGTCGATGCGATCATTTCATACGGAGTGGATACTTTCGACACCAGGAACTTGTATTCTTTGCGCCAGTCTTCCAGCGGGGGTATTTCAATCCGGCTGACCATGGATTGGAATTCCTCCCGGATCCTGGGCAGATCGGATTTGCTGCGCGCCAGGATGATCCCGAAATAGGGCCCCAGGAAGATCTTTTCGTCCAGGTTCGATTTGGAAGTATTGTACGGCGCATAGATGTCGGAAAAGGTGATGAACCTGGCCTGGGATACGTTCCTGACCACCCCCGAAACCCGGTAACGGGTATTATCGGTCTCGATCCACTGCCCTGCCGCCTTTTGTCCTTTGCCGAAATAGGCGTCCCGGGTAGCTTCGGAGATCACCGCGACATATTCGTTATTGTCGATCTGTTGCTTGTCGTACGGGCGCCCTTCCAGAAAATCGAAATCATTCGCACGCCAGAAATTCTCACAGGTATATTTCAGGGTCAGCGACAGTTTTTTGTTGCCCACAAAAGTGTTGGTCAGCTCGCCATGCGAAATGAGGGCGACGACCTCGGGCGTTTTCAATTGTTTCACATAATGGTCGAGATAATAAAAACTGGCCTGCTCCTGCCAGGACCCGTCCTTGCCGTTATCCATCCGCACGCGAAGCACATTGAGGGTTCTGTCTCTGAAAGTCTCCGGATAATGGGCCCCAAGGGCATGATCGATCAATGCCGCCAGCACCAGCAGGATCGCAATGGTCAGGCTGATGCCGAACAAGCTGACGAACGTGAAGAACGGATTGCGTTTCAACACCTTCCAGGCTATTTTGAGATAATTGCGCAGCATATTCAACTGATAAAGGATTAATAAATTCGCCGCTATCGCCTCCCGGATAACCGCTCAACCTCGCGGGTTCATGCCTCATAAGCCCCCCCCCTTACGACTCACTAGGCATGCGGGCTTACAACTCACGACTTACGACTTACAACTCACGACTTACAACTCACGACTTACGACTTACAACTCAAGACTTACAACTTACGACTTACGACTCCCAACTTACAACTTACGACTCCCAACTTACAACTCCCAATCACATCACCTGGCTGCCGTCGAACAACCGGACGATGCGGTGGGCCTGGCGGGCCATGGTCTCATCGTGGGTCACCATGACGATGGTCGTCCCGTTTTCCTGGTTGAGCTGGAGCAGGATTTCCATGATCTCCGCGCCCATGACGCTGTCGAGGTTTCCGGTTGGTTCGTCGGCAAGGATGATGGACGGCTGGCCTACGATGGCCCTGGCGATGGCGACCCGTTGGCACTGGCCGCCGGAAAGCTGGGTCGGAAAATGCTCCATCCGGTTGCGCAGCCCCACCCTGGTAAGGGCCTCTGCCGCCAGTTGCCGCCGCTCCTTCCCGGACACCCGCCTGTACAGCAACGGGATCTCCACATTGTCCATCACCTGGAGGTCGTTGATCAGGTGGTAGCTCTGGAAAACAAACCCGATATGCTTGTTCCGGAACCGGGCGAGTTGTTTGTCGGTATAGCCTTTGAGGTCCGAGGCGTTGATCGATACCGCGCCATCGGTCGGCTCATCCAGCAGGCCCATGATGTTGAGGAGTGTACTTTTGCCGCACCCGGAGGGCCCCATGATGGCCAGGAATTCCCCGCCCGCGACCTCCAGGTTGATCCGGTTCAACGCCACCGTTTCAATGGATTTGGTCTGGTAGACCTTATTGACGTTCTGCAAAGCGATCATGCTGATTGCGTTTATTTTAATTTTTGTGCCTTTTCAAAATCGTAAAGTGTCAGCAGCCGGATCAGGTAATAACTCCGCCAGTAATCCCGCAGCGAAAGGACATAATCCCGTTTGGCGCGGTCTTTGTCCTGCAGCGCGATCACCAGTTCGGTAATGCCGAGGTTGCCGGCGATGAAGCGGTCCTGGGCGATCTGATAGCGGTCCTGGGCCAGTTCATCCATTTCCCGGTTGAGGTCCACCTGGGTGTAAAAGCGGTGAAACCTGCCGACCTCGGTCAGCAATTGCTGTTCAAAATCGATCCGGTCCTGTTCTATTTCCGTCAGCGCCAGTTGTTGGTTGGCCCTGGCTGTTTCAATTTGCGATTTTGAGCGTCCCCAATCTACGATCGGAAAATTAAAGGTCAAAGAAAGGGTTTGCTGATCCGGCGGATTCCGGTAGATATCGCCGATCCGGTCGCCTGTTTTGGCAAATCCCAGCGTCCCGGTCAGGCCGGCAGAGAACCCGGTGCTGCCCTTGGCCTGCGCAACTTCTTTTTCCGCCTCGAGGTCCCGGCGGGCAAAGGAAATGGCTTCCGGCCGGTTTTCCAGGGCCTCTTTCAGGGCGGTTTCTTCCCGGACGTCCACTTCCCGGATGTTTTCCGGAAGGACCAACCGCACGTCCGTCAAGTCCCGGAATCCGATGTATGATCCCAGGTCCAGTTCGGCGGTTTTCAGGTCCTGCTGCGCCTGTGCCAGCGCCTTGGCGGCCTTCAGTTTTTCAAGTTTCAACTGCAGCAAGTCATTCCTGGACACCTTGCCGAGGTTGTATTTCTCACTGGTGATGCGGAATATGGTGTCGGTATTGGTCCCATTTGTTGCTGCGATGGCATAATCGATCTGAGCGATCTGCAGGTTGAAAAAATAATCCAGGGCCGTCACCCCGATCTCTTCCATATCGGCAACATAAACCTGTTGGGATTCCCGGTACCGGAGCGGTTCAATCCGTTTATCCCATTTCAGCGGGTTGTACGCAAATATGGGCTGGCTGATGCCGAGTTGAAGCGGTATGCCGTTGTAGAGGGTATTGTCCTGGTTCAGGTCGTCAAAACGCTGCAGATAAGTACCGATGAAAAGGGCGCCGCCCGTAAGCGCGATTGGTTGGCTGAGGCTGACCAGGCTGACGTAATTGTTCTGGGAGATGGATTGGAACCTGACCGTACCGTCGGGTTGAATGACTTCCTTGGAAGTCCGGCTGAAGCCCGGCGCCTGGCCGCTCCAGGTGATGCTGGGCCGATAGTTGGATTTGAAGGCCCGCCATTCCCAATAACGGGTCACTTTTACGGTATTGGCCTTCCGGGCGGCTACCGATTGCTCCCGGGCCAGATCGATTGTGCGCTCCAGGCTCAGGGTGCGGGTTTGGGGCCAGATCGTTATCCGGACCAACAGCAGCAGCAACAGGATCAGGAAGCTTCGTTTCATGGCCGGTTTATTTTTAGCTGGGTGAGGTGTTCGTAACGGGTCATATCGCTGATGATGACCTCTTCGCCTTCCCGGATATTCTGTTCAATCTCGACGAAGTCAAAATTGCTCAACCCGACCTGCACCGTTCGGCGTACGGCCCGGTCGCCCTGGATGACAAACAAGTCTTGGGTCGGATTTCCGTTGAACGCGGGCCCGTTGGCCACCCGGACGGCCGCTTGTTTCGAGCCCGTGACAATATAGATCTCCACCCGCATATTGGGTCGGAGCTGCGGATGGTCCGGCCGGTCCAGTTTGACTTCAAAAGTCAGGATATTGTTCTCAACGGTCGGCCGAACGGTAGAGACCGTCCCTTCCGTTCGTTCATCCCCGTTGAGTTGCACGATTACGGGCATGCCGGCATGGATCCGCTCGGCATAGGCGTTCGAACAGGTGCCGACGATCTTGAACCTGCTGAGATCGGCAACCCTGGCCAGCACGTCGCCTTCATTGACAGCGGTACCCAGGTTTTCATTCACCCAGGTGATCACCCCGCTGCGGGAGGCCACTACGTTTGCACGCTGCAGTTTTTCTTCCATGGTTTTGAGGGAACTGCCCTGGATCTCGGATTGAAGTTGCAGTTCCCGGATGCTGGTTTCTGTTTGCTGCCGGTCGATACCCAATCCGAATTCGAGCTTTCGCTTTTCGAGCCGCGCCATTTTGAGCTTGTTGGCCTTGAGATCCACCTCTTCCTGGGTGCCGCCGCCGATCTGCAGCAGTCGTTTGGCGTCTTCCAGCTCCGTTTCCATCTGCAGGATTTCCAAGGCCTTGATGGAATCGGTGATCTGCAGGTCGAATGAGTTCTTCTGCAATTCCAGCCGGAGTTTAGTGATCCCGTTCTCTTTCAGCTCCTTCTCCTGCCGGAGTTTTTCGTAATCCAGCAGGGCAAAAGACCGGTCGAGCACCAATATCGCGTTCCCCGGTTCAACCCTGGAACCGGCGCTCTTCAGGACCTCATCGATGTTTGCCTGGATCGGACTGGTGATCACCTGCTCAAATTCGGGAATGACTTCCCCGGTAGCGGTTACGGAGCTTTCTACCGGGCCGGTCTCCGCCACAGCCGTCAGGATCTGGCGCGGGTCGAGGCGGTTTTCAAACGCCTTGCGCAGCCCCCATATCAGCACCAGCAGGAGGAGCAATCCGATGCCGGTAAAAGCTATCAGCCTGATCTTCCTTTTCCGTTTGGTTATGTCCGACAATTCTCTGTCCATACGCCGTTTTGATGTTGAACAGATAAGTGCCAAACGCGTGCCACAATTTAATGAATTGACTATTAATTATTTACAAATAAAAAACATTGTTCTTTTTGTCCGGAATCGGATACTTTGTCCGGAATCGGAAAGTATTGGGTCCCGCAATATGCGCTTTGATCGCGCTTTGCGACCGGGTTGCATTTATGGATTACGAAACAACGGGTTATCTTAGCCTGGCAAAAAAACGCTTATGCATTTAGATCAGAACAATACAAAAGAACTGACCGGCTATCTTCGTCAAACCGGCCTGATCCTGCCCGGCGAAACGCTGACCGGCGCGGAAAAGGCAGGGGAGGGCAATATGAACTACACCTTGCGCATCCGGACCGCAGACCGGACCTTCATTCTGAAACAGGCTCGTCCGTATGTCGAAAAATACCCTTCCATTCCTGCGCCGGTAGAGCGCGCCGGTATGGAAGCGGCCTTTTTTAAGGTGGCCGCCGCCTGGGCCGGGGTCGGCGAATTGCTTCCTTCACTCCTTTTTTTCGACCCTGAAAATCATATCCAGGCCATCGAAGACCTGGGAGAAGGCGCCGACTTCACGGCGTATTATAAACGGGAAAATCCCTTTCCGGAAGCCGTACTGGGCACTTTGACCGGTTTTCTGAGGGCGTTGCATTCCAATAGCGCGGCAGCTTCACCCGGGGTCGACTTTTCCAACCGGGGTATGCGGGAGCTCAACCACCTGCATATTTTCGATTTCCCCTTCCAGCCCGATAACAAATTCCCGCTGGAGGATATCCAACCCGGATTGCAGACCGTAGCGGCGCGCACCATTTTCAACCAACCCGGCCTCCGCGAGCGTACCCTGGCCCTGGGGCAGCGCTACCTTGCCGACGGCGACACCCTGCTGCACGGTGATTTTTTCCCCGGCAGCTGGCTTTGGACCGATAACGGCGCATTTGTGATTGACCCTGAATTCTGTTTCCTCGGCGAATCGGCTTTCGACCTCGGGGTATTCCTGGCGCACCTCCGTTTTTGCGGGGTAGAATGGCCTCGCGCCATAGCGGCGCTGGAAACCGGATACGGTGCGTTTGACCCCAAGGCGGTGCAGGCGTTTGCAGCCGTTGAAATCCTGCGCCGGCTGTACGGCGTAGCCCAGTTGCCGCTGGATATGACGCCGGAGGAAAAGGAGGCGTTGACGCTCGAAGTGCTGCCGCATCTGGCCGCCTGAAAGCGCAATATTTGGTGATTCTATATTTTTAGAGGTATCTTTTTCACCTTCTGCAGAGACTAATAAAAGGGGGATGGCTGAGTTGAGCGACCGGCAATTATTGGATGGTCTGGCGCGATCGGAGGGCCAGGTGATTGACCATTTCTACCGGCAATTCCTGCCGGGCCTGATCCGGTATGTCACCAGCCGGGGAGGAAAGGAAGCCGACGCCAGGGATATTTTTCAGGAAGTGCTCCTGGCGCTGTTCAGAAAGGTGCGGAGCGACGCGAATTTCGAGATCAGGGCCGGGTTGCAAACCTACCTGTTTTCCGCCGGGAAATACCAATGGTTTACCCGGCAACGCAGGACGCAAAAAATTGAGCCGCTGGAGGAAAACCCCGGAGATTGGCACGTGCCGGAGGACATCCGGGACACGCTCCTGGAGGCCGAACGCTTTCAATTGTTCCACACTTGCCTGGAAAAATTGGGGGATACCTGCCGGAAAATTCTCGGGTTGCATTTTCAGCGGCAATCAACGGATGAAATTGCCGGAAAGCTTGATTTCTCCCCGGGGTATGTGAAAAAGAAAAAATTCGAATGCAAGCAGGCGTTGAAAGAAGCCATGCAAAAGGATCCCAGGTTCCCGTTTTTATAAATATCACAGCATGCAGCAACGACAGGACGAAACGATCGAGAAATACATGACCGGCGCAATGAACAACGACGAGCGCCGGGCTTTCGAAGAGCAGATGGCCGGCAACCCGGAACTGGCCGAAGCAATCCGGGTCGAAAAATGGATGCAGGCTGCCGCTGCGGATCAGGAATGGATCGCCCTGCGCCGGCAACTGCAGCAAGCGGATCAAAGGGGGGGCGGCACAAACCGGCCCTTTTTAAGACCGGTCTGGATCTGGACGTCGGCAGCGGCTGCGATCCTGCTGTTGGCGGTCTGGAGCATCCTGCACATTGGCCGGCCGGCTTCTCCGCCTGACTATACCGCCTATTTTGAACCCTATCCGCTTGTGCTGCAACAGCGCGGCGAAACCAGTGACCGCGCTGAATTACAAGAAACCTATGGGGCAGGGGATTTTCAGGCGGCCATTCCCCTTCTGGAAGAATGGGCCGATCAGGACCCCGGCGATATTACCCCCGTATTCTACCTCGGCATTGCCCAATTGGCCGATAATCATCCTGAAAAAGCGACCGGCTACCTCCAAAAAGCAGCCGCCTCCGAGACTGCATTCGCCGAACAGGCGGGTTGGTACCTCGCCCTGGCCTGGCTCGGAAGCGGCCAAGAGGAAAAAGCCGTTGCACAATTACAAACAATCGTACAGACAAAAACCTACCGCTGGGAAAAAGCCCGGGAATTACTTGCTGTAATTAAGTCGTAAGTTATTAGTCGTAAGTCCCCAGCATCCAGCATCCAGCATCCAGTATCCAACACCCAGCACCCAGCATCCAGCCCCCAGCATCCAGCATCTAGCATCCAGTCTTCAGTTGGCAGTTGGCAGTTGGCAGTTGGCAGTCTTCAGTTGGCAGTCGCCAGTATCCCCCGTCCGCCATAGCTCCCAAAGAGCGACGGCGGGCAGCATCCTATTCCATCGGCACTTCCATGAGCAACAAACGGGCATCCGAATCCGCGGTTATGGTGATTTTATCCGTATCCCACACACCGAAACCGTCGCGTTTTGCCAGGCTTCGGCCGTCAATGCTGATTTCGCCATCCAGAACGAACGCGTAAACGCCGGTTCCTTCTCCGTGCAGGGCGTATTCTCCGGTGTATCCTTTTTCCAGGTTGCCCATGTGAAACCAGGCGTTCTGGTGGATCCACACGCCGTCGTCTTCCGGGTTGGGAGAAAGGACCTGGAACAGCTGATTTTTCAATCGGCTGTTTTGCAGGGTGATCTGGTCGTACCGGGGTTTGACGTTTGCTTTATCGGGAAATACCCAGATCTGGAGGAATTTCACCTCTTTGTCGGCATTCTTGTTGTATTCGCTGTGGAAGATGCCCGTTCCGGCGCTCATGACCTGTACGTCACCTTCCCGGATCACAGTCGTATTGCCCATGCTGTCCTTGTGTTCGAGGTCGCCTTCCAGCGGTATGGAAATGATTTCCATATTGTCGTGCGGGTGGGTGCCGAACCCTTTGCCCGGCGCTACCCGGTCGTCGTTCAGCACGCGCAGCGCTCCGAAATGGACGCGTTCGGGGTTGTAATAATTGGCAAAGCTGAAGGTATGACGGCTAACCAGCCATCCGTGGTCGGCCAGTCCTCTCGTATCGGCTTTATGCAGTATGGATTTCATATCTGTTCCTTTTAATGGTTGAAATTGATACTGCAAATTTCGGCCGAAACGCGCCCTGGATAAATAGAAAAAACCGGGAAAGGATTGTAGAAATCAGGGATGTGAAGCCGTTTTGAAGGCCTGCGCGGACTGGCCGGTCATTTTCTTGAAGAAATTGCTGAAATAGGCCGGATCGGAAAACCCCAGTTCAAAGCCGATCTGTTTTGTGTTCAAATCGGAAAAAAAGAGCAACCGGCGGGCTTCGGTAGCGATCCTTTCCTGGATGAATTCCTTGGCGGTTTTGCCTGTAAGCGCCTTGACCGTATCGTTCAGGTGACCCGCGGTTACGGCCAGCCGTCGGGCGTAGAAACCGACCTGGTGCCGGCTTTGGAAGTTTTCTTCGACCAGTTGTTTGAAATTGCGCAAAATGCTGATGCCGGCCTGCACGGTTTGGGTGTTTTCTTCCCTGACGAGCGTACAGGCATTGTTGCAGATGATCAGGAACAGCTTCAGACAGGCGCCGATCGCCTGGTAACTGAACCGGTCAGCGCTCCGCTGATATCCGGCCATTTTGGCGGCCAATGCCGTCAGCTCTTCCATTTGAACGGGCGTCACTTCCAGCGGGGGTGAAAACCCATAGGCATTGAACAGGTTGATATCCGTGATAAAACAGTCGTCGATGCCGTTTTGAAGCAAAAATCCCGGCGAGAAAGCGATGATGCTTCCCACGGGTTGCCGGTTTGCGGCCAGTTGGTGCACCTGGCCCGGCGTGATGAAATACACCTGAGATCCGGCCAATGCAAATTCGTTGAAGTCGACAATATGCCTGCCCTCGCCGGATTCTACCAGGATGATGGTATAATACCCATGCCGGTGCGGCGCGTCCGGCCGGCCGTCAGCTTTCTTGTAAATGGCCTCCATCCTTTTCAGTTCGAAGGTCAGGTTGCCGTCTTCCGGATTAATGTCGGCGTAGGTCTTGATCATCCAGTCTGATTTCTTCGCAACAAATTTAACAGATTAGGCCGATTTGTTAACACGCTTAGCTTGCAAATAATTAGTAAAACAATTAATTTTGTCGTGCCAAAAACCCTCACAACCATCCATGCATGCCAGACAAAAAAACTGAACAATCCGGTTTTATCCTGGAACGGACCGCCAAGCGCATGAAGCAGCATATCCAGCAGCAATTGGCAGCCGCATCAGCCGATATCACCGTCGACCAGTGGATACTGATGCAGGAACTGGAAAAAACGCCGGGTGTCAGCCAGCTGGAACTGGCCCGGGCAACCTTCAAAGACGCGCCCACCGTCACCCGGATCATTGATCTGCTGTGTGCGAAAGGGTTGGCCACCAGAACCCCCGACCCCAATGACCGGCGCCGGTTTATCATCCAGCTGACACCGGCCGGCGGCCAAAAAATCGAAGCGGTTCTGCCCATAGTCAAAGCCGCCCGCCTGAAAGCCTGGGCCGGCCTCGACGACCGGCAAATGGACCAGCTCACCGAAATCCTGAACCGCGTTTTTGAAAACCTGAACCCCGGCGACAACGGATCAATGTAAATCGAATCAAATAAAGCCATGAAACAAGATACTTTTCCAATCAAAGGCACCGATCATATCGAATTTTATGTCGGCAATGCCAAACAAGCAGCACATTATTACCAAACCGCCTTCGGTTTCAAACTCACCGCTTACCAGGGGCCGGAAACCGGCGTCCGCGACCGGGCTTCCTACGTGCTGGAACAGGATAAGATCCGCTTTGTCCTGACCTCAGCGCTTGATCCGGATCACGCGATTGCACGCCACGTAGCCCTGCACGGCGACGGGGTCAAGGTGCTGGCTCTCTGGGTCGACGACGCCGAATACGCCTTTCATACCGCCCTGGCCCGGGGCGCCCGTCAGGCAAGACCCCTGGAAATCTTCCACGATGAGTTCGGCGAGGTCACCACGGCTTCCATCCATACCTACGGCGATACGCTCCATACCTTTGTGGAGCGGTCGAAATACAACGGCCCGTTTATGCCTGGGTTTGAAGCCCGGACAAGTACCCTGAAAACGGAACCCATCGGACTGAAATACGTCGATCACTGTGTCGGTAACGTCGAATTGGGCAAAATGAACGAATGGGTGAATTTCTACCAGGATGTGATGGGCTTCAAACTGCTGGTCACGTTTGACGACAAGGACATCTCCACCGAATATACCGCCCTGATGAGCAAGGTCGTGTCCAACGGCAACGGCTTTATCAAATTTCCCATCAACGAACCGGCGGACGGCCGCAAGAAATCGCAGATCGAAGAGTACCTCGATTTTTACCACGGTGCGGGAGTCCAGCACATCGCCGTGGCTACCGACGATATCATCCATACCGTTGACGAGCTCCGCAACCGCGGCGTGGATTTCCTCTATGTGCCGGAAACCTACTACGAAACCGTAGTGGAACGGGTCGGTCATATCGACGAGGACCTGGAAGACCTCCAACGGCTCAATATACTGATCGACCGCGACGAAGAAGGATACCTGCTGCAGATCTTTACAAAACCTGTACAGGACCGCCCGACCGTTTTTTATGAGATCATCCAGCGGGTCGGCGCCACTTCGTTCGGCAAAGGCAATTTCAAGGCTTTGTTCGAGGCCATTGAGCGGGAACAGGAGCTTCGGGGCACGCTTTGAGTGAGGAATTGAGGAATCGAGGAATCGAGGAATTGAGGAATCGAGGAACTGAATTGGGTCGGTTCCTCGATTCTCGTTTATTTGATGATGTCGAATACGCGGGAATATTTGATCGCAAAATTGCGGCCGCTGATCCCGAACTCATCGCGGCCTTCGTTGTACACCACAAACAGGCCTGTGTTGGCCTGTTGTAGCCATCCGAACCGGATATTGGCCGACCAGACCTCGATGACGCTGTTGTATTGCACCAGGCTTTGAATGAAAATCCGGGGGGTGAACGAATAAGACAACCGGCCGCCGAAGAGGAAGGTTGAAAAATCTCCTCCGGGCAGGCTGATATCGTTGTGGCTTAGGGTAAACGCTGAGTTGAACCGGTCGCCGAAACGCACCCGCATTGTCCCGCTGTTGGCCAGGCGCCGGCCGCCGAAAAAGCCGCCCAGTACCGAACGGGTATCAAATGAGATCCGCTTGCTGGGGTTGGTGATGAACAGGATCTGGGCCTCCCGGTGGCGGTAGGCGCCCGCTGGGATGGTCACCCCTTCCGAGATCTCAAACGGTTCCAGAACGCCTTCCGTTGTAAAATTGATGCCGGTATGGATCTCCAGACCGCTTTCGAATTCCCAGTGATTGTCGACATGCAGAAAGCCGGTTACCAGGAAGCCGTTGAAATCGCTGTACTGCCGGTAGGAAATGTGGGGTCTTAATTCCAGCAAACCGAATTTGCCGTTGGGCCGCAACCGGTACAGGACCAGGATTTCCGGTTTCCGGAACGATTGCCGGAGCAAAAACCCGACCTCCGGGTTAAAACCTTCCCCGACTTCGGTATAGGCCAGGTTGACATTGAGCTGGTTCCAGTCGTAGGTCGCCTGGAATTTGAAAGCGTGTTCGTTGTCGTCGATGCCGGGCGTTTGACTATGGGCATAAAACCCGGAAAGGAGCGCTTTTTTGCCTAGCCCGACCTTGCCGTCGGCGGCATAGGTACGGTTGTAATCGCCGGAATCTTCACCCAAACCTTCCCGGGTGATGAACGCCGCGCCAACAGCCGATCGCTTGGCGAATTCCTGGCTGACGCGGGCCACGGTAAAGTTGTTGGGCTGGATCTCGGCCTCGGAAACATCATCCGTAAACATGCTCAGAAAGCCCACATTGGTTCGTTTCACCTTGCCGGACAATCTGGCGCCGCCGATGATGGGTACCTGCTGCCCGTTGTCGCCGATCCCGATGCGGCGGCTAAAAAACAGGTCTACCTCACCGGGGCTTCCGACGCTGAACAGACCGGCGTTTTCCAGAAAGAAGGGCCGTTTTTCTGGGAAAAAGAGATTGAACCGGTCGAGATTGACCTGCTGATCATCCACTTCCACCTGGGCAAAATCCGTATTGTAGGTAAGGTCCAGGGTCAGTGCAGGGGTGATGCTGTACTTCAGGTCGGCGCCCGCTTCGGGTTTGAATTCCGTTTTAACAGGCGACTTTTTATAATCCCTAACGGCCTGGCCGAGCACATAAGGGATCAGTTTGAGGTTGCCGGGGCTTACGAGGTCGAGGCCCGTAAGGCTGCCGGCCAGCGAAAGGCGATTGAGGTCGAACCCGAGGGGCATGGGCGCCCAGAAAACGATTTCGTTGGTCTTCCGGATATTGCGCTGGAAATTGACGCCCCAGGTCTGATTCTTACCGGGCGCATAGCGCAAGGTGCGGAAGGGAATGGCGAACTCCGCGCTCCACCCGTAGTCGCCTACCTGCGTTTTGACTTCCCAGGAGGCGTCCCAGTTGATGTTCACACCGCCGATCGTGCCGCCTTGCTGGCGGTTGGCGTTGTTATTGCCGACGCCTTCATTATTGATCTGCGCGTCGTATTCCACACCGATGGAGTTGGTGCCGAAAACGAACCCGTTCTGGTTGTCGTGGTAGGTATCCAGGATGAACTGGAAGCTGTCCGTATCGTCCAGAATAGCATCTCTTCTGGCGTCGGACACCACCAGTTGTTGCGGTTTGGCGTCGTAACAAACGACGGCCAGGTAAAAGGTCTCTACCGAGTAGGCGATATAAATGGCTGTTTTTTCCGTAGCCGGCCGGCCTGCATTCGGCTGCAGCTGGATCAGCTGGCCGAAAGAAGGTACATTCTGCCAGGCTGCATCGTTGAGGACTTCGCCGTCGACGGCAGGCAACTGTTCCAGAAAAACGGCCTGGGCCGATGGGCGCTCGGTTTTGCCGAGATCATACATGGCGGGTTGGGAAACAGCTGAAAAAGGCAAGCTGGACGCCAGCAGGGCGCAGGTTAGTAAGGTGTTTCGGTGCATGGTTTCGTTTCGTTTTGACCTATCCTGTATGCTGTCTGTTCAAATACCGAAAGGTATCCGGAAACGAAAATAACCAAATATTTTGAACTGTTATCTCAGGATCATTTTTCCGGTGGTCCAACGCCCGTCGCGGTCCGTGATCCGGTAGATATAGAGCCCGGCCGGCAGGTTTTTCCGCTCAAAGTAGTAGGTCTGCTCCATTATGGCTTCCGGCGCGCCGACCCTGCGCCCTGAGCTGTCATAAACCGACAGGGTTGCTCCCCGGATGCCCGGATCGAGGTGAAAATACGCGCCGTCCAGAACCGGGTTGGGGATTACCTGAACGGGCGCAAGCCGGTCCGCGGGTGTGGAAACGGCATTCACCAATCCGGTCGTATCGGTTGTGAACATGGCTACCATGACCATCATTTCATCGTTGGAGGTCGGGCCGAAATTGACCGATGCCGGGCCGTCGTTCATCCAGGTGGCTTCCTGGATCAGGCCGTGGCTAAAGTCGATCGTGAGGGGCGCCAGCGGCGAAAAGTACCGCATGGGAATATGCTGGTAGTTGAAGAACGGCGACACGCAACCGGGTATCCCCAGGGGGCAGGAGGCATCGTAGATGAGCTCGCCTTTTTGTCCGCCGGGCAGGCGTTTGAACACCTTGTAGCCGGTACCGTATTTATGGGTATGTCCCATGATGCCCCAGACAAAGATCTCGCCGAAATTGATATTGATGGTTTGGCTGTGGGTGATCAGGTCGCCGTTGTTCGGGATCGGAATGTTGTAGTTCGGGATCAGTTGGGTATGCATTTCCTGGATGGCCGTCCCGTGGGGTTGGGTATAGATGTTGACATATGCCTCGGCCTGGTAGGGCAATACGGAAGAATAATTGATGTAGTGGGAATTGAGGTCGAGTACCAGGTCCTTGTCCCAGGGAAAAGCGGTTCCTTTGGGCAGGTCCAGGTCGATGGATTCCTGTACGGCGGCAACGAGGCTGATATTGGAGTGGTCGGCGTTGAGGCGGTAGCCGGCCGGGATGCCGGCGCTGCCGCCGGGCATGAAGTCATAAATGATGAAGTGGTGGGAATACGACCCCATCATGATCTCCAGCCGGGTAACCTCGAGGTTTTCGGGCAGGTCCAGTTCGTGTTTCAGAAAATATTCAAGCTCGCCGCCGGGCGGCAGGTAGAACGGGCCCATTTTGAGCTGGAAGCCTTCATTGGGCGCAGGGGCTTCGGGGGCGCCGGTTGGAAATGCCCGGAGGCCGCCGTTGTTGTAATAGTTGGTCAGCAAGGCTTCACTGACGACTTCTCCGGTTGCAGGCGCCCCATAAAGGACCCATTGGCGGATCAGCTCCTTTTCGACGTTGGTCAGCGCCGGCTGGTTGTCGGCCGGCATCGGCTGCATTTCCTGCGCATGCAGTTGGATGGTTGTTTCCAGGCCGTTATTGATCTTGCGAAAAAGGAAACTGCGGTCGGGCCTGCCGGGGTAGATATATTTATACCCTTTTCCTGCCGCATAGGCATTGGCCGGCGTTTTCAGGTACAGGTTATTGTAGACACTCTGGGCCCTTGCCGCTTCGGTGGCGCCGGCTCCTTCGAGGTCGAGGCCTGCTTCCGGGCTTGCGTGATCATGGCAGCTTGCGCATTTTTGCTGGAAGATCTGATAAACGCGAAGTTGGGTAGCGGTTTGTGCCCGCAGGAAAGGCAACAGTGCGGCAGTGAGCGCAAGGCAGAGCAGTGCTTTTTTCATCTTTTCAGTTTTGAAGATCTCATGGAGGAACATGAAACAGATTCCCTTTATTTAGACCTTCCCGGCACAGGGGGCGTTTAACCGGCGGGCCTTTTATGGCTGTTTTGCCCCTAATTTCCCTTTTCGGGCCTCATAGTCCTGGATGAACTCAGCCACGATATCATCGATGATATCTTTCAGCATGGCTTTTTCGAGGCGGGCAATGGTGCGCAGTTTTTCCAGTTTTGAGGGATCAAAGGCGAAGGTGACGCGTCGGGTATTCGGGTCTTTTACGTCTACGCTGGCCGGTTCGAGCGTACTTCGGATGAGCATGTCCAGGCTGCTGCGCGGCCGTTTGGGTCTCGGCGTTTTTGGCGCCGGATCAGCCAGTTGGTTTTCAAGGGATTCTTCAAAAGCTTCGGCCAGGAAGGACTGAAGGCTGGCAGTAAAATCCTTTTGGGCGTTCTTTCTGGCATTATTCTGCGATTCGTCGGCTCCGGAAACGCTGACCCCGGGCGAAACGGACTGTTCCTGTTCCACATCGCTGAACAGGTCCATGAGGTTATCCGTAAATCGCTTTTTAGCCATATATATTCAAAAATACAAAATTATTCCACAGGTTGACTGGTCCGGCTCAAAATTTCCTGGCAGACCGCCAGGTAATCCTCGGCGCCGGCGCTGGTCGGGTTATAGGAAAAAATATCCTGTTGCTGCGCCGGGGCTTCGGCCAGGGCCACATTGTCCCGGACGTAAGATTCGAAAACCAGCTCGCCGAAATACTTTTTGATGGTTTCGACGATATCCCTGTTCAGCACCTTCCGGCTGTCGTACATGGTAGGGATAACGCCGCCGATCTCCAGTTTCTTGTTAAGGCGCAGTTTGACCTTCTGAATGACCTGCTTGATCTTGGCCAGCCCCTGCATCGCCAGAAATTCGGTTTGCAGCGGGATCAGCACGAAATCACTGCAGGTCAGCGCGTTCAGGGTCAGCAGCCCCAGCGAAGGCGGGCAATCGATAATGATAAAATCATAGGCATCCTGCATGGGTTCGAACAGCTCCCGCAGGATGTATTCCCTGCCGGCCTCGTTGATCAATTCCATTTCGGCGCCGGACAGGTCAAGGTTGGACGGAATGACATCCAGTCCCGGCCTGACGGTAACGGGCGCCAGGTCCGCCTCACCGCGCATGGCGTCGTACAGGCTCGTTGGCTGGCGGCCGATACCCAGCGAAAGAGACAGGTTGGCTTGCGGATCCAGATCGACCAACAGGACGCGTTTGCCCAAAACCACCATGCCGGCGCCGATATTGATCGCGCTGGTGGTCTTTCCGACACCGCCCTTGTGATTTAATAAAGAAAGAATAATTCCCATAAAATCCTTGTCGTTACAGGCACGAAAATCCGGCCTGTTATTCCCGGGTTTCGCCGCACGTTCCGGGCTTAAAACCCGGCAAATATAAGGTAAAATTATCCTTTATAAAAAAAAGTTGGTTTTATGCAATAAGGCCTTGAAATTTGGAGTTTTAAGAAATGTAACAAAAACAACAACCTTTTGCCAATCAAAGCCATATCTATGCAGCAAAGCTTTACATCTGAACAACTTATCCAATACCTTTATCACGAAACCTCTGCCGCTGACACACTGGCGATCAGCGATGCATTGGACAGCAACTTCGAGTTGCGCGAAGAATATGAGGATCTCTTCCAGGCATACCTGGAGCTGCCGAAAGTTCAATTCGGCGCCAACCCGAAAATCCTCAAAAACATCCTTTGCTACAGCGAAATGACGGCCGTAGAACGTCACTGCTAGGATTCGGATAATCCAGGTATCAAGAAAAAGCCCTTCTGCAAACGCGGAAGGGCTTTTTTGTTTAAAAAAATTCCGGGAGATCCTGATTCGGTGAACCGGCGCTCCCGGAGGCGCTTCGTGGGATTATTTTAAATTGTTCAATTTCTTCTTGACATCCTCGACGGTCTTCTTCTGCAATTCGATCAGGTCCTGGGTCGCTTCCTGATCTTTTTCATTTTTGGCAATCTCTTCTTCCGCCTTGCGGATCGCCTCGCGCGCCTTTTCGATCTCTTTATGGTAGCGGTCGTTGGCGTTTTGCAGTTTCCGCATTTCATTTTCCAGGCGGCTCAATTCCTTCTCCTGGTTGTCCAGATCGACCTTTACAGAAGCCTTGGCCACTTCCAGGGAATACCGGATCAGCATTTTTTCAGCGTCGGTGAACCGTTCGGGATAATTGCGGGAAGACAGGAATTCGCTGCCGAGATCTACCCAAAGCGCAATTTCAACCGCATTCTTGCTTTCCTTGAAGACCGTATACAGATCGACGGACTGACCCTTGCCCAATGCCGTAATTTCGGCATCGTCCGCCAGCCATTCGCCGGTTTTACGGTTCCATTTCACCTTGGAATCGTAAAAATCGTTCATATAATCCTGCCAGATCTTGTTGGCGAATTTTTCGTCCGTATTCGGCAATTCCAGTACAAGGGCGGTCTGCCTGCCAAGGCTCATGTCCCGGGCTTCTTCCCTTACTTGCGCATTCGAGGGGGAAAGGGTTAACAAGCTTGCGGCAACTCCTGCCAGAGTAGTCAATATTATTTTCTTCATAGTAAACGCATTTTGAGCATAGTTACAAATTTTAGACGGGCAAGGTTGTGATCAGGTCACATTTAACGACGGTTATCTTTCTGCGGGACGATGATCTTCAGGGCCGCCGGCAACAGGCTGATCCGAACGGGCGTCTCGCCCAGAAACTCGCCGTCGGCCTCCACCAGCGTCGGCATTTCACCCGGGGCGGTCTCCACCCTGATCTCCCGGCAATGGTGGGTATGAATGCGCGGATGTTGCCCCAGAGAGCCGTTGTAAAACCGCCAGGTATTGATCACCACCGTCCATTTGGACACATTTTCGGCGTAGGTCAGTGCCAGCAATCCGTCGTCGGTGACGGCGTGCGGAACCAGTTGCATGCCGCCGCCGGAATACCGGCCGATGCCGGCGTTGATGGTGTAGAAACGGTCTTCCACGGTGCGGTCGTCGAACGTCAACCGGGCCTTCCGGAGTTTGTACAGGAACAGGCACCGAAAGATCATGAAGAGGTAATAAAGGCGGTTGAGTACCGGGCTTCGCCTCGCGCCTACAAACCGGACCACAAACCCGTCGTAACCCAGCCCGGCGACATTGACGAAAAATCGCTGATCCTGCCGGCCGTCCCTGAAAAAGCTAACCAGGCCCACATCCTGGAACGTGGTATGCCCGGCTTCGACCATGGCGATCCATGGTTCCGTTTCAATGGGGATCCGGTGGGTGCGCCGCCAGTCATTGCCCGTACCGAAAGGCAGCAGGCAATAGGTGATTTCGGCGGGCGGCACGTGTTTCTGGCGGAGGATGCCGTTGGCGGCTTCGTGGTTGATGCCGTCGCCGCCGACGGCGATGATGCGGCGGAAGCCCCGCGCAACGGCCTCTTCTGCGAGTTGGGCGGCGTGCCCCGGGCCGTTGGTCATGGCGAATTCCAGGTCGGGCCAGGTTTGCCGGAGCCGCCGCTCAAGGGCGGGCCACCGGCGGGCCGCTGCGCCGTTACCGGCTACCGGATTGACGATGAAGAACCAGTTATTGTCCGCTTGGGCCATAGGTGTGTCGAACCGGGTTTTTAGCCGGCTTCCGTATGCTCGATCAGGATTTCCAGGATTTTTTTCGCTGCAAAGGCGATTTTGGTGCCGGGGCCGAAAATGCCGGCTACGCCTTGTTGGTAGAGGAAGTCATAATCGGCGGGCGGAACAATGCCGCCCACAACGACGAGGATATCCTCCCTGCCCAGTTTTTCGAGTTCCCGGATGGTTTCCGGCGCCAGGGTTTTATGGGCGCCGGCCAGCGAGGAAATGCCCAGGATGTGAACGTCGTTCTCGGCAGCCTGCCGGGCCGCTTCCGACGGGGTTTGAAACAGCGGCCCGATATCGACGTCGAACCCGAGGTCGGCAAAACTGGTTGCGATCACTTTGGCGCCCCGGTCGTGGCCGTCCTGGCCCAGCTTGGCCACCATGATCCGCGGCCGCCTGCCGTCCAGTCCGGCGAAACGATCGGCCAGTGCGCGCGCCGCCAGAAAGTCGTCTTCCTGGCTGATCTCCCGGGCATACACGCCGCTGACTGTCCGCGATACCGGTTGGAACCGGCCGAATTCTTTTTCCATAGCCATGGATATTTCGCCCAAAGTCGCCCGGTGGCGGGCTGCTTCGATGGCCAGTTCGAGCAAATTGCCTGTTCCGGTTGCTGCGCATTCCGAAAGGGCGGCCAACGCTCCCGCAACGGCCTGTTCATCCCTGGAGGCCCTTATGTTTGCCAGCCGCCGGATCTGGGATTCCCGTACGGCGCTGTTGTCCACCTCCAGCAGTTCCAGGGGCGTTTCTTCGGGCGGCGGGAAAATATTGACCCCCACTATATGATCCTTCCCGGCGTCGATGCGGGCCTGTTTTCTGGCCGCCGCCTCTTCGATCCGCAATTTGGGCAATCCGTTTTCAAGGGCTTTGGCCATGCCGCCCAGGGCTTCCACTTCTTCGATAAGCGTCCAGGCTTTACGGACCAGCTGCCCGGTCAGGTATTCCACATAATAGGAGCCGGCCCAGGGGTCGATCGCCCGGGTAACGTCCGTTTCCTGTTGGAGGTACAATTGGGTATCGCGCGCAATTTTGGCGGAAAAATCGGTCGGCAGGGCGATCGCTTCGTCCAGGGCATTGGTATGCAGCGACTGGGCGCCGCCCAAGGCTGCCGCCAGCCCCTCTACGCAGGTGCGTGCGATATTGTTGTACGGATCCTGGGCCGTCAGGCTCCACCCGGAAGTCTGGCAGTGGGTCCTGAGCGCCATCGATTTGGCCTTTTTGGGGTTGAATTGCTGCACCATCCGGGCCCAAAGCAGTCGTCCGGCCCGCATCTTGGCGATCTCCATGAAATGGTTCATGCCGATGGCCCAGAAAAAAGAAAGCCTCGGGGCGAAATCATCGATGTCGAGCCCGGCAGCTACCCCTGTGCGCAGGTATTCCAGCCCATCGGCCAGGGTATAGGCCAGTTCGATATCGGCGGGCGCACCCGCTTCGTGCATATGGTATCCGCTGATGCTGATGGAATTGAACCTCGGCATCCGGCGGGCGGTAAAGCCAAAAATATCGGCGATGATGCGCATGGACGGCCCCGGGGGATAAATAAACGTATTGCGGACCATGAACTCTTTGAGGATGTCGTTCTGGATGGTACCGCTGAGGGCTTCCGGGGGCGCCCCTTGTTCTTCAGCTGCGACGATATAAAAGGCCATGATGGGAATTACAGCGCCGTTCATGGTCATGGACACCGACATTTTGTCCAGCGGAATGCCCTCAAAAAGGATCTTCATGTCCTCCACGCTGTCGATGGCCACGCCGGCCTTGCCCACGTCGCCCCGGACGCGTTCATGGTCGGAGTCGTACCCCCGGTGGGTGGCCAGGTCGAAAGCGACGGATAGCCCCTTTTGGCCCTGAGCGAGGTTGCGGCGGTAGAAGGCATTGCTTTCTTCGGCGGTGGAAAATCCGGCATACTGACGGATCGTCCAGGGGCGGATGGTGTACATGGACCCGTACGGTCCGCCCAGGAAAGGCGGCAAACCCGGCGGAAAACCAGGATGATCGAACCCCCTGAGGTCGCCTGCCGAGAAGGGCGAATGAATGGGGATGCCTTCGGCGGTTGCGGCTTGTTCGCCGGCTTCCGGCGTTCCGGTGGTTGGCCGCCGGAACGGCTGATCGGTCAAATCTGGTCTCGGCATAGGGCTTTACAGTTATCACCCAAAGGTATAAAATTTGTATTGGACGGTCATTCGCCGCCCAAAAAGCCTTTAATGATCTGCCCGACGGTTGACGCCAGGCCGCCGTTGACGGCAATGACCTGGCGGCCGTGCAGGTATTGGTCGCCCAGGTTGAAATCATATACCTTGCCGCCGGCTTCTTCAACTAGGAAGGCGCCCGCCGCCACATCCCAGGGGCTGAGGCCGTACTCGAAAAATGCATCAAACCTGCCGGCCGCTACATAAGCCAGGTCGGTAGCCGCCGACCCCAGCCGCCGGATGCCCCGGGTATGCTGCTGTAAATAGGCGAGCGCCTCAAGGTGACGCGCGCCCCGGCCGTCATCCTGGTAGGGGAAGCCTGTACCGATCAGGGCATCGCTCAGTTCGGCGGTACCGGTTACGGAGATCCTTCTTTCGTTGCACCAGGCGCCGCTGCCGGAATAGGCCCAGAAACATTCCCTCCGGTTGATCTCATAAACAATGCCCAGAACGGGCTTTTGGCGGACCAGAAGGGCTATGCTGACCGAAAAAACGGGTACCTGGTGCAGAAAGTTGGTGGTGCCGTCCAGCGGGTCGACGATCCATTGCAGATCTCCGCCGGCTTGTTCTACCGTACCTTCTTCTGTGAGGAAAACAGCCGGGGGAAGCAGGGCGCCCAGTGCGTGGACAAGCAGTTTTTCGGCTTGCTGGTCTACGTAACTGACCAGGCTGTTCAGGCTTTTGGTTTCAATCTGTCCGTCTTCCACCTGGCCCAGTTCACCCCGGATGAAGGTCGCCGCTTGTTCGGCGATAGCCCGGGTGTCCTGACAAATGGCTGCAAGATCCAATTCCATTTTTTGCTGCCAAGTTGCAGAAAAAATCCGGGTATTCCAACCAACCCGCAGGGGTAAACAGGCGCTCTTTGATCAAAACATTGCGTACACCTGAGTGAACAAAGTATCGGATCCCTGAGAACGGGGTTCGATACTTGTTTTTTGATCAATGCTCAACCAATACCCGAGGGTAGGACAGCGCCGTATAGCCAACACCGTACAGCAAAACGGCTGTAGCCACTGCCACGAAGTAGTCCGCTTCCATCCTGTATGATCTGCTGACCAGCAGGAAAACCAGCGATACCGTATAAAAGATGACAAAACCGAAAAATAACCGGGTCGCTTTTTTCAGCCCCTCCAGTTTTATCCGGTTTTCGTCAGAACCGGAGCCGGCCGGAGAAAGCTCTTTCCGCCTGATGACGGCCAGGGAAAAAAACAGATACAAGCCGATTTGGGCGGTCTGCAGGTACATGACGGCAAACTGCGCAGCGGGCGCCTGTTCGAAATTATAGGCTGCCGCTGTCAGGAAAAAACGGATCTTTTCATTTGCCGGCTGGGCGTAAAAAGGCGCCATCAACAGTAAAAAAAGCAGCGCGGGCAAAAAATGGGCCGGCCGTTTCCATCCCTGCCCGGAAGGTTGCCCCAGGAGGGTCCGTATATACAGGTAGTACAAAGGCCCGATCACAAAAAGCAACAGGTAGGTGGTAAACATGAGATGCGGCGCCTTGAATAAAAACCCCGATATGGTCAGGGTATATTCCAGTAAGTGGAGCGCAACGGCTGCAAGCAGGGCAGCAAAGATCCTGTTGGCCGCCCGGTTTTCCTTTTTCCGTCCGAGCACAAGCGCCAGCAACAGGCCGTGAACTGCGGACATAAAGATCAGAATCGCCCAGATGTTCAATTGCATAGTTTGAATTAGGATGAGTGTTTAGGCTTGGACTTAGCGTAAAAAACCATGCCATTTTGTAAAATCCGCAGCCGGCAGGGGCCTGACCCGCCCGGAAAGCCCCTTCAACGAGGCCTGGAACCGTTTGATTTCGAACACTTTCTGTTCAATTTCGAACAAATTTTGATCACCCTTAAATATTTAAATTGCTTATTACCAATCGTTTAAGCCTAAGGGCATGAATTTTGAGGCTATTTTTGTACGACAACCTGCTCAGCAGAGGGCAACTTAAACAACCAAAAGGTGTCTTTTCGAAGCAGGGTAAATGCTTAAAATCCGACTGTTTATGATCCGCAACCTGATCGTGACTGCCTTCCGCAGCCTCCGGAAAAACAAATTTTTTTCCCTGTTGAACATATTCGGCCTGGCGATGGGCATGGCCGTTTTCTTACTGATCGCGCAGTACGTCCGTTTTGAGCGCAGTTATGAGGCGTTCATTCCGGACGCCGGGCGGATCTACAGGGTGACCCTGGCTTCCTACCTCAACAATGACCTGGTGTTTGAAAGCGCGGAAAACTATCCGGGCGCCGGCCCGGCCCTCAAACGGGAACTCGGGGAAGTGGAGGACTATGCCCGGCTGTACAACCTGGGATATAAGAACAACGTGATCATCACCAACAGGGAGGCCCAACCCGAGCCGATCGCCTTCAAGCACCGGCGATTCCTCTATGCGGACTCTTCCTTTCTGATGATGATGGGATACCCCATGCTCAAAGGCGACCCGGTCACAGCCCTGGCGGAGCCCCTGACGGCCGTTATTTCCGAAAAATACGCAAGGCTCTATTTCGGCGATCAGGATCCGATCGGCAAAACCCTTTTGATGGAAGATGATGATTTCAACAACGAGCTGGTCCGGGTTACCGGCGTATTCAAGGATCTTCCGCCCAATACCCATTTGAAATTTGACGTATTGTTTTCCTACAAAACCCTTTTCGGTCGTTTTGAACGCGCTCCGGCACGGTACGACCAGAGCTGGCAGCGCAAGGATATGTATACCTTCATCCGGGTCAAACCCGGTACGGATATCGCAGCGCTGGAAGCCAAATTCCCCGGAATTATCGACAAATACAGCCCCGGCCTGGGGGAGCACAACAGGAAAGACGTACTGGCCCTTCAGCCGCTGAAAAGCATACACCTCGACTCAGACTTGTCGGAAGAGCCGGAAACCAACGGCGACAGCCGGATCGTGTTCTTTCTCGGGCTGATCGGCTTGTTTGTCCTGATCATTGCCTGGATCAATTATGTCAACCTCTCCACCGCAAGAGCCGTTGAACGCTCCCGGGAGGTCGGCGTCCGCAAAGTGGTCGGCGCCTTGAAGGGGCATCTGATCAATCAGTTTTTGGTAGAATCGGCGCTCATCAACCTGATCGCGGTTTTGCTGGCGCTGGGGATCACCTTGATCGCCCTGCCCTATTTCAACAACATCTCCGGGCTTTCACTGGATTATTCCTACCTGATCCGGCCGTGGTTTCTGGCCCTGCTGCTCGGGCTCTGGGTCACCGGAACCCTGCTTTCAGGCATCTACCCGGCCCTGGTATTGTCGTCGTTCAGGCCCATCATGGTGTTGAAAGGCCGGTTCAAAAACAGCTCCGGCGGCGTACTTCTGCGCAAGGGGCTGGTGGTCCTCCAGTTCATGACCTCGGTAGGCCTCATCGCCGGGACCTTCGTCATTTACCGGCAGCTGAAATACATGATCAACCAGGATATCGGGATGGATATCGACCAGGTCCTGGTGGTAGAGCGCCCGGGTATTGCCCCGAGAGACCGGCAGGCATTCAATTCGGCAATCGACGTTTTTCGGGCGGAAACCCTGAAAGATCCCTCCATCGAGGGCGTTTCAGCGTCAGTGACCATTCCCGGGAAACAACGCGAATACAAATCAGGCGTCAAGCGGCTCGGCGCGCCGGACAACGAGGAAGTAACCGTCCGGCTCAACAGCATGGACTACGATTTTCAGGATGTTTACAAGATGAAAACGATTGCCGGGCGGGCGTTCGGTCCGGAATTTCCCAGCGACCCCGACACCTCCGTCATCCTTACGGAATCGGCCGCCAGGCTCATCGGTTTTGAAAAACCGGAAGACGCCATCGGGAAAACCCTGGCCGTTCCGCAGTTCCAATGGAATCCGATCGTGGTGGGGGTCGTCAATGATTATCACCAGGTTTCACTGAAAAAAGCCCTGGATCCGATGGCGTTCTACTGTACGCTGTACGGCGGCGAGTACTATTCCATCCGGTTGCATACCGCCGACCTGCCCGGAACGATCAGCCATATCCGGCAGTCCTGGGAAAAAGCCTTTCCGGGTAACCCGTTCGAACATTTTTTTCTGGACGAATATTTCAACCGGCAATACGAGAACGAGCGCAAATTCGGGAAACTGTTTACCACATTCGCCGTACTGGCCATCCTGATCGGGTGCCTGGGGCTGCTGGGGTTGTCGGCCTATACCATCGCCCAGCGGACCAAAGAGATCGGGGTGCGCAAGGTGCTGGGCGCTACTACGGCAGGCATTACCGCTTTGCTGGCCCGCGACTTTCTCCGGCTGGTCCTCATCGCAATTGTGATCGCTACCCCGCTGGCGTGGTGGATCATGAACAACTGGCTGCAGGATTTCGCTTCCCGCATCAGCATCCCCTGGTGGATATTCGCAGTTTCCGGCGGGCTGGCAGTGGTCGTGGCCTTCCTGACCGTGAGCTTCCAGTCGGTGAAGGCGGCGTTGGCGAATCCTGCCGAGAGTTTGAAGAATGAATAACAACCTTTGAGTACATGGAAAAGCAACAACCTGAAAAGGTCCCGGAGATATTGGGCGAAAGCCTGGGTTTGCAGGAGCTTTATCCTGAGCGCAAGGTATTCTTTGTTCAAGAGTACATTTCCTTTTGCACCGTGAGTTGTCGCTACCTCATTCAGTCTGACGAACTGGAAGCTGCTGAGAGTCGGATCGCCTAAGGTTGGGAGAAATGAATCTTGCCCCTGCGGAAGGGGTAAAAAGTATAAGCATTGCTGCGGAAAGAACTGATAATTACATATCAACAAAAATAAGGCCTTCCACTGCCTCGCGATTGTCCGTTTGCGAACAAAATTGTTCGAAACCGAACACTGTTTCGGTCTGCAAGTCTTTATAAAAACCTGATAAATAAATCCTTATACCCAGGCACAATTCTTGTAGTACGAAATCCTACGTAAATCACCCATTATGTTCACAAATCACCTTGCCGTTGCGATTCGCAACCTACGGCGCCAACCGGGTTATACGGTCCTGAATATTCTGGGCCTCACAGTCGGTATTGCCGCCACGCTTTTTATTCTGATGTACATTGCCGATGAGACCCGGTTTGATGCCTATAACAGCAAAGCCGACCGGATCTACCGCGTTTCCGCGGACATCACCGAGCCCGACGATCATTTCCGGTGGGCCCAGACCCAGGCCCCGCTGGCCCCTCAGTTGAAGGAGGATTATCCGGAAGTGGAGGAATTCGTGCGGTTTGTGCCCAACGGCAAAACCCGCTTTCAGTACAGCGACCGGTATTACTTCGAAGACCGGACCTTCCTGGTGGATTCTACCGTTTTTTCCGTGTTCGACTTTGATTTTTTGCAGGGCAGTCCATCCGATGCGCTGAAGGCGCCGAATTCCGTCGTTTTGAGCAAATCACTTGCGCAAAAGATCTTCGGCAACAACAACCCCATGGGCGAAGTCCTGAAAACGGTCAGCGGCCGGGATTACAAGGTAACCGGGGTATACAAGGACATGCCTTCCAGCGCCCACCTGATCGCCAACGCCATGATCTCGGCCAATACCTTCCCTTTCCTGACCAACCCCGATCCGGGGTCCTGGGGCGGTTTCGGCAATTACAATTTTGTGCTGTTGAAGGAAGGCACGGATGCCCGGGCCTTCGCTGCCAAGTTGCCGGAGGTGGTCGAGAAATACGTCGCCGTCATTTTCGACGAGCTCAACATTAAGGTCAGGTACGAACTGATCGCGTTGAAGGACATTCACCTCCATTCCAATTTTGAAAATGAACCGGAACCGACCGGCCAGGTGGGCTTTCTGTACATTTTCGGCGCGGTCGGGTTATTCCTGCTCCTGATCGCCTGCATCAACTACATGAACCTGGCAACAGCCCGCGCCACCAAACGCGCGCTGGAGGTCGGCATCCGGAAAGTGCTGGGCTCCGAACGCCGGCAGTTGATCGGCCAGTTCCTTTTCGAGTCGGTTTTGTTTACGCTGGTTGCCCTGGTATTGAGCTTCAGCCTGGTCTTCCTGGCTGTTCCGCTGTTCAACAACGCATTTGACCTGCACCTCGACAGGTCGCTGCTCTGGTCGCCGCAGATCCTGACGGGCGCCCTGGCCATCGTACTGCTGACGGGCATTGCCGGGGGCAGCTATCCGGCTTTTTTCCTGTCGGCCTTCCAACCGATCAAGGTGTTGAAAGGGACCCTCTCCAAAGGATCGGGCAACCCCAACCTGCGCAAAGCCCTGGTAGCTGTGCAGTTCGGCATCACCCTGTTCATGATCATCGGCACCGGCATCATTTACGACCAGATGCATTACCTGCGCACCAAAGACCTCGGTTTCAACAAGGATCATGTTCTGACCTTCCAGTTGCAGGGGCGCGAAGGCCGGGAGAAATATCCGGCTCTCCGGGAAAAACTCCTCCAGAATCCGAGATTCGCGCAAGTGGCTACCTCCACCACCTCGCCGGGCGTGCAGGATTACGGCAAAGCCGTCATGAACATTGAGAAGGCCGACGGCACAATGGACCAGTACGGGGTGGACAACTACGGCGTAGACTACGATTTTTTCCCGACCATGGGCATGACCCTGGTGGCGGGCCGCAATTTCAGCCGGGAATACGGTACGGACAGCCTCGACGCCGTAATGGTCAACGAGGCCATGGTCAGGCGAATGGGGTGGGATGATCCGATCGGCCGGAAATTCCAGTTCGGTACCGAAGATACCATCCCGTTTGTCAAGGTAGTGGGTGTGGTGAAGGATTTTCACCAGCGATCGTTGTACGATCCCATTGAGCCCATTCTGTTCTACCCGAGGAGCAACAACGGCGTTGTGCATGCCCGCATATCAGCGAATAACCCGTCGGAGGTTACACAGGCCATAACCGCCGCGGAACAAGCCTGGCGGGAGGTATTTCCCAACGTGCCTTTTGAGTATGACTTCATCGACGCGTCGTTCATGGAGCTGTACCACGCCGATCAGATCCGGGCCCGGATCTTTACCCTGTTCAGCGTGTTGATGATCTTTATCGCCTGCCTGGGCTTGCTGGGGCTGGCATCCTTCACCGCTGAGCAAAGGACCAAGGAGATCGGCATCCGGAAAGTGCTGGGCGCCGGTACAGGGGATCTCATATACCTGCTGACGCGAAGCTTTGTATTTTTAGTGCTGTTGGCCGCATTGCCGGCTTTCGGGGCTGCCTGGTACTTCATGACAAAATGGCTGAATACCTTCGCTTACCACACCAATATGAATTACTGGCTGTACGGGCTGGCCTTTGTGATGGTGGTGCTGATCACGCTGTTTACAACGGGCTATCATGCGATAAAAGCGGCTTTTTTGAACCCGGTTAAGTCTTTACGGACCGAATAACCGTCTTTAGGTGAGAGGGGTGAGAGAGAGATTGGGAAAATCTGATCAAAGGACATAAACAGGAAGACCATGCTGAAGAACTACATCAAGATCGCGATGCGCAATTTCATGCGCCACAAGCTCTATTCGTTCATCAACGTTTTTGGATTGGCTGCCGGATTGGCCTTCATCATTCTGATCTATCTTTTTATCCGGCATGAGTTTTCCTACGACCGGTTTCATGAGAACGCCGCCAATATCTACCGGCTGAACGAACGCGAGTTGCGCAAAGCCGGGGGGCAGGAGGAAAAAGACCTGCTCGGATATTACAAAGCGACCGGGGACGTCTTCAAATCCGCGTACCTGCCGTTGCCGCTGGGGCCGGCGCTGAAGGAAGCCTTCCCGGAGGTGCAGCAATATTGCCGGCGCGACTATTCCGACCTGGTATTCATGCAGGACAACAAGGTGTTCAAGGAAAAGGTCATGCTGACCGATGCGGGCTTTTTCCAGCTTTTCTCCTTTCAGATGCTGGACGGCGACCCGGAAACCGTATTGAACGAAAAGAACAAGATCGTCCTGACGCCGGAGATTGCCCGCAAATATTTCGGCCGGACCAACCCGGTCGGCAAGTCCCTGACGGTGGTGTTCGGCAACGAAGAAAAATTGTTTACCGTTTCGGGCATCGCAGCAGCGCCGCCCAGCAATTCGAGCCTTCAGTTTTCGGCCGTTATGCCCATTGAGAACAAGACCAATTACGACCAGAATATGGAGCGGTGGGGCTCGTTCAATACCACCTTGTTCCTGGAACTGGCCGACGGCACTTCTCCGGCAGCTTTCGAAAGCAAGCTCAAGGATTTTTCCAGTGACCGGTTTCAGGGTACCGTCGACTGGATCACCAGCCGGACCGGTCTTACGGCAGCCGACGACCCGTTCAGCCTTACCCTTACACCCCTCACCGGCATCCACCTCGATGCTTCCGTCGACTGGCCCGATACCGGCAATACCCGGAACATTTTGATCCTGAGCGGTATCGCCCTGCTCATTCTGGTGATCGCTTGCCTGAACTACATTGCGCTGGCGCTCACCAGCGCGTCGGGCCGCGTGCAGGAAGTGGGCGTCCGGAAGGTGCTGGGTTCAAGCCGCACGCAGGTTGCCCGCCAATTCTGGGCGGAAGCTCAGTTCCTGGTCCTGGTATCCATCCTGATCGGGATCCTGCTGACGCGCCTGTTCCTGCCGGTCTTCAACGGTTTTGTCAAGCGCGAACTGGTGCTGAACTTGTTGCAGCAGCCCGGCATTCTCATCGCGCTGGCCATGATCGCGCTGCTCACCGGCCTGGTGGCCGGCGGATATCCGGCAGCCGTATTTTCCCGCTCGAAACCGGTAACGGCGCTCAAGGGGCATTCCACCTGGCGGCTCCGGCCCAACTTTATGCGGGGCACGGTCCTTACCCAGTTCACCTTATCGGGGTTTCTCATCATCTCCAGCCTGATCATGTACCGGCAGATGCAATTCATCAACCAGCAGGATCTGGGGTACAACAAGGAGCAGGTCCTGGTCCTGGAAACCAATACGGGTTGGACGGACGAGGGCGAGCGCCTGAAGGATCAGCTTCGCAATGAGCTTGCGGCGAACAATGAGGTCCTCAGCGTCAGCGGCACCACCAGCAGCTTCAACCGTGGCTGGGACATCAACGGGTACGAAACGCCGGACGGAGAGAACAAGATGACGTTTGTGTACCGGGTCGATTACGACTACCTGAAAACGCTGGGGATCGAACTGGCCGATGGCCGGAATTTCTCACCAGACAACCCGTCGGATATCACCGAAGGCATCCTCGTGAACGAAGCCCTGGTGGAAGACATGAACCTCGAATCGCCCATCGGCGCCAAAGTGCCCTGGCGCAAGGACCACAACCAGACCATTATCGGCGTGATGAAGGACTATTATTTCATGTCGCTCGACTCGAAGATGATGCCCGTAGTCCTGCACATCAATCCCGAAGAAGGAAAGATCGTCCATATCCTGGTGAAACTGGCGCCGGGGCAACTGCCCGGGGGCATGCAGGCCGTAGAAAAAGCCTGGAAAAAGGTGGCGCCCGAAAAGCTTTTCGAATACACCTTTCTGGACGAGGATGTGGCCGGGCAGTACGAAAGTTATACCCGCTGGATGAACATCGTCGGCATCTCCACGATCTTCGCCATTTTCATCGCCTGCCTGGGCCTGTTCGGGCTGGCCGGCATCATGGCTGTGAACAAGACCAAGGAAATCGGCATCCGCAAGGTGCTCGGCGCCACGGTGGCCAATGTTGTAGGCCTGTTATCAAAGGAGTTTGTGCTGATCGTGGGTATTGCATTGGTGATCGCCACGCCGGCGGCCTGGTACGCTATGGACAAATGGCTCGGCAATTTCGCCAACCATATCGACCTGAGCGGGTGGGGGTTTGTCCGCATTGCGTTGACGGCCGCAGCGGCTGCCGTCCTGATCGCAGGGCTTACCGTGGGCGCGCAAAGCGTGAAGGCGGCGCTGGGGAATCCGGTGGACAGCCTGCGGGACGAATGACTTTTCCGGGCCGGTCGGGAGTATTCCCGGCCCTGCACACTCTCCCCAGTTAAAAACCAGAAAACATTTCCGCCCCGACCGGCATTGACCGCTCGTCATAACCCGCCGTTTCCTCCGGTGTGCCGTCGAAGCCCTTCGGGTCGTCGTAATGAAGCGGTATCCTTATTTCCGCCCCCGGAATGTAAGGGCAATGCTCGTCGGCATCCGAGCAGGTCATGACGGCCGCAAACGGACCACCATGGTTGGCGGGATCGTCAAAAAGTTTGGAAAAAACCTGGATCGGGGCGCCGTCACCGGAATGGAATACGCTGTAAACCGGATTGGACCCACCGGGATCCACCACCCTGAAACCGCTCCTCCTGACAGACGCTACCGCCCGTTCGTTGAAGGCGGTAACCTCCACGCCGCCGGAATGGCATCTGGCGGGAATCCCGAAATAATCCGCCGCCGTTTGGGCCCATATCTGGGCAAACTGGCTCCTGCGCGAGTTGTGGGTGCAGATGAAGTTGAGGTTGATCACCTGCCCCTGACCGGCCTTTTTTCGCAGGTAGCCGGCCAGGGGCTGAAGGGCTTTTTTTCGTTCATCCGAAATAGGACGCGCCCGCATGTTCTCAATGGTGACAAGCAGTTCCGGCAGCATGGGAAATTGCTTTGGTTCGTTTAACAACAACCTGGGTCGCAGCATGCTTTCTCAACCTGGGCGGCGTCTTCAGCTTTTTCCCGCTTACCGCCCGGTTTTTCCGCATATACCGTGATGCTGAAAATGCCGGTTCCACCCTTGTTGAAGTCTTCAATCCCTTCCGGGGAAAGGTATTTGCCCAGGATATCTTCCGGGATGACAATCGGCTTCTCCTTTTGCAGGGTGATCTGCACGAAACCGGCATCCCGGATGAATTGGAGGTAATCCGCTTGTTGAATGGCGCCCGCCACGCACCCGGCGTACATTTCGGCGTCTGCGCGCAAGGCATCCGGCAGATCCCCGACCAGGACGATGTCCGAAATGCTGAAATGGCCGCCCGGTTTCAGCACCCTGAAAATTTCACCGATCACCTTTTTCTTGTCGGGTACCAGGTTGAGCACGCAGTTGCTGACAATGACATCGGCCACATTATCGCTGACCGGCATTTCATCAATGTCGCCTTCGCGGAATTCGACGTTGTTGTAGCCCAGTTTTTCGGCATTCATCCGCGCTTTCCGGATCATGGCAGGCGTGAAATCAATGCCGATCACTTTTCCTGCGGCGCCCGTTTCATGGCGGGCCACAAAACAATCGTTCCCGGCCCCGGAGCCCAGGTCAATTACCGTATCACCGGGCCGTATTTGGGCAAATTGCGTCGGCAGGCCGCAGCCCAGACCCAGGTCGGCATCCTCCACATAGCCTTCCGTTTGGGAGTAGTCGTCCATCATGATGTTGTACACCTTGTTGGACGGCGTGGTGGCGCCGCAGCAGGACGCGGCGTTCTCCGCTTTTCCCTGTTCGGCTATCCGGGCGTAGCGCTCTTTTACCGCATTCTTCAGTTCTTGTTCTGTATTCATGGCTTTGTATTATTGCAATATTACGATGATTTCAGATAAATTTTTTTAACAACAGCCGTCAGGTCCGCATGACTTGAACTGGTCGAAAAGCGCATTGAACTGATCTTTGACCTCTGCCCAGCGGACCGGATTGATGCAGTAGTTCAGGCGGGTGCCTTCCACAGTCCCCTGAATAATGCCGATGTCCTTGAGCTCCCTCAGGTGCTGGCTGATGGTGGCCTGGGCCAGGCCCAGTTCCTGCACCAGATCGCTGTTGATGCAGGCATCGGCCTTCAGCAGGTATTGGACGATGGCCACCCGGGCGGGGTGGGCAAACGCCTTGGCCGCCAGTGCGATCTCGTTTTGCGTGTCAGAGAAAAGGTCCGTTTTGGTGACGCCCATTTGCTTTGTTATTTCATTGCAATATTACGATGAATAGGTCAATTTACCAAATTATTTTTTCTGCCATTTAAAAATTCCCCTGACATTTTCCATTTGAAGGATGCCATCCTGCAGGGTGAGTGCGAACGGCAGGGAAGTTTGGCCGAGGTGGTATCCGCAAAATGACAGCCATACATAATCCTTTTCCGATTCGATGTTGCGGCTCCATTTCACACTGGTGCCGCCGGCCACACCCCGGATCGCGCTTTCAGACAGGTCGTATTCCCCTTTGCAGGTTATGCCGGAGATCGGTTCGCCGGTCTCATCTTTGCCCTGGAGAGCGAGTTCCCATGCGATCTCACCGGAAGGAGACACGGTCAATCGGCCGCTTTTCGCATCGACATTGAGGGGCTCCCCCGACTGCTCGTTCCCGGTCCAGGATACCAGGTCGTAAGTGCCGGCAATCGATTCCAAAGGCAGCGCAACGGCAGGAGTGGGCGGCGGTGGCGGCGGTGTTTCGCTCTCGCCGGAACGAGTGGCAAACAGGTAGATCGTAATACCTCCGGCTATGATGCCGACTAAGATGCCTGTGAGTTCGAGTATTCGTCTCATTTTTCGTTCATTATTGTATATCTTTTGTGTAAATCCTCAACATCCGAGCTCAAGGTAAACACCTTTTCCCCGGTTTCCCACACCAGTTCGGCGTAATTTTTCAGCGTTTCCCGGTGCTTTTTTGTTTTGTCCAGTTCAAAAATGGTGATGATCGATTCCATCATTCTGATGATCACGGAAGGGCTGGAAGCGCCGAATTGCCGGATCTGATCAAAAGAGGCTTTCAGGTAGCCCTCAAATGAGTTGTTGTTGGCAATGAGGAGCACCCGGCCGTTATCATCTTTAACGGGGGCATCGGGGATATAGGCGTTCACGAGCAGGCATAAGGCCGAGGTCAGGTTGTCGATGCAATTGATGGCCGTATTGGGGTCATTGATGCCGGGGGATAAGGCCTTTGACGCTATTTCGACGATCTGCTGGATAGCGAATTCCGTATCCTGGAAAAACGATTTTTTCCTGAACAGCTGGTAATTCCCCTGGAGCCGTCGCTCCGCTTCGGCATCGATTTCGATATTCTTGCCCGCAAATATTTCAAAAACGGGCTGCTGTTTTACGATATAAGCCCCCGGCTTTTCATTGATCTTGATCACGGCCTCCTCTTTCCCGGCAAACCGGATCAGTGCATCCAGGTCGTAGTATTGGATATAACCGCTTCGGTGGGCAAATATGGTTTTGACATGGGGCAGATCAACCGAATCGGCCGGCGAATCGGCCCCCGGATTGTCCTCGTTGGTATCCGGGTACAGCTTTGCTATGCTTTCCTCAATTTCCAGCCTCAGCTCGTAAATGATCTTGCTGGGCTGGATGCTCGTACTGATGTTGTGAATGTAAATGACCAATAAAAAGACATTGAACACAGCGAACACAATGGCGAACAGGATCGAGAAATTGGGGATAAAACCGCCGCGGCCGTTTTCCTCCAGCGCATTGAGCACGAGGATGCTGTACAAAAACAGGCCGATGTACTGCCCCAGCACCACCTGGTTGATGCGCTTGTACATGAAATTCTGCAGCAATCGGGGCCCCAACTGGGAAGAGGCCAGTTGCAGCACTACCAGGGTGATGGAAAAGACCGTTCCGGCAATGCCCGCCATAGCACCGGCAATGATGGACAGTACGGTTCTGCCGGAAGCGGGATCCTCCGAAAAAATGAGCTGCAAAATGCCGCCCGGCCGGAACGGGAAATGGTAGTCGAGGTACAAAAACAGGACCGCAAGCCCGATACTCGACAGCAGGATGAGCCCGGGTACAAACCAGAAACTCGACTGCAGCCTGGAGAAAAAATATCTGATCTTTAAAGACATATCTGCTGAACATCGTCACAAGCCAAAGGTTTGCTCCCGCCCGCTCTCTCACCCTTCCTAAGCATTCCTGCTATCCGCCCCCCAGGCCAGTTTGTTCCTTATCGTTTCCAGAAAACCGACATCGAGCAATTGAACGAGCCTGACCGTAAAACCGTTCTTGCGCACAGCCAGTTGATGTGCCGAGGTGATGGACTCGAACCGGGAATCGAGCGTGCACAGGAAATTCTCCGCCCGCCCTTCGATCTCAAACGAGATGACCGAATCATCCGACAACACGATCGGGCGCACGTTCAGGTTATGGGGCGCCACCGGCGTGATGACAAAATTGCCGGAGTCGGGGAAGACGATGGGGCCGCCGCAGCTGAGGCTGTAGCCGGTTGATCCGGTAGGGGTGGCCACGATCAGGCCGTCCGCCCAGTAGGAATTGAGGTAGGAGCCGTTGATGTACGTATGAATGGTGATCATGGACGAGGTATCCCGCTTGAGCAGGGCGAAATCGTTCAGTCCGAACGGGATCTCCCCGAACAGCGGCAGGTTGCTGTCCACCCGGATCAATTGGCGCTCTTCCAGATTGAACATGCCCCGTTGCAGCAGCGAGACCGCTTCCGGGATCCGTTTTTTCTCAATGCTGGAAAGAAAACCCAGCCGGCCCAGGTTGATCCCCACGATCGGGACCCCGCTGTTGCGGATATGGGTGACCGCCTCCAGAATGGTGCCGTCGCCGCCCAGCGTGATCACAAAATCGAATTTTTTGACGCTGAAATCCAGGTATCCTTCAAATACGCCTACGTCGCGCGAAAATTTGACCTTGCCCTTGATCTGCGTCAGGTAATCGGTGTATACGTAGGTGTTGATGCCGTCCGCATGGAGCGAGTCGAACAATTGCTGGATATGGGGAATATCCCTTTCCTTGGCTTCTTTCCCGAAAACGACTACTTGCATGGATCAGGGAGGGTTAGGCGCAGGTTATTCGAAACCGGCGTTTAGAGCTTGTTTGGACTTTAGTAACTGGTCTGCAAATGTCACTTTTCCGCTTATGCAGCGTTGCAGAACCGGGCTTCATAGCTTAGGCTATGGTCCCGAACCTGCGCCTTGCCTAAGCGAAAAATTGATCATTTTCGACATAGCGACCAAAATCCAAACAAGCTCTTAAATATTGGTATTCAATCGTAAAAATATCCCTTTTTCCGACAAATGGTTAATGCTGTACTGGATTTGGAAGACCATGTTGTAAAATAATATGACATCCAGCCCGGGCCCCCATCCCCAGAGCGGGCGGTTGGCGAAGCTGTTGTCCCGGCCGGTATAGGGGTCGTTGGCATAGGCCCAGCCCCCGTTCATGCTGAGGTACAACCGGATGGGCACCGACCGGAACGACTCCAGCGGCATAAGCTTACCGAGTTTCAACTCGTTTTGCAGCAAGCGGTACCGCAGGAAGGTGCGGGCGATCCCCATGTCGAGGCCGTCAACAAGGTAGAGCTCATAACCGTACAGCGTATTGTAGGAAAAACCCAGCGCCCGGTAATCCGTGAACGGCTGCTTGTCGCGGATAAAGGAATATTTGGCGGAGGTCAGCAGGCCGGCGCTCCATTTTTCGCTCAAGGGAAAATACTTGTTGAAAACCGTCTCGATCGTCAGGGCGTCCCTGTCCTTGAAAATGCCCAGGCCGTCCTTTTCAACGCGGCCGGCAAAAAAGGCCCCTTTGAGCGGATAGGCGGTCACGTCCCGCATGTCGTAGGCAAACCGGTAGCTGAGCGTAAAAAAACGTTGCAGCAGTTTGCCCTCCAGGAAAAAATCCGGATTCAGCTCCTTGGCGACGATCTCGTCGATGGCGTTCTGCTGATAGCGGAGGCGCAAGGTATGAAAAAGGTGGTACCCCGGGCGGTAAGTGATCGCCGCCTCCGAGCGGAAACGCTGGTACAACCAGTCATTGTCCGGGTCCTTGTAAAAGAGCTGCTTGTTGCCGACGGTGGCGTAGTTCAATTCCCGGTTGCGGGAATAGGACACCTCGGTTTCGATCCCCAGGGTTTGCCGCTGATTGATATAAGGCAAGGTGTATTTCAGGGCGTACGACCGGGTATAACCGTATTTGGCGGTCAGCTTGAGGCGGTCTTTTTGCCCGGAAAAATTCAGGTGCGTGAATTCGATGCCGAAATTGACCCGGTCGAGGGAGCGCTTCTGGTCAGTCCACCAGACATTGAAATTCCGGTCGGCCAGTTCGAAAACCGGAACCGGATAGATATACCAGGTTTCGTTGACGGAAATGACGATATGAACCTTGTTGGTGGCGCTTTCCCAGGATTTGAAGGAGATATTTGCCTTGGAGAACAGGCCGGTATTCATCACCAGGGATTCGCTTTCGAGCAATACATCGTCCAGTTCGGAAAGGGCGATGCTGTCTCCTTCGTGGAATTTCAATTCCCGCAGAATAATGGCGTCGCGGGTCCTCCGGTTGCCCTCGATGCTGATCTGGTCAATATACACCAATCCCGACTGGGCCGCTATGCCCTTCAGCAATCCAAAAAATACCAGTAACAAAAATACTGCCCTTTTCATACGCCTCTCCCTGTTTTCAACTGCATTATAATCCGACCGGGTAATAGGCAGTCTATATCAATTCCTGGCAGGCCTCGTAAAGATCCTGCCAGCCGTTTCGTTCTCTCACAACGATCTGAAGGTATTCCTCCCAGGCTGTTTTATCCTGGACCGGATCCTTGATGACGGCGCCCGTTATGCTGGCCGCCATGTCCCGCGCCTTCATCACGCCGTCGCCGAAATGCGCGGCCAGGGCCTGCCCGTTTTGCACCACCGAAATGGCCTCGGCCGTACTCAGGGTAGCGGTCGGGCTTTTCAGGCGGGTTTTTCCGTCGGCCGTCTTCCCGCTCCTCAGTTCACGGAAGATGGTCACCAGCCGCTGGATCTCTTTGACCGGCGCCGACTCTTCCGGCAATTCCAGCGCCTTGCCCAGCCTGGCGATCCGGTTCTGCACGATCCCGACCTCTTCCTCCATGGATTCGGGCAGCGGCATCTGCACGGTATTGAAACGCCGCCTGAGGGCGCTCGACAACTCGTTTACGCCTTTATCCCGGTCGTTGGCCGTAGCGATTAGGTTGAAACCGCGTGTGGCCTGGACCTCCTGGTTCAATTCAGGTACCGGGAGCGTTTTTTCCGAAAGCACCGTGATCAGGGCGTCCTGCACATCAGAAAGCAGGCGGGTAAGCTCTTCCACCCGCACGATCTTGCCTTCGCGCATCCCTTTCATCACCGGGCTGGCCACAAGCGCCTGCTCGGAAGGCCCTTCAGCGATCAGTTTGGCGTAGTTCCAGCCGTAGCGGATGGCTTCCTCGCTCAATCCGGCGGTGCCCTGCACCAACAACGTTGAGTCGCCGCAAATGGCTGCTGCCAGGTGCTCGGAAACCCAGGTTTTTGCCGTCCCGGGGACACCCACGAGCAGCAAAGACCGGTCGGTGAGCAGCGTAGCGACCGCCACTTCGATCAACCGCCGCTTGCCGAAGTATTTGGGTTCTATCTCCGTTCCGTCCTTCAGCTTGCCGCCCATGAGATAGGTCACAACGGCCCATGGCGACAACTGCCAGTTGAACGGCCTGGGGTGCGGATCGTTCGCAGCCAGGGCTTTCAGTTCCGCCGCGTAGGTTTCTTCGGCGTGGGGGCGCAATATGAATGTGTCAGCCATGCTGGTCAGGGTTATGCATCAAAGATCGATCTCTACGAATACCGGGCAATGGTCGGAGTGGTGGGCGTCGTTGTAATGCCCCGAACTGCGCAACCGGTCGGCGATGTTGTCGGTCACCGACTGGTAGTCGATCCGCCAGCCTTTGTTATTCTGCCGCGCGTTGAAGCGGAAGCTCCACCAGCTGTATTCCACTTTGTCGGGATTCAGGGCCCGGAAAGCGTCCGTAAATCCGCTGTTGAACCATTTGGTCAGCCATTCGCGTTCCTCGGGTAAAAAACCGGAGGAATTCTTGTTGCCTTTCGGATCGTGGATATCCTTTTCTGTATGGGCGATGTTGTAATCCCCGACGATGATGAGTTTCGGGCGTTTGGCACGCAATTCCTTAACCCATTCAAAGAAGTCGTCGAGGAACACCATTTTGAACGCCTGCCGGTCCTCGCCGGAAGTGCCGGAGGGGAAGTAACAGTTGAGCAGGGTCCAGTCGCCGAAATCGGTGCGCAGGATCCGGCCCTCGTCGTCGTATTTGGCCATGCCGCAGCCGGCTTCCACGAGGTCGGGCTCCCGCCGGGAGAACGTAGCCACCCCGCTGTAGCCCTTTTTCTGGGCCGAATGCCAGTTGTGGCGGTATCCCATTTCGTCGAAAACTCCGAGGTCCAGCTGGTCGGGCTGGGCCTTGGTTTCCTGGAAGCAGAGGACATCCGCGTTCTGGGTTTTGGCCCAGTCGAGCAGGCTTTTGTTCATAGCGGCGCGAATGCCGTTGAGGTTATAGGAGATGATCTTTTGCATCAAAGAAATAAATTTAAGGTCTCACCGGGTTCAGGTTGAATTGATATTCCCTGGGCGGTTCGGCGCCCAGCAGGTTTTTTACAAAATAGTCCCACCGCTTGCGCAGCATATAGGGTTCGTTGCCGAAGCCGTGGCTGCGATTGGGGAACAGGACAAGGTCAAAATCCTTATTGGCGGCAATGAGCTTGTCGGCCACCAGCAGTGTATTGTAAACGGGCACATTGCCGTCCATGGTACCGTGGGCCAGCATTAATTTCCCTTTCAGGTTGTCCACGAGCAACTGGTTGGCCTGGTTGTCGTAATTGGTCGTCCCGTCCGGATTGGTCTCGAGCAGGCCCTGCCATTTTTCGCCCCAGTCATCCTCGTAGTTGCGGTTGTCGTGGTTGCCGGCGCCGCTCACCGCTACTTTGAAGAAATCGGGATAGCGGAGGATGGCATCGGTAGAGGCGAACCCGCCGCCGGAATGTCCGTAAATGCCGGCCCGGTCGATATCGATCCAGGGATAGCGTTCGGCTAGTTGCTGCATTCCGGTGATCTGATCGGGCAGGCCGTTGTCGCCCATATTGCCGTAGTAGGCGGCATGGAACGACTTGGACCGGTAAGGGGTGCCCAAAGCGTCGATGGCCACAACAATGAACCCCAGGTTGGCAATGGCCTGGTTGTCGCGCCGGCCGGCTGAGAAACTGCGGCTGCCGACGCTGCCGGTCTGCGGGCCGGGGTAAATATAGTTGATAATCGGGTATTTTTTATTGGGATCGAAATTAGCCGGCTGGAACAGCAACCCGTAAAGGTCGGTTTCTCCGTCGCGGGCTTTTACGGTGATCGGCATCGGCGGCTTCCAACCGATTGCCTCGAGTTTTGAGATATCGGCCTTTTCCAGTTGCAGCAATTCGTCCCCCTTGTTGTCGCGGAGCACGGTCACAGGCGGCTTAACAGGCGTCGAATAGCTGTCGACAAAATACATACCGTCCGGTGATAGGCTGATCTCGTGGTTGGCGTACTCCGGGGTCAGCAGATTGGGGTTCGAACCGTCCATTTTCACGCTGTAGAAGTACTGGTAATACGGGTCATTGAATTCTCTGCCGACGCCCAGGAAATACAGGACCCTGTTCTTTTTATCGATGTGGAGCAGCTGGGTTACATTCCAGTCGCCTTTGGTCAGCGCGCTTTTCAGTGCGCCGGTCGTCAGGTCGTATAGATAGAGATGCCCCCAATCGGATCGCTGTGAGTACCAGATCACCTCATTGGTCTCCGGCAGGATATGCCAGTTGATCTTGCCCATGCCCGATTCGAAGAAGGTCTCCACCTTTTCTTCCAGGATGGTCCGTACGGCGCCGGTTTCTGAATTTGCGATGCGGAGGGTAGCGACCTGGTGGTTGCGCGAATTGGACAGGAAGGCCAGTTGTTTGCTATCGGCGCTCCATTCCACATCGGCAAACCCCTCGCGGGTGGCGATATGGTCGGTGATGGAGGAGCGGTGCGGGTCGGGCGGCATTTGCAGGCGGACGACCTTCGGACCGTCGAGGTTGATGACCACCCTGGAGATGCGAAAGATCAGGCTGTCGCCGGGCAGCGGGTATTTCCAGGCTTCCAGCTGGGGGTGGCCCACGTTGGTACTCACCATATACATTTCACCGACCCCGCGGCCGTCGTGCTGGAAGGTAGCGATCTTTTTGGAATCGGGTGACCAGAGCACGATGGGCCGGTCGCTCTTGGTCCAACCGGCGTTGTTGGTGGCGTAGCCGAAGTCTTCGATCCCGTCGGTGGTCAGCTGGGTTTCTTGCCCGGTAGCCAGGTCGCGCACCCACAGGTTATATTCCCGGATAAAGACGGCTTTTTTCCCGTCGGGCGAAGTGATGGAATTCCAGTCGGGGCGTTCGGCAGCTTTGCCGGCGGTGCATTTACCCGTTCGCAGGTTATAGGCATATTGCTTCCGCCCGGCGGTGAAGGTGATGGATTGCCCGTCGGCTGACCAGTCGAACCTAGAAAAAGGCAGATCGGCTGCCTCGTAGTTCACCCCGGCGGCTTCAGACAGGGCGGCCGCCAGTTTTTTGTGGTCGAATGCCGGGGATTTGAGTTTTTTGACGGGGTCTACGAGTATGAATTCGGCGCCGTCCGGGGTGGTGTTCCGGTACCAGAAGCGGCCGTCGTTCATCCAGTTTGGGCGCACATCATCGTAAAAAACGAGGGAAGAAGTATGCGCGGAAAGCGCCTGTTCTCCGCGCGCATAGTCCTCAGCGGTGAGCGCTGCAGGCTGGTAGGGCGTTTGTGCGGCGGAAGGATGGAAAAACGCTGCGAGCAGGAATACAACTGCAGGCGCCGCCAGGTTTTTGGAAGTCGGTTTTTTCATAACAGCTCTGGTTTGGGGCAAGATAGGCATTTTGCGGCATCCGGCGTGCGTTAAGAATGACCGCCTGTTTACAAAGGTAGAATAATGGTTTGAATATTGCGCGATCCGAAATTATTGAATATATTGCAATGGTTATTCAATTACTTCACTTCTGAATCCTGAATTTATGAAGATTTTTACCCCCCCCCCGCACGGGATTGCCGTCCTGATTTTTTCGCTTGCTTTTTTGGCTGGAACCAAAAGTTGGGCGCAAGTTCCCGACTCCCACTACTGCCCTCAGGAGCCGCCTGTATTTACCGGCCCGCCTGAAACCACCCTGTGCGAAATGTACGGCAACCTGAATTTTACCCTGACCGTTGGAGCAGGTACGCCGTTTCCGGGAACAGGGCAATGGACGTCATTCCCGGCTCAAAATATCTTTATCACAGGTGATTTCACCATCGAAGAGGATTTTGATATCACCGGCAAAACAATAAAAATTGCGCCCGGCGCCCAAATTATTCTTTCCTCTGTTGCGACCCTCACCCTTGACAATTCAAAGCTTTTTGCCTGTTCCGGCCTTTGGGAAGGGATCATTATGAATGCTTTTTCAAAGGTCCGCACCCGGAACAATACCCGGATAGAGGACGCCGAAACAGCTTTACGATCGGTTAATGAACAGAATACTTCCCTTGAGCTGGAAAATACCATTTTCAATCGCAACAGAGTGGGAGTATTGCTGGAAATCCCGGCTTTTTCCAACGATCCATTTACCTTTTCCCCGTTTCCGCCCGTTCTGCTGAAATTCAAGGGCAATACTTTCAGTTGCGATGCGCCGTTAAACGGGACGGTCGATGAGATCTCCTTCGCCGGATTGCAATCCAGAAACGCCCCGGTAGTAGCCAATCAATTGGCATTGAATGAACAGAATGTTTTTAAGGATCTTGAATACGGTGTTCATGTCTCCGGCGATTTTACCTCCGTGGCCGTTTCCCAGGGCAGATTCAACAACATCCGGAAAGACGGCATCTTCCTTGAAAAAGGAAACCTGCGGCTAACAAATTCACGGTTTGAAAATTGCCATGAGAAAGGGATTCATATTGTACTGGCCCAGAACGTGCGGGCAGAATCTTCCCTGATTTCGTTTGATACCGCACTGCCGGAATCTGAGGTCATCCGAAAGGGAGTTTATATCGGAGCGACAGGAATAAAGGCCGATATTTTCCTTTCGTTGGGCGTAGACGGGGCATTTGACCAAACGGATAATCGGCTGTACGGCTTGCATCTGCGAGGCGGCAGAATAGGCGCCGGCACCAAAATAGCGGTCGCCGACGGCGGGTATGGCGTTCGGGCGCGGAATTCCTGCGGGATTTTGATAGACGGCGCCTTCCCGGAGACCAGTGAGGTGGATATTTACAATAACAATTTTTCGGCTAGTCTATGGCCTTTTTCCGGATCGCCACCTGAAGCCGAACGCCCCTACGGAATCATGATCAGGGACGGCGCCAAGCATAACCTGGGAATTTACGGGAGTAATCATTTCACAGCTTACGGCCCTTTTGGAGGCGGCATTCTTTTTTCAGCCAACCTGGGAGGGACGGGAAATGAAATTAGTGACAACGATTTTAACGGCCTGGGCGGAGGGCAAAACCTGGATATCTGTGTGAGAATATTTCGTACACCCAATCTGGTCATCTGCTCAAACAGGATTAGGCAGGAAACGGGCACGGCATTTCAATTTATCGGCGCTGATTCGGATATGCAGTTGGTGGCCAACGAAATAAATGGAATGGAGACGGGCGTGGATATATTTCCGCTTTCTGTCATCAGCGCCCAGGAACACAATGGGAATAAATGGCTGCCTGTAAAAAAGGTTACGCCGTTCGGGCTTGAATATGTCCGTGCAAACCCGCAAGCCCGTTGTCAGACGTTTAGCTTTACGGATATTAACAAATTTACGGTGCATACGCCCCAATCCATCTGGAACGAAGCCGAAAACAAATATGCCTATTTCTCGGAATATTACCCCGAGAATATTGTTCCGGACGGGAACGATGGGCTTTTTGAGCAATTGCCGGGTACCCCAAAAGAAACCTGCGCTGTCCAAACCCCGGCGCCCATCAGCGAGCTGGACGAAAAACTGGCCCTGGGGCAGTTTCCATCGCCGCCCGAAAGCCCCGCTATGGCGTATTTGCTGGAGCGGACCTTGTACCGGAAACTGGATAAGAATCCTGACCTAAAAAACAGCCACCCGGGGTTTCCTGGGTTCATGACCGTTAAGGAAAATGCGCCTGTCGGCCGCCTTCATGCGGTTGCAGCCAAAGTGGAGGAAGCGGTTGCAGCTGGGCCCAACCTGCAACTGGAAGCCGGGTTTATCGGGGCAGAAATGGAAAACCTCTATCTGGCGCTGCAAGTAACGGACAGTCTGCTGCAAACAACTGCCGACCCGCAGATCTTTGAGCAATACGCCCAGGACAAATACGCCCTGTTGAACGACCTGCAAGCCCTACAGGGCGAGTACCAGGCGCTGGAAACCGATTATCGCCAGCAGGTGAAATCGGTACTTGTACAGGCCCTCCAACTCAATGAGCAAACCCAGGCGAGCGCGGTTTGGGAGGTCAACGAAAAAGAGGTCAACCGGATTTTTCTGGAGTCAACCATCTATCAGAACGACACCCTGACTGCCGGCCAGCTATCGCAGTTGGAATGGATTGCGGAAGAACCGGAAGAGACCGGCGGGGCGGCGAGCGGCATGGCCCGGGGCATGCTTCCAGGGTGCATAAAAGGCAAAGGGGTAAAAGAAGCGGATTCCGCCGTATCATTAGGTCATCATCCGGAAAACGCCCCGGTGGAGGCGACTGTCAACGTCTTCCCCAACCCGGCCCGGGATCATTTCGAGCTGGATTTGCCGGAGGGAACTGTGGGTCAAAACCTCGAATTGTACGATCTGACCGGACAAAAGGTTTATGCCTTTCAAATAGCCGGTGAAAACGAGCGGTTCAATCTGCCCGATCGGCTTCCGGCCGGAATATACCTGCTGAAAGTAAAGCGGACGAACGGGAAAATGACGGTGCATAAATTGGTGGTTCGATAAACAATGTATACGCTGACAGGCTCATTATCAATGGAAATAATCCCGGGCTTGCGTTTGTTTACCTAAATTTTAAGAGAATGAATCCTGTACAATTTTCGATAATGCTGGTTTTGTTACATTTCTGCCCGGCTCTTTTTGGACAAAATAAACAGGATTACAACTGGATAATCGGGTACGATACTTCTTACCTTGTCCCCGGGGGCGATGCTATCAAAATGAATTTTGAAAATGAGACCCTCCACATCAGTATGGTAGAGACGGTTGAAAAATTTCACATGGAGGGCTCCAACAGCAGCATGTCGGATTCCCTTGGCAACCTGTTGTTCTATACCAACGGTTGTTATATTGTCAATGCTGAGCACAAGATCATGGCCAACGGTGACACCATCAGCCCGGGGATCCTGTATGACGCCTGGTGCGATAAAGGAGGGAATCCCCTTTCTCAAGGTGCTATTGCCGTGCCGGGCAGCGACCACCTTTTTTATGTGTTCACCCTGGATTTTGAATGGGCCTACCTATGGGATCCTTATACAACGCCGGTGTCAGAGCAATACCTTGAACTTGCACCCCTGCACCTGTACTACCAGGTGATCGATATGACCCAGGCGGGCGGCCTGGGGGCGGTGGTGGCCAAAAACCAGGTGGCGGTGGCGGATACGCTGGCCAGGGCCAATATTCAGGCCTGTCGCCACGCCAACGGCCGGGACTGGTGGGTCATCGTGCCCGAGTCCCATTCCAATTGTTATTACCTCATCCTGATCACGCCTGAGGGGGTGCAGCCACCCCTGAAAAGATGCGAAGGGAGGGTTTGGAGCGATCTGGATTGGCAAGGGCAGGCTGTTTTTTCGCCGGATGCAACCCGGTATATCCGGTTTAATGCCTGGAATGGTTTGAATATTTACAATTTTGACAATTGTACCGGCAGCCTTTCCAATGCGATCTCCGTCGATTTTCCGAACGATACCTCCCATGTGGCCGGCGCTGCCGTCTCCCCCAATTCCAGGTTTTTGTATGCCGACATGAAATACAAGGTATACCAATTCGACCTCTGGGCGGATGACATCCCTGCCTCCCAAACCCTGATCGCGGTCTGGGACGGGTTCTTCAACCCCTATGCCACCATTTTTTATAAGTCGGCCCTCGCTCCTGACGGCAAGATCTACATTTCCAGTACCAGCAGCCACAGGAGCCTGCACGTCATCCATCACCCCGACCTGAAGGGAACGGCCTGTGATCTGGAACAGCACGGGCTTGCCTTGCCGGCTTTCAATTTCAACACCATTCCCAATTTACCGCATTACCGCAACGGGCCGTTTGCGCCCTGCGAGCCCTCAGGTACTGAGGATGCAGCAACAGCGGGGGACATTTCTGTTTTTCCGAACCCGGCATCCAGGTATTTCAATATCCGTTTTTCCCCCGCCCACCCACCGTCCGATATCCGGGTATTCGACCTTGCCGGGCGCGAAAAGGCCCATCTGGCTTCCGACGTCCTGGCGGGGCGTACCGGAGCCGAGATCAGCCTTGCCGGGTGGCCGCCGGGCATCTACCTGGTGCGGGCGGATTTCGGGGAGCGGCAGGTGGTGCGGAAGATTGCGGTGTTTTAGGACCGCGAAAATACTAACTGTGCAAGGCGCGGAAATTCCGGAACCATCCCATTTGAATTGACAACGAACGTCCGGCATCAGAGACAGATAATGGCTTTTGTCAATTTAATTTGCGAGGCATCAAATCCTTTCCCCCTTTTTTTCCGTACTTTTGAACCGAAGACTTTCCGAATATCCATGCCCGCAAAAATTTTGGTCGTTGACGACGAGGAACATTTCGAACCCCTGATCCTTCAGCGCTTTCGCCGGCAGATCAGGGATAAAGCCTATGAATTCATCTTCGCCCGCAACGGAGCGGAAGCCCTCGATATCCTCGCGGAACGGAAAGATATCGATGTCGTGCTCTGCGATATCAACATGCCGAAAATGGACGGGCTGACCTTTTTGTCCAAACTCAGGGACCTCATTCCGGCTTCTACCAGCAAAACGGTCATGGTCTCCGCCTACGGCGATATGAAGAATATCCGGGCCGCCATGAACCTGGGCGCTTTTGACTTTGTCAACAAACCCATCGATTTTGAAGACCTGGAAATTACCATCAACAAGACGCTGAACGAACTGAATACCCTGCGCCAGGCGGAAAAAGCCCGCGAACTGGAGGAAAAGAACGAACACCTGCAGGAACTCGACGAGCTCAAGTCCCGTTTTTTTACCAACATCTCCCATGAGCTCCGCACCCCGCTCACCATCATCAGCGGAATGGCCGGCCAAGTGGTGGAAAATCCGGAAAAATGGTTCTCAAAGGGTCTGCAAATGATCCGGCGCAACAGCGACAACCTGCTGGTTCTCGTCGACCAGATCCTGGACCTCCGGAAACTGGAATCCGGCAAACTGGAACTCCGGCCGGTGCAGTCCGATGTCATGCATTTTCTCCGGTATGTCGCCGAATCCTTCCAGTCGTTTGCAGAAAGCAAAGGCATCCGCCTGAACTTTCAGAGCGAGATCCGCGAATTGGTGATGGATTACGATCCGGACAGGTTGCTCAGCGTTGTTTCCAACCTGTTGTCCAACGCCGTCAAATACACGCCGGAGGGCGGCCACATCGAATTTGAAGTGGATCGGTCCGGCGACCTGCTGAACCTTCGCGTAAAAGACAGCGGCGCCGGGATCCCCGAAGACCAGTTGCCGTATATTTTTGACCAATTCTTCCAGGCTGATCCCAAGGACGGGATCCGCCGGGCCAATTCCACCGGCGTCGGGCTGGCCCTGACCCGGGAACTGGTCAGGCTGATGGGCGGCGATGTCCGGGCCGAAAACGAGGAGGTCGGTTGTTCCTTTTATGTAACGATACCCATCCGGCAATCTGCCCTCACGACGGATAAAGATGTGCTTGCCCAGGTTGCCGATTTTATACCTGGAATTGTTGAAACGGCGGATAGCGGCCCTTCACTCGCCGGGGAAAAAGAGGAAGATGCCCCTACGCTGCTCATAGTGGAGGACAATCCGGATGTGCAGCAATACCTGGTCTCCTGTCTGGAGCAGGATTACAGGGTGCTGCTGGCCGCCAACGGCAGGGAAGGCATCGAAAAAGCGCTGGAAGACATTCCGGATGTCATCATCAGTGATGTGATGATGCCGGAAAAAGACGGCCTTGAGCTGTGCGAAACCCTGAAAACCGACCAGCGCACCAGCCATATCCCGATCGTATTGCTGACCGCCAAAGCCGATGTGGAATCGCGCATCGCCGGTCTGGAACGGGGAGCCGACGCCTACCTGGCCAAACCCTTTGACAAAAAGGAATTGCTGACACACCTGACCAAATTGCTGGAATTGCGGCGTCAATTGCAGGACAGGTACAGTGCGCTGTCCGGCCTGGATGGCGACGGGCCGGAAGCGGCGCAATACGAGGACAGTTTCATCATCCGGGTCAGGAGCGCCGTAGAGGCCCACCTCGACGACGAGGATTTTGCTACCCCGCAGTTGTGTCACGCCATCGGCATGAGCCGCTCCCAACTGCACAAGAAGATCAAGGCCCTGACGGGGAAATCCACCACCCACTTCATGCGCTCCATCCGGTTGCACAAGGCCAAGGAACTACTGGAGACCACCGATCTGAATATCTCACAGGTCGCTTATGAAGTGGGATTCCACGACCCTAAATATTTTTCCAAGACCTTTGCCGAGGAATTCGGCCAAAAGCCTACCGAATACCGGAAGAACTGACCAGGGTTTCCTCTTCCCCTATGAAGCCATTGGTGAAACCGGGCCCTTATCCGCGGGGTAATCCTGTTGATCTGTGGATACGCTGATCTGTCGATTTATGGATTTTTGTGGATCTGCAGCCTCCATAACGCCTGTGACAGATGGAGGCCCAGGCCTTAATTGCCGGTTTTATTTCTTTCCTGCATAACGGCGGTTAGTTCGCGGTTGAATTCGGTCATCGGGTGATGCTGCAAATAGATTTCGTACATGGCCAATCGGTCGGCGCGGGTGGATTCGGCATATTCAGGGTAACGCTCGATCAGGTTCCGGAAAGCAACGGCCCGGGCACAGTCGATTTTTTTGAATATCAGCCCGCCGCGGATAGCCGCAAATTGTTCGTCCGGCAGATCACAAATGGCATAGGGTTTTTCCAATTGGCCCAGAAAAGCGACGGCGGCCTGCGCATCGAATTCATCCCTCATCATGGCAAGCCCCAGATCTAGTTTGACCTTGCTCAACTGGTGATACAAACTGTCATTTGCGATTTTTCGGATCAAATCCTGGCTCAGGGAATTTTGACCGGATAGTTGATTGCAGAAAACGACCGACAGAAAGAGCGGGATGGCAAACAAGTTTATTTTCGCAATTTTCATGATTTAATTTATGTTTGATAGGCGTTTGCAGCATGCCCGGAATAAGTAATTATCCGGACATGCTGCCTTGTTTTTTAATTTTCCAGACAAGCGTAGTATGCTTCTGCCGCCTGGTCAATGGCCTGGCCGAAAACCAAATTAGCCTCTTTTATGCAATACTCATTGTTAACTATACCCCATCCTTCGCAATATTCCTTATCCTGTACATAAACGTGATTGGCGGCATAAACAGCGTCGTTAAAAACGTCGTAACAGGTTATCAGTTTCCAGCTTGGAAATGCTGCTGCCATCACCAAAAAAAACAGACTTGATTTAGCGAAATTCTTCATAAGGATTATTTTTTATTCCTTTTTTTGTTTTGAATAGCCAGAATTTCCTGCGCATAGTCAGGGTGTTGTTGGTATTGATTGAAGTAATCATCGATTTTACCGTACTCATCCCTGGTCAGGTTTCCGTATGATGGGTATTTGGCTACAAGTATTTTTCTTAATTCCGCCGTCTTGCACCTGCTTTGTTTGTAGGCCAAACCGCCTCGGATACCGCTAAGCGCATCATCCGGAATTTCACAAATCGATAGGTTTGATTTATTATTTTTAAAGAAATCCCCTAAAGTTTCCAGGTCAAAATCACCGCGTACTACAGCCATGCCTTCAGCCATTATAGCTTCATGGTAAACACCGTAATCAGGATCAGCTGCAATTTGTTTCAGCATTAATTCCGGGTCCGCAAGGTCCTCAGAAAATTTCTCATTTTGACAACCCTGGAAAAACAGGGTAAAGCAAAATGTCAGAATCGGCAAATAGATCAAAAATCTCGGTTTCATGATTCCAGGTTTAATTAAAGGTTAGAAATAAGAGTTGATTTAATCAGGAAGGATAGGGGTAGCTTACCCACCGTAGGTGGAGTCTAAACATCTTTTAAACTGGGCATCTAAAATGGCCATGGTGAAAAAATAATTGGCGCCGCAGGCAAGGACGTCCGTTACGCCGTCATCATCACCTATGGCCGCCATAATGCACGACCCTAAATCATTATATGCCATTAATGCCCCGAATTGATAGGTGTCATAGCAGGGAGTACCGACTATCCTGTCGGTTGTTGAGTCAGTTTCTTTTTTTACATAATTCAAGATCAAGTCCTGCACCTCTTCAGGGGAAAGAAAAGGCTCTAATTTTGTATAGTGTACCTTTAACTTTTTATAAACTGAATTGAAATCTTCAGACTGTTCTAACGTCGTCGTTATTTCCGACAAGTTAAGAGGGGGGGCCGGTTCCTTATAGTCTGCATGCACTTTATTGTTAATAATAGTAAATAAATTACCCCACTCCAGCAGAAAATTTTGAATTAGTTGTTCTTTTTCAAGTGAAAAACCGTTCGGTTCGGAAGATTCTTTTTGGCAGGAAAATACAAAGAGGAGGCTGATCAAACTGATCAGAAAGGTTAGTTTTTTCATAACTGATAGAGGTTTGGTTACTGAATTATATGAACGGGATCAAAGATAAGTTCAAAAAAATAAAATAAGTAAATTTTCGCAAGTTTTTAATATATTTTTTTGAAAAACAGAAAAAATGTAATATTAAATAATGACAATAGCTTTATTTTCAAATTTTTTTTGAGCGGTGTTGGCATTATTGCCTTCGGTTCTGCTTCGCGGTCACCGTAGCTGCCCCGCGCTATCGGCGTGGTGCCCGATCTCAACTCGCCGGGAAAATCCAAACAAGTTCTAATGCTCTTCATTCCGTAGGATCATCCTCACCCTTTCCCCAAAGGTACCCGGATCTCAAACTCCGTAAACTCCCCTTCTTTACTCTTGAAGTCGATCTTCCCGTTCATCCCCTGCACCACAACGTCATAACTGATAGACAGCCCGAGCCCCGCATTGCCTTCTCCGGTAGGCTTGGTCGTGAAAAAGGGATTGAACACCTTATTGCGGATGGCCTCCGGGATTCCCGGTCCGTTGTCGCGGATGCGGATGACCAGATCATCGGCTGTTCTTTCGGTTTTAACCGACAGGACAGGGGCGAACGCCTCACCTTTTTCCTTGAATTTCTGGTGCAGGGCGTAGCAGGCGTTGTTAAGGATGTTGAGCAGTACCCGGCTCAGGTCCTGCGGGACGATTTCCGCCCTGGGCAGCGACTGTGCCAGGCTCAATTGAAGGTCGATATTGAAGGTAGGATGCAGGGCGCGGTAACCGTGGTAGGACAAATTTACGGAGTCTTCCACCAGCAGGTTCAGGTCCACTTGCTGCGGGGCGCCCCGGTCGCCGCGGGCGTGTTCCATCATGCTGTTGATGATCCGGTCGGCGCGTTTGCCGTGGTGCAGGATGTAGGCGGCGTTTTGCCGGAGGTCTTCGGCCAGTTCCATGGCCAGTTCCTGTTCGCCGGGAGAGGACCCTGTTTTGTTCAGCGCATCCTTCAGGTCTTGCGCCATTTCCGAGGAACCTTCGGCAAAGTTATTGACAAAGTTGAGCGGGTTTTTGATCTCATGGGCGATGCCGGCGGTGAGCTGGCCGAGCGTGGCCATTTTTTCCTGTTGCAGGAGCTGGCGCTGGGCCTGGATCTTCTCTTCGGCCCGGATCCGTTTCAACCGGTAAAACCGGTAAAGGAGGAAGATGATGATCACGGCGGCGCCCAGCCCGATAAACAGTACGAGCTGAACCAACCGCTGGCGCCTGAGGCGGTCGTTGATCTGCAGGAGCTCCTTTTCCTTTTCACTGGCTTCCAGTGCGTTTCGGGCGGATTCGGCCTCCAGTTGCGCAGCTTTGGTTTCGAGTTCGGCCTTTTGCTGGCCTATCCGGGCCAGTTCGGCTTCCTGAACCAGGATCTCTTCCCGGGTCATGTTCAGGGTCCGGCGGATGGCCTGGTTCTCGGTCATTGACCGGTTGAGGGCGCCTTCCTTCGAGTCGAAGTCCGTTTTCAATTGTTCGTACTCGGCGGATTTGGCGTCCAGCGCGATGCCGTTTTCCAGTTTTTTGATGTGCAGTTCGGCCTCTGCCAGGGAATTGTTCCAGCCTTTTATGCGGGCAACCTGCTCCAGCACCTTCCATGCGGTCAATTCCAGGTTCCGGTCTCCGGCGGCCTGGGCGGCTTCTGCGGCTTCTTCCAGGTAATTACCGGATTTTTGATAACTCTTATCATCCCGCGCCTTGATCCCGAGATACAGGCTGCTCTTGGCGATACCCTGTTGGTAATTGAGCTTTTTGCTAAGTTTGAGCGCTTCTTCGGCCCGTTTTTTTGCTGTTTCAGCGTCTGTAAACCGGAGTTGCTCCACATCGGCGTTCAACAAATCGACCCGTTCCCTGCCGGTAGCCGTCTTGAGCTGTTCGGCGATGGTCTGCCGGCCGGAAACCGTTGTAAAGGTCAATGCGATGGAAAGAAAAAAAAGAATGTAACGGTGCTTCATCTAATCAGTTTGATGACTGGGAAATGCCGTAAAGGTCGGGCTTAAAACGGCCATGCCGCTCTACTATTGTTTCATATTAGTCGATGCATGTTTCCTTCGGCGCTTATCGGATCAGGTTGACCGCGCCTGTGGCCCGCATCTCGCCGGAATCCCCGTGCGCTACCCGGTATCGCAGCAGATATGGATAGGTCCCTGCCGGAGATTCCCTGCCGTTCCAACCTTCAGCCGGGTTTTGAGACCGGAACACCACGCCGCCCCACCGGTTAAAAACCAGCAATTCATAATCCATCAACTCACAAGGGGAAACCGGCGTCCAGGTATCGTTGATGCCGTCGTCGTTGGGGGAAAAGCCCGTCGGAAGGTACACCTTGCAGGTGCAATTGAATTCGTCCTCCGCAATCCTGACCGTATCCCTGACCGTGCAGCCTCCGGTGACGCCTTCCATCCAGTAAAGCCCCGGTTGACTGACGGTGATGCTGCGCCCGGTGGATTGGTCGCTCCACCGGTAGGCATCGAACTCGTCCTTCGATTCAAGCAGGATATTTTGCACTTCGCAATAAGTGGTGTCGGGGCCCAACCCGATCCTGGGGCAAACCAGCGAAAAGTTGTCAACGAAGAGCCAGGCGCCGCCGGCAGTTTCGATCAACACAGTAAGGTAAGCCCCTGCAATCGGCGGCTTGAACTGGAACTCATACCGGGTCCATTCCCGGTAGAGATCCGATGTGGTGTACAGCAATTCGCCGTGTGACGTAGCCGTAGTGCCCACGCCGACAGCCAGCCGGGAGGCCAGGTCATCAATCTCTCCGATCTTGGCGTAAAATTCCACCTTATAGGTCAGCTGCGGGTCCAGCGGCGCCGACAATCTGAGCCCCAGTGCATCCGTAAGGCCCTCCTTGCCGTACAAAGCGACAAAATACCGCCCGCTCTGCGCCGGACCGTAGTTGCATTGTTGCTGAAGAATATCCAGTTCGTTCTTCTCCCCGAAACCGACCACATCAGGCATTTTATCCGAAAAATCTTCATTGGACAGGTTGTACCCGCACTGCACCTGTACGGTTTCGAAACTGCCGTTCAGGATTTGCTGGGTAAAAACCGGGCTGCAGCCCATGGTCAGGGCCCAGGTCCAAAACATCCGATATGGTGATCTTGACTGGAAAGCAGCGGGAATTCGGCAGGATGAGCGCTCCGGGAAATTCATTTTATGGCCATTGAACGGTTGAAATAAGGATGCATTTTTCAAAACTAGGAAAATTCCTGCACGGCACATTTCTTAAAGCCGGGTTTTTTCTTCATTTTTTTTAGCTTTGGGCGCTATCCGTTCATCCGAAACCGAAAGCCTATGTCTTGCAGGTCCATTTACTTGTTGTCGTTCGTGCCCTTTTTGGTTGCCGCTTGCCAAAGCAGCCCGCCCAAGGCTTATTTTGTTCAAACCGGAGGTCCTGAAAAAGTGACCTTCCGGGTGCTGCCCTTTGATCTTGCTCAGGTCAAATTGTTGGACGGGCCCTTCAAACACGCTACCGACCTCAACCTGCAATCGCTGCTCAATTACGAGCCCGACCGCTTGCTGGCCAAATTCCGGGAAGCTGCGGGCCTCGAACCCAAAGCGGAGCATTATCCGGGCTGGGAGAATGAGACCATCGCCGGTCATAGCCTGGGGCATTACCTGAGCGGTTGCTCGCTGATGTACCGCACCACGGGCGACCAGCGGATGCTCGACCGGGTCAATTATATCGTCGATGAGCTGGCAGCCTGTCAGGAAGCCGACGGCGACGGGTTTATCGGCGCTTTTCCCAACGGCAAAAAGGTCCTGACCGAAGAAGTGGCCAAAGGCGATATAAAGTCCCAGGGATTCGACCTGAACGGCATCTGGGTGCCCTGGTACAACGAGCACAAAACCATGGCCGGCCTCCGGGACGCCTACCGGCTCTGCGGCAACCAGAAAGCCCTGATCGTAAACCGAAAACTGGCCGACTGGATCGAAACCATCGTCGGCAGGCTCACCGACGAACAGGTGCAGGATATGCTCAACTGCGAACATGGCGGCATCAATGAAACCCTGGCCGACCTCTACGCCGATACGGGCGATGAACGCTACCTGCGCCTTTCCCGCATTTTTCAGCACAAGGCCATTCTGGAACCCCTGGCAGACGGCGAAGACATCCTGCCAAACAAACACGGCAATACCCAGATCCCCAAACTCATCGGCCTGGAACGCCGCTACGAACTTACCGCCGATCAGCACGACCTGGATGCGGCCACTTTCTTCTGGGACCGGGTGGTGCACCACCATTCCTACGTAACCGGCGGGCACGGCAACCACGAGTATTTCGGACAACCCGACAAGCTGCGCAACCGCCTCAGCGACGAAACCACCGAGACCTGCAATGTGTACAACATGCTGAAGTTGTCCGACCACCTGTTCAGGCTCAATGCCAGCGCCGAGATCGGCGATTTTTACGAACGGGCCCTGTTCAACCATATCCTTTCCTCTCAAAATCCCAAAGACGGCCGGGTGATCTACAACCTCTCCCTGGAAATGGGCGGCCGCAAGGAATACCAGGACCCGATGTGGTTTACCTGCTGCATCGGCACCGGGATGGAAAACCACAGCAAGTACGGCGGCGCCATCTATTACCACAACGACGAAGAACTGTTTGTCGACCAGTTTATCGCCTCCGAGCTGGACTGGCCGGAAAAAGGGCTGAAACTCCGGCAGGATACCCGTTTCCCTGAGCAACAGGGATCTACGCTGACCTTCTCGACCCCGGAGCCGGTGGGGCTCATTCTGCGCATACGCTATCCCTATTGGGTTGACCCCTCGGGCGCCGAAGTGCAGGTCAACGGCAAGGTGCAGGAGATCACCGAGGCGCCGGGCAGTTTCATCGCCATCCGGCGCTACTGGAAAGACGGCGATAAGGTGACGGTCAAATTCCCGTTCACGCTCCGGCTGGAGGCCATGCCCGATGATACCGACCGGATTGCGGTCATGTACGGCCCGCTGGTACTGGCCGGCGACCTGGGCCCCGAGGACGACCCCAATGCCCACGCTCCGGATTATGTGCCGTATATCTTTACGGAAGACCGCAATCCCGAAGTCTGGCTCAAACCGGTTGCGGGGGAACCCAATACCTTCAAAACCGAAGGCGTAGGCAAACCCCGCGATGTTGTCCTCAAACCGTTCTATCAGACCAACGAGCGCCGGTATTCGGTATACTGGGATATCTTCAATCAGCAGAAATGGGACGAAAAGCAGGCGGCCTACGAAGCCGAACTGGCCGAGAAAAAACGGCTGGAAGCCCTTACCTTCGACTTTCTGCAAATGGGCGAAATGCAGCCCGAACGCAACCACAAGCTGGAAGGTGAAAAAACCTTTCCCCAGGATTTCCAGGACCGGAAAATGCGGGGCGCCGAACGCGGCGGCTGGTTCGGATTCCAGATGAACGTCCTGCCGGAGGGCCCCATGGCGCTGGCTGTTGAATATTGGGGCGGCTTTACCGGTTCCAAGACTTTCGATATCCAGGTGGACGGCCAGACCATTGCCACTGAGAATATTTCGGGCAAAGCGGACGGGCAGTTCATCACCGTTACCTACCCCATTCCCCCGGAACTTACCCGGTCGAAACGCCGGGTCAATATCAAGTTTATGCCGCATGTCGGGCACCGGGCGGGCCCCGTTTTCAGCGTGCGGATGATCAGGACAGAAACGAGCGAAGGATAAACCATGCCATTCACACTGGAACACAAAAAAGCGGTCATTACGGGCGGCGGCAGCGGCATCGGAGCGGCTATTGCCCGGCTCTTTGCCCGGAACGGCGCCCAGGTTTGCATCCTGGATTTCAATGCGGAACAAGCCGGCCAGGTGGCCGCAACGATCACTGAAGCGGGCGGTTCGGCCCGGGTTTATGCCGGTGATGTCGGGGATACCGATGCCGTAAAGGAAACAATCGACCGTATCGCCGGGGAAGGCCCCATTGATATCCTGGTGAACAACGCCGGGATCGCCCACGTCGGCAATCTGGAAAAAACCGGGCCGGAAGACCTGGACCGACTGTACCGCGTCAATGTCAAAGGCGTGTACAACTGCATGCAGGCCTGTTTGCCGCATATGAAGGCCAACGGTGGCGGCGTCATCCTGAACATGGCCTCGGTGGCCGGCCTGGTGGGCATTGCCGACCGGTTTGCCTATTCCATGACCAAGGGCGCGGTGTTGGCAATGACCCTTTCCGTGGCCAAGGATTATGTTGCCGACCGCATCCGCTGCAACAGCATTTCGCCGGCTCGGATCCATACGCCGTTCGTTGACGGATTCCTGGCAAAGAATTATCCCGGCCGGGAAAGTGAGATGTTCGATAAATTGTCCAAAACCCAGCCGATCGGGCGCATGGGAACACCGGAAGAAGTAGCCGCCCTGGCCTTGTACCTTTGTTCGGACGAAGCGGGCTTCATTACCGGGACGGATTATCCGATCGACGGAGGATTTGTGAAGTTGAATACTTGAATTGGAAAGATTGTTGTTTATGTTTGTTTTTTGATTATAGATATTGCGAATCAAGGATTGAATCCACGATAAATGTGCCGTCAGGCACAAAATGTCGATAGCATGATGGTAATCAGGCGTTTTTGGCGTGCCGTAGGTACGCAATGTGAGGCCATCACATCGCATACCTACGGCATGCTGAACCACGTTTAACCGATTCTGATCCCTACGGGATTTTTAACCCTCGATTCGCAATGATAATGGTTGTTCGTGGAGCGTGGGGAAAAATAGGCAAGATTGCCGGGGAGCCGGCTTAAAATCCATAGCATGAAATTACTGAGATTCGGCCCTGCCGGCGGGGAAAAGCCCGGCGTAGAACTGGAAAACGGCCTGCGCCTGGATGTAAGCGCTTTTACACCGGACTTTGACGAGGCGTTCTTTGGGGAAAACGGGCCGGAAGGCTTGAAGAAGTGGCTTGAAAACCACCGGGAGGATTGCGCGCCGATTGACACCGGCGAGCGGCTGGGATCGCCTATCGCCCGCCCGTCCAAGCTGATCTGCGTGGGGTTGAACTATGCCCAGCATGCTAAAGAGAGCGGCATGGAACTGCCGAAAGAGCCGGTGTTGTTCTTCAAGGCCACCAGCGCTATTTGCGGCCCGTTTGACGATGTCATCATTCCGAAGAACAGCGTTAAAACGGACTGGGAAGTGGAACTGGCTGTCGTGATCGGCAAAAAAGCTTCTTATGTTGACGAGGCCGGAGCCCTGGATCACGTTGCAGGATATGTCGTGCACAACGATATCAGCGAACGGGCTTTCCAACTGGAGCGTTCCGGGCAGTGGGTAAAGGGCAAAAGCGCCGATACCTTTGCGCCGTTGGGCCCTTATCTGGTGACCTCAGATGAAATTCCCGACACCGGCAAACTGCCCCTCTGGCTCACCCTCAACGGTGAACTGATGCAGAACAGCAGCACCGCCGACCTGGTGTTCAAAGTGCCTTTTCTGGTGAGTTATATCAGCCAGTTCATGACCCTGCTGCCCGGGGATGTCATTTCCACCGGTACGCCCTTCGGAGTGGGTATGGGCCTGAATCCGCAGCGCTATCTGCGCCCCGGCGACGTAATGGAGTTGTGCGTGGAAGGACTGGGCGTAGCCCGGCAGCGCGTGGTCGCTTATTAGTACTTGAGGAACTGAGGAATCGAAGAACTGATTTCGATTCCTCGATTCCTCGATTCCTCGATTCCTCGATTCCTCGATTCCTCGATTC
>CALMYQ010000020.1 GCA_937873655.1 uncultured Lewinella sp. | reverse complement strand
TTTTTTTCAAAGAACGTAATTTTTTAACTTTCACCCTATAATGGGGATGAGCGAACCCTTCAATTTCCGATAAAAAAGCAAAATTGAGCGGATTTTTATCCCTTCCCTCCCAAATGCTGTGAACAGGAATGGAAGACAATACTTTTTGCGTCCATTTTCCTTTTTTGTATTCGCTGAACGCCATTTTTATTTCCCAATATTCTATGGGTTTGGCATGCTCTATTTTTTCGTCGGCCAGGTCTTTGATTTTTTTGCCCTTGTTGGTCTGGCTTTCGATGGTCTTCCTGTTGAATTGCGGGAAAAAGATCATCAGGCGCTTGTTCCACACCACCGGGATCAGGTAACAACCGTTTCGCAGTACCCTTCCGTGCTCATCCTCCACGTCGTAACTGGTTATGTCCACCTCCATTTTTTCCCAGGGACGCCAGTTTTTTTCAGCGGCATCGTAATACCGGTAATAGTAGAAATAGGGTGCGTTGCGGGTTCTGCCGAATATATGCAATTTGCCGTTCTTTCTGGTTCCTTCCTGGTATAGACCAACGACCTGAAGGTCGGCCACCTCGTCCACCTTATGCAAATAGCTGATAAGAGCGTTTTTTACGTTCTCTTCGCTGATGTCGTTTTGCATCAGCTCGGATTCCAGTTCCTTGAAAAAGGGGCTTTTGTCATCCCTTAGGACGGGGTCGATCCAGTTTTCCGGATAAAGGAATACCTTCCGGTTGGCTTCCCAGACCCGGTAACGGTTCATCCATGCCCACCTTTCACGATCCAGCAGATTGGCCGGTATGCCCTTTTCCAGACCGAGCATGCACCTTTGGACGAACAGTTGGGCCGAAGCGATGGCCTGGACAATCCGTGAGGTGTCCATACAAGGGTCCATTTCCGTATCGATCAGGAAAAATTCATACAGGCTGTTTTTGTCGATCACCCCCCATTTGCGGAGTTCAGGCTGTACCAGCATGGACCCGACCAGGGCCTGCTTTCTATGCTCTCTCAATTTGTCGTGCACCGGCTTGATGGCTTGTTCCCACTCTTTGCGGCTGTAGCGCGCCCGCAGTGCAGCTTTTATCTGGCGGGCCGTCTTCAGGTTTCGTCCGAATCCTGTGCCGGAATCCCCCCATTTGTACAGTTTGCCGATATCGATCCCGATCTTGTCCGCTACCTTGAGCGTTTCCAGGATTTTCAACAGGTTCTTTTCGTCTCGAAAATAGAAAAGGACGTTAAACGGGAAGAATCGGGCAGCCAGCAATCTTCGGATCTCCCTGCTGTTCCGGTTGATCAACTTCCCGATCCGGCCTGCAAGGGATTTGAAGATTTGTTTACCCGGATCCAAACCATGCGGCATTTCTTTTTCCCGCTCCGGATCGCGCGCCCAGCGCAGGAATTCCAGCAGGGAATCGGGGCCAGCCGGCAACTGGTTGCGAAGCCGGGTGTAGCCTTCAAGCCGGAACCATTGTTTCAGGCTTAATGCGCGGAAGTTCAGATAGGTAAAATCGGCCCGGTTTTCATGCAGGAATTCCAGTTCCCGGGTATTCAGGTTGAATTCATTGACCAGCATGGCGGCCTTTTGCAACCTGACGTATATCTTGCGAAATTTTTTGGTCTCTACAGCTCTGAACAGGGCCGAAGCCGGAACGGCTTCCTGCGGCCTGGCGCCCGATTTCCAAGAGAAGCCTGTAATTTGGCCGGTTCCGGGAACCCGGTCAAAATCGGATAGCTCAATCGGGTATACTTCTCCGGCTTTCAGCCGTATCCGGTTGCTTTGGTAATAAATGAGTCCTTCATCGTCCGGCATGTCAGACAACGGCCCCGACCAAAGGGGTTTGCCGTTGATCCGGAATTCGGCATTTCGGGTCAACTCGGATGAGAAATTTTCCACTTCGAGCATAAACCGGTACACTCCGCTCCGTTGCGGACAAATAAAGCCCTGCCAATGGCCCTGATTCTCCTCGGTTTCGGCATCCATTTCCCGAAGTTCGGTTATGGACTGGTAAGCGGTTTTTCCGCTTCGGGATGTCAATACCGTATGCAGCAAAAGGTTGGCATTATCCAGCTCAAGCCGTACGGCTGAAGAGATCAGTTGGGCGACTTCGCGCCGGGAAAGCTGATCGCGCAGATAGGGCAGGAACATGTTCAGGAACCAGGCCCGTTTTATTTGCGCGGTGCCCGGAAAAACTCCGTTACCATTTTCATCGGCTGCCCGGGCAGGCAAGTCCGGCATAAGCAGTATTTCCCTGGCCGCGTTCATATTTTCCCCCAGCACCGTTCCAAGGGTTTGTTCGAGAAAGATTTCCGGCTGGGTCAGTATTTTTTTTATAGCCACCCCATATTCGGCAATACCCGGAATGGAATCAAACAAGGCGATATCTTCTTCACCCAGTATGCCGGTGACCTGCAGGCCTGCGGCTTCCCTGAATTGCACCCTTTCCCCAAAATTTCTGAACCGGGCAGGATCTTCAGAAGCCGCCGGTTGTGCGCCGTTTTGAGTGGTTTCGTTGACAGGGTTTTTCTTGGGATCCTTCAACTGTTTGAAATACTGTTCGATCGATTTTGCCAGAACAGGATCCAGTTTTTTAGTGATCTGTCGCCGTGTAGTATCTGTCGAAACAAAGGTCCCGTTCAACAGCGACAGGATTCGGGCAGAAGTCTGCTGGTTGAAAAACAACCCCAGTTTGGACCTTACCAGTTCGTCGGTAGCCTGGGCGTCATCCGTCAGGTCGGGATGTGCGACATCTATCGCCTTCAATGCATTTTGGATGGACACGGCCAGGTTCAGGACGGTCTTGGGCGTAGGTTTAAACGGCCGTTTCCGGTTGTCCTTTCCGCGGACAATATAGTTGAGGGTTGACGGCTTGAATCCGGATTCGACCACCCGGTTGTAGTTGGACAAAAACCGGACGGCGGTCGTCGGGTTCTTGAACGGGTCGGCCAAAGGGGCAAGCAATTCCAGGGTCTCCGGCAGGTCTTCAATCCGGATATGCAGGGTTTTTGCCAGCAAGATATGCCGGTAGACGACCGACAAATGGTGGAGGGTAAGCTGGGCTTTTGACAAGCCGGTATATCGAAGTACGATCCTGAGTTGTTCGCTGCTCACCTGGAAGGCGGCCATCAATACGGGCAGGTGTTTGCTGATCGGAGTCACTTTGGCCAGGTGATTTCCGTATTTGTCTTCAGCAAATACTTTGTCGATGCCGAGAATATTGTAATCCAGGAAAAGGCGCCGGTACAGGGAATGCTCCGCCGAGGGGTTGAAATCCTGCCAAAGCAGCAGCAATTTGTTCAGGTCCTGCCCGGTCAAGGCCTGCAATCTTTTTAGGGCGGCCAGCCTTTTGATCGTAGCCGGTTTGATTCGGTACGGATTGTGCAATACCGGCAGCGGATCGCAATCCGGACACAGATTTTGCGGGCAGTGCGGGTCGGGTCGGGGTTCCTGTCCTCTGCGACGGCGTTTCATTTTGCCTTTTTTGGTCAGGCGCGGCGCCGTGAGAGCATGGCGTTCGGCCGGCTTTGCAGCGGCCGGCTGTTTTTTTCGTGGGGATTTACCGACACCCGTAATGGCCTGATCCAGCTCGTCCATCCGCCAGCCGGTTTTGCGCCAAAGCCGCAGGAACCGGTTGATGTTGCCGTATTCGGTATCTTTTAAATCCGAACCGTCCAGGTGTTGCAACCTCATCTTGCCGAGATCGCAGGAATCGCCGAGGTCATCCCCCCCGATCACAATGATCCGGGCGATCCGCGGGAAATACTGGTTCACCCAGCATTCAATGTCGTGGACCGATTGCCTCAGGTGTTCCCGCAGAAAGAGGATAACCTGGGTATGTTTGCCCTTGTGGTCGGCGGCTGCATGATCCACCATGGTTTCGAGATTGCGATAGACGGCCTTTACCTGGTTATACATCACCAGGGCCTCGCCCCCCGGGATATTCGGGTTGACAAACCGGGTTTGCAGCAGTTCCTCCAGTTCTTTATAGGTCAGCCCGGTACGCGCAAGAAATCCTGTTCCGTCGCCGTGCCCGGATTCGGGGTCCGGCTTAATCCATTTGAGGTGACGGCGCATGTCGCCCTTGTTCTCAAAACCGTACAAGGCATAAACCGGGTTGGATTTGATGTCCTTGCGGTATTGTTTTTTATGACCGGCGGGTCGGTGAGCCGGCCGAAGTTTTCTGCGCTTTTTGCCTTTGGGAATCAGGCGATGTTCATGGGCAGGTACCGGTTGCCCGGCCGGTTGATGCGAAGGCTCCTGGTGGCCTTCGTCGCTTCCCCGGACGGGATGAACCGGATTTCGCAGCAAATGCAGGTTCTTGTGCTGAAAGGCGTTTTTGGTGAGAATGATGTATTCCTCTTCCGTCAGGTTCAGGTATTCAGCGTCGACGGCCCTTTCCCGCCCGGTCTTTTCATAAATTTCAGCATACTTGTCGACAATATCCCTGCGGCGGGTGGTTTTGCGCGGGTTTCGGGCCTTGATCTTTTTTCTGAAGGTATCCAGCAATTCGTGACGGCTCGTACCCAGGTATTCCAGGTAATGCCGGACGGCGTCCACCGGCTCGTTGTACGGCAGCAAATTGGCCGGGTAGACCATTTTCTTCAGGATCCGGTAGGCATCGTAATTGGTGTGCCGCGGCTCGGACAGCAGCTGGGCGTCGGATTCACCCCTGACATTGTGGGCCGGAATATGCTTGTGAAGTCCCGGATGGCGTTTCTTTTTTTCCAGGTAAACGAGGTAGGATTCCAGGATCTCGTTGACCAGATCGACGTAGGGCAGGGTGGTTTCGGTATTTTCCGCGGTCAGTTTCAGGTCTGCCAGGTCCGGTCTGCGGGCGAAAAGCTTTTCCAGCGCCGTGTTTTTGATGTCTCCGGATTTCTTGCGGATCTTCAGCGCGCCCTTTTCATCGGGGTCCAGGTTGTTGTTGCGCAAAAAATTGCACACCTCTCCCAGGTAGGCCGCTCCCCCTAAAATCGAATCGGCGTGTTTGACCTCGCAATGGTCTTCGCTGCCGAAGAGGGCCTCCCAGTTGATGGGCATTTTGGCCTTTTTCCCGTGCCGGATCCTGGGCTTTGCCGGCTTGGCGCTGCGTCTGGAGGCGGGAGGATGCGCCGGCGAATGTGGGCCTCCGTGATCCCGATTGGCTAGGCCTTTCGCAGCCGGGGGGCCTTTATGTTCTGGGTGGGGGCGGCCCTCTGCGTTGTGCCCGGATTGGCGGGCAACCCCGTGCGCTTTGAGTTGCGGAGGGGTCGGTTCGGTTTTATTACCCGCAGGATCTGGGGGTGGCTTCTGCTTTTTCTTTTTCCCTTTTTTGGGCCGGGTATGCGGTTCGTGGGCGTATTTCAGGATCATTTCCTTGCGCTCTTCGGGCGATTTGCCGCCGCCCGCCATCAGGGGAGATGGGCCGACTGCCAGGTCGCGCATGGTAAACCATTTGTGTTCCTGGTGCTGGCAAACGCGTTGAGCCTGATCGTGCACGGCCCGGGCGTATTTTTTGCCGCCGAGCGCCGGGGCGTAATCCCGGATGAAATTGCTTGCGGGGATCTCGTAGATATCATGGGCCGTTCCGAATCCCGACCCGATCAGGCCGGCCAGGACCCGTTCGTTCGGGCTCACCGGGATCAGGTGCTGAAGTACCTTGAGGTACGCCTGCACCTGCGGGCGGTGTTCGTCGGGCACCCCGGCAAAGGCGTCCGGGTGATCAAAGAGCAAATAAACCGACTGCCGCCTGAAATCGAAGGCCGGGAAGTTGTCCAGCACCCTGGCAGCGCCCTGGCGGGTATTGTGGTCTTCCGCAGACAACTCCGAATCGTGCAGCATGCGGTGCACTACGGCGCCGGGCCGGGCCTGGTACAAACGGTTGGCCACTTTGTCGGCGTATCTGTGTAGGCGGCGTTCCTCATCCTTCCCTTTTGCGCTTGCAGGAACGCCGGTTTTACGGATTTCCTCCAATATTTTATGCCGGCTGAATTGCCGGGCGACCTCCCGAAGGCGGAGTTTCGGCGTGGTTTGGTAGAAAACGGCGATCAGGGGTTCGTTGTCTCCCGATAATTTGGCCAGTTGGTGGGTAAACCGGAGTCTTTTCCGTGCCGGTTTATCCAGTTCGGGTTCCTTTTTGAGGCATTTGCTGCACAAGGTCCATTTACCGCCTTGTTCAATGTAGTGCTGGTCGAACAGGCCGTGCGTTTCAGATGGAAGTGTTTTTTTCAGAATATCAGCCCTTGCCAACTTCCTTTCATGCATATTGACGTTGGGAGACGTCACAACCGGTTTATTAACGGGTTCTAAAGAGAGGTTTCCATTTTGAAGATAGGGGGCGCCTGATTCGGCTTTTGGTTGTGGCGGTTGAGGATGGAGAATGCGTGCCTGACTGCCGTTTTGTTTAATTTCCTGGGGCATCGCACCCTGGATGAGCATCGGCAATTCCACTTCGTCACCGGCCCTGGGAACCTGAAGGCCCCGGCTATGGCAAAGCGCTCCGTAATAGACCTGGTCGCCTGCCTTGAGCGGCGGCAATTCAGCCCGGAAATACTGTACATTTCCGAGCTGATTGTTCCGGTAAAAACTGGCCGCCACCGGCTCCTGCGGTTGGTCGTTTACCATGAAAAAGATAAAAACCTGGTTGGTCAGGTCGGCCGGTTTCACGGCCACCATGATCTCTATCGGCTTATCGACCGATACCATGCCCCTGGGCGCGGGAGCGTCTTCCGTCCCGTACCAGAGGCTGATGCCATTTTTTTTGATTTTCATGGCTCAGGCATAATTTTTTAGAAATAAAAAACATATAGTTTAAGGAGCCTCGTTAAACTCCAACACTATGAGATTATCAATTCTGGACCTGGGACATTGAAACATTAATCGGCATTGGAACTGATGGTTGCCGTCATCATCTTCTTTAAGATATCTTACCTGAGGAAGGTCACCCAAGACCAGCGTTATAGGGTCACCTGCCAAAGACATAACCAGTCCTCGTAATTTTGGCATTGCTGATGTGCATTCTACTCCCCAATCCATTAGTCCTTTGATTGAATGGGCGGGAGTTGAAAGAGAGTTTGGGATAGGTTTATGGATGTTGCCATGAATGTCAGGATGGGATAGGAAACAAAATTTAGAGTTATAGGATAATAATACATTGGATCCGAGGCCACTACCCCGTAACTCAGAAAAGGCCTTGCTCACAACGGCAAAAGTTTCTTCACCCCAAAGACGGGTTGTATCAATCATGTTAACCTCGAGGTGGGTATGACTTGGAGGATTGTCATTAATTAATCCTGCACCCATTTTATTACCATCTCCTTGAATCAATTTAGCTACGCCGTTTATGATTAAAGGATGTCTTGTATCATTACCGGTAACTGTGGAAGTATTAATAACCGCGCTTTTGCCATTGATAACTACATAATCCACAATACTGCCAAGAAGATGCCCAGCTACATTTGCTAACTTCTTGATCGTATGCGTTTCTTCTTCTTTTTCTACTTGTTCCTTGGTAGCTGTAATGGTAGTGGCTAATGTTAGCATTTGAATTGTAACTTCATCTTTAATACTTAAGGTTTTTAAATCTGAAGTTGAGTTGGGAATGTTGATTTCGTTTGAAGGTATTGTGCTTAATTTCTCACTAACCAGTTTTATAGGTAAGATTTGACTCATTTTGCAACTCATCGAAAATCCATCCAAAATTGAATGAGAAATACGATCCCATGTCATTGGTTCCCAGCTTAATTTTGAGCGACTTTTAATTGTCTGCGGGCTTAATGCAGATGCTGGCTGAATACTAAGTTTCATTTTTTTAAATCGACGCTTCTTTTTTTTCCTGCCTCTTTTACCTTTTCCGTGTACAGGGTACATACTCATTTGCCCATGCGAGGCCTCTATGCGTGGCGCTTGCATAGTGGGATTCGAAGTCCCCGTTTCCTGCATTTTTGTTTCTTCCATTGCATTGATATTTTAGTAGTTAAGAAGTTGTATTTGTTATTCTGTCGCTTCCAGTATAGAGGCCTCCAGGTTTCTGATAACTTCGCTGCATTGTGCGCACGCCAGGCCGCCCCTTTGCCGGAACCAACGGCATTTGATCCTGATCGGGCAAGGTTGCAAGGTTCCTTCAATATTGTTATCGATTACCTCGATGACCTGATCGATCAGGCCACATTGGTGGTCGGTTTTGTTCCAGTGTTTGCATCCGTTTTTTGCGCAATTGCCTGCAAAGCGAAACCGCTTTTCCGGTTCTCGCCCCTTTTGCGCTACCGCAAAAAAAGTATGGTCCACCTCAATGGTGGACTTCAGATAATCAATCAATCCAGATGAATTTACAATGCCGTATAATTCGGCGCCCGGTTTGCAGATATAGCTCGGACATAACAGGCTGCCCTCCTGGCTTTTATTTTTGTTCATAAGTCATTTTTTGAACCCATGCGGCGTTTGGATCATCAGCCGCATGGGTAGAAAATAGAAGTAAGGGTTTATTTGACCTGTTCAAAAAGCCGGCGCTTGAAAATGTCGAAATCCTCAATCCAGATACCCACCCAAATTGGAAGGCGGATCCCCTTAAATTTCGGATTGGCTTCCAGTTTTCGGTTAATAATCAGGTCTCCCCGGTTGTCAATGAGGGCAAGCTCCCGCATTACGGTTTCCTTGATCCCTTTGTCGATCCTTTCCACCTGGTCAGGCGATAAACCAATTCCATCCAGGGATACGGTAAATACGGCATCGTCAATTTTTTTTCCTGATGGCATAATGAATTATTTTGGTGAATGAATTATTTAAGTGGTTTTTTATTATTTTTTGCTATTCAGTTTAATAAGCAATTTGCAGCAGTATAGATATGATTGCGCTCAAAAGCCACGGATCCGATCCCACAAATAACCGGCACACGGTTCACACCATTAATAAATCCTCCGTTTCCAGAGTTTAGCGGATTGTTAGGGTCATTGGGGACCGCTACCTCGAAATGTAAGTGAACCCCACAAGCTCTCCCGACATCTCCTTCATACCCCAAAAAGGCGCCTATTGAAACCTGGTCTCCAACGGAAAGGCCGGCATCACCGGTGACAGATCCCGTAGTTAAATGGGAATACTTGGTCCATTCGCCGTTTGAATGCTGTATCCAAACATAATTATTCGCGCAACTGCCATCACAGCAATTGGCAGAGTTGCCATCGGAAATAAATCGAATCACTCCACTTTGGGCAGCAACTACCCGATAAGGTCCTTGCCCGCCGGTTCCACGCATATCAATCCTGTTTTTGGGGCTATGCGTGCAATGATCTCTTGTGACCTTCACTTTGGTACCGTTTGCATAAGGTATGCGATATGTGCCTTCGGAGAGTAAACCCGCCTGTGGATCTGAACAACAGGAATTTTGTAAGAATATGATTGCTGCTGCAAAAAGTAAAAAAAATAAAATTTTGATTCCCATACTGATTTTTTTAATTTTTAAATTTGTTTCGAGAATTATTTTTAGAATATTTTTGGCTGCCCTGGGCCCTGGCGCCTTCTTTTTTTCCTGGGCCTTTTTAGATATCCTATCGAAGTCACAGACTTCAAAGAGCGAGAGCCAACGGGTTCAAGTTTCTGACTTGTCTTACCTTCAGTTATTTTATTCGCAAGTCGGAGACTTGCAGACAGTACGTATCGCGTCGCAGACGCTCACGAGCACACTGGTTTTTGGGTTGATCACTTTGGGCCAGCGGGTCACCATTTTATTATTGATACGCATGTCGAACATTTAATCTTATTACTTCACCTGTTTCAGCATCTCTCCCCCAATATTCAAAATGGAAGTGTGATTTTTTCGCTTCATGGCCTCGTGTATAGCGTACACTTCTAGTGCCATCTTTTGAAAAAACTCTATCAGGATCACGCATTCCAGTCCAAGGATTAATATCAGTTTGGTTTGGACCAAGAAAATCGTTCCATTGGTCAACTGCCTTTTTACCTGAAACTGTTGAAGGAGAGGCAAATTCTACTTCACGAACTCCATCTTTTGCAGTTTTTGAATGTAATGAACTTTTAGCTTCTTTTTTTCCTGTCGCTTCTAATGCTCCACCCCCCATTTTTTTTGCTGCTTTTTGACTGGCTGCTCTTTTTGCCGCTTTTTTTGCTGCTTTTGCAGCCGTGGCTGCTTGACCACCTGTAGGGATCATAGCGGCAGCGCTAAGTGCAGCATTTTCATAATCTCCCCTTGCTGCATATATTATGGCGTTTACCAAATCAAAACCTTCCCCTGCAACAGGAATTAATCCTCCTAAATCAAGTTTACTTTGAATATCATCCAGTAATTTTTTTGTGAATTCATTTTTATCTACTTTCATAGATGCTATTGCTTGAATAGACTTCCTAATCAAGAATATTAAATTTTTTATATGTGAATCTTGCTCCTGAAGTTCTAGGTTTTTTTCAGAAATTAAAGAATTGCATTCTGCTCTTAAATCTTCATATTCTTTTTCAAGACCAGATGTGGCATTTAATTCGTATGTTTTTTCTAATTCATGTAATTTTGATTCAACTTCTGAAATTCTGCCATTATATTTTTTTTCAGTTTCATCTCTTTCTTTTATAGCTCTATTTCTCTTTTCAATCAAGATTCTCAAAGAATAAGTTGCATCTTCTATCTTCTCAGATTCAAGTCCAGATTTATCACTACCAATAATTGGGTTTCCTTTTACAAAGGCATAGACATTAACTCCATCAACCAATAATAATGGATCAATTTTAATCCATCTAGTTAGCCAATGAACATAATTTCTAGCGCCATGATAATTCAACCCCGTCTCCTCATCCCGCTCCATCCCCGTATACCGATACCGCTTAACAGCAGCCCGAATATCTCCATCCACCGCCTGAAAAGCCGTCGTCCCATAAGGATGAAACTCCTCATAACTAATCACCTGCCCAACTCTATCCAATTCCAGGTTTGAAGACCCCAAATGATTAGAACATTGAAACCGGATCAATTGCTCCGGCGAGCCGTCATCACCTTTGGTGCGGGTTTCAATCAGGGCAATTCGCTGCTGGTCATCCATGATATGGAGGGTTTCTCTTTCAAGTTGAACGGTATTGCCCCGGTATTCCCGGTAAACCTCAAAAGAGCCCAGGTAAATCCGCTCCTTTACAGCCCCGTTTTGCCCCTGCACTACTTTCCTGGTCCGCTGCCCGCTGCTGTCGTATACATACCAGGCGTGGTTGCTACCCTTCAGGTCGACATGCGCCAACTCCTCCCTGAAATTCCAGTCCATTTGCGCCAGATGCGGCATGGCGGCCATGCTCCCGTGCGGGTTGTAGGCGAACCGGTGCACCTGGTTCCCGATTGCGCTTTGTACCAGTTGGTTGTTGCCGGGATTGTATTGGTTATTGCGGGTCCAACTGCCTACCCCGGCGATATGCCGCATTTGCAGGATATTGCCAACAGAATCGTACAAGTATTTCTGGGTGTACTCCCGCAGTTGGATAGGACTGTTGGGTTGCAGGCTTTGTTTGGCCCAATTGTCATCCCAGTTGTCATCGGCGCGGTTGATGTCCTGCTGACCGCTGTGCTCCCGGCCGGTGGCTTCTACCAGGCGGTAAAGAGCATCGTAAAGATATTCTGAAGCAGCCTCTACCCTTTGACCTCCATAAAAAACGGTTTTTTGGGCGTTGTCGAATATCCGGGTTATATTTCCAACAGGATCGAAAGTATAGTTCAAATCCTGCAAAAATACCGTGCCATTATTTGCAGTGGTCAGCAGCCTCTTTAGGCGGAAAGTCTCCTTTTCGTAGGTATACCGGGTAACTGTATTATTTCCGTATTGGACGCGTTCCCGTTGACCTTTGGCGTTATAGTCGATATTGGTGACAAAGGTAGTTTCATTAGGCACGCCTCTTAGGTTAGATTTTATGCTTTCCAGTAGGTTGGCGGAGTTATACCCCGGCCGGACAACGCTGTTATCGGGCGTTTTCATCCAGACGGGCCGGTTCAGCGCGTCGAATTGGGTGGAAGTGGTAAAGGTTTCGGATTCCAAAGTGAGGTTTGCGCTCCAGTCGGGTGTGTTTTTGTAATCCTCCAGCAAGGTCCTTGTTGCGCTTTTGGGATTTCCTTTAAAATCAATTTCCAGGGTTTCTACCAGCCCGGCAGTATCATAATGCCGCCAAAGTTGGCCACGTAAATTCTTTGTTTTGGGGTCGAAAGCGGAGATAGTTTCTCCATAGGCCATCCGTTCGAAAGATTTTTCGATTGTGCCATCCGATACTTTCATGGCGACGGGGCGGTGTAGGTTGTCGTATTCGGTACTCACCTTGTATCCCCTGGAATCCCAGGCACAAAGAGGCTTGCCCATAACATCGTTTAGTTGCCAGCGGGTACCGGCATCCGTGCTTTCCTGCCGGCAGATATTGCCCAGCATATCGGGGTACCAGGTCATCACCGGATTGTCGCGGGCGTCTTTTACCTTAAGAATATTGCCTTCAATGTCGTAATCAGTACGGGTGGCGTAAAACTCTTCGGTCACAGATTCTCCGCTGCGTTGGGTTTTGTTGTGCTCGATGGACAAAACCGCCCGACCCAGGCTGTCAAAATGGACCGTTGCGGGTGTTTCGCTGTGTACGGCTGCCCTTTCGGCGGCCGTTTGCTCTTCGGGTCCTTTTTCTCCGCCGATGCGCGCTGCGTACCAGTCGCTTTCCAGGACGGTGTCGTTTTCGTCCCAGGTTTTCTGCATCCAGGCGGTAAAGGCCACTTTTGAAAAGGTCCCGTTGGGGGTTTTGGTTTTGACCAGGCGCCCTAGGGCGTCGTAATACAGCAGCGGGGTAACGCCGAGTTCCACCAGTTCTTGTTCGTCGTTGTATTCCTCAGTCCGGTCAAAGTAAGGCTCATACTGCTTGACCGGATTGCCTTTGTTGTTCAGAATGGTACGGCCGTTACCCACCCACCTCGGATCTGACGGCCCTTCCTGCACATCGCCGGTGGCGGGGTCAACGACCAGTTGGCCGGTGGCATCCCTGAGTGGCGCGTTTCCGGGTTCAGCCTGGATCTTTTTCAAAACCTCGTGGCCCGATCCATCGGAATAAGAATAGGCTATTTGCCAGATAACCGGACCTCCGGGCGTCACTGGATTGGCTGGATTAGGATCAGGATAACGATGGTTTTCCCGGGCTTCTGCTTTCACCCGGTTGGGCAACTGTCCATTGGTACCAAAATACCTGAATTCATAGGTCATCCGGGTAGTTGGGTCATCCTGGGCAGACAGTTCATTACTATCTATGTCAAGGAAATCGCCCAGGTCTTCGCCTTCCTTACCCATGGTGAAGGTATGGGTTACCAGTCCCAGTTCATCAAACCGCACACCGGTCCGGTTGTCGTTGAGGTCGCGCATCAGCCAGGGCGACAGCGTCCGAAAGTGGAATTTATCGACGTGCATTTCATTGTCCATCGCATCGACCATTCGTTGGACATAAAGCTTGTATTTGGGCTCCGGGAAAGCCTTGCTCAGGTTGCCGAAATTATCCCGGTACACCACAGGCATGAAAAAATTGCTTTTGGCAAAGGCCAGGTCAGCCGGTGTGGCGGGGCCGATGGTTTTGACGAACGGGTCACCGCTCAGATCCGGGTAGGGCAAACTTTGGCCGGAGGCGATCCAGTAGTTGTCGTCGCCTTCGCTGCGCACGTACCGGGCGGTATTGCGCAGGAGGGTATCGTTTACCTTGTCGCCGAAGAGTTGCGGAACCATATCCGGCGTCATGGCCAGTTGGTAGGCTTCACCGGGCAGTCCCAGGCTTTCCAGCTTTCCCAAGGGCAGTAATCCGTTGAGGTTATTTCGCAAAAAGAGGACCCGGATATGTTCGATCAGCCGTTTTTGATCCGCAGCGTTTTTTTGGTGGTAGGAGATACTGCTTGCAATTGCAAATTGATGTTTTACCTCTGTTGGCGCAAAGAATACGCTCTTTTTTTCGCCAGGACTTAGTTCCCAGGTTTTTGTCTCACACAACACAGGTAAACGGAACCCTGTCGCATCGTCCACCTTGTTGGTAAATCCGTTTTCCGTATAAGTAATAAAAACGGCGGTTTGTTTTTCCCGGTCTGCCGGCCGTTCGATATCGGGGTCCGGCAGCCTGCGGCCGTAGACAATGGAAGCGGCTTGCAGGACATTTCCGTATTCATCGATCTCGATATTCATGCTGTGCGCAATCCGCGGGTCAAGAGGGTTGCGCTCGTACTGGAAGGCCAGTTTTTCCTTTTCCAGCGGAAAAAAAACAGCGAAATGATGTTCTTTTTTGGGTTGCAGCCGCTGGATATCGTAGTTGAATTGAGAGACGGAGTACGGGTGTTTCCGAATAGCTTCATCTCCTTCATCACTGTACACTTCCTGGCGGAGGGGAAGTCCTTTCAGGGCCCGGAGACATTCCGGGTATTCTTCGGCCGTCAAGCTGCGGGGCAGCGGCGCTTCGGGCAGCAGGTGGGGCTGCAGGGTATTGGTCACCTGTGGATCCTTTATTTCGCCTTTTATCACCAGGTCCAGGGGGTAATACTCGTCCTTGAGCAGGTGGAAGATCCGGTCGCGCCCCAGAAAGGCGCCCGTATGAAACCAGGTTTTGGTGATGACCGCCGGCTGGAAGAGTTCCCGTTCGACGGTATTGAGCGCGCCTGCGGCCTGGGTTTCTTTTACGTAATGATCGAACGCTTCGGTGTCTTTTTGAATGACCAGCGCAAACCCGCGGAATTCCCGTTCCTCGCCGTCGTAATATCCATGCCGGTAGGTATATTCATTGGCAAAACGGGTTTGCGAGACCTTGTCTTCAACCACCACTTTGGCGACACATTGTACGGGGAAAGGCAGTTTGGTAATCCAGTTAATGCCTTCGCTTTTGTCCTTGAGGTAAAACCAGGTGGAGGGTTTGTACTTCAGGCTTACCTCTTTCCCCAGGTGATTGAGGTATTTTTTCATCACGTGGGGCTTCACGCCTTTCATGAGATCGATATACCGCAAGGGGCTTTGGGCATCATTTGGCAAAACAGACGACCATACGATGCACGCTGTGCCGATGCCCAGCAGGTCGATCACAGATATCTTGCTTTGGTTGTCGATGGTTGGAAAGGGATTGAGGCGGTCATCCGGCATACTCAGGCTGTTACCGCTGTGGTTGAACCAGATTCTGACGCTATTATCTCCGAAATAAAGGATATCGGTGGAGCCGCTGCCGTCTATATCCGCCAGTTGGATGTATTGGGGGTCGAACAGGTCATGGGGCCCGGCAAAGAGGGGCCCGCCCGATCCGGCATAGCTCATGGTCACCTTGGCGCCGAACCTGCCATAACCCAGGTTCGGCCAATAACAGACCTCTTCGTTGGTGATCCGTACAATATCCGTCATGCCGTCGCCTGACATATCGGCCAGAGCGATCAGGATGCGCTGGTTTTGTTCGGCAAACAGGATTTTGGGCCCCCTTTCTTCATCCTGGATCGGCCGGACGATAGAATGGTCGTCGTACCCGGCCTTGCCCTTGGCGGCATACCAATAGAAGACATCATCCTGTGTGATAAGGATATCCGCCAGGCCGTCGCCGTTCAGGTCCAGGAACCTGACGTTGGGGTCGCGCAAGTCGATATTGGGGTATTTTTCAAAGGGGTGGAAGGGTTGCCACTCCGCTTCCGCACTGAGTTCAAAATAGCCTTTGAGTGCGGCGTCCGTACTCACGATATATTTGGCGCCGTTGGCTTCCAGTTCCTGCAATTGCAAGCCGCCGCCGCCGAGTCCGTTCAGGGAGGGTTTCGGCGATACCAACTTTGCAGGGGTAAATTTTCCGCCTCCAAGATTTTCTTTATAGTACCACCCTCCTGCCTGTTCATTAAGGATGCCCGAAACGCCTTCGCTGTAGAGGTCGGTCCACTGGTAATTGCTGTTGTCGATCCCGTAGGGCAGGTTAGCCAGGTTTTCCGGGGAAATCACGCTGACCTCCCGGTTCAATTCCGGTTTTTGATACTGGAATTCCATTGGCGGCAGGGAGCGTTTGCTGCGCAGGGTTCCGTCCGGATTCCAGATATACCCGGTTTGAGTGATATGGGTCAGGCAGGTCAGGTTTTTGTCTGCTTCATAAGAGAAATCCAGCGACCGTACCAGGTAATCATCCAGGCCCAATTCATCCTTGAAATGGTGGTACATCAGCACACGGCGGCAAAGACGCCAGGTGCGGATCTCGAAACCTGCATGATAATCGGAGAACGGATCGGGTCGTGCCGGCCATTTTATTTCTTCGGCCGTTAAGGGTTTGTCGGCATGATGTTCGCCGTAATCCACGACGATCTCAAACAGATAATCGGATTGAGCAACGGGAGCTGGCGTTTCACCCTCATAGAAAGGGGTTTTATTCCCATAAAATACCCGTTTGAGGTATTTGTTGGAAATAAGGGCAATGCCTTCCAGCCGGTTTTTTTCGTGAAGGACCGGGATGACATTCTCCAGGTTTTCGGCCTTGTACTGGTAATAGCTGCAGTTCCCTTTGTCGTCGTAACTGAATTCCAGCAACCACTGGAAGATCCGCGAATCGTCGGCCGGGTCGGCAATGCGGCATTCCGGAGAGTGGCCGAAGACAGAGACGGCATTGTCGCGAGTGGTGACTTTCCACCACAAATATTTCCCTTCCCGGATCTGCTCGATTTTGGCAAAACCGCCTTCAACCCGGGGCCGGTATCTTTTTATGTTCGTATCACCGGTCGGAAAAGGCGAGCCGTCAGCGGCCAGTTGCAGGACCAGGTCTTCCGCACCGGAAAAGGAAAACACATCCGATTCCTCCGCATCCCGGTATTCCGGCAGTTTTTTGTCTGTTTTCCGCTGGATGGAGGGCGCGCCCATATTCCATCCAATACCGAAAGTGCTGTTACCTGCGCCGGAATTATAGCTCAGGGCCAGTCCGGGCGTAAACCCGCCCCTACCGGGTGAGGCCGGAAAAGGCAGGCTGAAGGAAGCCGTACCGTTGGCCGCATTCACCTGAAATTTTTCATCAATTCCCTTGATAGCGCCGCCGCCTTTCGGCAGGGTGATGGAAGGAATTTCGATCAGGTTGGATTTGGTTTTGGCAGGGTTGGCGTTTTCTGTAATATGGGGATAGGGACTCGTCCTTTCGGGAGGTTCCTGGCCCCGTTCCTGGGAGGTATGGTTATATTTTTGGTCGGAAAGCGGCAAGCTGAATTGGATTGATTAGATTAAAAATCGGATTTCAAATTTCGGGGCCGGCGTTTACCTTCAACGGCGAAAAATTAACCTGCTGACCCAAGTTCTGCAACTGTTATCGGACCTGGGTGGCTTTTTAGGGAACGAAGGGGTGTTTTTTGGGGATGAGGGAAATTAATATGCATTGTAAAATTTAAACCTTGATCTCAGATTGATTCGTTGCGCGGATCTACTCTAGTGGCGCGAAATCTAGATACCACTCAAGTTTCGCGGCCTCTTTTTCCGAC
>CALMYQ010000019.1 GCA_937873655.1 uncultured Lewinella sp. | reverse complement strand
GTTAGTACGATTTTATGATACGCGTACCTAGTACGACTTAGTGACATTCAACAGTGGTCAGTGGTCAGTGGTCAGTGGTCAGTTGGGGTTAGGCGATGTTTCGGCGGGTACAATGGGCTTTTGATTATTGAATAGTTGTAAGTTGTAAGTCGTAAGTTGTAAGTCGTAAGTCTGGGGTAACTGAGCGTAGCCGAAGTTAAGTCGTAAGTTGTAAGTCTGGTAACTGAGCGCAGCCAACTCCGTCAGCCATAGGGCGAAGACTTCGTCGTCCGAAGGCCGAAGTTAAGTCGTAACGGCCCTTTCGCGTAACAAAAATGGACTGCTTCGATTTGCATTCGCAACACGGATGCCTTTCCCCCTGATTGAGCTGCCCCTGCAAAGCGATCCGCTAGGATCGCCTTGTCGGTAGCACCCCGGCAACACGTAAGCCACCGGCCTGTAGGGCCGGTATATGAAGATCTGCGACGCCCGTTGAAATCCATTCTATCCATATTTAATGGGGGCGGTTTGGAGCAATCAGGTACCCTAATGGCCATCTTTCAAATAAATAAACAAAGGCGCATTTCGCTGCCGCCTGAAGGGGGAGCCGGAAATCTTTCCATTTTCCCGAAAACCCTTATCTTCAGGTAAAATATAGCTGACCAAACCGGTTGTTTATGATCAATTTTTCAAAGGTTTCTTCCATTTTCCGGATCATTATCCTGTTGTCGCTTTGTTGTCAGGTGCAGCAGGTAAGGTGCCAGATCAAACCTATGGGCCAAAAGGGCAAAGTCCGGGCCGTGGTGATCGGCGTTTCCGATTACCAGAACGAACACATCCCCGACCTGCTTTTTGCAGATGCGGATGCCAAGGCTTTTGCCGAATTTCTGAAATCTCCGGCCGGAGGAAATTTGCCGGAAGATCAGGTAAAGTTATTGACCAATTCACAGGCCACGCAGGGGCAAATGAATGCGGAACTGACCTGGTTGTTGGAAGAAAGCAAGGAAGGGGACCAGGCACTGATCTTTTTTTCCGGGCATGGAGACATGGAGACGCAAACCATGATGAACCTGGGCTTCCTGCTGACCTACAATTCGCCGGCTTCGGCCTATATGGCGGGCGGCGCTTTCCCCGTCTATTTCCTGCAATCCATCATCCAGACCCTCAGCGTGCAAAAAGGCGTGCAGGTGATCATGGTGGCCGATGCCTGCCACTCCGGCAAGCTGGCCGGTGAAGCGAATAAGGGCGCCCAGGCAACAGCTTCCGTATTGGCCAGTCAATTTGCCAACGAAGCGAAGATCCTTTCCTGCCAGTCCAATGAATATTCGCTTGAGGGCCGGGAATGGGGCGGCGGCCACGGTGTGTTCACGTACTATCTCATCGACGGGCTGACCGGTCTGGCAGATGCCAACAATGATGAGTCGGTCACTTTGCTGGAGATCGAGCGATATCTGCAGGATCAGGTCTCCGCAGCAGCAGCCCCCAAAAGCCAGATTCCCGTTGTTATCGGAAATAAAGGCATGGTCGCTGCCAAAGTGGACCCGCCGATGCTGGCAGCCTTGCGTTCCCGGCGGCTCAGCGAAGCTTCTTCCGGCGCCATTGCAGCGGTCGGCTCCAAAGGGATGATCCATGCCGGCGATCAGGATACGGCGACCATGGCGCTGTACCGGCAATTCAAGGATGCCCTGGCGGAAAAAAACCTGTTATCTCCGAATATGGCCGCCGCTTATCCCATCTATATGCAGATCAAGGACCGGCCGATCATAGCGCCTTACCGGCAGGACATGCGCCGCAACCTGGCCGCAGCCCTGCAGGATGAAGCCCAGAAAGCCATCAACGATTACCTGGAAGCCAACCCGGTGGAGTTGCGGAAACGCTGGTCTTATGACGATCGGTATCAGCAGTTCCCCGAATACCTGAACAAGGCCGCCGAATTGCTTGGGCCGGACCATTTCATGTACGCCAACCTGAAGGCGCGGGAATTGTATTTTTCCGGGCTCAACCTCCGGCTGAAGGCCGAACAGGAGAAAAAGCCCGAACTGTTCGATGAAGCCGTGGCCATCCAGGAAAATGTGCTGAAACTGGATTCAACGGCGGCTTACGCGATGAACGAACTGGGGTTGCTGGCGCGGCGCAAAGGCGACTATTCCGGCAGTGTCGGATTTTTCCAGAACGCCCTGTCCCTCTCCCCCACCTGGGTCCTTGCCGAAACCAACCTATGCGGGAGTTTCACCAACCTGGGTAAAAACGACATGGCGGAAAAGGCATGCCTGAAAGCGCTTTCCACCGATAGCACTTTTGCGCTGGCGTATTACAACCTGGGTATTGCGCAAATGGGGCTTTCCGATGCCCAGGCTGCCATCGGGTCGTTCCGGCAATCCGTGAAATTCGACTCCCTCTACCCGCTGGCCTGGTCCAGGCTGGGCGATGCCCTTTACACCGCGGACCAGAAGGAAGAAGCCCTGACCATGTGGAAAAAAAGCACGCAGATCGACCCTGGGTTCGCCCTCGCTTTCAACAACATCGCCGTCGTTTCAGAGGAGCTCGGCAGACCCGAAGAAGCGCTTATATCCTACAAAAAAGTAACCGAACTGGCGCCCGATGATCCGGACGCCTACCTCGACATCGCCAAGCTGGAACTGAATTTCGGCAACATCAGCGCGTCCGAAACCGCCCTGAAAACGCATCTCCGGCTCAAACCGGACAGCCCCGACGCCTTATTCACCCTCAGCCGGCTGAAAACCCGCCAGCATCAATCCGATGCCGCATTGCAAGCGTTCCGGACCGCGCTGGAAAAAGGATTCCGGGACATCAAATCCATCGAGGATGACCCCTCCATGAAACAATTGCTCGACAAGAAAGGGTATAAGGATCTGATGAAGAAGTATTTTCCTGAGAAGCGGTGAATGGTAGTTGTCAGTAATCAGTTGTCAGTGGTCAGTTGCCAGTGGTCAGTTGCCAGTGGTCAGTTGGCAGTTGGCAGTTGTCAGTCTGGATAAATGGCATCAGGCCGCCTCTTCGACGGACGCCCAGCAATGAACCAATGCCGGACCCTGAGCGC
>CALMYQ010000018.1 GCA_937873655.1 uncultured Lewinella sp. | reverse complement strand
CAACTGCCAACTGCCAACTGCCAACTGCCAACTGCCAACTGCCAACTGCCAACTGACAACTGGCTTACTCATCCTCATCCTCCGTTACCCTGTTATCCGCCAGCGCTTTCAAGGCGGCTTCAGCGTCTTCGGCGGTCGTGTACAGGTCTGCGCTTCCCAGGAACGGCATGACCGAATCCGGCTTGTTGGTAATATGACTTTCAATGCCGTTTTGCTTCAGGATATCTTCAGCCAGTTTTGCCTGCATCAGATCGGCAGCGCTGAAAATCTTAACCCATCCTTCTTTCATAGTTGGTGGTTTTAAATGGTTTTTATATAGAATAACCGGGCTTCATGCCCATTGGTTCGAATCAAGGTCCAGCCATAACTGGTACAATATAATCATTTTTGGTTAACGGGGTTTATGATTTTTATCATGCTTGATCTGCGGAATCAAAGGGCCGGGGAATTAAGGAACTGAATCGCGACCGGAGGCGGGCTCCGTCAGCCGATTCGAATGAGCCGGACCCAAACCGACACCCCTCAAAAGAAAAACGCGCTTCCGAACCCGAAACGCCAGAAATTCTCTTCCGACTTGAACAGGCCCAGTTGCAGTGTCAGCACGTCGAAGGGGCTGGCATAAAGCCCGCCGCCGTAGCTTGTGTGCCAGACGTCAGGTTCGTCAACATCTGCCCATACCCTCCCGTGGTCGAAACCGCCGTAGATGCCCAGGCTGAACGGGAGCGCCCTGTTATTGGAGGTCAGGATCTTCCACCGCAGGTCGATATTCTGGAAAAAGGCCGTATGTCCGCTGTAGCGCTCGCGGCGCAACCCCCTGAAATTGCTGTTGATGCCGGTTCCGCCCAGCGTAGCCGCCTGAAAGAAAGCGAATTTATCATTGAACCTGTGTTCAAATCCCACCCGGCTGGCCAGCACCAAAGCGCCGCTCGGCACTAACCGCTGGTAAAAGCTCAACCCCGCGTCGAGATAGGCAAATTGGTTGTCCGCATTTTCAAATTGACGCTTCCAGCCGCCGTCGGCCTGAAAAGCCAATCCCCGGGTCGGAAACGAGGGGCTGTCCTGGTTCCGGAAGGAGAACCGGAGGTGGGCGCCCCCGAATTCAACGCCCTCAAAGATCTCGGGGTCGAAATTGTCGCCGATCTGGTCGATGTAACGGCCTTCGGTACGTTCTACCCGGATGGATTCGAACGTCGGACCGACGGTGAAAAAGGCCTGCCCGGGGAGCTTTTTCATGAAAGCCGGATAAAAGCGGATGACCCGCTCCTTGAGCCGGTTGTACTCATCTTCCAATTCCATTTCCGGGTTGACCGTTGTATTGCCGATCCCGTAGAAATTGGAAGCGTACAGGGCGGTTTGCAGCTCTGCGCCCAGAAACAATTCCCAGGCGCCGAACAGGTCGATGAATTCGCCTTTGTACTCGATCCGGCCGCCGCCGGTTTCCAGGGCCAGCTGGGCCTTCAACTGATGGCTGGAGGCGTACGGATTCTTTTTGAAGCCGTAAGTGACGAATTGCCCGATCCCGGCCAGCTCCAGGCCGTCATCCGGGTTGCCGCTGATGGCCGGCAGGATGATGCTGTAGTTGTAGTCATTGTCGTTGCTGCGCCGGTCGTAAGTATTGAGATCCGGATGGCCGGTGATCCGCAAACGGGCTTCCGACCCCGGCTTTATCTTGTTCTTTTCCTCCCTGGCATCGTAGATGATGGTCCTTTTGCCGCCGCCCACATGGGATTCGTCAATGAATTCATCTTGCCCCAGTCCGCCGATCGCCCTGACCAGGACTCCTTTTGGCGCGTCTCCCCTGAATTCGAACAAATCGTCGCCGTCCAGGCCGTAGAGCCGGATTTCCTTTGTTTCGCCGGGCTTGAAATGCCGCTGATAGAGGATATCCTTGCGCTTATCCGATTTGGTGATGTCGAAGATGTTGACCAGGGTCTGCCCGTCCGGCAATCTTTCCACGGAGAAGAGTTCCCTTTTTTCAGTACCCAATATGTCCACTTTTCTGGCCAGGTGCCGATAATGTTCCCTCGCGTAGTCCAGCAGGTGGTCCCGCCGGAGGCGAATTCCTGCGGCCAGGTTTTTGCCGTCGATGGCGTACAATTGCGGCGGCAGGGTGCTGACCAGCGTCGAATCGATGAGCTCATCGGTGATCTGTTGCTGCAGAAACCGGGCCTCCCGTTCCCAATGGTCCAGCTCCAGGCCGGTCAGGAAGGTCTGGTCGAATTGCCGGCCGTTGAAATTGCTCCACTTGACCTTGCCGGGGCCTTTTCTGAAAGGCCGCAGCTGTTTGGCAAACGGGAAGGTCTGCCGGGCCAGACCCAGCATGAGGCCGTCGTAATTGCTGAAGGCCTGGTCGCGGTCGCGGGGTATGGGCCGGTACAGCTTGAGGCCGTCCTTCTCGATCCGGCTCCATCGCCATTGGTCGTCGTGGCGGTCCCAGTCGCCGATCACCATGTCGAACAGGCGGGTCCGGACGGTCCAGATCTGATCGATGCGGTCGTCCTGGTCTCCCTGTATGGCCTCCAGTACATCGGGGGTGCTGACCACTTTGTCCGGATTTCCGAAATCGGGGTCGTCCATCCAAAGATCGTCGTCGGGTCGTTCCTCGACCAGGTAGAGGGCGTTGCCGAACTGGTCATTGAAAACACCCAGGCCCGGTTGTTTCGGCACATAGGCGATCAAAGGGTTGGTATGAAAGACCTTGGCTGCGTCGGCCAAAGGCGGGACGATCAGGGCGGAAAGGGGATAGCTGGCGCTGAAATTATCCTCCACGATATCCAGGGTAAGCGACGACTTGAAGGGGTAAGGGACGGTCCGGGTGGCGTCCTTGTCCATAGACCGCAGGGCGTATTGCCGGCCGGTCTTTTCGTTGACCAGCCTGAGGGAGTTGGTCTGAAAACCGCCCCCTTGTTTGAAGGCGGTCAGCCCGCCCTTGAAACGGGCCAGGTCCAGTACCGGCACTTCGATCGGGGTGTGGTAGGCGTCGCGGTAATGGTCGCCCCAGATGAAACGGCCGAAGGCATTTTTCCTGAAATTCAGCCGGTCGGTGATTTCTTTGGTTTCGGTGGCGTCCGGCGGAATGGGCTTGAAGGAGGAGGGGGGCGGAACATCAGCCTGGGGCAACGGTTGTTTGATCTGTTTGCGGAACACCACCCTGCCTTTGCCGTTTTCAGGAACCAGGAAAGTGGCCCAGCCCGAGCCGTCCGGGTAAAAGTCAAGGCGGGAAAAGCCCTGGTGGCCGTAGGCGAATTCAACCGGACCGGCAGCCCTGGCGGGGGATTGTTTGGAGCCTGCGCCGCTGATGATGAACACCTGGCTGTCGCGCTCAATGTACTGCAGGGTATGCTCGTGGCCGGCCACAAAGATGAAGCTTCCGTATTTGCGCGCGGCGCCCAGCAACCCGTCTCTCAGGTTTTTATAGCGCGGGTGGGCCAGGTCCTGTCTGGAGCCGACGTTGGCCCGCAGGAAAGCCCCCAGGGTGCCGATGACCGGCAGGGGGATGTACAACTTGGGATTGGCGGCGGTGAGCGGGAAAAAATGGTCTTTTACGGTGAACTGGCCCCCGTGCGGCCCGTTGCTGTACATCGGGTGGTGCATGGCAATGACCACGTTCTTGTTGCGGTTGCTTTTCAGGATCTGGTCGAAATCGTTGCGGAAAGCGACCCGGTCCTTGACCGAACAGTCGGCATTGATCTCGGTTTCGCCTTCCCAATCGGTCAGGTACCACTGCGAGTCGAGCAGGACAAGCACGAGGTTGTCGTCCAGATCGATCTCTTCGGGGTCGCCGCAACCGGGATAAGGGAACCAGACTTTGCGGTCACCCAGGTATTTTTCAATAAATTTGCGCTCCCGTTTGAGCCCTTCGATGCCGTAGGTGTACCAGTCGTGGTTGCCCGGTATGAAGAAAACCTTTCCCGGGTATTCTTTCACTGCGTCGAGTTGGGCTTCCAGTTTACTTTCGTCCGAAGACCGGAGCTGAGTCTCGTTTTTGGATGCGAAACCGTCGGGGTAGATATTGTCGCCCAGGAAAATAACGGCTGATTTTTCGGATGCGCCTTCCAATTCCTGTTTCAGCAGGGTTACGGCGGGCGACGGATCTTCCCTGGGGTCGTTTCCGCCGTCGCCGATGAGGTAGATGGAGTAGGCCGGTTGTACGTCGGCAGGGTAGGGGGCATTCGGCCAGGATGCGCCTTCGCGGGTGTAATTGAGCTTGTAATTGGCGCATCCGGCAAAAAATAAACCGGACAGACACAACCATGTCAGGGCAGTAATCGTTTTGCGAAGGGAGGTGTAAGTTATAAGCATGGGTATGTGATTGTAGCCTGTAAGGATATTTTGATTAAACTTGCGCTATTATCGTAAAAGTATGGATAATTTTGATTTTCCCGGCCTTCAGAGACCGCGCCGCAACCGGAGAACGGCTGCTGTCAGGGGATTGGTAAAAGAAACACATTTACCTGTAACATCTTTGGTGCAGCCTTTGTTTCTGGTGGACGGCCGGGGTATCCGAAACGAGGTGACCTCCCTGCCGGGGACTTTTCGCCTTTCAACCGATGAATGCCTGCGGGAAGTGGAAGAATGCCTCACTTCAGGCGTCACCAATTTCATTGTTTTTCCAGCCGTTCCGGAAGAGCTCAAGGACAAGACAGGGACCTACGGCTACGACCCGGCCAATTTTTACCTTCTGGCGGCCCGGGAGATCAAATCCCGGTTCCCGGAAGCCTGCCTGATCAGCGACGTCGCCCTGGACCCCTACAATATAGACGGACACGACGGACTGGTCCGAAACGGGCGCATCCTCAACGACGAGACCCTGCCCATCCTGGCTAAAATGGGCATTGCCCAGGCCGAAGCCGGCTTTGACATTCTCGGGCCCAGCGATATGATGGACGGCAGGATCGGTTACCTTCGCCAGGCGCTGGACGGCGCCGGATTTACGGAAACCGGGATCATGGCCTATACCGCCAAATACGCGAGCGCTTTCTACGGCCCCTTCAGGGATGCCCTGGACAGCGCCCCCAAGGACGGCGAGGATATTCCGAAGGACAAAAAGACCTACCAGATGGACCCGTCCAATCAGCGGGAAGCCCTGATCGAGGCAACGCTGGATACAGCCGAGGGCGCCGATTTCCTGATGGTCAAACCGGCCCTCAATTACCTCGACGTCATAGCGCTGCTGCGGCAGCATTTCGAGCTCCCCATCGCGGCCTATCACGTCAGCGGGGAATGTGCGATGTTGCTGGCAGCCGCCCGGAACGGCTGGCTCGATTTCGACCGCGCCATGCCGGAAACGCTGCTGGCCATCCGGCGTGCCGGCGCGGACGTGATCATCACGTACTTCGCAAAAGCATACGCTCAAATGACCCAGTCATGAAAGGCATTGTAAAAAAGATATTCATCCTGCCGATCCGGTTCTACCAGGCGTCCATATCGCCCTTGCTGGGGCCCAAATGCCGGTTTCAGCCTACCTGTTCGCACTACATGGTTGAATCCATTGAGGAGTGGGGCGTTATCAAGGGGCTGTGGCTGGGTTTGAAACGGATCTTCAAATGCCATCCCTGGGGGCCTTGGGGATATGACCCGGTACCGAGGAATCCGCGCAAGCATCAGCACAAAACGGAAGAAAATGCCGCTGGATAATTCCGAGTTCAAGGAGCTTTCCCAACGCTATTACGGCGATATCCTGGCGATCCGCCGCCATTTGCACCAGTTCCCGGAATTGTCGTTCCAGGAAAATGAGACCAGCAAGTTTGTCTGTCAGCAGCTTGCGGAATGGGGCATCCCCTACCAGGCAGGGATCGGCGGTACGGGGATTGTCGCCATGATCCGCGGCGGAAGGTCAGGCGGGGCGGTTACAGCCCTTCGCGCCGACCTGGATGCGCTGCCCATTCAGGAAGCCAACGACAAACCCTACAAATCCCGGAATGACGGGGTCATGCACGCCTGCGGCCACGATGTGCATACGTCCAGCCTGCTGGGCGCCGCCCGGATCCTGCACCGGCTGCACGACCGGTTGCGCGGCGATGTGAAGCTCATTTTTCAACCCGGTGAAGAGAAAAACCCCGGTGGCGCGTCCATCCTCATCAAGGAGGGCGTGCTGGAAAACCCGCGGCCGGCCACCATTTTCGGACAGCACGTTTACCCTTCCCTGGAGACCGGGAAAGTGGGCTTCCGGGCAGGCCAGTATATGGCTTCAGCTGATGAATTGTATCTGACCGTTACCGGCAAGGGCGGCCACGGGGCCATGCCGCAGGATTGCGTCGACCCCATTACCGTATCGGCCCAGATCATCACGGCCGTGCAGCAGTTGGTCAGCCGGAATTCGGACCCTATCCTGCCGGTAGTGCTGACCTTCGGATATATCGCCTCCAACGGCGGGGCCACCAATGTGATTCCGGATTCGGTTCGCCTCAAGGGCACCTTCCGGACCATGGACGAAAGATGGCGGCGTGAAGCCCACGTCAGGATCCGCAAACTGGTGGAAGGCATCGCCGAAGCCATGGGCGCAAAGGCAGATCTGCATATTGATGTCGGATACCCCTGCCTCCAAAATGACGAGACCCTTACTGCGCGGACGGAAGAATACGCCCGCCGCTACCTGGGCCCCGATAACGTGGTGGAGCTCCCCATCCGGATGACCTCCGAGGATTTTGCCTATTATTCCCACGAAATTCCCGCCTGCTTTTACCGCCTGGGCACCGGAAATATCGCCAAAGGCATCACCTCACCCGTCCACTCCAATACCTTCGACATCGACGAACCCGCCCTGGAAACGGGTATGGGCCTGATGGCCTGGATCGCGGCCTCGGAGTTGGAAAAGGAAGGTTGATGTTTGCCCGGATTCTTAAGCCCGCAGGGATTGAGAAGCCAATGAGTGCCGCAACGTCCATCTCCCAAGTCCGGCTTACCAATCGGCCAGTCCTTGGGGCCTGGCTCGCTTAGTAATCCGTAGGCCCGGATTCTTAAGCCCGCAGGGATTGAGAAGCCAATGAGTGCCGCAACGTCCATCTCCCAAGTCCGGCTTACCAATCGGCCAGTCCTTGGGGCCTGGCTCGCTTAGTAATCCGCAGGCCCGGATTCTTAAGCCCGCAGGCTCCTTCTTTTGACGGCGCCGATCCGGAATCGGCCGGCGCACGTTGCCGATCCAAAACAATCATATACCGGCCCTACAGGCCGGAAACCAAAAATTCAAACCGGTTGCTACCGATATAGCGGACCTGACGGCCCGCAGTAAGGATAAACCACAATAAACAAAGATAAACAACCATAACCCCAAAACTTAATCCGGTAATTACTCCGATCGGGCAGTATAAATACCGTTTCCGGGAATTTCATCTACAGATTATGTCCATTCATCGCTTCAAAAGGTCGATTCATCGGATTTCGGAAAAAATTTTATTTGGCCGTGCAACATTTGGCTACATTTGACCGTCTTTAATACAGAGTTTTTTCATACTAGTTCAATTTACAGGTCGCGCCGCCCGGTGCGACTTTTTTTTTATCCGGAATCTGACTACCTTTCCCAATCTATAACAACACCTAACCAGGCTATGGCTACTTTAAGATTGGGTTCCAGGGACGCCGGCGCACCTGCCGTCGATAAAAAAGTTTATTTTGACCTTTTCCACGAGGTTTTGTCGCAGGACCTCAAACTCAGACGAAAATTCAGGGACGAAGCCAACAATGTCTGGCGCGATTTCCAGGATATCCCCGGCACGAATGTAGCCGACCTGCAACAATTCCTGCACGAAGCCGGATTTCTTGCAGCCATTACCGAACCCGGCTTTTACGGCTATGTGACCGGCGCAGCCGTACGGTTATTCCAGGAATATATCCGCTCGGTGGAAGGCGATGCCTCCATCGGCACGCCCGATGGCGTTGCAGGCCCGAATACCCTGAAGCACGTTGAACGCTGGAAAACCGCCGGGTTAAAAAGCGAATACGCCTCCTTTTCAGCAACCAATCCGAGCATGGAATACCAGGTCTGGATGAACATGCTGAAAAATGCAAAGGCCCACTTCATCGCCAATGCCAGTCCGGTGCTCCAGCTCCGCGAGGTATTTGCCGCGCCGACCGATACGCTCCGGTTGACTGATTGGAATACCGATCCCAATGAAATCCACCTTATCGGGATCCGCCGAAACCAGGATCAACAGGTTGGGGCCGATGAGATCCGCGAAAATGATGACCTGTTTGTGCTGCTGTTCAACGGCATGGTATTCAAGTTCTGGGGCTCGACGGACGCCAACCCACATTTGGCTCATAAGGATCGGAAGGATGAAGCCTACCTGATGGAAGGGCAGCACCGCTACAGCTTCGGCTGGCACAAGATCAGCGACGGCGGGCGCGTTTACCGGGCCCTGAGGCCTTCGGGTCCTGGAGTGCTTGTCTTTCGTGATCGTGACGGCGCTAATGCGCTGACGGAGGAAAACATCAGCAAAGGTATTGATGCAAAAGCCAATCAGGAAATCAACATCCACTGGTCGGGCAAGGGCGACAGCAACTTTTCAGCGGGCTGCCAGGTCATTGCAGGCCAAAGCTATATCAACCACCGCGGCGAACTGGTGGACTGCTCCGGATTCGCCGCCTCCACTTACCAGGAACTGACCACCAAAACCCGCGGCGCCTACAATTTCATGGCCGACCTGGCGCTGGCCCTCTCCGGCGCCGGCGTCAACAAGGTCTATTACACCCTAGGCCGGGATGAAACCCTGGACCTTGAGCCGACGTTGGGCGCGGCGTTCGCGGAGAAGGCGGTGCGGCGGATGAAGGGGTTGGATGTGGGTTGATGCTGCCCGACTTCACCGGAGGCTTCGTCGGACGGGGAATGTTTGAGGCTTGACGTTTGATGCTTTCTGCCGTCATTTTGGTGCTATGGCAGACAGCCGCATATTACCAATTCGCGATATGGGCGACCCTTGAGTTGGTTATTACAGCGTTATCAGCGGCATTTCGGATGACCAGGGTATAAACGGCAGCCGGAATATGGGCGCCTATCCTGAGCTCGAACCTGTTTATTCCGGGAACGGTTTCCCAGTTATCTGATCTTTGGATGACTCTTGCGAAAGGATCTGTCAGTTCGAGAAAGACCAAACCTGCATTTTCAGCCGACAATTCTACATTAAGCGTATGATTGAACGGGTTAGGGAAAACTTTGACAGCAGGAAAAGATTCGATGGACTGAAGGTCGGCAGAAGATTGCTTGTTGACATTTTGCTGTTGCGATTCGTTTTCCGGGAGATAAGAGATATAGGCTTTTTTTGCAGTTAGGGACGCATTAAGGAATTGATAGTTGCCTATGGTCCGGGGGGCGGAGTTTCCCTCCATTTCTCCTCCGAAATAGAGGATCCCTGAGTCGTAAAACAACCTGGAAACATTTTCATTTTCAGCAGTTTTAAAGGTTTTTATCCAGACCTTCAGGCCTGATGTTGCATTCAATCGGACGATAGCTATATCTTCCAGTCCGGCGTGCTGGAAGTTATTGCCCAGAAAATTGAAATACCCCGAATAGGTGAAACCTGCAAAAAGAGCGTTGTCTTCCCCATAGATCAGGTCGAATTTCCGGGGGTCGGCCGGCACATTCTTTTGCGCCTGCAGCCATTGAAGGTCTCCTGCGCCGCTAAGAGAGAGGCTTGCCAGAATGGTATAATTGTAAACCCCTCCAAAGGAGGTTACTGCGTTGTTAAAGTGGAGCTGGGAGTTGGTCAACACCTGAAATGCGCAGGCAATCCGGGACAAATCGGGCGAAAGGGCGAAATCGATCAGCTTGTGGTTGGCGCCGCCGTGAATATCTGCAGCCAGGTCGAATTGCCCCGTTTCGTCCCGGATCAGGCAGAAAATGCCGTTTTGAGCCCCGAGGTTCCAGTTTTGCCCGTCGATGACGAGCTGACCGTTTTTATACAGACCTGAAATCAGGAGGCTCCCCGAGATATTTTCTGAAAAACGGAGGTTTTTCCAATCAGTGAAATCGATGTTGCCAATGACATGGAAATCGATCAGGTTGCCCTCATATCCGGTTTTCAGGACGAAGGCGGCCGGTTCCTGGCTATCCGCCAATAGCTGATTTTCGTATTTCAGCCGGCCGACAAAAGCGCCGCCGAGCAATATGCCGTCGCCGGTTTCGGAGAGATGCTCGAAAGTGATCAAACTGTCGGAGCCAATGATCTTCATCCAATCTGCCAAGGTATCCTGGCAGGCCAGCGATGCGACCGTATCGCCCTGCAGACGCTGGATATAGATGAGACGCTCTTTGTCCCAGTCTTCGATTTGCAGCTCAAGGCCGGGTATGGCGTATTTGTTTTCAATCCGGTTGGTATGGCTATAATCGAAAAATTGGGTATATGCTCCCTGACCGTTATTGTACAGAGAATGAACGATCCCTTTGGGGATCCTGATTTGGTTGTTGGTAAGCGAACCCAGGTTTTTCAATTCTTCTGACCCGATGGTGTCGGCATAAAATTTAAAAGGAATGGGCGGTTCGTCCAGGTTTTGTACTTCCGGAGCCGGTTGGGGGTGATAGTCATTATAACCGATCCAATCGGGACCGAAGCTGTATTCGCCGTTCTCCTTTTTACACCAGACAAATTCGCCTGTTCCATCCTGGCTTATGTCGCTTTGACATGTTTCAGGGACCGGACCTGTAGTGCACAGGTCAGAAGTGCAAGGCTCTCCGCAGATGATTTCATCGATATCGGTGCTCCAGAATTCCCACCCGTTTCTGCAGAACCGGATAGTGGCGCATTTCGCCCTTTCATCATTTTCGTACATCTCCAGTACAGTTTTCAGGCTTGATTCCTGGTCGTAAAACTCTGGCGGAAAGTTTCCAGCTTGGTAGGCTAATATAGCCTTATAGAGATTAACGGATTCAAAATAGCAAGCTATTGTCGGGGTCACGGGGTTGAGATATAATTCAGCCGGCAGGGTCAAAGCCAGTTGGGAGCAGGAAATAAAGGGATCCCCCAGAGAGCACTGGTAATAGGTGCAATCCGGGGAAATAGGTGTTGAATTTAAATAATAACCTGATATAAAGGGAGCTGTGAACGAGGAAGTGATTTTCATGGAAGCGGTGCAAAACCGAACCTGGGCGCATTGGTTAAATTTCTCTGCATAATCAAGCAATGATCCGATATAAGGCTCGGTGAAATAGCTGATGCCGTAAAGACCGCTGACCATATCCATGTATTCCGCCGCGTGCACGGTTCTTTTTTCAAATTTCTTGCTGCCCACGACTGTCCCATTGCAATACCGCGAAGCCCGGCAAGGTGAACTTGTGGCATTTTCAAAATCATATTCCGAGAGGGCTTGAAAGGTTCCAAGAGAAACCCCGTCGCAAATTTTCTCAAAAATGCAGTAATCCCCGGAGGTTCCCTGAAAAATCTCAGTCGGCAAATGGGGAATAATCTGGTAAACAAATTCATTGATACAATCGCCGATAGCGATCTGCACATTGACCGGTCCCGGCGAGAGTCCGCCCAAGCTGACTATTACCGGGCTTTGGTTTGGATTGACGCTAAGCGGAACGCTGTTGATCATCACGGAAACAGACACCCCGTCATCGTTGGGGATCTCAAGTGCGACGACTCCGTCATTGAAGCCCTCACATGGCGTAACGGTGGCCGCTTCATCGATGAAAAAATTGCTGAAATTGCCTTGTTCTCCACAGATGATCAGGTCTTTTTTAGCAGTTTTATCGGTACAACCGTTTGAGATGGTCAGGGTTACATAAGGTGCAAGGTTGTTCTCAAAGGCTTCGGCGGCACTGATCCAGATTGTTTCGGCGCCTTGTGCGACCAAAAAACCGGTCCTGCGCCATTCGGCAGTAAAGCCTGCCGGCAGGCCCCGGGAATATTCGGAGGCGCCTTCTGGCTTGAACAAGACATAACACTCGATCAGCGGTTCGCCGGGGTCAGCGATGCCGCCTCCGATGCGAATATCGAAATTCGAAAAGAGCGGGGTCAGTTCCCCGGGATCAAATCCACCGCCGGGCTGTTGTTCAAAACAAGACTGGACGGTAAACGAGGTTTCAGCCTTGCAGACGCCTTGTGCCGTGGCTGTTACAGAATAAAGGCCCGGCGCCAGGCCGGTAATTCCTGGGGTGGTTTGGCCGTTACTCCAGAAAAAAGCGGCGTCTTCGCGGGTGGCCTCTACGGTTATGGCGCCGTCAGAAGTAGTGGTCAATGATGTATTATGCAATTGAATAAGCGTTAAATCCAGGTCGCAGGCTTCCACCGTAGCCTGCACAGTGGTCAGGCAACCGTAGGCGTTGCTTACGTTGAACAGATATTGGCCTGCGCAGAGGCCGGAAAAGACCGTACTGCCGGTAATGGCCTCCCGGACATCCAGTATATTGTCACCCTGCACCAGCTCAATGAAAAACGGACCTGCCGTACCCGAAGCCTGGATCTCGACCAGGCCGTCGCATTGGCCGTCATTGGCCGGAATAATATTGAGCACGCTGATACCTGCCGTCAGGCGATCCATGCCTGATAACCCCAAAACCAGCAAAACGGAGAGAATTACGGCTTTGCGCAATACCGGAACGGTCATAATCTATTCAATTTCGTTTGCGGCAAAGTTAGGGGCGGACGTTCTCAAAAAATGAGAATGCGGAAAGTTCATTCCGGAGCTTTTTCCAGACTCGTGCAAGATCGGGATGAAAAATGCAAAATGTAAAGGAAAAAATGCGAAATTTAAAAGTGGGGCAACGCCCGGACTTTAGCCGCTTTACCGTATCCGCCCACCTCACCCCACCTTTCCCATTAAATGGGGAAGGGTGATCTTTGG
>CALMYQ010000017.1 GCA_937873655.1 uncultured Lewinella sp. | reverse complement strand
CGCCGTAGCTTCATGCGCAGGAGGGTTTATTGTTGTTGACGCCCGCAACCAAAATCAACCATCATAAACCACCATAAACCATCATAAACCATCATAAACCATCACAAACCATCATAAACCATCATAATCCACCCTCCCCACTGTCCGTTATCGGACACAAAATGTTCAAAGGCGGACAAAATGAACACCAAATCAGCGGGCTCAGTTTTGTAAAAAATTGATTCACAGATTCTTAATATTTTGGCATATCAATTGCCCGTAATTGGCCAAGACCCAAAACGGGCACATTTTTTAAGCATTTGAAAAAGAAATATGGATCGTCAAATCAAGAAAAATTTTTGGACCTGGCAGAAGATCGTCCTGATCGGCGGCGGTGTGGCTCTCGCAGCGTTTCTGGGTTCAGCCATCTACCGAGATGCCGGCAAGAGCCGCCTGAACGTTGAAACCGAGCGCCTGCTGACGGATACGGTCAATATGGACGTTTTCAAAGAGTATATTGCCATCTTCGGTACGGTTGAGCCGCTCACTACCGTATACATCGACGCGGTGGAAACCGGCCGTATTGAAGAGGTCTTCCTGCTCAACGGTACCATGGTGGAAGCCGGCCAGCATATCCTTCGGCTCTCCAACCTCGATCTTCAGTTGAACGTGTTGAATCAGGAAGCCCAGATCGTCAACCAGGTGAATGCCATCAGCCAAACCAAGGTTTTGACCGAACAGCAGAGTCTCAACCTCAAGGAATTGGCCCTGAATGTCGGCTACCAGATCGACCAGATCGAAAAACGCTACAAACGCAACAAGTCCCTCTACAACGACAGCGTGATTGCCAAGGTGGATTTTGAGGACACGGAGGACGAATACGAATACCTCGTCAACCGGAAGAAACTCCTGGATATTTCCATCCAGAAGGATTCCGTCTTTGCCGATCTGCAGGAAAACCAGATGTCAACCACCCTAGACCTGATGCAGCGCAACCTGGCTTTTGCCCGCACCAGCCTGGACAACCTCATCGTAAAGGCGCCGATTGCAGGCCAGATCTCCTCGCTCAACTCCGAGATCGGCCAGTTGATCAACCGGGGTCAGCGCATTGCCCAGATCGACATCCTGGACAAGTTCAAGATCAGGGCCCGCATTGATGAATTTTATATCTCCCGCGTATTCCCCGAACAGGAAGCCACCGTTACCCTGAACGGAAAAGATTATATGCTGAAGGTCGACCGGATCTACCCCGAAGTGACCAACGGCGCTTTTGAAGCAGATCTGCTCTTTGTAAGCGATCGACCCGACAACATCAAGCGCGGCCAGTCCATTTCCCTGAAACTCTCGCTCAGCGATGAAACCCGCGCCCTCCTGCTGGCCAGGGGCGGTTTTTATCAGACCACCGGCGGCAACTGGGTCTATGTGATCAACCCGGCAACCGGCGTGGCCCATAAGCGCAACATCAAGGTGAATCGCCAGAACCCGAACTACTACGAAGTAGTGGAAGGGCTGAAGGAAGGCGATATCGTCATTGTTTCCAGCTATGAAAACTACGGCGACAAAGACGAACTGGTTTTGAAGTAATCCAATTTTTGTAAATAATCATTCGGCTGTTTGTTATGAAAGCCGTCCGAAAAGGCGGCATGGAAAGGGCGGTTGGGTAGCATTACCCGCCGCTCTTTTTTTGCTTCTTTTACAAGAATGTCCGGTAGTGTAGCTGCTGGGTTCCCCTTTTCAGGTTATGCTTCCATTCAAACTTCGGGCGTTAAATATCCCGGGCATACAACAGTGCTGAAAAGCCTCGTTTTTGGATGAACTCTATTAGTATGTTCGTGCAATCAAATGGTCAAACCTATACCTGCTATCAGGTGGTGGAGCACAACACCGGCATCCCGGCGCTGTACAATACCGCACTGGATTCAGTGGCCTGTTCGCTGAAAACCCTGGTCAACAATACCGGCAGCCAGGGGTTTGTGGTGTTGGGTTACGACCTCTACCCGGCGCTGGCCTATGTGGATCCTTATGAAACCTACCGGGAGCGATATGAGACAGCAGTTTCCCGGGCGGAGGCAGCTTACCAGAGTTTTGTGCTGGTGACCAAGGAGCACCGGCAGGAGGGGGAGATTGCGTACCGGCTGAAAATCAAATTTCCGACGTTGTCGCCTTTCGCAGGATTAACCCCGTTTGAAAGGGATGCCATTTCAAATCAGGTCCTGGATGCGATCAAAGCCAGGGCGGGTTCCAACAGTTTTTCTTCCGGTCATAATCCGGCGGCGGAAATTGCCGGACTGACCAAACTGACCGGATTTTTTTCCCAGGTGATAAACGGTAACCTTCAGCTGGGCGGCGGCAGCTTTGTCGGATGGGATGCCGTCCCGATTGGCCCGGGCGAAGAATTCGACCGAACCTGAAATCAATATTCAGGTCAGGCGCCCGTTCACAATCAGCACTATGTATATGATTACACGGGCTTGAAAACCGGCACAACCGCCACAGGTTTTTACTATTACCGCGATTCGGTAGCGGTCGAGATGAATACGGGCGAATCCATCGTTGACAACCTGACGCACGCCTATATCATTACCGATTCGGATAATACGGCACAGGACCTGAACGCTGCGGAAAGCAATTTCAATACAACCACCCAGAAAATCATCATCTGGATGCATTTCTGGAAGTCCCCTTCCGGCTCGATAGATACGGTATATGTCAAATTTAACGACAATCTGACCGATCAGGAAGCGGAAGATCTGGTAAATTATTATTTTTACGAAACCATGAAAAACTGGGTACCGGAGGAGGTCCTGAATCCGGAAAGTGTTCCGGTTGCGGTCCGGGAGGGCATAAATTCCGGGGAAAGCCGCCTGGGGAATTGCAGCCTATCCTGGAAGTGGGGATATAATTGCTTGCTTCCTGAGGTGAATGATTGGTATCCGGGATTTCGCTTCCAGGCGGGCATGGCCATCGGTCTTCTGGACGGATTGTTAGGCACTATCCAGACGATTTATGAAGGAGGAAAAAAAGCAGTAAACACCGGCGCCGGGTGGTGGGAAAGAGCAGTTTCCTATACCAAAGAAGTGGTGAGTTACGGCATTCGCAACCGGTCAATGTTGAAAATGTTCAAAAAAGTGGGGGCCGATACTGCGGAAAAATTGAAAGAATCTTGGGATGCAATCGTGAATTTATACAAAACGGTAAAGGAATTTATTAATACGGTGGCCTCAAACTTCAAACCCATCGTGAAGGGGTTGTGGGAGGGCATTGTCGAATGGCTGGGAGGTGCGATCGATGGAGAAGCAGGTCCGGGCTATGACGTAGGCGTATTGGCCTTTGACGGTATCCGCCCACCTCACCCCACCTTTCCCATTAAATGGGGAAGGGTGATCTTTGGGAAAAAAAATGAGCAAGACAGATCGGTTATTGCATATTCAGCGCTGGCGTACCAGCGGTCTGACGCGTGCAGACTATTGCCGTCAAGCGGACATAAAGTACGGGACGTTTCTGACGTGGTTGAAGTTAGAGTCCCTGCCTTCCGGGGCCGGAAATTTCATCGCACTGTCCAAAGATAGTGCGGATCAAGGAGAATTGGAAATCCTGTTCCCTAATGGGATACAGCTGCGGTATTGTTGGTCTGGCCTGGTTTGCCCCCCTATTAATCGGACTAAATTACGAAAGGTTAATAAAACACGGCACATATGCCGTAAATTTGACACAGCGAGATACGACCGAAGGTGACCTTTGCACCAAAACCGCTTCAAATAGGGTCATTCCTCCATTTTTGCCGTTACCAAGATCTCCAGGTCAGCACCGTGGACATTTTTGGCGATCACAGTGCCGGAAGCATCCAGGATAAAATTGGCGGGGATGGTGGAGATGCGGAATTCGGTCATCAGGGGGGCATCGTCGCCCATAAGGTGAGAAGCCTGCGGCCATGCTGCGCCGTCCGTTTTGAGGGCTTTTTGCCATGCTTCAGTGCCGCTGTCGATCGAATAGCCGATGATCTGGAGGCCCTGGCCGGCATAATCCGACCAAAGCGGGGCCAGCCATTCCTTGTTTTCTCTCCGGCAAGGCATGCACCAGGATGCCCAGATGTCGAGAATAGTGATTTTTGAGCCGAGCAGTTGTTTTAAATGAATGGTGTCGCCGGTGCTCATGGGCAGCGCGTAATCAGGGATGATTTCGCCTTTCAGGATGGGCAGCATACCGGCTGCTGTTTTGGCGCAAAGTTGTTCTGCAAATGTATTTTCAGACCTCAGGCCGGACCATTTCCGGCATTGCGCATCGAGAAATTCGGGTACCCGCTCGTAATCATTTTGCGGACTGACCCACCGGACGGCCGTCAAAGCGGCCCAAAAGGAACGGGTCGAATCGGCAAATGCCATCATAGGCAGCTGGAACCTGTGGACGGCCTCTTCCTGCTCCAGCAACCGGTGCTCATCCGGGGTTTTGGCGTCCTCCAGTTCGGCTTGCATGCTTTGGTAGGTCGACTGCCGGATGGTGCGAAGGTTGAGCAGCGCCGCGTTGTCGGGCCCCGGCTTTTCCATGGTAAAACTGGCCTGAAAGCGATCAATCTCAGCGCTTATTGAGATCGGTGAGCCTTGACTCAACACGACCGGCATATAATTGGCGGAAAGCGGGACCTCGTCCGTCAGCATGGTCGGATACCGGCTGGATACCGGCTGAACGACCAATTGGTACAGTACCGGCTGCAGCGATTCCGGCAAATTTTCAAAGACAAATCGCCCGTCCGGTCCGATGACCGCCGAATCGACCACTGCGCCGCTGTAGTTGGCAGCAACTTCGTCGAATCCTCGCGGACTGATCAGGTAGACAACGTTTTTCCAGCCTTCGCTCAATACGATTTTACCTGACAGGCCAGGTGGGGGGCTGGTGATGGAGCTGCAGCAGTAGGTTGAAATGGCTGCAAACCCACTTGCTGCAATTAAGATACAGGTTGAAAGAATCTTGCTTTTGAACAAATACAACAGGTAGTTGGTTTGTGGAGGCCAAAAGTATGGATAAAATGGAATCCTAACCCTATAGAAATGGAATGAATCAGAAAAAAATCAGATCTATTCTTTAGCGTCAGCAGGTAGTTTTTCGGATATGGCGGGCTCTTCGTTGTTCGAAATCTCAAATAAATAAATATTTTCTATCAGCATTTTTGAATCAATTTTTTTCAGGTTGGCTGAATAGACGTTTCCTCTTGATATCTTTTCTTTGGTTCCGTCAAGTTGCGAGGGTTCAATCAGCTCCCGTTGGCCGATAAGCTTTAAATTTGAAAAAAAGGCAATTTGATCTAAATCTATGAGGGTAAAATTGGTAAGGTCGGATGAATCAAAAATCCTGACTGAGGGAAGTCCTTCGGACATCCTTTTATGTCCATTTTGCGGGCCAAAAAGCCGGGCCAGCTGAATTGTATGCATGGCAATTTTCTTTTGACCGCTTGGGATATAAACTTTTTCTCTTATTCTTGGATAGCCTTTATTTTCGTTTAAGATGTCTACAAAAACAAATTCATTTTCCATTGAAGAAAATGTCAGACTGAATAAACCTTCTTTGTTGATGTATTGGTGATATTCACAATTCCTTTCCTCTGATCCGTTTTTGTTAAGGCAAACCATAGCTGAGCAATAATCATCAGACATGCCTTGGACTTTTCCGATAAGAGTGACAGGAACTTCCCGATTTCTAAAAGATAGGAAAACAACCAAGCAAACAAATAGGAACAACAGGGTGTAAAAGATTTTTTTCATAACTATGGGCTTTCAAAAAACAAGCACCAAAGTTATGTATTTCAATCTAAAAAATCAATACCTGATTAATAATTAATCCGTTGAGCTATAGCTTTGTGATTGTGTATCCCTAAGTTGAAAATCTAAATTGTACTTTTCCAACTTAGGATGAACATCCTGCCAAATTTCATCCGACTGGTGATAATCGGGGGAGTTTGCGATTACCTTAACCCTGTTAACGTTTTTCTTTAATTTGAACGAAATGGTATAAAAACCTTTTCCATCCGCAACAGCTTCAATAGGAAGGCCGGATATCGAAATGACAGCTTTGCTTACTGGAAAAGCATCACACGAATCCAGTGAAGAGACTTTTCCAAAAAATTGATATTCTACTTCAGGATTTTCTTTTTTATCCTGGATATAGGCCTTTAGATCATCGATGTATAAGCCGATAGTAAGGGTAATGGTTGCCAAGACCATTGCCTCAAGCGTTTTTTTCTTCAAAAGATCCCAAAACCCGCTAACAAAAGAGCTGAAATGGCCGGAAACTTTTTCATAGGCATGAAAAGCTTTGGCCTTAAATGCTTTCCATTTTCCCATTGTCTTCAAATAATTAAGTCTACAAGATAATTATTCGAAATTCGCTCCATATAACTTGGGCATTAGATTTAGCGAAATTTCGCTACTCTCATATAAAACACAATGGAAATCAGGAAAGTTCAAAATGGTTCTTCAATTCGCTTATCTGCTCAAAACAACTTTTTCAAAAATCCTCTGATGAATGGATCGATCCAGGATTTCCAATAAATAGATGCCGGCCGGCAGAGATGAAACATCAATCCAACGGTCATTTTCCGCTACTAGAACCGTATTGCCCGACATATCCAACACGCTGACGGTCAACCTGGCAAGGATATCAGTGTCCAGGATAATATGGCTTGAAGCCGGATTTGGATAAATAATGATTTTTGAACCGGCAATCTCGTGAACGCCCGTCATCAGGTCCTCTCCATTGCAGTCTTCATCGATCCCGTTGTCAGGAATATCTGTTTGACCCGGGTTGATAGCGGGATTGTCATCATCACAGTCGAATTCCCGGGTAAAACCGTCATTGTCCTGATCGAGATACAAGTAGTTGAAATTGAAAACAGCACTGCAGGATTCGCCTTGTATGTTATTGCCCCAACCACGCAAAGTATCGCCGTCATATAGAAACCCGTCCGGATAAGGGTAAGTAAGGTCGAAAATGCCGAAAAACAAGGAATCACCCAGCGGGTTTTTATAAAAAAGGTCATTGTCGGATGTAAAGGCAAAAAATTCGTCTTTTTGGGTGAACACAGCACGTTTAAAGTTAAGGATTCCGTACTCATCCGACAACTGTTCAAAAGTTTCGGTTGAATGATCAAATATTACCATGCCGTCGCTGGTCGACAGCCAGACCTTGCCCAGGTGGTCGATAAAGATATCATTGACGTTAAAATTCTGGAAGCTTATTTCGGAACGCAGGTTATAGGTATGGATTGAATTTCCTTTTACCGTAGCCACATAATTGTAGCTCGCCACGATAGCCGTGCTGTCATCGGCAATTTCAATATCCGAAACGATAGGCATGAATATACCGGGGAATGCATTGACCGACTCGAAAGTATTGCCGTCCTTACGGATCAGTCCTTCGCCGTTGACGCCTATCCAAAGCGTTTGCCCGAAGGCTTTAACCAGGCGGAGGTTGTCTTTCGGAATCGTACTGTTGGTTTTGGTGTACTTGGTTACGTTCCCGTCCTGATAGGAAAACAGGCCTTTGGAGGTAGCTATCCATACAACGCCGTTTTCATCCACTGTGACTCCCGCGTAGGAAACAAAAGTAAGGGAAGGGTCAAGTTGAATAGTGTCCCAGTCGTTGTTTTTGTAGGCATACAGTTTGCCTCCGCCGTTGATAAAATAAAGGTTGCCGGATGAATCGCGGGCCAAATCGACAATGCAGTCGGTTTCAAAGTACAGTTCCTGGTCCATGATTTGAGCAAATGAAGCAACGGTCATGAAGAGTGCCAGGAGGAATAGTAATGTTTTTTTCATGTTAAAATACTGTTTAATAGATGATAATTATTGATTGTTATTAGTAAAAAGACTATTTGTATTTGATAGATATTTGATAAGACTGAACTATTCCAGGCTAACCATGCGCTGCTGAAATTTCAGTTGGAAGGTTACGGTGTTTTACATTACCCCTTTTGCATTTTACATTTCCACAATCGTCACTCCGTCCCCGCCCAATTCCGCGGCCGGGTGCGAGATCTTCATGTCTACATTGTATTCCCGAAGCTTTTGGCGGACGGCGTTTCGCAGGATGCCGGTCCCTTTGCCGTGCACGATGCGCAGGGAATGTGCATTGGAAACCAGCGCCATATCAACAAAATCCTCCACGAGTTTGAGGGCTTCCTCGTAGCGCATGCCGCGGATATCGATCTTGTTCTGGAAGCTGGAAGTCTGGTCAACGTCGGCCTGGACGCTGCGGCTGGAACGCACATCCAGCGGCTCGCGGGCGTGTTGCAGGTCACGCAGGTTGATGGTCAGGCGCATATCGCCCATCAGGACGACGGCCTTGCTTTTGCTGACGGATTCTACCTGGCCGGCCGCGCTGCCGGATTTGAGCTTGACAAAATCGCCTTCGCGGATGGGATCGGCTTTTTTGTCTTTATCGGTCGGCTTGTAGTAGATCTCCGAGCGGAGGTCCTGTACCTGTTCGGCGAGTTCATTGCGCTCTTCCCGGACTTTGGCGGAGAGCTCCTTGGCTTTTTCCAGGTTTTGCTGTTCCTTGATCTCGCGGATCAATTTTTCAAATTCCCGGTTGGTGCGGGTATTTTCCTGCAAGGCGGTTTCCTTGGATTCGAGCTTGAATTTCTTCCGTTTGTATTCCAGTTCCGCACTCATCTGGTCATAGGACTTGATCAGTTTATCCAGCGACTGCTGTTTTTCCTGCAGGTCTTTCAGGATCTCTTCCACTTCCTGTTTTTCGCGTTGCAGGTCGATGAGCAGCTCGTCCACAGCCTTTTCGTTCTTGCCGATCTTTTGGCGGGCGTAGCTCAGGACGCTGTCGCCCAAACGGCTTTTCTCCGCGATCTCAAAGGCATACGAGCTTCCCGGCCGGCCGACCTTGAGCTCGTAGGTGGGCGCCAGATTTTCGGCGTCAAACAGCATGCAGCCGTTCACCAGTCCCTTTGTTTTGAAGGCGAAGACCTTGAGGTTGGAATAGTGGGTGGTGATCACCCCGAAAACGCCTTTCTGGTTGAGTTCTTTGAGGACCGCCTCGGCAATGGCCCCGCCGATCTTGGGGTCGGTACCGGAGCCGAATTCGTCGATCAGCACCAGGGTCCGCTTATCGGCCTTTTCCAGAAAAACCCGGGCATTGGCCAACCTTGAGCTGTACGTGCTCAGGTCATCCTCCAGGGATTGCTGGTCGCCGATATCTGCAAAAAAGCGGTCGAAAATGCCCATTTCGGATACCGGGTTCACCGGGACGAGCAGCCCGCTTTGCACCATGAGCTGGAGCAGGCCTGCAGATTTCATGGCCACCGATTTTCCGCCGGCGTTCGGCCCGCTGAGCACGAGCAGCCGGTTGGGCGGGACCAGCGACAGGTCGAAAGGCACCGTCTTTTTGCCGGCAGCCTTGTTCTTCAGGAAAAGCAGCGGGTGGTACCCCTTCAGGATGCCGAAATGGGGCCGGTCCACCACATTGGGCGCATAACCGTTCATTTGGGTGGCCAGGCGGGCCTTGGCCTGGATCTGGTCCAACCGGATGATGGTCTCCTGGTAGGCGGCCAGGTGCCCGGTATAAGGGCTCAGGGTAGCGCTCAACGCTTTCAGGATGCGGTATATTTCCCGCTTATATTCCTGTTCCAGGTCGAAGATGTCGTTGTTGATGGCAATCACCCCGTCGGGTTCGATGAATGCCGTTTTGCCGGTAGCCGATTCGTCGTGAATGATGCCTCGGATCTTGCGCTTGTGTTCGGCAGGCACACTGAGCACGCGGCGGTTGTTCCGGAAGGTTTCCACGTTATCTGTCAGCCAGCCTTTGGAGCGGTATTCGTTGACGATGATGCGGAACAGCCGGTCCAGTTCCTTTTGCTTGGCAAGGATGCCCTTGCTGATCTTCATCAGTTCAGGGGAGGCGTCGGGGCGGATATTGCCTTCCTCATCAATCACCTTTTCAATGGCCTTTGAAAGCTCTTCGTCAAACTCCAGTTTCTGGACAATAGCGTACAGGACCGGATAATCCTCCTGCCGCTTCCGGTTGAAATATTTGAAAATCCGGGAGATGATCTGCAGGGTATTGTTGACCCGCTGCAGCCCTTCAACAGGCAGTACGTATCCCTCGATCTGAAGCATGGACAGGTCTTCCGACAGGTCTTCGTAGGTCCTAAGCGGGAAAGGATCGTTCCTTTCTACGGTGTGCTTAAAGACGTGAACCTCTTCCAGCCGGGCCTTAATCCAAAGCAGGTTGCCGGACGGGACTAATTTTCCGATGGCTTCCTTCCCCAATTCACCCAGACATTCCCGTTTTACCAGTGCCAGTATCTTGTCAAATTCAAGTTTCTCGAATAGATCTTTTGGTTCAAGTTCCATAGTCAATCGCGCTTGTACAGGTCAGTTCCAAAAGTGAAAAGCAAAATTAGGGATAAATAGTTCAATTGAAAAATTGATACGAGTGTTCGATTGCTCGATTGATTCGAATTTTAGCGTCCGTCGATGGGGCAATCCAACCGGCATATTCGGCATAATCGACTCAATCGGATTATTCGAAAATAATTAAATCACTCCCGCCGGCCTGTGCAGGGCTTCTTCCCGCCGGGTCACCGAGTTACCGGGAATACCGGTGATCAGGCCGCGGCACCCGACTGCCCCGCAGTTGCATACAAACGGCTCTGCACTTTCATCCAGAAACCCGGCATAGTCCAGCGTGAGTTCTTCATTGGGGCCAATATCTCTAAGTGCAACTACATTAAGGCCGTCGTAACCTGTATTGGCTTGGCAGCTGTGGTTTTGCGGCGCCCAGTTTTCCGGCGTTTCATCCCACAGGGCAAAAACTTCGGTGCTGACCGGCCAGGCGTAGCGGCGGAAAAATTCCTTGTCTCGTTCCGACCAATGACTTTCCACATGACGGCGCGTTACGATCCGCCAGGCCCGTTCCTCGCCGTTGAAAATGATCTCGCCGGCTTGCAGGTCGCGGACTGCACAAATCCCGTAACCGGCGATGGAATTCCCGCGGACATAGTATTTTTTTTGCTGCGCCTTGTGACGGGCCATCCCCTCTGCGATGATGAGCCGCAGAAAACCGGCCTGGCCGATGCCGTCGAAGCGCAGGATGAAATCAGCGGACCCTTCATAGCCGTCGGTATAGAAAACGGAGCAGGTAAAGTTGATCTCCAGAAAATAAACCTCATTGCGGTCGTTTACCCGGAAATCGAGCCGTGCGTAGCCCTTGCCGCCGAATTCCCGGAATATTCGTTCGGCAGCCGTTCTGAGCACCCCTTCCAGCTCGGGGTCTTCGCAGGGAAAGTTGCAGTCGGGGTGCAATTCGGAGGTTTTCAGGGCATAGGTTTTGAAGGAGCGGCCGGCCGGAAAGCGGTATTCTACCGGTTTGAAGGACCTGCAGGATTTTTCCGGCAACGGGTCGGCTGCAACCAGTACCGTAAACTCGCGGCCCGGGATATAGGCTTCCACCAGCAATTCGTCGTAATCCGGCAATAACCCGGCAACTTGGGACAGCAGTTCGGCCCGGTCCCGGACCCTGGAACGCTCGTCGACACCCAGGCTGTCGCCGGCTTTGGCCGGTTTGACGAAGAGGGGGAATTCCGTTTCGCCGATCTGTTCCGCATCCGCAATGCTCCTGACCAGATGGTATGCCGGGGTTTGAACGCCGGCACTGTATGCGACATATTTCATCAGGGGTTTCGGCGGGTCGTATAATTTGGAACTCGGCCCGGTGAAAGGCAGGTTCAACATTTCCATCGCCTGAATGACGTCGATAGACGGGATTTCCCAGTCGAGGTACCCTTCGCAGAGGTTGACGAAGATATCGTACCCCTTTTTGCGGAGTTCGCGGAGTTGCCGGTAAGTGGTCAGCTTATTCAAAAATACGTGGTCGACCTGGGCTTCAGGCAGGAGTGCCGACAGGTTTCTGGGCGGGTCGTAATATTGATAATCGACGCCGGTGGTGGAATAGTCAGGTTGGAGAACGCAGACTTTGAGCATAGGTTAATGAAATTGAAGGACTGGTTTGAAAACGGTTTATGGCATCTTGCATAATCTCAATATGTAACTGTTCAAAGTTTTTGCCGGCCAGCCGCAGGATGGCGCCTACGGAAGCATTTTGTTCGTCGGCGCTCAATCCGCATTGGGCGTTGACCTCCAGTACGTAAAGCCGGCCGGAGGATTTGTCCATGCGCAGGTCCACGCGGCCGTAGCCCGTGCCGCCGACGGCGAGGTAGGCGGCAAGGCTCAACTGTTCGATGTTGTCGCGGATTTCCGGTTCAGGCGCCAGGTAACGGTAGAAAGGCCCCGGGATGGAGGCGCGGGATTCGTCTTCGTACAGGCCCCAATTGCCGTCGAAGGAGAGAAACTGCTCGGTTTCGGGCAGGCAATCGGGGAAAATCCGTTCGGCTGCCGGATAACAGATGATCCGATCCGGCAGGGCGGCTGAACCGACTAGCAACACAGTGAATTCGCGACCTGTTACAAACCGTTCGGCGATGATTCCGCCTGTGGTCAGTTGCCAGCCGCGGTATCCGTTTTTGAGCGATTGCAGGCAAGCTGTCAACGCTTTCTCATCTGCGACCACGTTGGCGGCGCTCAGGCCCATGCTGCCGCCGGAAACGGCCGGTTTGATGATCAGCGGGCTGCCCAGCCGGTCGAAAATAGCGGATGATGCCGGCTCGTTGGGGGCCATTTCCTCCCATCCCGGTGTTGAGATCCCGCGTTGATCGAATGCGATCTTCATCGGGATTTTGGAACTGGTCAGGTTGTAAAACCGGTAGCCGGCGCCCGTATAGGTCAGTTTCCGGCGGTCCAGTTCCCGGATCACGGAGATGCCCGGTGCACCGTTGACCTCATCGCCATCGCAAAGGTTAAAGACCAGTGGTATTTTTCCGGCCGCGGTGCGGCGGATGCGGCTAATCTGCTGCCTGAAATTGCGGAGCGAAACCGGCAGCCATTCCCATTCCACCTCCAGAGCGTCGAATACGGCGGCGTGCTCCACACGGCTTTGGGAAAAATCGTAGTAGGTCAGGATATGCGGATCCAGGCTATCCAGTTCCGGGGCCAATACCCAGACTTTGTAAGGATCCCAAACCTGTTGGGTCTGCATGTTGCTAGGAAGTTGATGAAATAAATGTAGGCGGAGAATAAGCCGGATGGACCATTCGGCAACCGGGGGGCAGCGGTTGAACAACGCCTGCCGACCGGCTGATCAGGGCTGACGAGGCGGCGGTTTGGCGGCATCAGCCGGGTTGTTGAATTTCACGTGGATGCGACTTGCTGTTTGGTTGAGAAAAGATGACGCATTTGTATTGCAAATTTACGGTGAATTGGGATTTATTGCGGATATTTTTTGAACGGGCGGCATGGCCGATAAAATTGTACAGAAAAGGGTTTGCTCGCAAGGACGCCAAGGCGCAAAGCTTTGATTTTTCATCACACTGCGCGGGTTAAAAATCGGGTGAAACAAAATTTTAAACGGTCTCCGGCCGCTTTTTACGCGGAGGCTCCGGTGAAATTTACAAACTATACTGCGCTGAAATAGGTTTTGTCCAATCATGATAGGTTTCCCTCTTCAGGGGTCAGGGGCGGGCGCGGGCAAATGCACAAAACCTATTGCCGTTGAGTATAACCGCGATCCCTGGCGACAGCGGGGTGGGGGAGGGGTAAAAACTGGCCTGACGGCCAGGGGTGGGAACCCACCCACCGGCCTGCCGACCTCGCCAAACTCCGCTTCGGCGCGCATGGGGCGTACCTCGCCCGTTCCGGCCCTTTGACCAGTATGCGCAGAAAACGGTTTGCGGCTGAATGACCGCCTGTTGCCGGCAAAAAGAAAATTGCGACGATGATCTCCTGGTAAATCAGGTTGTAAGCTTGTAAAAGGAAAATCCGATGCGTTACGCACCGGTTAATGACCGATGAGGATGCAAATATAATTAAAAGTTTGTAAAAGTAAAAATAAAATCAAAAAATTTTAAAACCAATCAATCTTTCAGATCTACCCTGAAACATGAAGCCGGTAATCCCTCCTTGTTCACCAGGTTGGGTTCGGCGGTATTGCTCCACGCGAAACGGACCGCGGTTGGCTTGCGGATGCCCCTGGCTTTGACCACGACGGTTGTGCCGGCAATGGTCGCTTCGGCAGGTACGAATTTGCCGTCTTCGTCCGCCAGTTCGAACAGACCGACCTCCCCGTCGCCTTTGGCAAACAGCCCGTTTTCGGCGTAATCGAAGTAAATGCGCACTTTTTTTCCTTCGGTTTTGGCTTCCCGGAACAGCGGGCCGGAGACCGGAATACCCGTTTTACCGTACGTTTTAGCCAGGGCCCAATTGGCCAGCCTTATGCCCACATCGATCTTGTTGCGGGGGTGGATATCCTTGATGTTGCCGATGTCGCTGACCACCACCATGCCGGTGTTGGGGGTCGACAGGGCCTGGCGTTGCTCGTCGCGGACCACGACCCCTTCTTCCGGCTTGCCGTATTCGTAGGGGGCGATCTGGACGTAGAAAAAGGGAAAGTCAACGCCCCATTCCCGGCGCCAGCTCGTGACCATGGCGTTGAGCATTTCGGCATAGGTATCGCCGTTGGCGGTATTGGCTTCTCCCTGGTACCAGAGCGCGCCGGCGATGCGAAAAGGGATCAGGGGGGCGATCATGGCGTTGTAAGCCCGGCCGGGTTTGACGGGCCCCCAGGGAACGGGTTTCAATTTGGCGGCGGATTGCGCCAGCACAGGATCGTCTGCGATCACTTTGGCGTTCATCCAAACCTCAATTGGCGTACCGCCCCAACTGCTGTTGATCAGTCCGATCGGGACGTCCATTTCCTCGCGCAGGCGGCGGGCAAAGAAGTAGCCGACGGCGCTGAAGTGTTTCATGGTCTCCGGGGTGCAGACGCTCCATTCGCCCTTCAGGTCGATTTGCGGGTCGGATGCCGTCCGGTTATTGACGGTGAACAGGCGGATTTTGGGCTGGCCGGCGGTGCGGATGGCCTCGTCGCCGCCTTCGACGCCGGCTGCGGGCGTCCATTCCATATTGGATTGCCCGGAACAGAGCCAGACCTCACCGATGAGGATATCGGTCAGTTCGATGGTGTTGTAGCCTTTGATGGTAATCGTGAATGGGCCGCCCGCTGCGGGGGTCTGCACCCTGACCTGCCAGTTGGACTCGCTGTCGGCGACGGTTTTTTCGGTGCGGTTGTCCCAGGAGGTGGTCACGGAGATCTCTTCGAGGGGCTTTCCCCATCCCCAGACGGTGATCCCGGATCTTTGCTGCAGGACCATGTGGTCGCTGAAAATTTGGGGGAGGGTGACATTGGCAACAGCACAGGCCGGGAGGATGAATGGGAGGATGAGCGCGGTTGCGAGGAGGTGGAGGTGATTTTTCATTTTTATGTTGTTAGGTCACTCAGAGCACTTAGGGCACAGAGGTTTTTAAGATTATTTAGACCACTCAGGGCATTGAGGACATTGAGGCTTTTAGCGTTATTTGGACCACTAAGGTCACTAAGGGCACTCAGGTTGTTAGGGTGTAATCAACTAAGACCACTCAGGGCATTGAGGACATTGAGGCTTTTAGCGTTATTTGGACCACTAA
>CALMYQ010000016.1 GCA_937873655.1 uncultured Lewinella sp. | reverse complement strand
AGTCTTTTAGTTGGCAGTCTTTTAGTTGGCAGTCTTTTAGTTGGCGGTCTTTTAGTCTTTTAGTTGGCAGTCTTTTAGTCTTTCAGTTGGCAGTTGGGTAGCTGAGCGAAGTCGAAGCTACAACGACCGCGCGGGCCGTCAGGTCCGCCATGTCAAGGTTAAAGGATCAAGGTTAAAGGTTAGGCTGCGGGCCGTCAGGTCCGCTATGTCGGTAGCCCCCGGGTTGAATTTTTACGTTTCCGGCCTGTGGGGCCGGCATGTGATGGCTCCGGTCAGGCAGCAAGGACATCCAGCATCCATTCACCAGCATCAACCAGGCCTCGGCGTGGCAGCATCCATCAACATCTCCGCCGCTTCCGCCCCCGCCAATGTCCCGATCGCCACGCCCATGCCGCCGAAGCGGACCGCCGCCGCCAGGTTGGGCGCCAGTTTCCGGATGATCGGTTTCTTTTCATCTCCCATCCCCATGATGCCGCTCCACCAGGTGTCAATTTCAAATGGGATGCCGGGCAGGATCATTTCCTGAAGAAGACCTGTCAGCGCGTTGCTGATGCGGTCGGTGGTGCCGAATTGGTCGGTGGTTTCGCCTTCGATATCCAGGCAGCGGCCGCCGCCCAACAATACGCGCCCGTCAATATCCCGGAAATAGTAATAGCCGCGATCGTAATGGAAACTGCCCTTGAACTTCAGCCCGGGTACCGGCTTTGTGACCAACACCTGATTGCGGGCGGGCCGGACAGCCAACTCAGGCATCAGCCGGGCGGCAAACCCGTTGGCAGCCAGGAGCATCATGCGGGATTCGAAGGTCCAGCCGTCGGCCGTTTCTAAAGTGATCCGGTCCGGTCCGGCATGAAAAGCCTGAATCAAGAGGCCGGTAATCACCCGGACGCCGGCAGCACGCGCCTTTTCCAGCAGCGTGTCGACCATCCTGCCGGTATGCAATTGGCCTTCGCCCCGGTTGAAGATCACCCCGCGAACATCGGCGAACCCGAATCCGGTGTCGGCCGGGTTCAATATTTGATAAGTTTCGGAAAGGCCCGTGATGCCCTTCAACTGCGCATTAAAATGGCTTAACGCGCCCGCGCAGGCCTCAAACCTGGCTTTTTCTCCGGTGCGAAACAGTTCGTATCCGCCCAGGTGTTCGTACCGGATCTTCCCGGCCCCCAACAACCTTTTCAGGTTTTCCAACCCGCGGAACCGCCGTTCCACCAGTTCAAAAACAGCGGCTTCAGGTTGCGTTTCCAGGTCATCGAGCAATTCGGAGGCGCTGCCGAAGCAGGCAAAACCGGCGTTGCGGGTGCTGGCGCCGAGCGGAAGGGCGCCGCGTTCCACGATCGTCACGTTGAGCCTGGGTTCCATCTCCTTCAACCGGATGGCCGCACTCAGGCCCACAATACCGCTGCCCAGTATGACGACATCGAGGTCTTTGAAGAAGGTTTCGCGTTCCCAGTAGCTTTGGGAGGGCATAGGTTGAGGAATTGAGGATTTGAGGAATCGAGGAATTGAGGAATTGTTCGAATTTTCAAATCATTGAATCCTCCCCGTTGGCAACAGGGCGTCCGGGGTCCGTGATCCAATCGCTCCAGGAGCCCGGATAGAGGCGTGCATCGCCCAGGCCGGCGTGGGCCCAGGCCAGGATGTTATGACAGGCGGTTACTCCGGAGCCGCAGTAAAACACCGTGTTTTGGGCCGGTTTGCCGTCGGCAAGGGCTTCAAATTGGGCGTTGAGGGCTTCCGGGGATTTGAAGCGGCCGTTTTCCAGGTTGGAAGGGAACGGAAAATTGGCTGCTCCGGGGATATGTCCGGCTACGGGATCGATGGTTTCAACCGCTCCGCTGTAACGCTCGGGGGTTCTGGAATCAACTACCAGGTATTCAGGGTTCCGCCGGAGGGATTCGACCTCATTTGCATCTGCCGTCCACCCAGGTTGGAGGCGAGGTACGAACGTCCGCGATTGAACGGCTGGCGGGGTATCCGTCACCGGAAATCCGCCGCTTTGCCAGGCTTGCCAGCCGCCGTCGAGTACGGCAACGGCCGGGTGCCCCAACCAGCGCAACATCCACCACAACCGCGCAGCAATGCCGCCGCCCTTGTCGTCGTAAGCCACCACCTGGGTAAGGCTGTCAATTCCCCACCTGGAAAAGCGGTCAATAACCTGATCGATTTCCGGTAAAGGGTGACGCCCTGTTTTTCCCGGAACCACGGGGCCGGAGAGATCTTTGTCCAGATGAGCGAACCGGGCGCCCGGGATATGGCTGCCGGCATAAGCGCGTGCGCCCGCCTCTGTATCGGCGAGGTCGTGACGGCAATCGACAATAACCCAATCCGGATCATTGAGATGAGCGGCAAGCTCTTCCGGCTTGACAAGGGTGGTGAACTTTGACATGAAGGTAAGATTGACGGTTTGGGCAAAGATAGCAAACCACCGTTCAATTTTGCACCTGCCCCGCCGCGCTTCTACTGTACTTTGTCGCCCCGCAAAACCCGGTATCGCTTTCGGGCCTCCACGGCAAAGGTACTGCCGGAGAAATCGATGAACAGGGTTTCGTACAAGGTCTTGGCCTTTTCCACGTCGTTGAGCTGGTGTTCGTAGAGTTGAGCCAACTCGTACAGGGCGTTATCGGCCCGAATGCCGTCCTTGTATTTATCGATAATGGTTTGGTAGTTTTCGGCAGCCTTGTCGTATTGGCGCTGTTTGACGAAGATTTTGGCTTTGAGGTACAGCACGTCGTCATCGAGGCTGTGTTCGGGGAACATGGCCAGGAGGCTGTCCAGCTTGGCAAAGGCTTCATCGAACCGGTTCTGGAAAACGAGCAGTTCCGACTTGGCATACATTTCCAGGGCGGTAGCGGTTGAATCCAGGCCGAGGTTGTCCATGATGAACACGGAAAGGTCGAGCGCGTCGTTGGCGATGAGCTTGGAGGTTGAGGCTTTCAGCACGTCAAATTGAGACTGGGCCCACTGAAAATCGCCGTTGTAATAGGAGAGTTTGGCGTTCCGGAACCGGGCTTCATGTCCGAGTATGTCTTCTTTGAAAGCCTTGTCTACCTGGGAATACAACAGGGTGGCCTCCCATCTTTCGCCCCTCATCAGGTAGTAATCGGCCAGGTTGATCTTGCCGAGCGCCAGGGTATTGCGTTCCACATTGGGGAAGCGGATCATCTCATCGAGCAGGGTGATGGCCTTGTCGAGGTTATTGAGGTAGAGGGCTTCCAGCTCTGCCAGTTCGAGGATGATGGTAGCCGTAGCTTTGGAGCGGCCGAACTCCCCGAGGAATCCCTCGTACAGGCCTTCCAGTTGCAGGAGGTCGTCGCGGGTATAATCGTATCCTTCTGTGAGCCGCAGCCGGCGGCAGCGAAGGCTTTCCCGTTTGGCATCGATATAGAAGCTGGAGGTAGGCCCTTTTTGCTCCACCACGTAATCAAAGGCTTCGATGGCGGAGTCGTACGCGCCGTCGTTGGCGGCAATATCGCCCAGGTTGAAGATCCGGCCGCCGTTCTCGTCCAGGCGTTTGTCGAGCGCTTTCACCTGCCTGAGGGCGTTTTTATAGTCCTTTTGCTGGATAAAAACCCAGGTCAGCATCTCGTTGTAATAGATGGCCTTGTCATTCTTCTGGATGCGGGCGTACAATTGCGTCTGCAGCTCGCGGTATTCTTCCGGCAGGAGGAATCGTTGAAAGAGGACTTTCATGCTTTCCAGCCTTTCCGGCATGGCATCGAGGCTGTTCAGGTAATTTTCCACCATCTTCGGAGTATCGCCTTTGCGGCGGTACAGATCGCCCAGGTTGTAGGAAAAGATCTGGGGATCGCGGAGCAGTTCGGCGCCTTTTTCAAACACCTGTATGGCCAGTTCGTATTTCGTGGCCGACATGAAGGTATTGGCCAGGCGGGTTATCTCGTATTGGTTGGCCGGCAGGTTATCCACCGCCAATTGGTATTGGGCCTGGGCTTCTTCATCCTTGTACTGCCTTTCGAGCAATTTGCCGTAGGAAACGTACAGGTTGACGTTTTGCGGCTCGCGTTTCAGCTGTTTTTTGATGGCGACTTCGGCCTTGTCGTAATCCTCAAGGGCCAGGAGGCAATCCACATAGCGGTCGAAGAAATAGGGATTCTTGTTGTTCTGGTCAAACAGCTTTTCAAAAAGCACGGCTGCTTTTTCGTATTCGCCGTTCTGGAAATATTGCTGGGCCAGCCGGGCGTCCTGCCCGAAAGCCGAAACAGCGACCGTGAAAAACACCAAAGTGGCGAGCATCCGGCCCAACCGGCCGGCGGAGCCTTTTTTCAGTAGGCGTGGAATAACATTTCTCATTGTAAACACCATTCTTCGATAAGACAGAAAGATCAAATCACCTGCGGTGAGGCAAACTACCCATGGAATAAAAACGAGTTTGACCGACAAAAGTTGCTTCGCGGGGAAAGCATTCCGAATAAAACGGCTTGGGTCGCTCCGGAATGACCGGAAGCGACCCAAGCGACGTCACCGCAGCCGGCCCGAACCGGGCAAACCGCAATGATATTATTAAAACAGTACTACTCAAGTTTGAAGCGGACCGGCAGGTTGAACTGGACGCGCACGGGGCGGCCCCTTTGTTTGCCTGGAATCCACTTGATGCCTTGTTCGTTCATCAGGTTTACCACCCGAAGGGCTTCCTGACCGCACTGGGCGCCGATATCGCGGAGGACCTGGGCGTCGGTCACTTTGCCGTCTCTTTCAACGACGAAGGTGATGACCACGTTGCCTTCCACGCCGTTTTCCCTGGCGATGGCCGGATACTTGATGTTCTTATAGATGAACTCCAGCATTTTCTTGTCGGCGCATTGTTTTTTCTCTGCGGCCGATCCGCCGGCATCTTCACAACCCGGGAAGCGAGGCATTTCTTCCACCACTTTGAAGATCTCTTCGACCTTGGGCTCGGGTGGCGGGGGCGGAGGAGGCGGAGGCGGAGGAGGCGGGCCGGGTGTCGGCTTCACCTGTTCTACCACAGTGGTTTCATCCACACTCTGGTCCACAAATTTGGGTTGTTCCTCTTCCAGGATTTCTTCTTCAGGGACTTCCTGGATGATGGGGGGCGGCGGAGGCGGAGGCGGTGGAGGCGGTTCGGCCGTCCTTGGAATATCCTCAACCTCGATCTCGTCGTCAAGGGTATCCAGGTATTTGGACACATCAATTTGTTTCTCGTATTGCGTCCAGCCGAATGCCAGTACCGATAAGCCCAGCGCAAGCGCCATACCCAGGCCGAAGAAGGATCCGCTCAGGCGGAACACGTCCGCTTCCGGATACTTGGCGCGACCTGCGTGTGACGTATGGCCGGATTCACTGCCGACGCCCTCGGAAAGGCTTTTGTCCGTTTGCTTGGCGAGGAGGGTTCTCGTGATAAAGATCAAAGCCAAGACCGCTATCACAATACCCAGCACGCTGATCAGCAAGGGAAGGCCTCCAATGGCAACATCAAACAATAGCATACTGACAAAATTTACTTTTTAAAAAATCTGATAAACAACAGACTCCCAATTGAGCCGATAATATTAGCAACAATGTCGTTAACTTCAAAATATCTGCTGGGAAAAAAGCAGTATTGGATAATTTCGATCAAAATCCCGTAGGAAATGCAGGCTGCAATAATCCAATTCCGGCCTTTGACCGACCAATTGCCGCTTCGGTGCAGCCCCCACAGGAACAGGCTTGCCAGCAGGCAATAACTCACAGCGTGCTCCAGCTTATCAACCCCTGTAAGGTCGAAACTGGGCAGATTTTTTCCCGGCATGGTGGATAAGATGAGGACGGCAAGCCCCCAGGTTATCCCTGGAATAAACGCCTTGTGCATTTATCTGTTCTCATAGATGCAACCCTACGCCGGTTTGGCGGGTGGGGCGCATCATTTTTTAATTTTTTTTTCAGTCGACCAGTTTTTTATACGCATCCGCGTCCAACAGGCCGGAAAGTTCATCAGGATCGGTCATTTCAACCTTGATGATCCAACCGTCTCCGTAGGGGTCCCGGTTGACCAATGTAGGGTCGTCATCTCCGTCGGAAGTCAGCTTGGCGTTCACGGCGACGACCTTGCCGGATACGGGCATAAACAGCTCCGAAGTCGTTTTTACGGCTTCCACAGTGCCGAACTCTTCGCCCTGGGACAGGGTTTCCCCTTCCGTTTCCACTTCGACATAGACCAGTTCATCGAGTTCTTTCTGGGCGAAATCCGTGATCCCGACAACAGCGATATTGCCGTTTTCAACCCTGACCCATTCGTGGTCTTCCGTGTATTTCAGATCTGCAGGTATATTCATAAATGTCGTTTTCTGGTTGATGCGCCCAAAAATAATTGAAATTTGGGAATCAGGTATAATGCGCGCTTTTTTTCCATCCGGCTCACTGGAATTTGAACTGGTAGGCCAATGACGCGATCGGCGCTCCGAAGATGGACAAGCGGTACGAGCCCAGCGAGCTGTTGCCGAAGATGTAGCCCAGGCCGCCGGTCCGTTGGGCGTAATAGATATTGTAGGCATTTTTCCGGCCGTAGATATTGTACACGGTAAAGACCCAATCGGCCGTCCAGCGTTTCTTTTTCAGGCTGGGGTTGTGGATCCGCCACGACAGATCCAGACGGTGATAGGTGGGGATCCGGCTGTTGTTCCGTTCCAGAAAGAGCGGTACAATGACATTGTTGATCTCGACGTATCCGTTCGGGATAGTATAAGGCCTTCCGCTGCTGAGGGTGAAATTCAGCGAAAGGGAGTGGTGGGCCTGATCTGCCAGGGTGTAGATGACATTCAGGGTATGGGGCCGGTCAAAGTTGTTGGGATAAAGCTTGCCGTCATTGATCCGGCTGGCAAAATCCGCCCCCGTCACCCGGTTGAAGCCCCGGGCGTAGGTATAATTGATCCATCCGGTGTTTTTTCCGCCGGTCTTCTGCAGGCTGAATTCGATGCCGTACGCCTTGCCCTTGCCCTGGAGCAGGTCCGTTTCCACGTACTTTTTCAGGAAGAAATCGGCGCCGGGCTTGTATTCCAGTATATTATCCGTCAACCGGTAATAGGTCTCAAGGCTGATCTGGTATTGGGCGCCGGGCGAAAGGAACACCCCTGCGGAAAACTGGCGGCTGTATTGCGGTTTGATGTATTCGCCGGCCGTTTTCCAGCGGGAGGTCGGCAACGGCGTAGAGGTATTGTAGATATTCTGCAGGTATTGGCGCATAACCGTATACCCGGCTTTCAGCGATACTTTCCTGCCCGGGCTCCAGCGCAACCCCAAGCGGGGTTCGAGGCCGTTGTAGGTTTTGATGACCTTGCCGGCCGGATAAACGGTTTCGTCCACCACCTCGTCATCGTCGGGTAAGTCCGAGGAATAGCTCCTCACCGCCAGCGGGCCGGTTTGCAGGTACAGGGCGTACCGCAGGCCTGCCGAGAAGGAAAAGTCTTCGCCCAATGACCACTCGCCGTCGCCGTAGGCCGCCAATTCAAAAGCGATCTCCTTGGGCAAGGTCACCGGATTGACCACGGTGGATTGCCCGGGGTCCAGTTCGCCGGGCCGGTTATCGTAACGGTTAAGCTGGATTCCGCCCGAGATCAGCGCATCGTTTGAAGCCTGGTGGAACAGCCGGGACCCCAGGCTGAGATAGTGCAGCCGGGACCGATAAACCACTTCATTGGAGGACTGGACCTCGGGGAATCGGATGCCCGGGTTGAAATCGGCGCTGACCAGGGTGGTTTGCAGGAAGGTTTTATCGCTGAGGCTGTATTGGGATTCCAGGGTCCCGTTGAGGGTATTGTAGTCGTATATATTTTTGTCGGAAACGACGCCGTTAAAATTATTGATCAGGTCGATCTGGTACATATCCCGGCTGTAGAACCCGGTAAAGGATAAGGAATGCCGTTCGCCGGCCCGCCAGCGCAGTTTCAGCAGGGCGTCCCCGAAATTGGCGCGGGTATTTTTGAGCCTTTCCACCACCTTGAACCAGAAGTCGTTGAACCCGCCGCGGAGAGCTACGAGGGCATGCAGTTTGTCCTTAACAACCGGTGTTTCCATGCTGATCCGGCTGGACACCAAACCGACCGATCCTGCCAGGGTGGTCCGGTTGGACGACGGGTTGCGCATTCTCACATCCAGCACCGAAGCTGCCCTTCCGCCGAACCGGGCGGGTACATTTCCTTTGTACAGATCGGCGCCGGCCAATCCTTCGGGCGGAAAAATGGAAAACAGGCCGAAGAGGTGGGTAGGGTTAAAGATGGGCGCGTTGTCGAGCAGCACCAGGTTCTGATCAAGCGAGCCGCCGCGAACGCTTATGCCTTTGGAAGCCTCCCCCGCCGACCCGACGCCCGGCAGCATTTGCAGGCCTTTCAGCACATCCGCTTCGCCCAGCACAGCGGGCACTACCATCAATTGCTGGGTGGTCAGCCGCTCGATTCCCATGATCGGCTGCGACATGGCGGCGGCGCTGTTGTTCCCGACCACTTCCACCGTTTGAAGGCCCGTGGCTTCGCTTTCCAGTCCGACCTTTATCAGGGTATCCCGGTTGAGCCTGACCAGGAGGCTCTCCGCTTTGTAGCCGACGTAATCGACGGTTACTTCATAGAATCCGGCCGGGACCAGCTTTCGGAAAACGCCGTTCAGATCCGCCGCCTCAGCCCGGTTGACGCCCAATATTTTCACGGAGGCCAGGGGCAGCGGGTCGTTGGTTTCCTTATCGGCAATTTGCAGTTCGAGATGATAGGATTGCGCAACGCAGGCCATCGGGAAGAGTGCGCTGATGAGCAGAGCAGGCCATAGTTTCCAGTGCATTTTCCTTGTTTTATTGTTGTTTTTCGCTTTGATCCGGGGTTCAGCGGGCGGACGATCAATTCGGCCAGCCTTCCGGTTTGATGCCGGTACGGGTTTCGGTTTCCATGCACGGCGCGGTAGGCGTGGAAGCCGGCGGCGGCGGCGGCGGTTCAAAATTCGGCGTATACCCGCCGAAAGGCGTCCCCGGGGTGTTCACCCGGTCGATATACACGTATTTGCTCCGGTTGGCTGAGGCGCCGAAATACCCCAGGACCTTTTCTTCCGGGTCATTCGCATTGACAATATTCCCGATGATGGCAGCGGGCGGCGTTGCATTCAGTCCGCCGGTTTCGGCAGAAAGGTTTTGCAGCAAAAGCTTGAACCGGTAGTGATCAAGCGTAATGGAATACTGGCTGACCAGTACCAGCGCCGGGTAGCGGCTTTCAAAGGGCAGCACCGCGACTTCCCGGCCGGTCACCCGGTTTCCGTCCACAAATTCGTCGGAAAAAACATTGACCGATTCTCCCGGCGAAATGGTCCAGCAAGGCTCGGAACAAAGATAATCGTAACGGTTACTGGCCGCCAGCGAGGCAACGGGCTGGCATTCGCCGTTCCGGTAGATGCCGCCGAAACAGGAGGCGCAGAACAAGGCTTTCTTGTAAACCAGAAAACGCCATTCGTAATAGTTCTTCTCGCCGGGCGGGTCCTGCCATTCGCCCCGGATGCGGTGTGCGCCGTGGAATTCCTTTTTCTTGTCGTTGTATTCGTATTCCGGATCGAAATCGGGGATTATGGTATCCAGCTCAACCGCCTTGGGCAGCATTTCAGGCGTGGAAAGGTATTGCCGCCCGTCCGGAAAAACGATTTCCAGCCGGTACTCATTCCCCGTCTGCCCGGCAAAACCGGAAGGGGCCTTATAGGTCCCGGATTCTGCGGGGGTTTCCGCCAGGGTCAGTTCCGGGCCGCCCGTTTCAATGACCCGTACGGAAGCCCCCGAGACCGGCGAAAAGCTGTATTGCCCGAAGGATAACACGGATTCACTGATCCTAACGGCGGTTTCGCCGGGTTTATCCGTCACCTCCCCTTCGATAAAGACGAATCCGGACAGATAATTGTAATCCGGCGCAACGGGGTCGATGCAGGTAGTGAGCCCGAAAAGGGCAAAAAGCAATAACGATCTCCAACGAAATACCATTTTTTCTGGATTTTTATGTCCGGCGACCTATTGCCGGCCAAAATAGGCAGCGCGGGAGAGCGGTTAATTCTCCACCGGCTGGTTTTCCTGTTTTTTCAATACCAACATGCCCGCATTATTCCGGGCGATCACAACGAGCGAGCCTTTCGGGGTTTTGACGGTTTTGATATCCCGCACTTCTCCGTTGATCTGCCAGGCCGCCCGTTTTTTCTCTCCGCTCCTGAAGCCGCCGCTGCCGTCGCCCTCCAAAAGCGTGCCCCTGGACGCGTCATAAGTCCCCAGGTCGGGCCGGACGCCGGAAAGGTTGCCGGCCAGCAGGATATCCGGACGGCTGTCGCCGGTCAGGTCATCCGCCAGGATGCCGAATACCGGGCTGAACTGCGCGTTGACCGGCAACCGGCTCAACCGGTACCCGCCCGTGCCGTCGCTCAGGGCCAGACAAGAGGCCAACAGTTCAACCTTCTTGACGACCGCTCCTTCCAATGCAGCAGGTTTGAAGATCTCGTGGAATGTAAGTTCGGCAAAATCGGAATAATCCCTGAATAATTTCCGGATTGCGGGCAATTGGCCGACCAAATCATCCGTAGAAACAAAAACATATTCTTTGCCCTGCCGGTACCAGGTCAGGATGGGGTCGGTTTTCTGGTTGCCGTCGAAGTCTTTTACGTACAGGCCGATGGGTTCGGCCACCGAGGCCCGCAGGCTGGTGTTCAGGCCCAGGTTGCCCAATATCAGGTCATCCTCACCGTCGGCGTTGAGGTCGGCGGCGGCTACGCGGTTCCACCAGCCGCGCGAATCGGGGAGGTCGGCCGACCGCCAGGCGTCTTTCGAGGGGGTGAGTATTTTTACCGGCATCCACTCCCCTACTACCGCAAGGACAAGTTTTCCGTTTTGGTTCAACAAACAGGCATCCGACACCATGCCCAGTTTACCCTGTTCGGGGAGCAGGTCAGCGGATACGTCCCGAAAGACGCCGTTGCCGCTGTTTTCCAACAGGGTGCTCTGGGGGTCGAGGCCGTACGATCCGGGGATGGACCGCGTACCGACAAACAGATCCATGGCGCCGTCACCGTTAAAATCCAGCGGAACCGCGCACGCTCCGTTGTTATGGATAACCGGCAGGGCGGCCGGAGCGTATTGGAGGTTGCCTGCGCCGTCGTTCAAATAGAGCCTGTCCTGAAACAACGGCGATTGCCGGGGAAACTCCACACCGCCGCAAACGACGTAGAGGTCCTGGTCGCCGTCGCCGTCCGCGTCAAAGAATACGGCGGCTGTTTCTTCGCTCTGCGCATTTTCGGCAAAGGACACGGACGCCTGGCCGAATCCGCCACCGCCGGTCTGTACATACAGCGCACCCGGCTGGCCGGCGGCCCCGCAGATGTAGAGGTCGTCCCAGCCGTCGCCGTTCACGTCGGCGATCGCCATGCGGGGGCCCTGTGTGGACAGCAGATGGGGCATCAGTTTTTCGTATTCAAAATCGTCAAACTTGTTTTCCTGGTGAACAAAACCCAGGCCCAGCGCGCTCCCGGGCATAGCCGCTTCTGCAGTCCGGCTTCCTTTTTCGCCGGGCAGGGCAACGCTTTCCGATTCCCGGACGGTTAAAACCTGATTGGGTTGAACGTGTTCCAGCAGGCTGGTTTTCCCGGTCGGCCAGGTTACCTTCAGCCGGTCGATTTCCTGTGCCTTGCCGACCCCGAAGACCATGACCGGCTCTGTTGACGACATGAACCCCCGGGCGGTGAACAGTTCCTGGAAAGCATGGTTATCACCTGTCGTGATCTCGACCTTGGCGCCGACCCCGAAGGTATTGGGCGGCATACCCTCCAGCCGGACCTTTAGAAATCCGTTTTCTCCGGTAGCCCGGTTTTCGTAGATAGAGGCTGGTGCATTCAGGTTGTTGATGACCAGGTCCTTGTCACCGTCGTTGTCCAGGTCGGCGAAAACGGCGCCGTTGGAAACGCCGGGCAGGTCGAACCCCCAGGCCGCGGAAACGTTTTCAAATGTCATATCGCCCTTGTTCCGGAAGGCATAATTGGTCATTTTGCCTTCGGGCATTTTGGCGGCCATTTCGAGGTCTGTGGCGGAGTTCCGGATCTGTCGGTCGGAAGAATAGCGCAGATAGTCCAGGTCATTGGGTCTGCGCCAGATGCCGTTGGTGATGAAGAGGTCCTTCCAACCGTCGTTGTCGAGGTCCTCCAGGAGCGGCGACCAACTCCAGTCGGTCGCGTCGATGCCCGCCAGTTCGCCGATCTCGGAAAAGGCCGGTTTATTTTCGCCAGAGATGCCCTGGTTGAGTTGGAGCATATTCCGGGGAAACTGGTGGTAATACCCGAAGCGGCGCTTGAGCTGGTAGATATTGTAGGGTTCTGCGCCGACCGAGCTCTTGGAGATGATCTCGTCTTCCGGTTTCATATCCATGGTCACGATGTCCGGCAGGCCGTCGTTGTTGTAATCGGCCAGTGCGTTGCCCATGGAGAACTGGCTGGTATGGCCCATTGTCTTTTCGAGGGATTCGGTAAAGGTGCCGTCGCCATTATTGAGATAGAGGTAGTCGTTCTCGTGAAAGTCGTTGGAGATGTAGATATCGGGCCAGCCGTCCGCGTTCAGGTCGGCGATGCCGATGCCGAGTCCGAATCCGATGCGGCTGCCGTAGATGCCGGCGGCCTGGCTGACGTCGGTGAACCGGCCGTTGTCGTTGCGCATGAGGCGGTCGCCGGCGAGGCTGTCCCGGACGGTGCGGATCTCGGCGTTTCCGTAATTTTCAACCGAGTGGACGGAATGGTTGAGGAGGTAAACGTCCAGGTCGCCGTCGCGGTCAAAATCGAAAAAGGCCGCCTGGGTGCCGAACCCGCTGAAATCAAGGCCGAATTGGCGGGCCTGTTCCGAAAAGGTGACGCCTTCGGACGTGGCCCCGTTGTTGATATAAAGTTTGTTGCGGCCGTTCTTGCCCTTGTAGCCGCCGCCGAGCTGGCAGACGTAGATATCCAGGAGGCCGTCGCCGTTGACATCGGCCATGGAGACGCCGGTTGACCATTCCCCATGTGTTTCCACCCCGGCCGCTTCGCTGATGTTCCTGAATTTGAACCCTCCCTCGTTCAGGTACAGCTGGTTGGAGGTTTCGTTACCGGTAAAGAACAGGTCCGGCAGGCCGTCGTTGTTGATATCACCGGCGGCTACGCCCGCTCCGTTGTAATAATAAAGGTATTCGATGATATTGAAGGAATCGGATTCATTCAGGTCATTCCGGAAAGTGATGCCTGTATTTTTCTTCAGGGAAAACGGGGTCGGGGTTGCTTTTCGGCAACTGCCGGAGATGAGCAATAAGAGGGCGAGCAGACCTAGAATTCTATTCTTCAAACCGATCGGTATTTATCTGATTTTCGTTAAAAAAAATCGGGCCGCTTATGGGTGCTGTTCGGTACCGAAAGGCAGTCGAGGCAGCGGTCGGGATAGTCATTCACCCAGGGCCGGTATTCACATTCCTTCAGCACCGTCACATGCAGATCGGACGGCAGGACATAGGCCCGGATCGTATCCCTGGCTTCGACGCCGAAATATCCCAGCACGGTCTCATCCGGATCGGAAGGGTTGAAGACATTTCCCTGAACAGGCGCCGGCGGCGTATCGAATATGGTTCCGACATTGGCAACCGTTTGCCTGATCTTGCTCCAATAGTCAAAGGCCTTTTCCGTCATTCCGATCTGATAGACCGAAAAATAGTGCTTTTCCGTAAAGTTGAAACCGACGATCTGGGTAGCTACTTTTAACGCCTTGACGGCGGCAGACCTGGATTCACGGCCGTCGAACAGCTGGAAGTCCTGACCGCTGGGGTATTCATAAACAAAGCACGGCGGCGGAATGGAGCCGAAGGGATCCGGGAAGTCGGTCGGTGAGAGCAGATAAACCTCCTCCACGTCCCACTTGAAGAACAGGTCCTCGCCCGGTTGCTGGTCGATCGCAGCGTTGATATAGGCATCGACGATCGGCTTGGTAACCGGATTGCCGATATCATTCAGAAAATCCTTGAAGCCGAATTCGAAATAAATGGAATCCTGCACCCCGGCAAGCCTGGGCATCGTTTCGGGTTCGGACTGATAAATCCTTCCATTGGGCATTTCAATCTCCACGTGGTATGCCCGCCCGGGAATGCCCGTCATAACCCCTGATGGCAGAATGTATCTCCCGGGGTCATCGGCTGATTCCTGATATGCGGCTGAATTCCCGGCGTCATCAAAAAGGGTAATGAGGGCTCCTGAAACGGGGTAAGTAATCCGGTCGGTGGAAGCCGTTTCCCGCAGCCTGATCGCAAACGGACCGGTTCCCTGGGTAACGGAACCATCGATAACGATACTGCCGCCGTCCCTTTCGGTATCAAAATCGATCACTTCGATACAACCGTGAAAAACAAAAAGCTGGAGCAAGGCCAATATAAGCAGGTTATTTCTTTTCATGATCAAAAGCTGAAATTATAGGTTAGTGCCGGAATGACGGAGCCAAGGACGGATAACTTCACCGGCAAGGGGATCAGGATCCTTGGAAATTGTTTATAGTATACCGAAAAGGCATTTTTCCTGGCCAGCAGGTTGTAGACCGAGAAGGTGAATTCCCCTCTGTAACGCCGGTCTACCAGCTTTTTGCCGACCACCGTAAACGAGAAATCGAGCCGGTAATAGTCCGGTATCCGGTAGGCGTTCCGGCTGGAATAATGGGGCACGGTTGTACTGCCCAGCTCATAACTGGAGACGATGGCGGTGATCGGCCGGCCGGTGTTATACGTGAAGTTGAGCCCCCAGAAAACGCTTTTCCCTTGTTGCAGCTTGGCCGCCAGGGTAAAATCGTGGGGCTTATCGAAATTGGAGGGGTACCAATCGCCGTTATTGACGGTGGTTTCTTTGGTTGCTCCTGCAATCCTGATCAGCGATCGGGTATACGTGTAAGAGAGCCATCCGGTAAGCCTTCCTGTATTCTTTTTCAGGAGGAATTCAGCGCCGTAGGCCCTTCCGTTGCCGAACAGCAGGTCGGTTTCCAGGTGATCGTTCAGCAGCAATTGCGCAAAATCCCTGTAGTCCACCAGGTTGTCGATCCGGCGGTAGAAACCCTCCACGGAGGTTTCGATGGCATTGTCGGCGAAATTGCGGAAGAACCCAAGCGAAAAGTTATCCGCTACCTGCGGCGGGATGTATTTGCCGCTCAACTGCCAGATGTCCACAGGCGTTGTAGCCGCGGTATTGGAAACCAGGTGAATGTATTGCCGCATCCGGTTATAGCTCAACTTGACCGATGCGCTTTTCCCGATCCGGTACCGCAGGGACAGGCGCGGTTCCAGCCCCGAATAGGAGCGGATGACCTCGCCGGAAGCGTAATCGACCGTATCAATGATGTTTTGTTCGGTCAAAGGCGCGCCTTCCTCATAAGTAAAAATCCGGTCGGGGCCGACGGCCTGGAACATCGAAAAACGAAGGCCGACAGACAAGGCGAGCCTGGGCGAAATATCCAGGTCATCGTTGATGAACAGGGCCAGCTCCCTGCCGATGTCCCTTTTCACCTCCTGCGCAACAATGCCTGAATCATCCCCCCGGGGCGCGATCTCGTCGGGCCGGTTTTTATACCGCACGAATTCGGCGCCGAAATGGATCAGGTGTTTATCGCCGGGATGCCAGGCAAAATCCTGTTTGAATTGCAGATATTCCTGTCCGTTCCTGAAATCATAGGCATCCACGCCCTGAGGGATGAACAGAAGGCTTTTGTAGCTGCCCAGTACCGCCGTTGTCGCAAAGGAAAAACCCGGACTGAGGATGCTGTTCCATCGCAAAGTGGTCGACCGCGTGTTCCAGTCGTATCCGAACTCCGTCGAATACCGGAAAAAATCGTGACTCAGGTAGTTGGTCAGGGTGAGGGTGTTGTTCTGGTTCAGGCGATGGGTGAGTACGGCGTTCAGGTCGTAGAAACTGGCCCGGCTATCCCGGATTTCGGGCCGTTCGAACGACCGCAGGATCCAGTTGGAATAAGAGGCCCTTCCACCCACCAGGAAGGAGGTTTTTTCCTTGAAGATCGGGCCCTCCACCAGCATGCGGCTCGTAACGGGTCCCAGGCCGGCCTTGAATTTGATCCGGTTAAAATCGCCGGACTTGGTTCCCACTTCCAGAACCGAAGAGGTCCGCCCGCCGTATTGGGCCGGAACGCTGCCTTTGTAGAGGGTGAAGCCGTCGACCACATCGGGGTTGAATACCGAGAAAAGCCCCAGCGCGTGGGAAGTATTGAACAGCTGCGCGCCTTCAAACAGCACCAGGTTCTGGTCGATCTTCCCGCCGCGGACATTGATGCCGCCTGCGCCCTCGCCGATCGTACTGACGCCGGGCATGGTCAGCAGGCTCTTCATCACATCGAGTTCGCCCAGGAAGGACGGCAATTTGCGGATATCCTCGATGTTCATCTGGATGGCGCCCGCCCGTACATCGGAGATATTCTGGTCGGAAGGTTTGGCGCTCACCACCACTTCCTCCAGGCTGAAGGACCGCTCTTCCAGGCCGATGTCCAGGACGCCGTCCGTATAGAGCTCAACCTTTCTGTTTTTTTCTTCCAGGCCGATACTCGAAAATACCAGTTCGTGCATACCGACCGGCAGGATAAGGGCGTACCGGCCGCTCTCGTTCGTTGCCGTACCCAGGCCAAGATCCTTGACAAACACCGTAGCGCCTGCCAGTATTTCCCCGGTGACGGGATTGCTCAGCTGACCGCTCAGGACGGCTTTCCTGGCCGAGCTCGTCATTTCGGGCGTACCGATCCTGATGATAGAGTCCCTTGTGTGCTGGCCTGTGCCTGAAACGGCTGAAAACACAGCAAGGATCAATGGCATTATGCTTTTAATAAGCCGGTATCCGGAGCGCTGTCTTGTAAAAAATTTCATATGCTCGCTTTAAGGTCCACTGAAAGAACATCTGTCCGATGGTTAATCCAGCGATCCCGGGTAATCAGTGCCGCATCACCATGACATCGCCCGACAACTGCGTTTTTTCACCGTCGGGGAAAGTCAGGTCAACTATCCATATGTAAATGCCTTCTGCTGCGGGCCGGCCCTCGTACCTGCCGTCCCATCCGCCGCCGGAATGGTTCACCGGCGCTCCGCTCTTTTCAAAAACCAGGTTTCCCCACCGGTCAAACACCAGGAATCTGGAAACTTCGGCAATTTCGCCGGTCCCTTGCAGGTAAAAAACATCGTTGATCCCGTCCTGGTCCGGGCTGAAGGCGTTGGGTGCATAAAGGTACCTGAACGGCATAACTTTTACCGGCACGCTGTCGGAAGCGATACAGCCGTTTTGGTCGGTCAGTTGCAAAATATAGGTATTGTCCCGGTGTCCGGTCCCGGAGGGCGACGGGCAATCGGTACAGTTCAGGTCAAACGGGCCGGTGCTGGTCCACTGCAGACCGGCTAGGCCGGCAGCGTTGGTTTGGTACGACAACCTGAAAAGCTCGCCTTCGCGGATCGTGCCCATCTCCCGGAGGGCGACGCTGAGCGGCTCCGGGAAAGGCCCTACCTCGATGGTATCTTCCAGGGTTATGCAATCATTTCCGGCCTTTACCCAATAAATGCCCGGTTGCGTTATGGTCAGTTCGGGTGCGACGGAGCCGTCGTTCCAGCCGTAGGTTTCCACCTCAAAGGGCAGGCTCAGTGTTGCCGAATCCCGCGCGCAATTGTAGCGAATGTAGTCCTCAAGTTCAAAATTGCTGTTTTGGATCACGGCATTCCGGTTCGGATCCCGGCGCTCCGGGGTTTTCGGGTCGTCGGAAAACAGGATGCCGCCCAGGCCCAGCGGCAGGCCTTCCAGCACTGCCTGGGTTTCAAAAGCGGATTCCTGCGTATTGTCCAGATATCCCTTGATCCGGATGGTGTTGTTGCCGATGAGGATATCAAGGTCGTTGATGGTCAGGGTATGCCCGCCCGGTCCGCTGCCGATTTCCGCCAGGGTGAACGTGTGCTCTACCACGTCCGTTATGGTAAAAACCTCCGGAAGGATATCCTCGAAATAAATGCCGGTTTTCCCAATACCGGCCTGATTGATCAAGGTGTATTCTATGGTGAATTCCGAACAGGGTATCAGGATTTCGGGCTGCACTTCCCGAAAAAATGAAAGGGTATACGGGCAGGAACACCCGTCGCCGAAAACGCCTGCCCGGCCGGATCCTGCGGGTGCAACATCCCCTTTTATTTTATCAATGGCATAAAGCAGTGATTCACTCTGCTGGCCGTCGGCCGATCCGTATCCGAAGAGGTTGCCGTTGCGGTCAAAAAAAAGCGATTCCATGACCGGCCCGATCGAGGCGTAGGCGTAATGGTTGATCTGGTTGATGTTCAGGGTGACGATCTTCCGGTTGATCCGGTCAAAGCCGTAGGTAATGCCCCTGATGGGGTCAGTGGCGAGGTCGGTCAGTGCGGTCGGTATGTCCGAGATCACCCCTGCGCTGCCGGCATAATGGCCGGGTATGGTCAGGTTGATGGAATAAACCCGAATGTCTATACCCGTTGTTTTATCCCGGCCGACCACGATCAGGCGGCGGCCTTCCGGGGAAACGTCCCCTGCCCAGTATTCCAGTTCCGGGTCCAGGTTTTCAGGCACTCCGAGGCCGGCCACATTCCCGGCAGCGTCGATGCGGAGCAGTTCCTTCGTATTGAAATCGAGGGCGTACAGGTAAAGGTCTTCGATGCTCATCCCCAGGCAGGTGTACCGGCGGTCCGGTTGGCTGAGCGGGAGTTCCGACACCACGGGCTGGCTCCCGGCATTGAGGTGAATGCGCTGCAGAAAACTGCGACCGTTCGACTGCATGATCACATAAAACGCCCCGTCACAGGTGAAAGCCTGTGAAAATGCTGCAGACACGGACAAAGACAGCGCCAATGTCAGCACAACGGGTATCGTTTTGCGCTTCATGTCAACCCCGAATGGTCTGTTAAATGCCGGGATGGCCGGCCTTTATCCTGTATACCTGAACCGGCCCGTTGTTATTGGCCACCAGGATATGGTCCTGCTGGTCGATCCTGACCCGAACGATATCGCGCACTTCTCCGGTTAGCCGGATGCCTGATTTTTTGCCGGAAACACCTGTGAAATTGCCTTTTCCGTCTCCTTTGAGGAACAACCCGTAACTGGCATCGTACCGCCCGAATTCCGGTTTCACATTATAGAAATTTCCGCCCAGCAGGATATCCTCATTTCCGTCCTGATCAAAATCTCCCGTTAAAATACCGAAAGCCGGCGACAGTTGGGCCATTTTCGGCAACGCCTTCATGTCGAAGGTGCCGTCGGGTTTGCTGAGGAGGACGGATGAAGCCAGGTCCTCGGCTTCCAGCCTGATGGACTTCGACAGTTCATCCGCGCCGAAGATGTCCTCTACCGTCTGGCCCACATAGCGGTTGTAGTGCAGGTATTTTTTCTTCAGAATGGGCATCTGCGCCACAAGCTCATGGCGGCGTACGAAGGGCAGCAATTTGCCGTCTTCATACCGCGCCAGGATCTGCTCTGGCGAGCCGTTCTGGTCGAAGTCGTTGATGAACATGATCAGCGGCCGGTCCGCGCTGGCTTTGAACCGGGAGTTCCAGCCGTGGTTCCCCACTACAAAATCGGGTCTTCCGTCCTTGTTGAAGTCGGCTGTCTGGACGCAATTCCACCATCCGCGGGAGTTGCTCAGTCCGATTGCCGAATCGTCCGCTTTGACAAATTTGCCGTCATCATTCCGGAATACGGTAATGGGCATCCACTCCCCGGTGATGATCAGATCCAGGTCGCCGTCCACATCATAATCGGACCAGGCAACATCCGTGATCATGCCGATCTTTTCCAGGCCGGGGGCGATCTGCCGGGATACGTCCTCAAATTTGCCGGCGCCGTTATTTCGCAGGATATAGCCGTTCACCGGGATCCCGTAAAGGAACGGTTGCAGGCGGATGCCGACGAAGAGGTCCAGATCGCCGTCGCCGTCATAATCTCCCGCTTTCACGCAGGATGTGCTTTCGAACCTGGAGGTAGGCAGTACCTGACCGGAAAGGGAGAAATTGCCCTTACCGTCATTGAGGTAAAGCCGGTCGATCAGCTCGGTGGAGGACGAAGGGAATTCGTTGCCGCCGCTGGCGACGTACAGGTCCTGGTCGCCGTCGCCGTCCGCGTCGAAGAACAGGCAGTCGGTATCTTCCGATATTTTCTTCTCTTCAAACAGCCGCTCGTTGGTCGGGATGAACAGCCCGTTGGGAGACTGGACAAACATCCGGCCGGCAAAACCCTTTGCGCCTCCGATATAGAAATCGTCGTTACCGTCGCCGTTCACATCGCCGACCGCGACCATCGGGCCGGGGGTCGACAGCATATGGTAGATCAGCCGTTCGCGATTGAAATCGGAAAACAGGTTTTCGGTATGCTTGTACCGGATTGAGGAGGTGGCCGAAACATCTTCGAACAGTGTCGGCGCATCGGCGTCGGCCAGGTGTCCGGCCTGCCGTGTTGCGTCAGCCTGTTTCAGGGTCAGGCGCTGATCGGCGGGCACCGCCGACAACACGGTCCGGGCGCCGTTGGGCCAGTCGACGAGTACGGAATCTGCTTCGGTTGCCGCGCCCAGACCAAAATGCATGACATAGCCGACGGAGGACTGAAATCCGCGCATCGGCATATAGCCGGCGTATTGGGCCTGGTCGCCGTATTTGACCGTAACAGAAGCGCCGAGCGCGGCGGTATTCTTGCCTTCGCCCTGAAAAATGAATTCCAGGTAGTGGCTGTCCTTAAGTTGTTGCCGGCTTTCATTCCGGTAGATAAAGGCCTGCATGTTCACGTTGTTGACCACCAGGTCGAGGTCGCCGTCGTTGTCGAGGTCCGCATATGCCGAGCCGTTGGAATGCCCCGGTTGGGCGAGGCCCCATTGCGGTGCGACATTGGTGAAATTCAGGTCGCCATTGTTGTGAAAGGCGTAGTTGGGCACCGGCCGGATGGGAATGGAATCGATCAGCGCCCGGTAATCCACGCCTTCGCGGGTAATGATCTTGCGTTGGGTGGCCTCATCGCCCAGGAAGTCGATATAATCCTGGTCGGTCAGGTCCTGGTAAATGCCGTTGGCTACAAAAATATCCCGGCGGCCGTCGTTGTCCATGTCAAAGATGAGGGCGCCCCAGCTCCAGTCGGTCGCTTCCACGCCGGCCAGGCGGCCGATCTCGCTGAAGGTGCCGTCGCCGTTGTTGAGTTGGAGCATATTCCGGGTAAATTGGTGGTAATAGTCGTTTTCCAGATTCTCCTGGTATTTGTTCCAGTCTTCAAAGGTGGTTTTTTGCTTGATATCGCCGTCTTTTTCGGGCAGCATTTCCGTGACGAAGATCTCCGGGTAGCCGTCATTGTTGAGGTCGCCCATGTCTGCGCCCATGGAGGCGGCGCTGATGGAGCGCATTTCGTCGGTCAGCACTTCCTTGAAGGTGCCGTTCTGCTGGTTGATGTAGAGGTAATCGCGTTCGAAAAAGTCATTGGAGACATAGATATCCTGCCAGCCGTCGCGGTTGATGTCCCCGACGGTCACCCCCAATCCGAAGCCGATCACGCTGCCGTAGATGCCCGCCGCTTCGCTGACGTCGGTGAAGCGGTTGCCGTCATTGCGGTAGAGTTTGTCGCCGCCGACCGGATCGCGGGTATTGCGTTCGTTTCGCATGAGGTTGAAACTGCCGATTGCCCGGAAGGAGTTGTTCAGCAGATACAGATCGAGGTCGCCGTCGCGGTCATAATCGAAGAATACGCCGTGGGTAGACAGGCCGCGGTCGGCGATGCCCCAGGCTTCGGCCTCTTCGGTAAAAGTGCCGTCGCCCTTGTTGATGAACAGTTCGTTTTGTTTGTTATCTCCGGCTATATCTCCGGAATTGCAGACGTAGATATCCAGCCAGCCGTCGCCGTTGACATCGGCCATGGCCACCCCGGTTGCCCAGGCGCGCGTCCCTGCTACGCCTGCTTTTTCGGTAACGTCCTCGAACTTGAAATCACCCTTATTGATATAGAGGCGGTTGGGCAGCATATTGGCGCTGAAATAAATATCTTCCAGTCCGTCATTGTTGACATCGCCGATCGCTACGCCGCCGCCGTTGTAGAAATTGCGGTAGGTGTAGATATTGAAATCCTTGTTGAAGGGAAGGTCATTGGAAAAGTCAACCCCGGTTTGTTCCGCTTTCAGGCCGGTAAACAATTGGGGGCCATCTTCGCCTTTTTGTTCCGCGTTTCCCTGTTGGTTCGACCCGCAACTCCAAAACGCCAGCAACAGGCATGCGCCGGTTAAATTTCGAAAATTCATATTCAATGCTTTAAAGTATCCAGTGACGGCTGCAAAGCCAGCCTGACTTTTTCCTTGTCGATCGTCAGATCGGTGAAGACGCCTTTAATGACATCATTCAATTTGTCCTTGTACAGCCTGATCTGGCGGTTGCCGTTGATGTTGACGTACATGTTGCCTTTTTGCGGATGGCTGAATTCCTTGAAATCTCCGTACCATGAGGTTAGCATTTTCAGTACATCCACCATCAAGGTGTCTGAACTGTAGGAAGGCTGCCAGGCAAATCCGTCGTACATGAACATAACGGGCATTTCATAGATCTTGTCCTCAAAAAAAGTAGGATAAAAATGGGCTTTGCCCGGATGGCGCAGGTATTTGGAAATATCGTATTCGACGCTATTGTTCAGAGGAGAATTCATGAACAACCCCTTGCTGTTCATGTCCCAGCAATGTTTGTAGAATTCATCCCGGGTCATCCCAAATGTCATGCCCAGAAAAATGGAATCCTGCCGTATGCCTTTGGCCATCTCGCGGTCCACCATCTGCTCGTATTCCGACTTGCATCCGGCCAGCGCCAGCATGCTGATCACACAAAAGAAAGCGAATTTCATTTTTAATTTTTTTAATTGGAGGAGTTACCCTCTGTTTTGATTGTTTTACGAATTACGGGTCAATTTCGGCCTTACCGGTATTGAAACACTTCAACCCGGTCGTTATTCTTACCGATGACGACCCATTTATCTTCAAGCACTTCTATATCACGCACTTCTCCGTTTATCCTGAATCCGGAGATTCTCCCCGGTACGTATCCGAAATTCATCCGGCCGTCGCCCCTCAAAAACACGCCGTAGCTGGCGCTGTAGATCCCGAATTCCGGTTTTGACCTGGAGAAGTTGCCGCCCATCAGGATATCCGCATGACCATCTCGGTCAAAATCGCCCATTGCTAACCCGAACATGGGTGCGAACTGGGCTTGCACAGGTAAGGGTTTCATTTCAAAATTACCATTTCCTTCGTTGATGAACAAACAGGAACGGGTTTCTCTGACCTGGAGCCGAACCGCGTTGGCCAATTGCCCGGGTGTAAAAATCTGGTCGATAGCCTGGTTTTTATAGTCCTCGAATTTAAGGTATTTCTTTTTCAGACCCGGCATTTGCGTCACCAGATCCGTTTTCAGTACAAAGGGGAAGGATCGCCCGGCGCTGTCGCGGGCCAGGATCTGCTCAACGCTGCCGTTCCCGTCAAAGTCATTGACGTACATTGAAATTGTCCGGCCGCCGTCGGCAGTAATCCGGGAGTTGATCCCGTGGTTGCCGGCCACCAGATCCAGGTCGCCGTCGCCGTCCAGATCGAAGGCTTTCAGGCAATGCCAGAAGCCCTCAGAGCCGGCGATAACCGGTTGATCCTGGCGGCGGACCAGTTTGCCGCGGTCATTGGTCAGGAAGGTGACCGGCATCCAATCGCCGACCGCGATCAGATCGGCATCGCCGTCGTTGTCAAAATCGATCCATAGCGCATCCGTGACCATTCCAAGGGCTTCCAGGCCGGGGGCTTTTTCAGCGGTCACATTCCTGAAAGCACCTTTCCCGTCATTTTCCAACAGATAACTGCTTACCGGCGCTCCGTACAGAAAAGGCTTCAGGCGGACGCCCACAAACAGGTCCAGGTCGCCGTCGCCATCGTAATCAGCAGCCTCGACGCACGCGGTGCTCTCAAACCGGGATGATGGAAGTACCTGATCCGATTTGGTGAAATCACCTTTTCCGTCATTCAGGTACAGCCGGTCGATCAGCGCAGGGGAGCTGGATGGGAATTCATTGCCGCCGCTGGTAACGTACAAGTCGGCATCGCCGTCATTGTCTGCATCAAAGAACAGCGCATCCGTATCCTCAGAAAGCCGGTCAACCTGAAATAACGCCTGGTTGGTAGATTGAAAAGATCCGTCGGCCTGTTGAACGAACAAGGCACTGCTCTCGTCCTTGGCGCCGCATACAAAGATATCTGTCCGGCCGTCGCCGTTAACATCACCGGTTGCCAGGCGAGGTCCTTCGGAAGAGACCATCTGCATGAGCAACCGGTCCCGGTCAAAATCGGAAAACCTGTTTTCATGGTGGACAAAATCGATCAGCGGGCCGGCGTTGGAAAAGATGGTTGCGGCCGGTTCCGGGATTTGCGGGAGTCCGGCAATCTGTCCGGCCTTTGCTTCCTCAACAGTTAGCAGTTGATTAAGGGCCGGGGTTTCGATTTCGGTCACCTTGCCCGAATTCCATCGCACCACTACGGAGTCGACCTGTGTCAGGTTGCCCAATCCGAAATGCAGCCGGGGCTCCACGCAAGATTGAAACCCGCGCATCGGAGCCTGTTCCTGATAAAAAACCCGCCCGCCTGCATATACCGTTACCTGGGCGCCCAGTCCGAAGGTGTTTTTTCCTTCCCCTTTCAGTGCAACGGACAGGGTGTTGTTGCCCGATTGCTCCCGGGACAGGTTACGGTAAATGAACGGGGGCATGTTCACGTTGTTGACCACCAGGTCGGGGTCGCCGTCATTGTCCAGGTCTCCGTAGGCCGAGCCGTTGGAAAATCCGGGGGTATCCAGGCCCCAGGCATGAGCCGAGTTGGTAAAGGTCAGATCATGGTTGTTGGCGAACGCGTAATTGGCCATAGGTTGGGACGGCATCTGGTCGATCAGTTTAAGGATGGCTTTTTCCTCCGTTTTGATCAATTCCCGGACGCGTTCGGGATTGGAATAGAAATTCACATAGTCCTGATCCATGAGGTCGCGGTAAATACCGTTGGCCACGAAGATATCCTTCCAGCCGTCGCCGTCCATATCAAAGATCAGGGCGCCCCAGCTCCAGTCGGTAGCTTCGACCCCAGCAAGGCGGCCGATCTCGCTGAAGGTGCCGTCCTCATTATTGAGTTGAAGGACATTCCGGCCGAATTGCTGATAAAAGCCGCTTCCCAGTTTACGCTGGTAGGTATTCCAGTCTTCAAACTGGGCCTTGGTTTTATACCGGGCGTCGGATTGGGGCAACATTTCCGTCACAAAGATCTCCGGATAGCCGTCGTTAGTCAGATCGGCCATATCGGCGCCCATAGCGCCCATGCTGATCTCGCGGATCCAGGACTCGAGGTCTTCCCTGAATGTGCCGTTGTGTTGGTTGATATAAAGATAATCCTTTTCAAAAAAATCATTGGAGACGTAGATATCCTGCCAGCCGTCGCGATTGATGTCTCCTATCGTAACGCCGAGCCCAAAGCCGATGGCGCTGCTGTAGATGCCGGCTTGTTCGCTCACATCGATAAAGCGATCGCCTTCATTCCGGTAGAGTTTATTGCCTCCGCTCGGATCCCTGACTTCCCGGTTATTGCGGTTCAGGTCATTGCCGGTGCCGATGGAACGGAGAGAGTTGTTGAGCAGGTAGAGGTCCAGGTCGCCGTCCTTGTCATAATCGAAAAAAGCTGCGTGGACGGAAAGCCCTTCATCGGCGATGCCCCAGTTTTTGGCCTGTTCGCTGAAGGTACCGTTGCCATTGTTGATGAAGAGTTCGTTATAGCGATTGGGGCCGCCCGGGGGGCCTGATTTGCAGACGTAGATATCCAGCAGGCCGTCGCCGTTGACATCGGCCATGGCGACTCCGGTCGACCACACATTGGGGCAGCCGACGCCTGCTTTTTCCGTTACGTCCTCAAATTGAAAATTGCCTTTGTTCAGGTACAGGCGGTTATCCGCGGAGTTGCCGCAAAAATAGATATCGGTCAGGCCGTCGTTGTTCACATCGCCGAGGGCCAGGCCGCCGCCGTTATAAAAATTGCGAAAGGTATAGGTGTTGAATTCTTCTGTGGCCTGGAGTTGGTTGATGAAATGGATGCCGGTTTCTTCGGGTGTCAGGGATTGAAAGAGGGTGTTATCTTTTTCGGAGGAGGTACAGGACAACAGCAGGGTTTGCGATATCAGGCCGGTAACAATGATTAGATGGCGATTATTCATGTTTTTTGCTTCACTTAAGGCACGTTGGCTGCGGTTGAGCGCTGGTTGTTTTGTAGTTTTTTTGGGGTGGGTGGACCACTGAGATTTTTTGGGGTGGACCACTTAGGGCACTAAGGGCACTCAGGTGTTTTTGGGGGTGGACCACTTAGGGCACTAAGGGCACTTAGGTGTTTTTTGGGGTGAACCACTCAGGGCACTAAGGGCACT
>CALMYQ010000015.1 GCA_937873655.1 uncultured Lewinella sp. | reverse complement strand
ATGGCGGCCGGAGACCACCTTCGTAACGCTTGTGGCGTCACTATGGCGGCCGGAGGTTGATTTGATCGAATCCTTGAATCCTCCATTAATCGGAATCATTTCGCTTTAAAATGTCGCAAACAACCGGCAAGGTATTCCAGATCGGCCTCGGTATGGGCGGCGTTCACTACGATCCGGGTGACTGGATTGTCATCTGGTCCGGGATACGGGAAACTGGAGATTAAAACCTCTTTTCCCGTCAGATAGGGGGCCAGCCGGTTGTCCGGGGTATAATACACCGGATAATCGGGAAAAGCTGAAAAAAGTTCCCGGTCGGGTATTGCGGATTCCCATAACCGGATATTTTCCCGGAGGCGAAGGCGCGCCTGCCGGTATATCGACTGACCGTTGACAAAGGCATGCAGGTACCCCGGCGGCGGAGGTGAAGCGCCGCCGAACATGGGGGAATCCCACAAACCGGCTATCCGGTCAGGATTGCCGAGGATGCAGCCTGCCGGCATCCCCATCGCTTTGCCCAGAGAGCTGATGACGATCAATTCATATCCGTCCGGCAAAACAAGATCGCTGTAACTGCCGCCGCCTTCGCGGCCCAATATTCCCAGGTAATGCGAATCATCAATGACGATCCTGTACTGAAACCCGGGCGGCAAGGCTTCCAGCCACTCCACCGGCGCGGGTTTTGCCGACAAAGGGTCCATGCGGTTGAAGACCAGGGTAACCGGTTTTTGCCAATTCGCCGCTTCGCGTCGCAGGTGATTCAACCAATTTTCCCAATCTTCTTCCGGACGAACGCCGGGCAGCAGCAGTGCCGGATGGGTGTTGGGCGCAAAATGCAAATGATCGGTAGCGGCAAGGGAATGGACCAGCAGTTGTCCGGCAAGGGTACCGCCAGACACGACGAGGGCTGCCTCGGCGCCCGTGATTTTCGCCATCAACCGCTCGGCATCTTCAAAAACCGGCAATCGCAGATTGGACCGCCTGGAGCCACCGAAATGGGCTCCCCATCGCGAAAGCCCTTCCGACACCAGATCGAGGAAATCCCGGTTGGACTGGAGGCCCAGGTAATGGGTTCCGCTGAAATATCGCCAGGTGCGGCCGTCGATCTCCACGGTCCGGCCGTCGAGGCGGCGGGCTGAAACGGTGCCTTTTTCTTCCGGCAAGGTTCAGAATAATTGAGTGAATATCAACACGGAGAACAAAGCCACGATCAGGAAGATCACGATAGCGCCGATCACCTTGTAGAGCTGTTCCTTTTCCTCGGCTTCGCCCGGTTTGGGCGTCTTGCCGTCGAGGATGTCCGACATAGCGGTCAGCAACTGGTTGTGCACCACATTCAGCTGCTCAAACCCGGTGGTCCCCAGGTTCTTGTCTTCGAGGTATTGGCGGAAGCGGGCTGAAAGGCGGGTCAGGTCCGAATTCCGGGGTTCGGCATTCACCATCAGGCGGATAGCGCCCTCCAGGTCGCCGCTGACCAGCATTTTCCTGGCTTCCGAACGGTAATCCTTCATTTGCGGTTATTTGTTGGTGGACAAGATAGCGTCCCAAACCTTTTTGAACGTATTGGACGAGATCGCCGCCGCGGGCGCATTCAGTTTTTCCAGATCCAGTTTTGTCACCGGCGTACCCAGCCGGTAGTTCTTGTCGCCGATCCGGATCAGCGGCTTCAACCGGAGGGTATCCGGTGTTGTGACCGGCTTGGCCACGCCGATGTTGTACCTGGCCAAAACCTCTTTGGACAAAACCGGCTTTTTGACCAGGACCGCCGTATCCATTACAATAACGCCGACTTTGAGCAGGCGGTCGGCAGAAACTTTGAAAGAACGGGTTTTCAACTGTACAGCGCCCAGCGAGGTGGTCGGCGGGGCATCCGTCAGCAGGTCGGCAGCCATCGTACCGGCCTGCGGTTCGACAGCCGGGTTGAAGGCCAGCTGGATGGCTTCCGGGTTGTAATAAACAGCTGAATTTTTGCCGTTCCAATCCGGGATCAGCGCCCTGGCCTGGGCTTCGCTGATCTTTTTCTGCTCACCCCATTCAAAGGCAACAGCAGTAAGCCCGCCCGCCGCCAGGCCGCTGCCGATCACCGTGGACAGGGTCTTGGAATCCTTGGCCACCACCACGACTCCGCGGCCGACATAAGCAAAGACCTGGGAATTCCTGACGCACCCGGTCATGGCAAACCATACGGCCAGGCATCCGGCAACCACAAATCGCAATTGGAATTTTCGGATCATGGGAAATGCATTTTCAACCCAAATATAACAACTATTCGGGTACATCCTGCGGAGTGAGTTCCGCCAACTTCTCCAGCAACCACTTTTTCCCGTAAAATACAGCGGCCTCGGTCAGTTCTGTTTGCCATTCCGACAGGGCCTGCAATACGCGCCGGTCCCGAACCGGCCGTCGTTTTTGTAAGGCCTCCATGGTCTCCGGGCTTCCGGTGGCCAGACGGAACAATTTCCGGACGGCGTTGAGGAACAACCGGTAGGAAGCCACTTTATCCGCAGCAATTTTACGTTGCTGGTCAAAGATGAACTTGGAGAAACTGTTCAGAAAATGGTCCAGCGCATCCCATTCCCGCAATTCGTAATATATGACCGCCAACAGGCTTTTTTGTTTCAACTTGTAATATATGTCATCCGGATTGGCCTGTTGCAAAAGCTCAAGAGCCTTTCCGTAATTACCGCGGTGGTATTCCGCTTCCGCCTTGTTCTGCAGGTAGAAGGCTTCCGTCATTTCGAGCGGCATGACCTTGCGGCGGTTCTCTTCCAGAAAAGATTCCGCCCAGTTGTACCGGCCTAGATTCAGTGCCAGCGCAACAATGTTGTGAAAAACGGTATGGTGGATATTCCCGTTGCTGAAAAACAGCCCAAGGTCGAGTTGGCGGGTGTACAGGTCGAACAACTCCTGCAAGTAGTCGTCCAACCGGAAGCTTTTCTTGGCCGAATTTTCCAGGATAGCGAAGGCGCCGCGCAGTTCCTCATCCGGTATTTTGCCGGCATAGGCTTCGGTTTTAGATTTCAAAGCGGTATAAAGCGACCGGTCGGAGGGCGTTTTCTGCAGCATCAGTTCCGCAGAATAGAGATCCAGCAGCGGCCACTGTTCCAGGTCCTGCTGCGAAAGATTTTCCAGCAGCGCTTCCAGCCAGGTCAGTTCATAATCCAGCTGCACGACCTTGCTCCGGCCGATCATATGGTTGAGCAGCCGCAGTTTTTCGGCCAGGAAAAGCCGGTCCTGCCATTCGTTCAGCCGTTGAAGGTTGATGTCGCCGGTGCGCTGATCCCGCTGACCCGACCAGGAGGCCAGCGCCTGTTCGATGGCCGATTGCCGCCTCAGGAATTGAATATCCCTGACGGTACGCCCTTCCTGCAGTTTGTTGAGCTGGCGCAATTTGGCCTGAAATAAACGGTCCTGGAGGGATTCCTGGTAATATTCCAGCAATTGGAGGTCCTGCGCGAATTCGTCGGCGGTAAACCGTTCCACAGCGAGGAATTGTTCCGCATATTTGAACAGTTGAGAAGAAAGGCGGTCGACCGCCTGCTTCTGGTAAACCTGCCCGGGGAACAGGTGCGCAAAGGCCGCTTCCGGTTTCAGATCGGGCGCCGGATTTCCGGTCAATGATTGGCGAAGCCATTGGAATAACGCCGCTACCTGCTCATTTTCATTAAAATAAGGCGACAGGAGAAACTTCTCCAGCCCGCGCCATTGGGCCGAAGAAAACGATTGCAGCAGATCCGTCAGCTTCTGGTGCATATAACCTGAAATCAGGGAATAAAGATATCCAAGTTGCCCGGAATTATTAAATTTGTTATACCTTCCCTAAAACCGGACCGCTTATGACAGCAAAAGGAATAACGGCCATGTGCGCGATATGCTTCCTGGCGTCGCTGCAAATCCACGCTCAGGCGCCTTCCTGCGACGCCTCCGAACTCATCCTGAGGAATTACCAGGCACTGCCCCCCGACGCAGCCCTGCTGACCCTGGAAATCACCCCGCAAGCCGGCGCCGAAAGCTATCTGATCCGGCATGAATTCCAGGTGGACGGCACGCCGCAGGTCGAGGTTTTTCCGGCAGAAAGCCTGCTCTTCCAGACCGAGCTTTTTCCGATCAGCAGTCCGCATACCTATACCGTGATCAGCCTGTGCGGCGACGGTCTCAGCCATACCGGGGCCTCTTTCACCTTGCTACCCGGAGAGTCGGGCCAAAAGTGCCCGCCCATCACCGGTCTGCAGATCGGCTCCCTGAGTTTCAACAACACCCTGAATCGATTCACGGTGGATTTTTCATGGGATTTCAGTTCCAGCGCGCCTTTATATACGGTGGCCTATTCAGCTGCCGGCAATTTTGTGGATCAGCGGGCTACGACGTTGAATACCCATTCGGATACGCTGGTTGCGGATGCGCTGATCCACACGTTCACCATTGTCGCCGTTTGCGATACCGTTGTGGATCCGAGGTTTGCGCTGTACAGTCCGCCTTATCAGTTTTCGATCATCACGGTAGATGACATCAAGGTCTTCCGGCCGGCTACCTGCGATATCTGCCTGGATTCCTGCCTGCAGGATTCGTATCAGCTCATCTGTTCGGAACACGGCGATTTCGGGCAAAATCACGAAGCATTTGCAATCCTGCACGACTCAATCTGCGCGGCCCGCTTCGGGTTCGACTGGCAGGTTTATCACGACTCCCTTTGCATGAACTACGACAGCGCCTGCATCATGGGGTTGATCAATCAAATCCGAACGCCGGATATCTTGGTGGAAAAGCCGAAGGTCGTCCCTAATCCCGCAAGCTCAACCGCCTGGCTTGAAATAAACCTGTCCAGGGCTCAACAGGTGGAGATGAAGATCGTGGATCTGCTGGGCAGCGCGGTAGCGGGGGGTCGCGGCATGCAACTGTTTTCAGCGGGCAAGCACCAGGTTCCGTTGCCCATAAAGGATCTTCCGGCCGGGTTGTATTGGGTGGTCCTTAGGTTTGAAGGCGGAGAGATGTATGCTGTTCCTGCGGTTTGTTACAATCCATGAATGTTCATATTTTTGATTCTATTAAGGGCGATCCTGCAAAAGCTAAAAGAATATTGCAATCGGTTCCTGAAGAAATAAAAAGTATTGCCATGGGTACATTGGAACAATTGAACAGAAGCAACGAAGACTAATCCCCATACATCCTGTCCAGCGTTTTCCGCCTGAAGGCGAAAATCTCCTCTATCTTCTTTTCAACAAACAGCCTGTCCGCTATTGTCCCGATGATGCCGTAGGGGATTTTGTAATGCAGGATGTCCTCCATTTCGACGCCGCCGTCTACTTCCCTGAACCAGTGCTGGTGATGCCAGAATGCGTAAGGACCGAAGCGCTGCTCATCGATGAAACAGGTCAGGTGCTGCACCTGGGTAATTTCGGTCACCCAGTTCATCTTGATTCCGGCGAACGGCGTGATCTTGTATTGGATGATCATCCCGGGATACATGGATTTCCCCTGAAGGTCGGTGAGGATTTCGAAGGACATATCGTCCGGGGTAATGGCGTTAAGGTTTTCCGGCCTGGAAAAAAAATCCCAGGCATCAACCAATGAAACAGCCAGGAACTGCCGGTACGTTTTTTGTCTGACCTGCATTTTTTTCAGTCTTAAACTTGAATGCCGGCGTTTGGTTCAAAAAATGAGGATGAATTTATTCCGACCCGCGATTTCGGGGATAAAATCACTATTCTGGAATTCAAAAAATCCCCCGCCGTAAAGCAATCATATGTAATCAACTGCCTGGTAAATCAATAGACATTACATAAATAAAAATATAAAAATTAACCTATTGCTTCTTTTCAATTATTATTCAATTCCCTTATATTTGTCTTGAGTATTTTATACTCCTAAGGTACAAATTATAATCCGTTATCCCTTAAACCGCATAATCCCATGACGGCAAAAACAACAACTCAAAGAGGCGTAGCTTTTCTTAATGCCTATCGTATAAATCCTTTATACGACAATTTATCTCGCAGTTAAGTTTGGTTTTTCATCGACGGGCTTTTTCCGGCCGGGCGCATTTTGTTACCTCACAATAAAAGTTGCGTCCTAAGTTTCGGAAATCCGGCAAGTCAAAATTTCAACCATGCTGAACTGGATCGAGAATAAAACTCTTCTGGTCGCCTTTTGGGGCGTCTTCGCAGTACCGGCCGCTGCTCTGGCAACCGGTGGTAAGCGCTGCGATATCACCCTGTCCGGCGAACGCTTCAGTATGATCACCTGGACCGACCATCCGGCCGTCGTGCCGCCTCAGGTCCAATCCACTTGCAATCAGCCCGTCGATTTACAATATAGCGATACCTATTTCCCGATCGGATGCAGATCCGCGGGATTGGAAGGATATTTTGCGCCCGCCCGATGGGCGCAGGTCAAGACTATAGGTGACGGTGGGGTAGATGTCACCGGAGTCCCCAAATCAGTACCGGTTGAAGGGGCCGGCACTGCTCACCGGGAAGTCGGTAACCTCAATGGCACGCAATTCACAATTGTGGCGCCTGCTGACGGTTATTTTTCTTTCCGGATGCGAACACTTGGGGGCTCCAATCATTTGGAGCAGCCGGTAGCCATCCTTGTAGATGGCCAGCCGGCTCTTTTTTACGAACCTGACATTTTCTCTCCGTTCGTTCGCCAGGGGGATACCTTCACCCTGGAATTCCCGAATGCCGGAGACGAACTTGCTCAACATATCGAAGGTTTCCAGTTTATCACGGATGCGGTCGGCGTGGTCCAGCGCGACTGGACGGCCAGCACCGACCTCGCTACCGGCAATTTCCGGCAATTGTACGCCCTGACCAAGCCGACACTGGCGGAAGTCGTATTGCCCGCAGCATCGCTTTCCCAACCCAACCCGGAAACCGGTGAAGGCATGCCTTTCATCGACCGGGACGGCGACCTGGAAACCCAATCGGATCAGTCAGCCCTGAACGGCCATGACGGCATTTTCTCGGTTGAATGGACGGATTTCTGGATCGATTCCAATGAAAACGAACGCATCCTGGTCCGGAAATGGATCATCTCCGACCTTTGCGCCGATGTGATCTGGGAAAAAGATCAGCCGCTTCAGTGGTTCCGCAACGGCGAAGAGATCATTCACGCTACCGGGCCGATCCGTTTTTCGGACCTGCCCCAGGGCAGCATTGACCAAATCAATCAACATCACAACGGTTGGCCCGGCGATCCCGGGTTGTAATACCGTAAAGAATAAGGTTTGTAAAGGGTTTCTCATTCTGAGGCAGGGGATCTAAGATCTCCTGCTTTTTTTATTTATCCGCGCCAAGGTTGTCCACTTGATACCCTTTGGCATAGGTCCGGTTGCGCATGCGGGTCAATAGCCTCGGCGCCTGCCGGGCCGGGAGAACCCGCTGAAAGATTCCCCGCGCCCTCAGCGAACCCCGCACCCATCCCTGAAGCCAGGCCGGCGCCGGTTTCAGCCCCACCGCCTGCAACAAGGGCCGATCGATGAGGGCGTGCAAAAACGGCGCGCCGACCGGCCATAGCCATTTCGGCAGCACCCAGCCGAGCATGAGGTTGCGGGTAGCGACGGCCAGGTCATGGTTATCTTTTGCAAATTGGAAATGGGTCTGTTCAAATGCCAGATTGAACCGTTCGAAATCTTCGTAGCTGGCTGGTATATCCCGAATAGCCATTCGCCGGCCGATCTCCCGCCACAGGAAATAGGAGGATTGCTTTTCATGGTCGGTCAATTTGCGCCAGCCGAACTTCGCATTCCAACGGATGGGTTCAAAAATGAAGGTCGAGAGGGTATACAGGTATTCGTCATGGGGAATGGCGTAGCGGCCGTGCTGGGTGTTCATCCGGCGCAGGGCTGCCCTGCCCCGCTCGCTGTCATAGCCGTTTTCCAGCACCTCCGAAAGGATGAGTACGGTATCGTCGTAGCGCTTTTGCGTGCGGCGGATGAATTCGCCGGTCCGGACGAGCAGGGGCGTTCCTTTGGCCACGCCGAAGACCCGGAAAAGCGCAAACTCCAGTGAGCGGGTCGTATCCCAGGGGAATTCGCAGCAAGCCAGCAAAAAACCGATCTCCTGGCAGTCTTTCTCCGGGTCCAGGGTCCGGATATACGCGCGGCGAGCCTTGCGCGAGCGGGTGTACAGGATGGATTCCGGGATCTGTTTTTGAATTTCGGGGACTTCTTTTGTCGGAACTTCAAACATCGTTTTCATGGCCGTTTTTGCTTTTTCACAAATTTCGGAAATGAAAATGGTCATTCAAAATACCAGATCCTGCTCAGCGCCTGTTCAAACGGAAAAAAAAGCGGTTCGAATCCCTGTTTCAGGATGCAAACCGCTTCGGAGGGTGAATGACCGGATTCGAACCGGCGACTTCCAGAACCACAATCTGGCGCTCTAACCGACTGAGCTACACTCACCGTTTATACGCTTTTCAAAAAAGCCGTGCAAAGATAACAATCGTTCAGATTCTGCGCAAGTGTTTTGCTTCAAAAATCTGATGCCATCCGTTGCTTCTATAAAGAAACCGTATCTTTAGGCAAAAGTTCCCAGATGAGATCCAGAATTCCTGTTTTTTTATTCATCGCCGGTCTCTTTGCCGGCTGCCTAAGCGACAAACCGGGCGGTGAGAACGATTCGGAAGTGTACAAGGTGAGCCTGGTGTGCGAATCGCGGTCCGGTTCGACGGAGGAAACGCCGGCTGCCGGGGTGTTTGCCATCGTGAATGCGAACAAGACCAAGATCGCCAACGTTTCCGTTTGCGACAGCCTGACGACCGCCAATTTCCAGGATCTGGCCATTCCGCAGGATGCCCTTACAGCCGTCGGCGGCTGGTGGGCCGGGTCGGGCGACTATTTCTATGCCCGCCGCGGAGAGGAGAACGAGATCCTGTTCTACCACGGCGCCATCGACGAAATGTCGGAAACGCCTTCGCCCGATTACCAGGTGATCGCTACTTTTTCCAACGGTAAATTCTACTTCCCGGAGTAAAATCCCAATAAAAAGCAAAGAGCGTTAATCCTTCGACAAAAGGAGCGCCAACGGTTTCCATTCACCGCCGAACATCCTACCTTTGCTGCCTGACAATGGAAAAAATAGCCTGAATGCTGAGATTTTGGTGTTTTTTAATGCTGCTTGCTGCGCTCTGGAGCTGCGCCACCCCTACCCCGCCCAACGGTGGCCCCAAGGACGAAACGCCGCCCAGGATCGTACAGGAAAAATCCACGCCCAATTTCCAGACGCGGTTTCAGAAACAGACCATCGAGCTGACTTTTGACGAGTGGGTGCAGCTCAACGACGTATTCACCCAGGTAGTCATTTCTCCTCCGCTCGACTCAGTTTACGATGTAAAACTCAAAGGCAGAACGGTCAGGTTCATCTTTGACCCCGACGAGGTGCTGCGCCCCAACGCGACCTATACCATCAATTTCGGCGATGCGATAAAGGACCTGACCGAAAGAAACCCGGCTGAGAACCTGCGTTTTGTCTTTTCAACCGGCGATTACCTCGACTCCCTGAGCCTGGACGGCCGGATCTACGACGCCTATACCGGGCAGGTGGTGGAGAATGCCTTGTTCATGCTGTATGACAACCCAACGGACTCCGTTGTCTACAAGGAGCGTCCGTTCTATTTCGGCCGGACGAACAAGGAAGGGAAATTCAGGATCGATAACATCAAATACGCCGACTTCAAGGGGTTTGCCCTGAAGGACGCCGACCTCGACTATAAATACAGCCAGAAAATAGAACCGGTCGGATTTCCCGACACCCTGATCCGGATGCAGGACACCACGGTAAAACACCTGGTCATCCGCCTGTTCAGCGAAGAGCCCGTAATCCGGGTGCAGGATGTGGATACCAGCCGGTTCGGGATCGTCAAGCTGGAATTCAACCGGTCTCCGGAAAAAATAGAGGCCGTTGCGGAAGGCCTGGACGGGGGGCTGATCCCGGAGGTGATCAAGGACTCTCTGCGGATCTGGTACAATACCTCGCGCGAATGGACGCTGTACCTCCGGCAGGACACCCTTTCGCTGGATACCCTGGTGATCCGGCCGAAAAGCAGCGGCAAATTCTCCAACCTCGTTCCCGACGGCGGAGCGCGGTCTAAAGTACCGGTGACCGCCTTGCCGGGAGAAACGGCCAAAATTCACTTCAACAGGCCGCTGGCTGCTTTCGACACGGCTTTCATCCGGCTTTATCAGGATACCCTTCCGGCTCCCATCAGCCCGGAATTGGCCATCGATACAGTCCCGCAACGCGACCTGGTCCTGTCCCAACGCTGGAAAGAGGGCAGCTCGTACCGGCTGGAGATCCTGCCCGGCGGGCTGACCGACTGGTACGGGAACGCCAACCGGGATACCATCACCCGGACCATCAAGGGCGATCTGCTGAAAAACTACGGCAACCTGATCCTGACGGTGACCAACCTCGACAGTACAACGGCCTATTTCATTGAGATCACGATCAAGGACGGGACGCCGGTCCATACCTATCAGGTGAGGGGACAATCTGCTGACACGCGGTCCTTCCTGCGCATGAAACCCGCCGACTACACCGTCCGGATCACCACCGACCTGAACGGCAACGGCCGTTGGGATACCGGCAATTACGACCTGAAACGGCAGCCCGAGCCCATTGTGCGGCAAGTTCTCGAACAACTCCGGGCCAACTGGGACCTGGAGGCCACCGTGGACCTCAAAACGGTCCCGATGTTCGAGGAGCCGAAGAAGAAAGAAACCGAAGGCGCTAAAGGGCCGGGGGCTGCAGGCGGGCGGAACCGGGGCGGGGGGTAGGATGGTTGTTTATTCGTTTATTCGTTTATTCGTTTATTCGTTTATTCGTTTATTCGTTTATTTGTTTATTCTCCGCCTTCGCTGAAGTTTCGGCCTGCGGATGACAGCGTCGGCGGTGGTTGAAGACGGTGGGTTGTTTCGCAAGTCGGAGACTTGCGGGGTAGCCGCTGCGGGGCTTAGCCCCTGGCGAACAGTTGTTTTGAGGTTCGGTTCCTCGATTCCTCGATTCCACATTTCAAAACAAGCTCAGGTATCCGAAATGCACCTTGGGTGAGCCCAGGTCGAGCGGTTCACCGGTACGGTGGCCGAAGGCGAGGCTGATGCCGAAAATCCCGGCTTTTGTTTCGAAGCTGAACCCGGCGCCGAATCCTTGCGGGTAATCGTCCGGATCGGTGCCGGGAGGCGTCGAGGCGGTTTGGGCGTTGACCCAGGCCTGGTCAAAGAAGGTGAACAGGTAGGAATTCTGGGCCAGCAACAGGCGGTATTCCAGGGTAAAAACGGCAAACCGCGAGGCGAAAATGAATTCCTCGTCAAAGCCGCGCAGCAACCGGGCGCCGCCGATCCTGAATTGTTCGTTCACGAGTATAGGTTCTTTGGCCAGTAAAAAGCCGCTTTGCACGCCGGTTTTGACGGTGCTCCTGCTGAAAACCGGCAAAAACGCCTCGGCCTGGGCTTCGATGCGGTATTGAAAACTCTTTTCAGGGAGGCCTGCGTACGGATCTTCGATGGGCAGGCCGGTGATCAGGTTGTTTCGAAGGATCTTTTTGGTACCGGCGCCCGCCTTGAGGGCAAAAGCGAAACCTTTCCTCGGGTTGTTGCGGTAATCCAGCCGTTGTACGGCGGCAGCCAGGCCGAAGAACGACCGGTTGACATCGAGCGTATCCGGGAGGCTGCCCGTCCTGACGATGGCGGCAGTGTCCACGTTCAGCAGGTTGGTCCTGAAATTTTCGGCAAAGGCCTGAATAAAGTCTTCGCCGCCGGAGAGGTAGGAAACCCCCAGTTTGTACCCCAGGTCGATATAGGAAGTATCCCGTTTGTAGAGCGAGAAATTGCCTTCCAGCCCGAAGGGCAGGTCGAGCAGGTACGGATAATTCATCTCCAGCCTCAGTGACTGGGTTTGCGGACGCAGTTGTTCGAAAGCGGCATAAATCCGTTCTCCCCTTTGGAAAGCGTTGCGCCATTCCCCTTTGAACGAACCGGTGACCAGCAGTTTGCCGGATTGATCGCTGTTGGGCAAAACGCCGATGAGAAAATCGAACCTGCTGGCCTTTTGGCGGCTCAGGTCCAGCTTCAAGGTCGCTTCATCGCGGTTGAACGCCACTTTCGGGTCGGCCTCCAGCTTGATATAGGGCAATTCCCGAAGCCGTTTGCGGGCACGGATCACGGCAGAACGGTCGTACAGGTTGCCTGCCTCAATGCCCAGGTAGCGGGTTAAAAACCCAGTGCTGACGGGTTGTTCCCGAATCAGATCGATCCCGGAAAACGAAACCAGCGGCCCCTGGTCAAGGTGCAATTTGGCGCCCAGGGCCCCGCCCTGAAACCGGAGGCTGTCCAACCAGATCCTGGCAAACGGGTACCCGTTGTTCTCAGCGTAAAGGAGCAGTGATTCGCGCAGTTTGACGAGTCTCTTATAGGAAAAAGCCTGGTTGGCACGGTAATTTTTTTCCCGGAATCCAACACGGTTGAGAAAACCGGGCGGCACACCGGATGGATCCAGGGCCGACCAGGTATACGCCGGGCCGACGTGCAGGAAAGCCACCGCCTTTTTATCTGTCCAGAACAGGGTATCCACGGAGGCTTCGAGCCAGGATCGCGCCTGCAGCTGGAATACAGCCGATTGGAGTTGGCTGACCAGGCTGACACTGTCCCTGAAACCAGTCTCAATCTTCGCTTCATTCTCCAGCCATTCCGGCGACCGGTCCAGCGGCAATACCTGGAGCGAATAGGCTTTCTGGCTGCCCGCTACCGGCGGCAGAAGCAAAAGCAGTAAAACCCCGATAGTCAACCTGGGCAGGAACATAGGTGGATAACGATGGAGTCAGGGGGTTATTTTGTTCCTCCCTGATTCCGCTCCCATTCGCCAATGCTTCAGCTGCGACGGAAATTCCCCGATTGCAGGATTCCGCCGCCAATCCTTTTGTTCATTCGCGGACAGGCGCTGTTCGGAATCGGACAAGTGGACCGGCGGGCTGTCCCTGCAAAGACCTGATTTTCAAATCGCTATTTTGAGGGCATGATTTTTGAAGACTATAATAACAAATCACTTACCATGTTCAGGAATTACCTTGCTGTCGGTATCCGTAACCTTTGGAGGGCCAAACAATACACATTCATCAACATAATCGGGTTAGGCATCAGCATTGCCGCCATTGTATGGGCCTACCAGAATTACCGGTTTTGTTTCAGTTTTGACAACTTCCACCACGATAAGGAGACCATTTTCCGCGGAATGACCACAAAGGAAGGTAACGATGCCTGGATGGGCGTATTCCCGCTTCCGGTCGGGCCGATTGCCAAATCGGAGTTTTCGAGCATTGCCGAGGTCGTTCGTTTTGAAGGGCGCGGCATGGACGTGAAGGGCGGGACGAGCGAACCCTTCGCCGACCAGGTCCACTTTACAGATCCGGCTTTCCCCGACTTGTTCAATTTCCCGCTCGTCAGGGGCAGCAACGACCTTTCCGACCGGGGGGCCGTGCTGATCACGGAAAAAACTGCAACCAAATATTTCGGCAAGGAAGACCCTATTGGAAAAACCATGACCTTTTACGCCGGCGCTCCTTTCCAGCGCATGCTGACGGTGAAGGGCGTCCTGGCGGATCCGCCCATGAACTCTGCCTTCCAGTTCAGCATGCTGACCAATTTTGACAACTACCTGTTGGGCAACGGGCAGCCGCTTTTGGCGGATAACTGGTTTTGGCTGACAGATGCTGTTTTCTTTAAACTGCACAATCCGGATGATGCCGGCCGACTGGCAGAAAGCTTCAAAAAATACCTGCCTCAGCAGAACGCAGGCCGTGAAGACTGGAAGGTAACCGGGTTCCGGATGATTTCCCTTGCCGACCATGCTAAAATGACCGGCATAAGTGCGAATTCCCTGATGGAGCGCCCGGAGGACTCAGCGGTTTACGGCCCGCTGGTGCTTGCCATTCTGATCCTGCTGTCGGCCTGTCTGAATTTTGCCAATACGACGGTTGCCAGGTCCAACAGCCGGCTCAAGGAGATGGGAGTCCGGAAGGTGATGGGCGGCACGCAAGGCCAGCTCCGCACCCAGATGCTGCTCGAGTGCGGCGCCATTGTGGTAATGGCATTCGCTTTGTCGGTGGTGATCAATCGGTGGTGGTTGCCGACCTTCAACCAGATGTTCCTCTTTACGGATACCAAGGCTGATTACCTGCATGACGGGCCGCTGGTCCTTTTCACGCTGGCGGCGCTGCTCGGCACCACCTTGTTGGCGGGCGCTTACCCGGCCTTTTACATCAGCCGGTTCAATCCGTCGAATATCCTGAAGGGATCTGTTAAATTCGGGGGCTCCAATCTGTTTTCAAGGATACTCCTCGGGTTGCAGGTGGCGATCTCGCTGATCACAGTGATCGCGGGAGTGGGTTTTTCCAAGAATTCGGAATTCCAACGCACATACGACTACGGCTACGACCGCGAGCATGTTATGACGGTACCGGCGCCCGATTCCAGTTCGCTGATCGCGATCCGGTCGGCAGTCCGGCAATTACCCGGCGTGGAAGCCATGGCCGGAAGCCGGTCGCTGGTGGGATATGCCTATCGCTGGCAGACGGCTGAAGCGCAATCCCAAAAGCGGGAGGTCAATGTGTACGAGATCGGCAGCAGCTATCTCGATGTGATGAACATGCACATGTCTGCCGGCCGGGCATTCGATCCGGAGTTGCAAACGGATTACGAAAACGCCTTGCTGGTGAATGAAAAGATGGCCGCGCAATTCGGCTGGACGCGTGACGAAGTGCTGGGCCAAACCATACGGATCGACACGGTGAATTACCAGGTGGTGGGTACGCTCAAGGATTTCCACAGCAATATGCTCTTCAATCCGGTTGACCCGGTGGCCATGCGGTTGATCCGACCCGAAAAGGAGGTCAACCTGGTCATCCGCGCCAAACCCGGCGAACTGACCAATGTATTCGACCAGACCAAGGCTGCCTGGGCGAAATTGTTCCCGCTCAAGCCATTCCGGGGTTTCTACCAGAACGAGATCGCGGGTGAAGCCATGCGCGTAACGACGAGCATTGCCAGGATCTTCCTCTGGTTTGCCATCGTGACGGTCCTGCTTACCGCAACCGGCCTGTTTGCGCTTGTTTCCCTGACCGTCCTGAAAAAAATGCGGGAGATCGCTATACGCAAGGTCGTCGGCGCAAAGCCGGGGCATATCCTGGCGCTGATCAACAAAGGTTACCTGTGGATCTTCCTGGTCGGCGCCGTGGTAGGCGGATACGGCGGTTATACCCTGACCAAGCTGTTGATGGATATGATCTTCAAGGTCAATTCCGGGGTTGACGCGGGTACACTGGCGATCTCGGCCGCGGTCGTTCTGGTCATCGCATTGGCGACGGTGGGCGTGAAGGTGTGGGGAGCGCTCAGGATGAACCCTGCGGAGGTGTTGAAGGGGGAGTAGAATGTGAGAGGGTGAGAGGGTGAGAGAGTGAGAGGGTGAGAGAGTGAGAGGGTGAGAGGGTGATGCTTCGACTTTGCTCAGCACAGGGAGACCGGCTTTGGAATGCCGATGGCATTATTGCGGCGGATTGCGATGGACGGGAGACGGCGGTTGGATTGTTTTCTTGTTTCATTGCTTGGCGCCCGTTGCAGCGACGGCACGAGAGACTGTTCAGAATTTTGTGTCAACCGAATTTTTAGCACGCGCAGCGTGATGAAAATCAGAACTTTGCGTCTTCGAGTGAAACACACTTTATTGAACGGCCTCATTTTTTGCGCGCAGCGTGATGAAAATCAAACCTTTGCCTGGGAATCACTTTTTTGAACATTCTCCCTGGCGGCCGTTGTAGCTTCGACTTCGCTCAGCTACCGGAAGGCGGCAAGTTGCCTCCAATCCACTTACGACTTATCCTTCGGCCTCCGGACGACGAAGTCTTCACCCTACGGCTGACGGAGTCGGCTACGCTCAGGATCCCGACTTACGACTTACGACTTACGACTTACGACTTATCCTTCCAGGATCCCGACTTACGACTTACGACTCACGACTTACGACTCACGACTTACGACTAAAAAAAGTGCGGATGCGGCCTATTCAAAACCGCATCCGCAAATGGTCAAATCAGTTTTAGCCTGTTTTTATTCCCACCCGAAAATCTGGGTCAGGTTAGGATTTACGGCCACCTGATTGGCGGGAACAGGGCGGTAATAGTATTTCGGATCCACGAAGGTGCCGCTGTCTGCGATTGTTTGGACGGTCCCGCTGGCGCCGTACTTCAGGTATACGCCCGCATCATTCCCGATGAGGCCGGCCCGGTAATAGACCAGGGGGATGCCCAGGGAATTCTGCTCTTTATCGGTCGGAATCGTTTCTGACACGTCGATGAGTTTGATGTCTTCGACGCCGTCGCCTGTGAGGTCGTATTTGCCCAGGCCGGGAAAGTACATGCCTTCCGGTTCTTTTTCCAGGAGTTTGCCGGCTGCCCAGCGCATCAGGTCGTCGAACCGGTAGCCTTCGAGGGCCAGTTCCAGGCGGCGTTCGCGCCGGATCTCCAACAAAACAGGATTGCTGATATCCGGGTATTTTGCCTGTTGCACCGGGTCGGCGGCGACGTTGGCGGTCAGGTGAGGCATGGCCACCCGGTCGCGCAGGAGGTTGACGGTGATGTCCAGATCTGCCTGGGTGAGTTCACCCAATTCGGCGCGGGCCTCGGCGTAGATCAGCAGAATTTCGGCATAGCGCACCACCGGATAATCCGCGTTGTTGATATCGGCCTCGCTCTTGGAGTTGACGTAGCCTTTGATCTGGTGGTAACCGCTGAAATTCTTGTTCAACTGCTGGATGTAAATGCCTTCGCCCTGTGCATAGGTATTGCTGCGAATCAATTCCCATCCCGGATAGGCATAGGTTTGCGACAGGCGCGGGTCGCGGTCCCTGAATTCCTCCACGAACATTTTGGTCTGGTAGCCCGGTTGGCTGGTAAACGGTGTTCCGTCGGTCATGAGGTAGTCCTGGAGTAAATCCCGGCTCGGCGCGGTTTCGTAGTTGCCGAAGATGATCGGGGAATTGCCGCCGTTTTTCAATTCATACTGTGAGATATTGGCAAAAATCACCTCAGGATTGGCTGTCAGGTCGCTTGAAACGAACAGGTCGTAATAATCCTGATCCGGCCGGCCGGTGGTGTAAATCTGGTATTTGCCGCTGTCCATGATCTCTTTGGCTACATCGCGCGCTATGGTCAGGTAGGCTGCTGCCGTGTTTTGGAGGCCCAGTTCGGGGTGATATTTCCGGAAAGTGCCCTCGTACAATGCAGCCCTGGCCAGTTCGGCCTTGACCAGCATCTGGTGCACGGCGCCTGCCGGCTGTTCGGCGTATACATGATCCGCAGCGTAGGTGAGGTCTTCGAAAATATGGTCTACCACCTGCGACCGGGAGTCCCGGGCTTTGTAAAGGGCTTCTTCATCGCCGGTTTCGATCGTCTTGTCGTACCAGGGCACATCGGAATAACGCTTCACCTTGTCCATATAAAAACGGGCGCGGAAATAGCGGGCTACGCCTTCGTAGTGGGCCAGCACGTCTTCGGGCAACTGGGCCCTGCGGAAATTTTCCAGGAACAGGTTGATGTCGCGCAGCGCTCCCCAGTTCCAGCCGCCGTTGATGGTGGTCGAGTTGGGGCTGGTCGTCATCATGGTCTTCAGCTCGGTGTTGCCGGTGTTGCACATGTTATCGGTGGTCGAATAGCCGTCGGCCGTGTACATGCCGTCGCCGGGGAAGCTGTAAAGGGAGTAAATGTACAGCTTCAGGTCTTCTTCCGTATTGAAGAAATTTTCCTTGCCGATCTCGGTTTCCGGGAATCGATCCAGGAAGTCGTCATTGCAGGCAGACAGCGTCAACAGGACGCCGATGCCCAACGAAAGGAAAAATATATTTCTCATGGTTTCATTTCATTTTTAGATTAAAAAGTAATGTTCAGGCCTGCTGCAAAACGGCGTTGGAAGGGATAAGCATACCCTGAGCCCAGGCCGCGGCCCACGCTGACCGCCGGATTGAACCGCGAGCTCGCCGCATCCGTGATGGCTTCCGGGTCGAAATAATCCGTCACGCCCGACCATTCCGCGAGGTTCTCAGCGGTGATAAAAACCCGCAGGCGGCTGATGTTCACCCGTTCGGTCAGGGCTGAAGGCAGCGTATAGCCTATAGTCAGGTTTTTCACCCGCAGATAAGCGCTGTTGAGCAGGTAGCCGGACTGGGGAATGGCCAGGCCTGCGGCCTCGTCGATCCGTTCACCCAGGTTGCGATCGGCCAGCCAGGCCTGCAGGATCGGGAAACGGGCGTCGGTATTGGCACTGGCCAGGCCCTGAGCGATATAGGCCTGCGAATGTTTGGCCATTTGCGCGGGCGAATCGTCGGCCGGCCGGTAAAAATCCAGGGCGTTGACCGAACCGCCTTCGTACGGTTGCTGGAAAAAACTCCAGTACAGGTAATCTTGCGGATAGTAGTCGCGCTTGCCGATACCCTGGAAGAACACGCTCATGTCGAACCCGGCCCAGTCAAAGGAGAGGTCCAGACCGAATTGGTAGCGCGGCATGAAGTTGCCGATCACTTTCAGGTCGCCGGGATCGTCCACGGTGAGCGAGCCCTTGCTGATCTTGCCGTCGCCGTTCTGGTCGACGTATTTGGGCCAACCCGGAACGATCGACAAAGCGCCCCAGGGAATGACTTCCGTTTCGTCGAGGCTTTCGATCTCGTTCTGGGACTGGAAAAGGCCGTCGCTTTGCAGGCCCCAGATCTCCCCGAGTTCCATGCCTTCGTAAAACTGCGTGAGCCGCCTGTCGGGGTTGTCGAAACGGGTGATAAACGAGCGGCTGTCGGACAGGACGCCCTTGATGTTGAAATTGAGTTTTTTACCGAACAGGCCGGTCGAGTTCCGGTATTCCAGCGAGAGGTCCCAGCCTTTGGTTTCCAGGTCGGCTGCATTTTCAAGGGGTTCGCTGGCGCCCAATACATCGGGCAGTTCCTTACCCAGCGTCAGCATGCCTTCGGTGGTGCGCCTGAAGATGTCAAAACCGGCCACCAGGCGATCGTCGAAAATGCCGAGGTCGATACCGAAGTTGAGGGTGGAAACGTCTTCCCAGGTGTAATTGGAGGAAACGAGTCCCGGCGGGTTGATGCGCTGCGGGATCACCCCGTCGATGATGTACCGGCCGGCAGCAGCCGACATGGAAGCGATATAACCGTAATAATCGACGGACTGGTTACCCAATTTCCCGTAGGAGGCCCGAAGTTTGAACAGGCTGAATTGTTGTTTCAACGGGAAGAAATCCTCCTTGTCCAGGCGCCAGGCCACCGAGGCCGACGGGAAGAAGCCGAAGCGGTTCTCTTTCGGGAAGCGCGAAGAACCGTCGTAGCGGCCGTTGAATTCCAGGATATACTTGTCGAGGAAAGTGTAGTTGATCCTGCCGAATACGCCGCGTACCGCCCAATCGGCGATGTACTCGCCCACTTCGTCTTCACCGGTGGCCAGGGAGATGGACGGCAGGGAAGCCGAAATGAACCCTTCGCGATCAGCAGAGAACTCTTCGGTCCGGAAGTATTCCTGGTTATAGCCGCCGATGATGGTGAAGTTGTGGGATTGTCCCAGTTTTTTGGTCAGCGTGCCGTACACGTTGAATACGTCATAGCGGTCAAAGGTGGCGCTGCGGTAAACCCGGTTGGTACCGGTCTGGCGCACATCATTCGGGCCGTAACCGATGAGGTATTTGGAGGTAAACCAGTCCCATTTGCTGGATCCGCGCCGGGCGGTGAAGTCGGCATTGATCTTCAGCACGTCCCTGATCAGGGAAGCTTCGCCGGAGAAAGTGGTCTGGAAGCTGGAATAGGTCGTGGTCGAGGTGCCGCCGTCGGTGAGCTGGGCTGCTGTGAGGCCGACCTCGGAATTGGCCCAGGAGCCGTCGGGGTTGAGGTCATAAGAGACCGGATCGAGGTTGTAGATATCCCAGATGGACAGGTAAGAGGGTCGCTCGGTCAGGGTCGATGAAAGGAACGTGTTGTTGCCCAGGGTCAGCCAGTCGTTGATATGGTAATTGACCTTGACCCTTCCGGAATAGCGGTTGAAGAAATCGTCGGCGATCTTGAGGGCGCCGCTGTAGTTATTGAATCCGCCGGACAGGTAATAGTCCGCTTTCTGGGAGCGCCCGCTGATGCTGATGTTGTGATCCTGGGAGAAGGTGTTGTCACCCAGGAAGTAATTCACCCAATCGCGGTTGCCCATGTATTGCCAAAGGCCGATCTTTTCGCGGACCGCGGGGGAATTGTCCGGGTTATCCGAGCGTTCTTTGGCCCACTGGTACATTTCGTCGTCGTAGTTGACGTAGTCCCAGGGGGTGTTGTCGGTAGAGGTCTCCTGGACGCGCATGTAGGTATACGGGTCGGTGATCCGGTCGGGCAATACGGTCGGATGGCTGAAGGTAAAATTATTGGAATACGAAACCTGGACCCCTTCTTTGCTTCCGTTCCGGGTAGTGATCAGCACGACACCGAAAGAGGCCCGGGCGCCGTAAATGGCCGCAGCGGAAGCGTCCTTGATCACAGAGATCTTGGCTACATCCTGCGGGGCGATGCGGTTCAATTCGATGGGATCAACGGGCACGTTGTCCACCAGGATCAGGGGTTCGCCGCCGTTGATCGAGGTAAAGCCCCGGATATTGAAGGTGGCTGCCTGCCCTGGTGCGCCGCTGTTGAATCCGATGTTCAGGTTGGGTGCAAGTCCCTGAAGCCCCTGGGCCAGGTTGCCGACGGGGCGGCTTTCGAGGCGTTGGACATCCACGACATCCACAGCGCCCGACAGGTTTTCCTTTTTGACGGTACCATAGCCGACGACGACCACGGTATTGAGGTTCAATGCGCCGGATGACAATTTAACGTCAATAACCGTCCGCCCGCCGATGGCTTCTTCCAATTCGGCATAGCCTACGTAGGAAATAACCAGGGTTACGGCATCATCGGGCGCAACCAGGCGGTAATTGCCGTCGATATCCGTGATGGCGCCGTTAGCGAATCCTTTGACCTGCACGGTTGCGCCGATCAAGGGTTCGCCGGTTTCGGCGTCCGTCACCTGACCTGTAATGGTCTGGTCAAATAAGGTCCGGCCGGCGAAGGTCGGGTGGAAAAACGCCGGCAAGAGCAAAATCGTCAGTAAAATCGATTTGCATGTAAACCTTGCATTCATAGCAATGATATTTAATGAAAAAATGGAAGCCAAATTTTTCCTGCCGGACCGCTGCCGAATTATTTTTCAGCGGGGGGCGGAACGGTAATCCAATAATTCCCCCGATTGAAGGGGGCCTGCATGGAAATCTTAAGGAAGCGGTTTTGTTTGAATTTGTCCAGTTGAGCGGCATTCAAAATCAAATCGGCTTTTTGATCGGCCAGGGGCGCCTCCAGCAGGGTTTCGTAGGTATCGGCGCCGCCCGTTTTAAAATCATTGGCAAAGGCAACGGCTATGCGGGCCGTTCCTGTATTATCCCAGGCGCGCCATTGTGCATGTAGGGTATCGCCGTTCATGCGGGCGCGCAGGCCGTCGAAGGAAATATCGCCGATGAATGATGTCCCGTCCATTTCGGTCTGTATGGGTTCCGGAGCGCTGATCCCGAGATGAGTCAGGATAGAAGGCGCGATGTCGGTCATGGCCGGTTGTCCCTGGGTAAAACGCCGGTTGAGCCGGTTGCTGTTGGTAACGATCCAATTGGTGCGTTCGCGGGTCGACTGGCCGCCGTGGTCCCGGCCGGAGATGGAATCGCGGCCGTGGTCGGTGGTGATGACGATCAGCCAGTTTTCCTTATCAGCCGGGCGCTTTTTAATGGCGTCCCAGATCTTTTTCACCTGGTTATCGGCTTTTTGAACGGCGTCGTACATGATGTCGCTGTCGCCGTGGCGGTGGCCCATATCGTCGGTGTATTCCAGGTAGACCCAGGACAGGTCGGGTGCGTTTTCTGCGATATAGCGGCCTGCTTCTGAGGAAACAGCTTCGTCGATGTTCAGGATATATTGGCTTTGCTCGTCGTGGGGATAACGGAGGGTATCCTTTTCGAAGCCGTCGAAGGCGTAATCCAGTTTGAAGGTTCCGGCGCCGGGTTGTCCTTCGCCGATGAGGACGGTGCGGTTGTCCAGCCAGGTGGAGAACACGGCCGTTTTGAGGCTGGAATCGGCATTTTCTGCGATGCGGAACAGGTTCCAATAGTGGTAATTGACGGCATCGGGGCCATTGTCCCACACGTTGTGCTTGTTGGCCCAGGTCCCGGTGATGAGGTCCATATAGCCCGGGGCGGAGATGGTGGGCGTTTCGCTGTAGGCGCCTTTTTCACCGCCGACGTAGGACCGGGCGTAGCCGCCGGCCTGGGCGATCTCATCCAGGGTCGGGGTGGCTACCTTTTCGACGACGTCGGCGGGAATGCCGTCGAGGATGATGAAAACTGCCTTATTGGCAACCGGTTCGGTGGATGGAGGAGCAGGCTGACAACCCGTTAACAAGAGCAGACAGACGATTGAGGCGATGATGGTTTCTTTCATAGTCATGTTTCCCAACCACTAATGTGACCGGTTTTTGGATGCTGCAAAGATATTTGGGCGGTTGGGAATGGAGGTAGGTTTTTGGTTTAAATTTGGGTTAACTTCGGGTTGGCTTCGATGGTTGGGTAGGAGGGCGGCTGTGAAGGCTTCGACCTCGTCCATTTACTTTTGATTGAAATGGAAGATGAGATATCATTAGGTGGGAGAAGATTGCGTAGTTTCAACTCATGTTTCCGATCAGTCTTGTAGAATAGGCTGCTTCTGAGCCACAAAAGGGACAAAAGAGAACAAAAGTGTTACGCTAAAGAACGGTCTCGGATTAATCCCTAATACTGACGATAAAGCCAATCAAAAGCTTGTAAAAAAACATCCAAATTGTCTTTTTTTTTCCAGACGAATCAAGTCAAAATTCGGTCTTTTACTAAGCTTATTTTCTGGAATCTCAACACCCTGAATAGTATTTAATTGTTCGGCAAGCTTTTTTTTATTTTCAATTGAATCCATTGGAGGCCGATTCTTGTAATATTGAAAAGAAATTTCAATAGTGCCATTAGTCCAAATACTGAAAGGAAGGATATCCCACATCTTGTCGCCAAGTTGCTTTCTGGTAACCGGGACAATCGAATGGCCAAAACCATACTCAATTCCTCTACCCCCGATATATAAATAATCGCATTTGTTTCTTACCCAATCTACAATCCTTTTTGCTATACCTGCTTTTACTTTTCCAGATTGATTATGAAAAACCTTCCAGTATTCTTCTTCATTAATTTGGGTTTGGTTCCCTAATATTTTCACCTTCTTTTTCAGGGTCGACTGAGTTGTTTGACCAACCAATTTTGGAACCAATGTTTTCAAGCTTTCTCCTACATATTGCTTTACCTCCAGGCCTAAGATTTCAGCTGGGGACATTTGTTCATTCAGGAATTCAATGATCCTTAACAGCTCTTTGGGAATTATATCTGCAACAATAAGCAATCTGATTTTCCCAGCTTTAAGATTCGTATCTACCTTTTCCCAAAATATAGATACTTCTTGTTCATTTTCCAAAAATTCAATAAGCTTGATTTCAGGATCTTCCGAAAACTGCTCACATGTTTTTTTATACAAAAACTCTAATTCACCAATTGACCAATAAGCAGTAGAATTCGCCGCATAATCCAAAATTTGACCGATTACCTCCCTTCTCAATCTAGTATCGGTACTTCTTTTTACTTCTACCAACGTCGGAATGGCGTCCTGATCGATGAACAGGTGATCCAAGGCCCATCTGTTTGGGCTACCTTCCTGATCTGAAATCCCTAACTCTCTGGAAATCAGTAACCATTTCCTTGGAGAAGTATTATTCATTTGACTGCCTGCCAATAATTTAGGGTAAGTTGCTAGCAGTCCCTGAAGGAGATCCTCACTATCATAAAAGGATTCTGAGAGTTCATTCAGCTCTCCCTGGTCGTTTAAAATAAATATAGTATCGCTCATTCTTTAAATTGTAAAAATTTGAATGCCCAAAAGTTGAGATATTTCATGAAATTTCATCAAAATTTTTGCATAAAAACTTATCTTTGATATTGCTTTTTCTATTAAACAAAATCATTTATCATAAAAAACCATTCTCGCCTTCCGATGTTTACAAAGTCAATTCTAATAGTTGGGGAAATTATTTATTCTTATTTTGTAAATTCAATTATTTCGGCTGACATTGTACAGGTAATGCGATTTGGATTTTGTATGATATCCGTAGTAATATTTATTAATGTTCTAGCTCCTGTCAATTCAATCCCGGCCTTTTTTGCATTTGCAATCAGATCATTTTTGGCATCACTAACTACCCCTGTCTTATCCTTGATACTCCAAACTGCCTTCCTAGCAGATGCTGATCCGGTGAAGCTACCAAGAACTTTAAAATTTGCCTCTGATAATTCAATAGTAGTCGACACGCTTTGGCCAATATAACCTCCATAAATTGTCGTTTTACAAGAATTCAGTATCAGAATAGCGAATACACCAATAATTAACTTTTTAGCATTCATGTTTTTGATTTTTATGAAAAATATGAAATGTTCAATGCCCCCTAGTGGTTTATTTCGCGACAATCCCGTGGGTTCAAAAAACTTGAAATCCAGTTTCAATTTTCTAAACTAGACAATCACAAGGGAATAATTCCGGCTAATATACCCATCATGAAGTGGCTATGGCATAGAAAGAGGTTCCCTCTTCTGTTCTGAAATTTAAGAATTTAAGGTCAGTATAGATCGTATTTCCGTCTTGTATACTTTGGCATTATCCAAAAACGAGTTTTATGCTTTATTTCGATTGTAGCTTGCATTATCACAGATCAGGTAAATCTTATTCCCAAGGCGCTTATGCAATACCTTAAAATTCATTTAAAGATTGACCTAAAATCACCCAATTACCGCTTATACGCGAAACCGGCACGAAGGTTTCAATCAAGGTACCGGTTATCAAAAAAATTAACACTTAATTTTTTGACCAAATTGGATTGGGAAAATTAGTTGGATTTCTGAAAAAACTAAGCAGATAAGAGTCATGAAAGGACAGAGTGACAACCCCCTCCTCCCACTCCCTCATCTCCTCCTTTCAATTCACCAAACATCAAATAAATCAAGCACCCGGTGATTTAACCAATTCAGCGTTATTTCCTCCCCTACCCCCTCCCGAGGGGGATACGGCTCGCTTAGGGCGGTCAATTAAAATTCAACAGCGGTCTTCCGATCAGGCTCAACAAAAAACCCTTGAAGGCAGCTGTCTGATTCATGAATTGCTGCCTTTTACTAAACCTCAACAATCATACCCTGACGGCCGTAGCCTGGGGGCGAAGGCGGTAATCATGAAATTATCAATCATCAATTCTATTCACATTGCGTACCTACGGCACGCTTAACCCGCCTGGATGCCAACATCCTACCGATATTTTGTACCTGACGGCACTTTTAACCTGAAATCAAGTCAGGGCGCAACTTCCCCTTACGCCCTGACCTTTCTTTGCACTCAGGCACTCGATTCGGGCTTAACAATCTGCCTGCCTATTCCTTTAATTCAGTCAAAAACGCGACCAGGTCGCGCAGTTCGCGGGTGGACAGCAGCGCACCCATCGGCGGCATGCCGGAAGGGAGGTTGTTGCGCTTGTCGATCCGGGCGGTCGGGATGACCAGGGGTTCGGCGTCGGAGGTTTTGATGGTCAGCTCCTTATCGGTTTCCTTCATCAGGGCGCCGGTGACTTCCTGGCCGTCCTTCAGGGTGAAGGAAACGCTGCCGTAGCCGGGAGCGATCCGCGCGCCGGGGTCCACCAGGGCCTGGAGGAGCTGTTCCCGCTTGAGGGTATTGCCGATATTGGACAGGTCAGGACCGACTGTTCCGCCGGAACCGCGCAGCGCATGGCAGCGCACGCATTGGGCCGTTGGGTTGTTGTTAAAGATGTTCCACCCCTCGCGCCGGCTGCCGCCGTACAGGGCATCCGCGTATTTGACGAGCGGTGAATCGTCGGTCTTTAATTCGGCCATTTTGGTTTGGAGGTCGGCCGAACCGGAGGAATCGATGGCTTCCTTCAATTCCAGGCTGAGGTCCGGCGACAATTGGCGCGCCTTGTATTTGCGGAACAGGTCCTCGAGCACGGGCACCGTTTTCTCCGGGTCCAGGTTGTTCAACGCCATCAGCAATTGTTGCTGTTCGCGGATAGTGCCTTTGGTGAAGATCCCCTTGACGAGCGCCGGCAGGTTCTCTTTCGTCACGGTGGAATTGTCCAGCAATGCCAGCGCAGCCGTCCGCACGCCCGGGTCCTGATCGGCCATGGCGGTTTTCAGGAGGGATTCCATCTTCTCGTACTTCAGCGCATTCAGGGCCGTCAGCACGGCGATCTTCACCTCCTGATTCTTTGATTTGGCGTACAGGGACGCCAATTGGTCGTTCACCGACGGGATGCCCAGGTTGGCCAGCAATCCCGCTACGGCGATCAGGGTTTCCTTGTTGTCGGTTTTCAACAACTCGGGTACAGCGGGCTCAATTTTGGCGCGGACCATAGCCGGGTCCCGTTCGATTGCGCCGCGCAAGCGTCCGTCCACGCGATCAAGGACCGAAGGGTTGGCCCAGGTACCGAGCGCGCCCAGCGCTTCAGCTTTCATGGCCTCGGAAATACCGGGCCGCTGCGAAAAGGCGAACAGCATATCCAGTTCTTTCTGCCCCCCTACGCGCAAAGCCGCATTGATGGCACGGCGCAACAGGGGTTCGCCTGTGAATTGGGTATCCTGCAAGGTCGCGGCTAGGGCGGGCAGCGCTCCGGGTATCGACAGGTCGTCGTTGATGGCGCGCGCCGCTTCGGTTACGATATACTCGTCCTGGTCTTTCAGGAACAAAGCTACGCGTTCGTCGCCCAGCCGGCGCAACACCAATACGGCGGCGGTCCGCAGGGCCTTGCTGGGGTTCCCGGCCAGTGCAACCAAGGGCTCAGCGTTCCCGATCCGGGTGAGGGCGAGTACGCCGGCGTGGCGGATGTAAAGGTCTTCATCGTTGTTGGCTTCCAGCATGTTGATCAGCGGTTCAACGGCAGCCTGGTGCTTGAGTTGCCCCAGGGCCTCGGCGGCATAGAACCGGACGCGCGGCACATCGCTGGTCAGCATCGGGATCAGGTCGGCGCCTACACGAACGATGTCTGCATCCCCGAGCATTTTGGCGGTCTGGACCGTGATCTCCGGATCCGAATCCTTCAGCAGCGGAATAATCGGGTCGGCGTATTTCGGGTTGGCCCGCGCCAATTGCCCGAGGCCCCAGATGCCGTGTACGCGCGCCAGCTGGTTATCGGTTTGTTCGGCGGCCTTTTGCAACAGTTTGGCGCCTTTTCTGCCCCGGTTGACCAGTTCGAACTGAGCCTTGAGGCGGATGCGCTGGTCAGGGTAGAACAGCAGCGAGTACAAAGAGTCCCGTGGTTGTTCCTCATAATTGAGTTCCATCAGCCGCTTGGTCTCTTTGCGGGAGGCGGCCATATCGTTCTTTTCGGGGGTGACATCGAGTTTCCAGACGCGGCCGTAATTTTTGGTCCCCCACCCGTTGATCCAGTCGGCGACATACAGCGCGCCGTCGGGGCCGAAGCGGATGCCGGTCGGCAGAATGCCGCTCAGCACGTCTTTTTCACCGTCAAGCTCAAAGGACGCCCCTTTGGATTTGAGCCCGAACGACCAGATATGGGAATTGGTGGGCGAACCGACGAATTCAACGAGGAAGAACTTGTTCTTCCATTCAGAACCCAGGGCCGTGCCCGGATTGTAAACCATGCCGGCGGGACCGTTGTGGTAATTCTGGATGGGCGGAATGATATAGGCGGCCTGGCCGTCCCAGTGCGGAACAAAAAGCCGTTCGTCCATCCAGACGTTGTAGCCGTTGTTCCTGGGGTCGGTGTATTTGCCGTACTGCCAGTTGGAGCGCCACCCGGCATCCGAGCCTTCAACGATGTGGACCAGTCGTTCGCTTTCGCCGCGGTGGTCGCCGTCGTTATCGGAAGAGATGATGTTGCCGTACTCGTCGAATACGAATTCGTGGGTATTGCGCAGGCCGGTGGCGAAAATCTCGAAATCGGAGCCGTCCGGATTGGACCGGCAGATGAACCCTGAGTTGGGATTTTCGATGGTGCGGCCGTCGACGGTGGTCAATGTGCCGCCGATGTCGCCGATGCCCCAGTAAATGCGACCGTCCGGGCCGGGTATGACGCCCGACATGCCATGACCGCCGAAACCGATATGAACCTGATAGCCGTGGCTGATAGAGGTCTTTTTATCCCAATCGCCGTTGCCATCGGTGTCTTCAAGGCGCCACATGTCAGGAGCGACTCCGATGTAGGCGTCCTTCCCGCGAATGAGGAATGCGCCGGCGACGTCCGTGACTTCTTCGTTGAAATCTTCCAGGTAGCGCTTGGAGACGTCGGCAATGCCGTCACCGTTGGTATCCTCCAGGCGCCATACTTCTTCTTTTTCGACGGTGAGGTCGTGCCAGTCGTGGACGCCGTCAAAGTTGAGGTCAGGCAGCCATTCGTTTTCCTTGCTCAGTTCGGGGGCAAAGGTGGCACGCAGGAATGCACGGCGTTCTTCCAGGGTCTGGAGTGAAATGGAGGCGGTCATCCAGTCCCGGTGGCCGCGGATATCAAACTCGGAGTTTTTCTGGCGGTTGGTGCGCGTGAGGTAGACATGGCCCCAGTCGTCAATGGACATGGCTATCGGGTCGGGCGCCAGGGAGTCGGAGGCCCAGAGGGAAAGCTGGAGGCCTTCTCCGACGACGGCTGGTGTTTTTTCGCGGATTTCCCGGGCTCTTTCCGGTCCGATGGCCGGATCTTCGGTCTCGGTGAGCATGTCGGCGGGTGGAGGCGGAGGCGTTTCTTTGCAAGCGACGAAAATGAGGGCGCAGGCAAAGGTCGAAAGGGCGAACTTTTTCATGTTTTTTATTAAGCTGGTTTTTCTTCGGGGCAAAATACGGAAAAGGGGGGATTTTTTAACACTAAGGGCACTAAGGGGGTACGGCATTGGGGGGGGACCACTTAGGGCACTAAGGGCACTAAGGGGGTACGGCATTGGGGGGGGGACCACTAAGGGCACTAAGATCACTCAGGGCACTCAGGGCACTCAGGACATTGAGGCTTGGTTTCAGGTGGTTTGGCAGATCAGGGGCGTTTTTTGTTTTCCGGTGATTTCGTGGGTTTCACAGATAGAAAGGCTTATTGTATAAAAATGGTACAATTGAATTTTGTAATCCTTATCTTTACCTTGGACAAGATTTTTAAAGATCTTTACCATAACAACTTCACCAACTAGCTGACTATGAAAAAAATGGCCATCCTGTTCTGGGTATGCTGCACGACAGCGGGCTATGCCCAGGAGTTTACGGTTGCTGATCCGGCGATGATCGGCTTGTTTCCGCAGCAGAATGAGATCAGGAATACGTTGAATTTGTCGGGGATCTGGAAATTCCGGAAAGACTCGTTGGAGGTAGGCGAACAGGATAAATGGCAGGGCGGCCTTCAGGATTTCCGGCCGATTGCGGTGCCTGGCAGCTGGAACGAGCAATTCACAGATAGCCGGGATTACCTGGGGTTGGCGTGGTATGAAACGGAAACTTTTGTACCTGCTGCGTGGCGGGGTCAAAGGATCTTCCTGCGGGTCGGATCGGCGAATTATGCGGCCAAAGTCTGGGTGAACGGGCAACCGGTGGGCCGGCACGAGGGCGGGCATTTGCCGTTTGCCTTTGAGATCGGTTCCAGGGTACAATGGGGAGCGCCCAACCGGATCACGATCCAGGTAGAGAACAAACTGAGCCCGGCCCGGGTTCCTACCGGGAACGTGACCGGCGGTTTTTTCTCCAGCTATCCGAAGGCGAATTACGACTTTTTCCCTTATGCCGGATTGCATCGCGATGTCTGGTTATATTCCTTGCCGGCAACCGCCTCGATCCGGGATATTACGGTTAAAACGGGCTTTAACGGCGCTACAGGAAGTATAGAGCTCAAAGTGGCCGCAGATGGGGCGGTCAAGGGGGGAAAGGCCGTCATTTCAGGTAACGGCCGAAGGTTTGAATCGCCCCTGAATTTTGTCAACAATACCGCAACAGCGACCATTGCTATTCCGGATGTCCGCTTGTGGTCGCCGGAAGATCCGTTTTTATACCAGATTGACGTGACGATCGGGGATGCCAAGGCTACACTCGATCATTATGCGCTCGAAACCGGGGTGCGGACTGTCAGCGTCACCGATAAGGAATTGCTGCTGAACGGCAAGCCCATTTTCCTGAAGGGATTCGGCAAGCACGAGGATTTCCCGATTTTCGGGCGGGGGGTCGCCAATCCTGTCATCGTCAAGGATTTTTCGCTGATGAAATGGGTGGGCGCCAATTCGTTCCGAACCTCTCATTATCCCTACGATGAGACCTATATGCAAATGGCCGACCGGGAGGGTTTTCTGATCATCGACGAGATCCCCGCCGTCGGGTTATATTTCCATGGCGACGCTTCGGAACTGGCTCAGCGGCAGGCCATGTGCAGGCAATACATCAATGAACTGATCAACCGGGATAAAAACCACCCGTCGGTCATCATGTGGAATGTCGCCAACGAGCCGATGCCCGCCGACCTGAACATCAACGGCGGCAGCCGGGGCAGGGAAGCTTCGCCGGAAAGCATGGCTGCATTCAGGGATTTGTTCGCCCTCGTAAAGGAAAAGGATAATACCCGTTTGGCTACCGTGGTCGGCGTCATGGGCGGTCCTGCCGAATGGTTAGGCCTCGGCGATATCATCTGCATCAACCGGTACTACGGCTGGTATACCCACACCGGCGACCTGGCGGGCGGGGTCAAAATACTCGAAATGGAACTTGACGGCCTGCACAAGCAGTTCAACAAGCCCATCATCATCACCGAATTCGGGGCGGATACCTACCCGGGCATGCATGCCGATGAACCGGAGATGTACAGTGAGGAATTTCAAACCCAATTCATAAAAGCCTACCTGGATGTAGCTGCGGCACGCGATTTTGTGGCGGGCATGCACGTCTGGGCCTTTGCTGATTTCAAAACAGGCCAGGGCATTATCCGGTTCAGCGGCATGAACTACAAAGGGGTCTTTACGCGGGATCGAAGGCCGAAGGCGGCTGCGCATTATTTGCGGTCGAGGTGGACCGGGGAATAGAAAACAATACAGCCAAAATCTTACTACAAATGAAAATCCAACTCACCATCGCCGTTCTGTTTGCAGCGCATATCGCCTTCGCACAACAGGTCATCCAACTGTACGAAGGAAAGCCCAAAGGCTCGGAAGACTGGACCTGGACGGAGCAGACCAGCAGCAACAACCTGTTCAATACCGAGGTGGTGTACAATGTGGTCCGTCCAACCCTTACAGCCTATTTGCCGCCCTATTACCTGGCTACCGGGACGGCCGTCATCATTGCACCAGGCGGCGCATTTCACACCCTGAGCATCAACAGCGAGGGGGCGGATGTCGCAAAATGGCTCAACAGCAAGGGGGTCGCGGCATTTGTATTGAAATACCGGGTGGTGCACAGCGTTACCGATGACCCGGTCAGGGAGTTGATGGCTAAAATGGGTGATTTCAAGCAACTGGATGAAGAAAACGACAAGGTCATCCCACTGGCCATGGCGGACGGGTTGACGGCGGTCAGATATGTGCGCGATCACGCCAAAGCCTTTGATATTAACCCGGAAAAAATCGGATTCATGGGTTTTTCGGCCGGTGGTACGCTCACGATGTCGGTAGCCTACAATGGAACGGATGAGAACCGGCCCAATTTCGTGGCGCCCATTTATGCCTACGAACCAGCTATCATCGGCGCAACGGTACCCACAGCCAAAACGCCGATCTTTGTAGCAGTAGCGGGCGACGACCAGCTCGGCATGATGCCGTACAGCATTAACATTTACAAAAAATGGTTCGATGCCGGGCAGCCCGCCGAGTTGCATATTTATGAAAAAGGCGGCCACGGGTTCGGCATGCGCAAGCAAAATCTGCCGACCGACAGCTGGTACGAGCGATTCGGGGATTGGCTCCACCTGCAGGGTTATCTGAAAAAATTATATCCGAACAAATACGAAAAACTGTTCGGGGAGGATGCGTTTGCGGAGGGCCTGGTCAAATCCGGCGAACAGTTGCAAACGAACTTCGCCAACCTGGGGAGGTACCGGGAAGCCAATGAGCGGACAGCTCCGCCTAAGCCAGGCGAAAACCGCGTCGTCTTCCTGGGCAATTCCATCACCGAGGGCTGGGCGAGTGCCGATTCCGCTTTTTTCGCCGATCATCACTATATTGGTCGCGGGATCAGCGGGCAGACCTCCCCGCAATTGCTACTTCGTTTCCGTCAGGATGTGCTGGACTTACACCCCAAAGCAGTTGTGATCCATATCGGCACGAACGATGTAGCGGAAAATACGGGGCCTTATGACCCGGAATTCACCATGGGCAATATCCGGTCGATGGCGGAACTCGCAAGGGCCAACGGGATCAAGGTCATCCTGGCCTCCGTACTGCCGGCCACCAAATTCGAATGGCGCAGGGCCCTCGGCGACCGCTCGGCCATGATCGTCGACCTGAACAAACGCATCAAGGCCTACGCCAACCAGGAAAAAATACCGTATGTGGACTACCACAGCGCCATGAAAAACGACCGCAACGGCATGGATCCCAACATCGCGGAAGACGGCGTGCATCCGACAATGGACGGATACCGGATCATGGAAAGCCTGATTGTGCCGGTGGTGGAACGGGTGTTGAAGGAGTAATATCTTTAGATTATTACGCTGCAATAAAATAATATTTCCAGGAACAAATTAATTACCTTTGGTAGTGATGCTTACTGAGCACAATGCGAATCAAAGGTTGAATTCAAAACAAATGTGCCGTCAGGCACAAAATATCGTTAGCCTGATGGTAACAGGCGGTTTCAGCGTGCCGTAGGTACGCAATATGAGGTAACCACATTGCATACCTACGGCATGCTGAATCGCATTTATCCGATTCGTCTACCGAGAGTTAATCCCTACGGGATATTTTACCTTGATATGGCATTCCCCTGGCGAGTTAACGGCTTGTTTAAATACTGACTTAAAGCGATGAAAAAAAACCGAATACCTTTTGCAACCCTGCTCGCAGGTTTGCTGCTCACCGGCATGGCCTGCCAATCCGGAAAACAAGAAACGGCGGACACTCAAACCGACCGGAAGTGGTGGAAAGAGGCCGTCGTTTACCAACTCTATCCGCGCAGTTTCCAGGACAGCGACGGCGACGGCATCGGCGACCTTCAGGGCATCATTTCCAGGCTGGATTACCTCAAAAGCCTCGGGGTGGACGCCGTCTGGCTCAATCCCATCTACAGCTCACCCAACGACGACAACGGGTACGATGTCAGCGATTACCGGGGTATCATGACCGATTTCGGCACCATGGCGGATTTCGACGCCTTGCTCAAGGGCATGCACGACCGCGGCATTAAACTGGTGATGGACGTGGTGGTCAATCACAGCAGCGACGAGCACGAATGGTTCAAGCAAAGCCGCAGCTCGCGCGACAATCCCTACCGCGACTACTACCACTGGTGGCCCGCCGAAAAGGGAACCCCTTCGCCGCGGTACAGCCTCTTTGATGTGAACCACGACGCCTGGATGTACGATTCGCTGACCAATGCGTATTACCTGCATTATTTCTCCCGCAAACAGCCCGACCTCAACTGGGAAAACCCCAAACTGCGGCAGGAAGTATATGATATCATGAAATTTTGGGCCGACAAGGGCGTGGACGGGTTCCGGCTCGACGCCTTCCAGTTTGCGGCCAAGGACACCACCTTCCCGCCTTTCCCGGAAGGGTATGAACAAGAATTCATGCAATACTATGCCATGGGGAAAAACCTGCATAGCTACCTACGGGAAATGAACAGTGAGGTCTTCAGCCGGTATGATGTGATGAGCGTGGCGGAAGGCGCCGGCAATTCTTTCCAGGATGCGCACGACCTGGTGGATGCCGACCGGAACGAGCTGAATATGGCCTACGCCTTTGAAGGGGTGGACATTGCCAAGCCGGAGGGGTACAGCGTATTGCATTTCAAGGAAGTATTCAGCCGGTGGGACAGCGCCTTTGCCGAAAAGGGATGGTTGTCGGTCTTCCTGTCCAACCACGACCAGGCCCGGTTGGTAAGCCGGTTCGGGAACGACAGTCCCGGATTCAGGGCGCCGTCTTCCAAAATGCTGCATACCTTCATCCTGACCATGCGCGGTACGCCCTACGTCTACAACGGTGACGAGCTGGGCATGACCAACGCCGATTTTCAAAGCATCGATGAATTCCGGGATGTAGCCACCCTCAATGAGTACCGGCACCAGACGGATATGGGTGCTGATATGGAAACCCACTTCAAAAAGATCCGCTTCAGCAGCCGGGACAACGGGCGCACGCCGTTCCAATGGGACAATACGACCAACGCGGGTTTTTCAACGGGCACACCCTGGATCAAGGTGGCGCCAAATTATACCAACATCAATGCTGCGGCACAAGAAAGTGACCCGAACAGCTGCCTGAACTATTTCCGGAAACTGATCCAACTGCGGAAGGATAACCCCGTCCTGGTTTATGGGAAATACACGCTGCTGGATAAGGATAATCCGGATGTGTACGCCTATACGCGCGAACTGGATGGGAAGAAAATGGTGATCCTGCTCAATTTCAGCGCGAAGGAGGCCAGGGCAAATACCGTATTGGACCTGAGTAAGGCGCGGGTGGTTTTGGGGAATTATGAGAACCCCAGGGCGGATGGGGGGTTGCGGGCTTATGAGGCGGTGATATTTGAGCTCAAATGAGCAGGATGCTATGGCGCACAGGGTGTTTTGCCCTGTTCATCTTGTTCAGTGGTTGCACAACCCATTCCAGCAAATCACTGCTGAAACAAATCCTGACGGACAGGAAAAAATGGATCGAGACACCCGGGAAACGGATTGTAATGTATCGCCACAAAAATCCTGATTATCCCGTCCCAGCGCCGGCAAGCCTAAGCCGGCTGGATTCAGCGGCGATGAATGCCCTGGAATTTACGGGTGAATTGAATTATTCCCGTCCCATCCGGATCATTGTGACCCCGGATATGGCCGGCATCAAAGATCTGACCGGAAAGACCACCAACGGGATCGCCTTTCCGAAGGAAAACCTGATCGTCGAAATGGACGGCGTAACCGGCGCCTGTCATGAAATCCTGCACCTTATAGGCACCAATAGCTGGGGCAAGCCCAAAGCCTGGATCAGTGAAGGAATGGCCGTCTATTGTGATGACAATTGGTGGGGATATGACCTGCACGCGTTGGCCCGTTATTTACAGCTGAACCGGAAACTGACCCCGCTGAAGGCGTTGATCCGGGACAAAGGGTTCCATTCGATTGATCCCCGGTATTCCTATCCGCAGGCAGGCAGTATGGTCCGGTTCATCGATCAACAGTATGGGCGTCAAAAGCTGATAAAGCTGTGGCAAACAAATGATTTTTCAGCCAGCCTGGGAAAAACCGCCGAAGAAATCGAAATAGCGTGGTTAAATGTGATCGAGGATACTTCGGCAGAAGGTATCCGGTATCCGGAGTGAAGGAATTAGTACCCCGAAATTCAGGGGATGTCCGACATGAAAATTCAAAGCGCTTTCAATGAGGCTTATCTCTTTCTTGAATAAGCAATTTAACGACAACTCTAGCATGAGGACATTTGCATTCATTACCCTCCGTCGGAAGGAGGCCGGCCGATTTCTGGTTTATCTGATAAATGAAATCTTACCGCTTACCAAGGAATGATCCCTGTTTAATCAGCTTTACTTTCTTAATTTGAAGATCCAATGGTTGAATTATTATGATTATTATCCGCCCGTAAATGGGTAATATCGAGTTTTAAAAGGGGATTTTGAGGTATTGGGTGTCGACCACTGAGGACACTAAGGGCACTAAGAGCCTATCCGGAAAATTCAAAACCACTTCACCCAGCTCATTCCCGAGCCGTCGGATTCTTTTTTCAGGTCGGCCCAGTCGCGGAGGAAGAAATGGTTTATTTTTTCCATGGTTTCCTTGACGGCTTTTTCGCAATCCGAAAGGAGGATTTCCTGGGTGGGGCTGGGTGGCGAGAACAGGTCGCCCATGCCGTACCGGGTCTTGCCCAGGATGGCGGTCAGCAGGTTGTCGTCGTTGTAGATGCCCTGGATGTTTTCGGGTTCCAGTATGGTAGCCAGGAGGGCATCGATGCTTTTGATCACGGTTTCGCCCTGCTCTGCCAGCCGCTTGCCGTCGTTGCCGTTAGCTTTGGCGGTCTTGACAACGGATTGGGCGATCTCTTTGGCTTCTTTCAGGTCCCAAACCCGCGGCGTGACTTTGGCGACAGCCGCCTGAAGCCGGTCGAGGAGGGCCGCTTTGGTCTTCATCTGGTCCGGTGTGATGGTTTGGAGCGGGTCCAGTTTGACCTCAACCGCAGCGGAATCCTGCCATTCTCCGTAGGACAACTTTACTTTGTAGGCTCCGGGCAATATCCTGCGACCTCCGGGTTCATCGGCATCGGGTTTGGGCCTGGGCTGGGTCGGGAAATGGGTACCTGCCTGATCCAGCTCCCAGGTAAACCGATTCATGCCTTTTTCCGCTTTCACGCTCAGGGTCCGGATTAGTTGTCCGGCCTGGTCATAGACCTTCATGTCGGCTTTTTGGCCTTCCTTAGGTTCTTTCAGGTAGAAGGTCAGCAGGGCGCCGATCTCCCTGTTTTGGCCGGAGAACATACCGTCGCCAGTGCTGCGGTAGCCGTTCATCTCGCCTTCGTCCGCCAGCCAGGCCAACGGCGGTTCAAACAGGCGAAGGGGTTTGTCAAGGGTAGCCTGAACGCCTTTTTGCGCCATTTCCCGCAAGGGCCGGATGTCATCCAGTATCCAGACTGAGCGACCGAAGGTACCGATCACCAGGTCGTTTTCGCGCGGGTGGATGACCATATCCATGGTGGGCAAGGTCGGATAACCGTTGGTCCATTTGGTCCAGGTTTTGCCGTAGTCCATGCTGATATAAAGGCCGTATTCCGATCCGAGGAAAAGCAGGTTGGGGGCTACCGGGTCCTGCAGGACCGAAAGCACATACCCCCAGATCTGTTTGTCGTCGGCCAGCCGGGTCCAGGTCTGACCGTAGTCCTTTGTATGGAAGAGGTAGGGCGCCCAATCGTCGAGGCGGTAATTGTTGACCACAATGAAGGCCTCCGCGGGGTTATGGGGTGAAGCCTGAATCTGAGGTATCCACGCTGCTTTGGGCAGACCTTTGATCCTGGTGTTGAGCAATTCCCAGGACTGGCCGCCGTTGCGCGTCAGCTGGATATTGCCGTCGTCGGTGCCCACCCAGATCACACCCTGTTGCTTCGGGCTCGGGGCGATGGTCAGGATGGTGCAATGGTTCTCCGCGCCTGTGGCGTCGAGGGTGAGCCCGCCGCTTTCGTCCTGTTTTTGCTTTTCGGGGTCGTTGGTCGTCAGGTCAGGCGAAACGGCTTCCCAGGTCATCCCTTTGTCGGCCGACCGGAGGAGGTATTGACTGCCGTAGTAAATCGTTTTTTTATCGATGGGGTCGATGGCCAGCGCCGCATTCCAGTTGAAGCGAAGCGGGTCACCGGAAGCCAGGTAGGGTTTGATCCCGTAACGGGTGCCCGTTGCCCGGTCGAAGCGCACCAGTCCGCCCTGCTGTGACATGCCGTAGCCGAAGCGGCTATCCGATGGGTCGGGGGCTGCGTCAAATCCGTCGCCGGCGGCTACGCGATCCCAGTACATATTGGTAATGCCCTTATTGCGCCAGACCTGGCTTGGGCCGACCCAGGTTCCGTTGTCCTGCAGGCCGCCGTAAACATTGTAAGGAACGTCCATATCGACATTGATATGGTAAAACTGCCCCAGGGCAAGATTTTCGGGAAAATACCAGGTCTTGCCGCCGTCACGGGTGATGCACATGCCGCCGTCATTGCCCAGCATGATCAGATTGGGATTATCGGGGTGGATCCAGAAGGCGTGATAGTCGCCGTGGATCAGGTTGCCGGGTACAAAGCGGGAAAAGGATTTACCGCCGTCCTGGCTGACATCGGCATTGGTATGGATATTGAACAGCCGGTTCTCATTTTTGGGGTCCACATAGATATCCGCGTAATAGAACGGGCGGCCGCCGATGTTTTTATCGGAGACCAGCGACCAGGACCAGCCGCCGTTTTCGGATTTGTACAGCCCGTTCTTTTTGGCTTCGACCAGGGCGTAAACGATATCGGGTTTGCCGGGTGCGACGGCCAGGCCGATCCGGCCGAGCTCGCCTTTGGGCAGGCCGTCCGCGTCGGTTCGTTTTTGCCAGTTCTCACCGCCGTCGACCGAAATATAGAGTCCCGAGCCGGGGCCGCCCGATTTAAAGAACCAGGGCCAGCGGCGGTGTTCCCACATGGTAGCGATGAGCTTATTGGGATTTTGCGGGTCGATAACCAGGTCGGCACAGCCGGTTTTCACATCCACAAAAAGGGTCTTTTTCCAGGTTTTTCCGCCGTCGGTCGTTTTGTAGACCCCGCGCGCTTCCTGTTCGGACCACGGTGATCCGATGGCGGCTACCCAAAGGGTTTTCGGGTCATCGGGGTGCATGATGATTCGGTGGATATTGTGGGTTTCGCCCAGGCCCATATAGGTCCAGGAGCGGCCGCGATCGAGGGTCCGGTACACGCCATAGCCGCTATTGAGGCTGTTGCGGGGGTTGCCTTCGCCGGTACCGACCCAGATCTCATCGGGGTTATGCTGATTGAGGGCGATGGCGCCGATGCTCGCGGCTTTCTCGTGTTCAAAGATAGGGGTCCAGGAGTAGCCGCCGTTTTCAGAACGCCAGAGGCCGCCCGCAGCAGCGCCGGCATAGAGGACGTCCGGGTTACTGTTGAGCCCTTCAATGGCGGTAATGCGGCCGCTCATACCCGCTGGGCCAATGTTTCGCGGTTTGAGGGCTTTGAGCAGGTCCATATCCAGGGATTGGGAGATGGAAGACAGTGCCAGGAGGCAAAAAAGGGCGGTGAAGGTGGTTGTACGGTGAAGCATGTGATGAAGGTTTGGGTTAAAAACAGGGAATAAATATGGGCTTCCAAAAGAGGATTATCCATACAAAATATTTAAATTTGGGGTAGCTAACGCAAAAATATGATCAAGGAATTGAAAATAAAGAATTTCCAGATTTTTGAAAATTTGACCGTGGACGGGTTAAAAAAAGTGAATCTGATTGCCGGGAAAAATAATACGGGTAAGTCTACCCTATTGGACGGACTGCGAATTTTACAATCGAAAGGTGATAATACGGTGATTAATAATATACTGCAAAGTAGAGGGCAGTTTGAGCAATCCTGGGATTCTTCATTCAATGCGTTGTTTAATCAGAAAATATTAACAAAAAACAAGACCGAACAAGATGGCTTTGGAAAACTTTTGATTAATGATTTCTTTTTGTGGAAAAGGACAGAAACAAACCCAATTCCTTCCTTTGAGATTGGAGCGACAAATTTACCTAATACCATTTCTAAACTCAACGCAAATGTTACTCCGGATAATCCTAAGGATATTGCCATTTTCATTCCGTTTACAGAAAACATGGATCAAGCAACACATTTATGGCAAAAAATATCTCTTACTCCCCTTGAGGATGATGTAATAAAAATTTTACAGGACACTGTAGAACCTAAATTATTAAGACTGAATATCTCTTTGGGAACCACAAAGGTAAGACTTGAAGGATACAATTCGCCTGTTCCATTGCAATCTCTTGGAGAAGGTGTCAAGCGGGTGTTATTAATTGCTATCGGCTTAGTCAGTGCCAAGGACAATATTTTGCTCATCGACGAATTCGAAGCAGGCCTTCATCACTCCGTCCAGGAAAAACTTTGGGAAATGATATTCCACTATGCTCAAAAGTGGAATATTCAGGTTTTTGCCACAACCCATAGCGAGGACACGGTCAAGAACTTCTATTATGTCGGCTCAAAACCTGAAAACGCAGGCGATGCATTATTCCTTCGGCTACAGAACAGTCGGGAGGGAAGTATCGAAGCGATTACTTACGATATGGAACGCCTCGGCAATGCCCTTGAACTCCACCTTGAAACCCGTTGAACGATGGCCCAGCTATTAATTGTGGAAGGCAATGATGCTATTGCCATAGCTAATTTGTGCATTAAGCGGAAATTGCCAATGCGTAACGTTCTTTTCGATTATGCGTTATGCATTAAAAATGCATTGCCCTTTGCTTTTCCTTTCAATCAAACGGGATGAACATCACACCTTATTTCCAGCAGTAGTTTTAACAATTACCTGGTTCGCATCCTCATCACGGCTACAGACTCAAAACCTGGTACTGTTGTTAAGTTCCTTTGGTTTTATAGCGTAGGTTGAAGTTTTGAGGCTTGGGGTTGGTCAGCCCCTCCATGGCTCCGGTGGCATGATGGACCGGTTAGCCATTCAATATCCAGGCGTTTCCAGGAGCCTCAAAGCGTCATCAACAATAACAGCGTAGCGTATTTGATAACCGGCTTTCGCCAATTTGCTGAGATCGTTTTGGGAAGGCATCCGCTCATAGGCAATCGCCGGGGTATAGAACATGAATTCGATGAAGTAAGGCGTGTTGAAAATAACCGTCTTTTCATCCAGTCCCGGAGAAAGGGCCTTGATCTCTTCCGTGACGGCAGCCAGGGATTCCGGGTGCCGGAAGAACCGGGCGCGTTCGTATCCGTACCGCAAAGCCAGGATGATCACCGCAGCAAAAACAAGCCGGTAGATCCATCCCAACTGTGTTTTGAACCTTCCGGATAAAAAGCCCAGAAAAAGGGTCAGGATCATGAATTGAGCAGGCGCCGTAAACAGCAAATACCCCTGCATTTTGGTCATGGCCGCAGAAAAAATCAGATAAGGCAGAAAGGACCATACTGCAATCGCCCAATATTCCGTTCGGCGTTGGTTAGTCATCAACAGGTAAGCAAAAAACAGCCAGGCGGGATAAATGAGCTCGTTCCAGTTGGTGCGGGCCCTGTCCAGAAAAAACCACCAGGGATGCGCATGGCCTTCCAGGACTTCCGTAAAATGCAGCACATTGAACCGGCTTTCCCAGGCGGCCTCCAGCGGAAAGCGGTGAAAGATATGCCATTGCCAGGGTAAAGCGATCAAAACACCAGTTGACAATACGAGTACCGACCAGCCGAACGCTTTTTTCCAGCCTGTTTTTTCCAAAATCAGCATAAAAAATACCGGTACGATGATCAGGCCGGCCAGCCACTTGGTCAGGACGGCCAGCCCTAAAAACACGCCCGCCAGCATGGCCTGAACCGCCTTTTGAGATATGGCAAACCTGGTGGAACTCCAGATACCCGCCAGGATAAAAAAATAAAAGATCGTATCGACGTGGTCGGTGGGATTCCGTCCTGAAGCAAGTTCGATGGTCAGTCCGTTGACCGATTGGAAAAAAGCGCACGCCAGCGCCATCCACCTGTCCTTCAGGAAATGCAAGGCCGCCTGATAGGCCAGCACAACCGATGCGGATGACAACAATACGGAAGGTAATCTGCCCGCAAATTCCGAAACGCCGAAAACCTTGAAACTGCCGGCAATCAACCACAACCCCATCGGGGGTTTATGCAACCAGATATGGTTCTGGGACCAGGCGCGGTAATCGTAATCCAGCAGCGGACTTTGGTACAACATGGGCTTGAAAGGACTTTCCATCATATTTTTGGCCACCAGAAAATGGTAGCGCTCGTCCCAGAAGTGCAACCACGGATCGGAGGCTGCAAAAAGCCTGATCAGGAAGGCCGCCGCCGTCAGGAAGATCAACGAAAGGCAAAACCGGTCCTTCTTTGCCGAAAAACAGGCGGCAAACAGGCAGGATAACCAGACCAACAATGCGGAAGTCGAAAAAAAATTCATGTTTTTTTGTAACTTTCCTTGCCACCGGCAGTAACCATTCCTGAAAATCAACCCGGTTGAAGCGGACATCCAATTTAACAGACGAAAACCTGATGGTCCAGGTCCGGCAGGACCGCCTGGAATCGGCTTCTGTGCTGTTTGAGCGGTACCACGCCCAAATCTACGGTTTTTACGTCAAGCTGACCGGCGATCCGACCCTGAGCCAGGATCTGACCCAGACGGTATTCGAACGGATGATCAGATACCGGACCTCCTTTAAGGAACATATGCCGTTTCGCGCCTGGATATTCCAGATCGCCCGCAACGCTTACAAAGACACCTACCCCCGTACGGGTAACCCTTGTGGTTACCCCCATAGCACCCCGGAAGAAACAACGGCCCAGGATCCAGGTCAGGCTGAAGAAATCACCCGATCGGAAACCATAGAAAACCTGCACCTGGCCCTGGCCCGGCTGCCGGAAGACGACCGGGAAATCCTCCTGCTGACCCGGTTCCAGGAATTGAAGTACGCAGAGGTCGCCCAAATCACCGGCAGTACCGAAGGTGCGGTGAAAGTGCGGGCGCACCGGGCGATCCGGCAGTTGAGGGAATTGTTTTTCAGGATTGATGCGCGGTAGGAGAGACGGAGGGTGAGAGGGTGAGAGGGTGAGAGAGTGAGAGGGTGAGAGGGAAATAAACGTAATAAAATACCCGGTACCGATGAATATGGAAGAAATGATCATAGCGTACCTGAGCGGCGAATTGACCGGGGATGAAAGCCGGGAAGTTGAGCGCCGTATAGCGGAGTCCAAAGATTGGGCGCAGGCGGCGGAGGCTTATGCCCGGGTACTGAATGCGGTACAAGCTCCGGTCGCCAAGGTGCCGTCCGGGCAGCTAAGGGCGGGGTTTGACCGGTTTTTGGCCGAACAGGCCGCGGGCCGGGTTTCAAAAGAGCGCCACCTGTTCAGTTTTCGGTACTGGCGTGCGGCAGCGGCCGTTGCCCTGGTGATCATCGGGGCAGGGTTCGGGACGCTTTGGCGCAACAACCTCCATCAGAAGGCGGAAATTGCCGAATTGCGCGGTGAGATGGAGCAAACCCAGAAAATGCTGGTACTGACCATGCTGGAGCAAAGCTCCGCCAGCGAGCGGATCCGGGCCCTCAACATCGGCTTGTCCCCTTCGCAAGTGGATCGGCAGGTACTGGATGCTTTTATCGAAACCCTTAACAGTGATAAAAGCATCAACGTCCGGATCAAGGCGGCGGAAGCCTTATCCATCTTCCACCAGGAACCCTACGCGGTAGAGGCGTTGATCAGAGCCCTCAACCGGCAGAATGATCCCGCGGTCCAGATCACCATCATCGACCTGTTGGTGGAAATGAAAGCGAAAAACGCTTCAGATGCCTTCCGGCAACTGGCCAGGCGGGATAATATCCTGGATATTGTCCGGGAGAAGGCGAAGGTGGGGATGAAGGCTTTGTGAAGGGAGTTGGTCGCTGCCCGCCGTCGCTCCTGAGGAGCTATGGCGGATGCTGGAGGCTGGATGCTGGATACTGGAGGCTGGTGACGGCCAACCTGCCAACTGCCAACTGAAGGACTGGAAACTGGATGCTGCCCACCGTCGCTGGTTGAGGCCCACCACTTACGACTTAAGACTTACGACTTAAGACTTAAGACTTATGACTTAAAACTTACGACTTAAAACTAATCAAATTAAATAAAACAGGATGAAAAAATTGACTCTGGCCGTCGCTGCGGCGATGTTGCTGGCACAGGTGGCTTTTGCCCAAAAAGAATTCAAAAAGGCCGTTTCCGGTGTGAAGCGGGTCGAGATCTCCTTGCAGAACGGCGCACTGGATATCGAAGGGTATTCCGGCAGCGAGCTCGTCATTACGACCAATGATGATTACGACGGTCCGCCGGAGCGGGCAAAAGGGTTGAAGCCGTTATTCAATTCTGCGGTCGACAATACCGGTATGGGGCTCGAAATCAAGGAAAATAACGGGACCCTGACCGTAACAAAAGCTATGGGCAGAGGAATGGACTATAAACTGAAAGTACCCGCAAGCATGAATATCGCTGTGGTGGAAAATGATTTCCAGGGCGGGAAATTCCATTTCAAAAACCTGCAGGGTGAAATCGAAGCCGAATGCAAGGGCTCCAACCTGAATATCGAAAACTGCACGGGGCCGATCGTGGCCAGCAATATCTCGGGCGACATTGTGGTGGTTTTCACCCAGGTGAACCCCAACAAGCCTACTTCCATCACCTGCACCAGCGGCGACCTCGATGTTACCCTGCCGGCCGCCACCAAAGCCAACCTGGTGCTGAATTCCATCTCCGGTGAAATCTTTACCGATCTGGACATCAATATGGGCGAAAAACAAGGAAACCTCCGGCAGATCGGCGGCAATGAGATCAAAGGAACCCTCAACGGGGGCGGCGTGGAAATTGCCCTGCGGGCCATCAGCGCCAATATTTATTTGCGGAAAAAATGAGGAATGGGATAGTTGGCAGTTGTCAGTTGGCAGTTGGCAGTTGTCAGTGGTCAGTTGGCAGTGGTCAGTGGGCAGTGGTCAGTAGCGACGTAAAATTTTACGTCGCGTAAATGCGGTTGAAAGGCACCGTGCCGCCTCCGGAACGGACGCCCAGCCGGGAAACAATGAATCAGTCTACAGTTGTTGGCAACTGAGCGAAGCCGAAGTTCAGTTGGCAGTTGGCAGTGGGCAGTCCTCAGTCCTCAGTTGGCAGTTGGCAGTTCGCAGTTCGCACACATTTTCAAAGCTCATTAACTCAAAGCAATCATGAAATCTATTATCTTGTCTATCATAGCCATTGGATTGGCGTTTCCGGTTTTCAGTCAGGGGAAGACCGACTTTAAATCCGACAAATCGTGGAGCCTTCCCGCCGGTAAAAAAGCCTGGTTCAACCTGAAATTCGGCTCCAGGGTCGACATTAAGGGCTGGAATAAAAATGAGGTCCTGTTAAAAACTACCCTGACGACCCAACCCAACCTGGAAAAAGTGCATACCATGTCGGTCAAGGATGCCGCCGACCTCCTGTCCGTGACAACGGATTACGACATGGAAATGCTCAAAAAAATGGACCTCAACAACCGGTGCTGGAGTTGCGACCCCGATAACAAGGGTTGGAATGACAAACCCTGCATTTGCCTTGAAATCCGGTATGAGCTCTGGCTGCCCTACGAGGCCGAAGTCACGGTTGAATCCATCAACGCAGACGTGGAGATCCGCGATTTCAGGGGGCCGGCAAAGATCAAAACCATCAACGGGTTTGTGGACATGGACTGGGCGCCATCGGCGGGCGCCGAGTTGAGCTTCAGCTCCATCAACGGCGAATTGTATTCGGATTTTGACCTCAAACCCAACAAAGGCAATACTTCCTATTCCAAAAAGCTGAACAGCCCGGTGAACGGAGGCGGTAAAAAGATCAACCTCGAGACCATCAACGGGAATGTATATTTCCGGAAGAAAAGATAGGTTGGGTTTTAGTTGGCAGTCTTTAGTTGGCAGTTGGCAGTTGGCAGTCTTTAGTTGGCAGTTGGCAGTCTTTAGTCGGCAGTTGGCAGTTGGCAGTTGGCAGTTGGCAGTTGGCAGTTGGCAGTTGGCAGT
>CALMYQ010000014.1 GCA_937873655.1 uncultured Lewinella sp. | reverse complement strand
AGGAAGCGGAAGATCTGGTAAATTATTATTTTTACGAAACCATGAAAAACTGGGTGCCGGAGGAGATCCTGAATCCGGAAGATGTGCCGGTTGCCGTTCGGGAAGGAATAAATTCCGGGGAAAGCCGCCTGGGGAATTGCAGCCTATCCTGGAAGTGGGGGTATAATTGTTTGCTTCCCGAGGTGAATGATTGGTATCCGGGATTTCGCTTCCAGGCGGGCATGGCCATCGGGCTTCTGGACGGGTTGTTAGGCACTATCCAGACGATTTATGAAGGAGGGAAAAAAGTAATAAACACCGGCGCCGGATGGTGGGAAAGAGCAGTTTCCTATACCAAAGAAGTGGTGAGTTACGGCATTCGCAACCGGTCAATGTTGAAAATGTTCAAAAAAGTGGGGGCCGATACTGCGGAAAAATTGAAAGAATCTTGGGATGCAATCGTGAATTTATACAAAACGGTAAAGGAATTTATTAATACGGTGGCCTCAAACTTCAAACCCATCGTGAAGGGGTTGTGGGAGGGCATTGTCGAATGGCTGGGAGGTGCGATCGATGGAGAAGCAGGTCCGGGCTATGACGTAGGCGTATTGGCTTTCGACGTGGTTTTATCCGCTTTTACCGGAGGGTCAGCCGGTGGGGCAAAATTTCTGCCGAAAGTGATGAAATGGCTTGAAAAACTGAAATCAGAAGCGAAATCATTGGTCAGCGGACTGCTGAGCGAAGCGAGTTCGAAAATTGGGAAAGTGACCGGTCTGGCAAAAAAGGTTTACCGGTGCAAGATCCTGGGTAAGGGCTGCTTTGTGGCGGGTACGCCGGTGTTGATGGCGGGGAATGCATTTAAGAACGTAGCTGCCGGGATGGCGTTGGCTGCAATACCCTTGGCCGTTCCGATCCAAAATGTACAAGTAGATGATATGGTTAAAGCCTATCATCATGAAGAAATGTATCTAACGGCTTCGAATGAAGATGATCTCTACATACCCGGATGGGAAGAGTATGATTATCTCGATATTACACCTGAGACTTGGCAGATTGGGAAATTTGAAATTATAGAAGACGATGGAGGTATAGTTGAAGTTGAAGCCAATAGGCCCAAAACATGGTATCTGGAAAATCATGTGAATACCATTGGCGATAAAGCTAATTTCTATATGCCGGAGATTGGCATCAATGGAGCTGCCACTTTATTGTCTTTAAGACCTACAATCATCAATACATCAAACTTTGCATTAAATGAAAAGGGGCAGGTAGATAGACCTGTTATTACAACTTTTAAGCGATGTGCTCCGGTTGTTTATGATTATTACTTTAGTGATGGTTCAATGATCGGTGCTACACCGGAACATCCATTTTTTAGTGTGGATCGCAATAACTATATAGCGGTAGGTGAGCTCAATTTTGATGAGCAAGTGATGACTATAGGTGAGAAGGTTGTGAAGTTTATTGCAGGAAAGCAACGTTATCGTGGCGAGCTAGTATATAATTTTGAAGTGTGGCGAGAGCATAATTATTATGTGTCTGGGAAAGATGATGGAGATTGGATGTTGGTGCATAATTTGTGTGATAATGTTGTTAGAGACTGGATAAACAAAAATTTTCCGAAGATTGGAACTAAAAACATTAAAACACCTGGCACAAAGCATGCAATTAAAGATGCCAAAGTGAAGCAAAAATATGGGATAACTGAAATTTGTTATGATGATTTAGGATTTCCAGATTTTTCACCATTTGTAGAAAAATTTACAGACCCGATAACAGGACAACTTAAGGAAGCTGCATTTGAAATTAATATGGGGGGAAATTACTCAAGTGACTATTCTCAAGCTAATGCTGCATTAAGAGGATTGACTGGAGATCCTAATATGCTTGATTTTCCAAGAACAATAAATGGAATTGAATATACATGGCATCATCATCAAGACGGAAAAACAATGATGCTAGTGGCGCGAAATCTAGATACCACTCAAGTTTCGCGGCCTCTTTTTCCGACATGCTGCGTTGCTCGGCGGTCACAGAGTCCCGCTATGCTCCCTTCTCGCGCCTTGCCTGTCGAAAAAATAGCCTCCCGAAACTTAGGCGCCACTTAGATTTCGCGCCACTAGTACCAATAGCAGTAAATAATCCTGAATTTGGTGGTGCCCCGCATGTCGGTGGTGTATCTTTAAAAAATAACGGAATGACTGGTGATGATTCAATACTTCCAACTTATAAGGAAAGTAAAGGTAAATATCTTTCAAAATGCAATTAAAAAATGATGTTTAGCAAAGATGATTTCACAATTAGCTTAAGGGAGAATGAGAATGATATTTTGAACTTTCAAAAGGAAAAGGGGGTTATATTACCCCCATCTTATTTGTATGTATTGTTTAATTTTGGAGAGATTAAATATAACCACAAGGTCAAATATTATTACTCTGACGAGATTTACCGCAATATATTACTTGATAAGATACCAAGTATAAATACACTGAGACTGTGGATGGATAATTATTGGGATAACTTAATGAAGGAAAATCAAAACCTTGATAATAAGTATTTACCTATACTAAATACTTATGCACCTAACGTCATGTTTTTAGTGGGTATTCAAGAGTTTAATTTAGATAAAATATTTTTGTATGATGATGATTATGAAGGCTTTAATCCGATTTTTATAGCCAATGATTTATTTGAATTCCTTAAAATAAAAGTTAAGTAACTATTTAGTGATCTTCCCCCATTAGCAGGACAGCAAAGTTGAATTTCTTGATTTGAAAATCGGCGCTGTGTTTTCCTTCGTAAGTTAACGCCATTCGCCGTCCTGTTTTTTGGGGGACATCACCCCAATGTTCACGCAAACCCGTACAGCCCTAATCCGACGTCCGGATCACCGTATTCTCCTGGATCCAGCAACCCACCTTGTAAGTGCTGCCCACCGAAAGGGTGCGAATGAAGACGTCCTCTTTTTTGGGCATATACTGCGCGTAGCGGTTGATCCACTTGTTGGCTTCGCCGGCGCTGGAGGGGTCCACCTGCCTGGCGCGGTTCCACATGTCGATGGCGGGCCAGACCACGATCTGGCTGTCCCAACCCCGGCCGGGGCCGCACAAGGGGCCGCTGGAAGCGTACAACCGGCCGATATGGATATAGGGCTCGCCCCAGTTGGGCCGCACTTCGGCCGCCTTGAAGGCGTATTGGCGCGAACGTGAGAAGTTCTTGAGGTGGGTCTGGTAGATGCGGGCGATCAGCATGTACAGGTCGCCCTTCTTCTCGGCAGAGGGCTCTTCCTGGATGGCTTGTTCAAACAGCTCGATCGACCGGGCGTAGTTGCCGTTGCGGTATTCCTGATAACCCTGGGTAAGCGTACCCGGCGCTTCCACGCAGTTCTTGTTGCCGGCAGCGATCAGGGCCGCAAATTTTTCGTTGGCCTCGGGGCAGTCGCCGAATTTGAGGAACGCATACACCGAACGCAAGGTCTCGCAATTGGTCGGGTCGGCCTCGAAATCGGCGTAGTATTTGTCCAGGTAGTATTCGCAGGGGTAGAAGCCTTTTACGGATTCGAAGGCCTCCAACCGCACGGGCGCGTACTCCTGGATGATCTTCCACCGTTCGCAGTCGACGCCCTTGCAGTCGCCCAGGCCCTTTTCGATGCGTCTGCGGATGAATTTCTCGTAACGCTGCGCCTCCTCCATCGGGATCTTGCCGGCCTGGAAAAGGTCCACCATTAAAGCCGTGAAGGGGTTGATCACAAAATCCTGGGTCTTGATCCCGTCTGTTTCGATCGACTCCTTGAACATGGCGTAGATCTCTTCCGGCGTTTTCCGGTTGGGGTATTTGTAGTAATAATCAAACGCCTTGCGGGCCTCGATATAGCCGCCTTCCGGGTAGCATTCCTGGATGCGGTCGTAAATCCGGAAGATCTCGTCGATATAGCCGTTCCGCTGGACGGTATCCTGCGTTTGCGACATAAAATATTCCATAAAAAAGATGCCGTCGGCATAAACCGTATTCCGCTTGCCGTCAGCCGCCGGCGCAACATCGTATACCTTCTTCCACAGGTCGTAGGCTTTGGGGTAGTCCTTCACCTTCAGAAAATCGCGGTACAGCACGTAATTGGTCTCCACCTCATCCTTATTGGGCGCGTCCTGGAATTTGGGGCACGGGCTGAGGTTTTCGTCCACTACGGGCTCCACCACCGGCGGCTCCTCGTTTTTGACCACCGGCTCGGTGGTTTTCGGTGCGCAGGCCCCGATCAGCAATCCCGCAAAGAGCGCAAAGAACAATTTCGTCTTTTTCATGGTCATAGTTTGTTTATAACGAAAAAACGGGGTTTTAATTGAAACAACAACAACGGCGCCCCATGTTCGTTTGGAAGCGCCGTTGTTGGAAGTTGATGTGTTGATCTGAGGGTTCGAATCATCGAATCAACAATTCCTCGATTCCTCGATTCCTCAATTCCTCGATTCCTCCCCCGCCCGCAGAAGTGACGCCGAAGGCGTTACGAAGGCGGGCCCCAATCACTTATACCTCACCTTCACCGTCTCCCCGATCCAGCAACCAACCTTCACAGACTGGCCTTCTCCCACGCCGCGCATAAAGCCTTCCTGTTTGTCGGGCAGGGCGTCATTGTACTGGCCGATGCGTTTGTTGGCGTCGTCGGCCACTTCCGAGTCGATGGATTTGGCGTAGTAGTATTTTTCGAGGGCAGCAATGATGGCCATGCGGGAATCCCAGTCATCGCCGCAGGTCCGGCTGGTGCGGGCGTACATGTCGCCGATCAGGATATAGGGCTTGCCCCAGTTGGGTTTGAGGCCGGCGGCTTTCCTTGCGTTCTCCCGCGCGGAGGAATATTGCCCCAGCTGCCAGGTCTGGATGAAAGCGATACTGTAATAGACCTGCGCCTTGATCTCGGGGTCATCGGTCGATTCCAGGCATTCCTGGTAGCGTGCCAGGGCTTCCGTGTATTTTTCTTCCCGTTGCAATTGCGAGCCGTCGTAGCAGGGGTTGTCGATCCGGCGCTGCTTCTCGATACCTTCGTTCATGACGGCGGCCAAGGCCTCGTAGTGGGATTTGACATCCTGAACGAACGGGTCTTCTTCGGCGCAGCCCTGATCCTTCAGGGTAACGTAGATGTATTTCAGGTTTTCCAGGTTATCCGGTTCCTTTTCATACATCGGCTTCAGCTTGTTCTTGAAGTAGGTGCAGTCGAAGATCTCCCTTTCGATCTCGTTCGTCCGGAAATGGTTTTCCATGATGGCCATGCCGGATTCGTAGTATTGGCCGTAGGTCTTGTTGTTGACCTTGTTGTGTTCAGCGATCTTGGACAGTTTGTCGTACATGTCCAGGAATTCTTCCTTGGACAGTTGTTTGGCCTTGTAAAGGTAGGACATAAGTTGCCCCAGCGGGTCGTAAACGATGTATTCGGTATCGTTTTTGCCCATGTCCACGGCCTTTTTGAACGTATCAAAGGTTTCGCGGGAATAGCCCCAACCTGGTGTGTAGAACATGTCAAACGCTTTGCGGCCCATCAGGAAGGCCTCGTTTTTATAGCATTTGGCTTGTTCGTCATAGAGTTTGAAGACCATGTCGCCGTATTCTTTCTTTTTGGCGTCATCCGTCGTTTTGAGGATCATGGCCTTGTACAGTTTCCGGCCGTCCACGTAATGGGCTGGCCGCTGACCGTCGGCTGCGGGTGCAATTTCGTAGGCTTTGCGCCAGTTGTCGAAAGCGATCTTGAAATTGGCTTCATCCAGCTCGGTGGCCAGTTGTTGCTCGGTCCGATCCTTTACAAACGGCCGGTAGACCACGTGAGCATTCTCCGCTTCTTCTTTCCGCGGGCTGTCGTTCCAGGTTTGGCACTGGGCAGCAGCCTGCCCCGCCCAAAGGACGCTAACAATTGCAGCCATCCAAACATTGCGTAGTTCCTTCATGATTAATTGAATTTTCTTTTGAAAAACCAAGAATTATCATTGAGCGTAAACCCAAGGTTGAGTTTGATAAATGATTCCGTAAGTACGTCTTTTACCCCGAATTTTCCGGCTTCCAGCGACAGGTCGACGAAAGAGACCTGCTGCCTGGGCATGATGATCGGAAAGCCGAATCCGAGCGTGACAGCCGTTTGTTTCAATTGCTGACCGTTGACGGTTCTCGGATCACCGGCCTGGTAAAAGCCTGCACGGTAGTAGATTTTCTGGGTATAGCTGTTGTAGGATGTGAGATTGGGCACGTATTCAACCCCGGCTGCGAACCGGTAACTGTCTGTGAGTTGCTCCGGTTTGGCGGGGTTGGCAAATTTACTCCACTTTCCGGAGGAATATTCCAGCCCGACGCGGAGTTTGTTGATTTGCTCGTAAGATATGCCGATCGTCCATTCCACCGGCATGTCGACCGCATTCTTAACACCGGATTCCAGCAAAAAAGTATCAATGACCACGCCGACGTAGCTGGAAATATTGTTGCGCTGGAAAAACCGGCTGGATTCGCTGTTCAGGTTTTGGGCCGGCCGGCCGTAAGCGCCGACAATGATGCGCTTGCCGGTATTTTCCATTTCGCCTTTGGCGTTCAGCTTTTTGAAGTTGTAGACGTACTGTGCGCCGAGGGTATAGCTCAATCCGTTGATGGCGATCTCATTGCGGTATTCGGTTTCGTAGCTGTGGGCCAGGCTGTCGAAGGCGACGCGGCGGCTGTAAACGGCCTTGCCGAAATTGTATTCGAGGTTGAGGCCCAGTGACAGATTCTTGTACTTGACCGAGTTGCCCCATTGCGCGCGGTAGATGCCGCCGTCGCCCTTGAGGTAGTTGGTGGCTTCCTTGAACCCGTCGTTATAGGTCTTGGATTCGATGCTGTAGCCGACCCGGGTATAGGGCGCCAGGGAAAGGCTCATGCCGAAATCCCAGGGCGACCGGTTGCGGTCCAGCGCCCGGTTTACCGGATTTTTCAGCGGGAAACCGAGTGCCAGGTACGACAGGTTGCCGCCCCAGACATCGTCCTTGCCGCTCGGAGTGGCCAGTTTGGTGTACTTGCCGTAAAGCCCGACTTCAAAAGAAGTGGCTTTCAGGTGGGCCAGCGCTGCGGGGTTGGCCAGGTTGAGGTGGTAAAAGTCGTTATAGGCTGCTGTAAGGCCGCCCATGCCTGCCGAACCGGCCAGGTACCCGGGCAGCACATCCCCCAAACCGAAGCGGGAGTAGGGAGAATTGCTCTTGGGTTTGATGGTTGCATTCTCATTTTGAGCCTGCAGGGCAATAGCTCCCAAACCTGTAAAAACAAGGACCAATAAACTACGCCAGGTGTTTGACATTATGGATTAAAATTTTGTTTAGCCCCTGAAGGACTAAATCGGAAGCCGCAAATATCTCGCTTTTCAATTGATTCGCCAAAAAATCCGCGTCGCCTCCGGTTAAAATAACGATGATTTCTCCGAAATGCTCTCTCGCCAGGGAGATCATTCCCTCAATTTCCAGCAGCGCGCCCCATTGTGCGCCGTTGCGCAAAGCAGTTTCGGTCCGGTCGCCGATCCAGCCGCCGAACGGCCCTTTCTCCACCCTCGGAAGCGCGGCGGTAAAGGTGTGCATGGCGTTTAACCTCATGTCAAGACCCGGCGAAATATTGCCCCCCAGGAAGGTCGTACCGGATTCCAGCACGTCCAGCGTGATGCAGGTGCCTGCATCGATCACCAGACAGGTCTTCTCCGGGAAAAGCGCCTGGGCGCCGACTACGGCGGCCAACCTGTCTTTCCCCAGCGTTTCGGGCGTTTTATACGTATTTCGGATGGGCAAGGGGGTCAAATGATCCAGTTTGAGGTATCTGAACCGGGAACGGAGGAAATCGTCCAATTCTTCCGCTTTGCTTCCCGCTGTACTGGATAAGATGACACTTTCTACCGTATGGTTGGTTGTATAGGTGGAAAAATCTTTTACCCCCCACTCCGGCCATACGACCTTGTCCACCAGGTTTTCGCCCTGGAAAAGGCCCAGTTTCGCCCGTGTATTTCCGATATCGATCGCCAGGTTGGTCAATTTTCCTGTTTATTGGTTGTGACGCAAAGATGACGACAAAGAATATTATAGTTTTGTTAAACTTTTGGGCTTGCCTTATCTTTGTTCATAATTATCCCAAAACAAATTGCCCATGAAATTGCTGTTGACCCCGTTCTTGATCTGCGCAGTCCTGCCTGTATTCGGCCAAATGTGGAACGGAACGGACACCTTATACGGCAACGAATGGGTCCGGTTTGACCAATCTTATTTCAAGATCATGGTACCGGAGGACGGCGTTTACCGTATCCCTTTCGAAACCCTCACCGCTGCCGGCATCCCCGCCGGCTCCATCCAGCCCGCCGATTTCAGGATCTTTCACAACGGCCTGGAAATACCCATCCAGGTGTCCGCTGCCGGAACCCTGACCGCCGGGGATTATATCGAATTCGCCGGCCTGAAAAACCGGGATGAACTGGATCGATACCTCTTTGAGGATCCGGACAATGAACTCCTGAATCCCGAGTACAGCATGTTCACGGATACCGCGGCCTATTTCCTGACCTGGTCCGCTCAACCCGGTTCGCAAAGGTATCAGACCCTTGCCAATAACCTGAACAACCTGCCCCCGAAAGAAGAATGGTTCTGGTTTGATCAGAAACGGATCTATAACAACGGCTTCATCCAGAAAACCAACGGCGACGGCGTATCGGAATCCTCCTTCGAAGCAGGCGAGGGCTTTTCCGCCGGATTCACCTCCAACCTCAGCATCAACCTCAAGCCGGATTTCCTGTACCCCGCAGCCGAGAACGCCGCTTTCCGCACGCGCTTCGTCGCCAGCCACGGGTTTACCCACCAGCTTTCCGTCTCGGTGGACAATACCGTGATCGAACAACAGAATTTCAGCGGGGTGCGCCTCCTTGACCTCAGCTACCAGAAACCCGCGGCTCAACTGGCGGCCACCGAAACCATCAGGGTGACCGGCGCCGCGCCCAACAACGACCGGTACGCAGTGGCCTTCGGCAGCCTGCGCTATCCCAGGGCGTTCAATTTCGGCAATCAATCCGCCTTCTTTTTCGAAATAGCCGCAGGTACGGCCGATAAATACCTGGAAATTGAAAAATTCGATGTCTCCGGCGGACAGGTGGTTTTGTACGACCTGACCAACCGGCAGCGCATGGAGGCCGCGGTGCAGGACGGCAAAGTGCTCGTGCGGGTCGGCCCGTCGGGGAGCGCCCGGCAGTTGGTCCTGGTGAATGTCAGCAAGGGATTGAAGACCGTAACCGGCCTGCAACCCGTACAGTTCACCGATTTTTCGGAGTTGAATGCGGATTACCTGATCATCTCCCATGCCGCCCTGTTCGACGACGGCCAGGGCCGGAACTGGGTCCAGGCCTATGCCGATTACAGGGCAGGCGCGGCAGGCGGCGGTTTCCACCCGGCTGTTGCGGATATCCGGGAACTGTACGACCAGTTTGGATACGGGATCAATCGCCATCCGGCGGCCGTGCGCAATTTTGTCCACTTTGTGCACAAGCGATGGGACAAGATCCGGTACGTTCTCCTCATCGGGAAAGGCCGCGAATACGGCAACGTCCGCCGGGCCGATCAGCTTGCCGATCCCGCCAACCGCACGTTTTACGTACCTACTTTCGGCCAGCCCGGATCGGATGCGCTGCTGATCGCTCCGCCTGGCCGGCAGACCCCGCTCGCGCCCATCGGCCGGATCCCGGCGGCCGCGCCCCGCGATATCGAATGGTACCTCGAAAAGGTGAAGGAATACGAAGACATACCCTCGGAGGAAGACGGCAGGGGATGGCGCAAGGAAGTGATCCACCTCGGCGGCGGCGGCAACCCGGGCGAACAGGAGGTTATCCGGAATGCGCTCAAACAAATGGAGTACACCCTCAACCGGAACGCCTACGGCGCCAACGTGTTCTCATTTTACAAATCAAGCCCCGATCCGATACAGCAATCCCAATCCGAACAGATCTCCGAACGCATCAATGCCGGAGCGGGCCTGATCACCTTTTTCGGCCATTCGGGTACCGGCGGGTTCGATTTCAGCATCGACGACCCCAGTACCTACAAGAACAAGGGCAAATACCCCGTTATGCTGTCCCTGGGCTGCCTGTCGGGGCAAATGCACAGCGATATCGTCAGCGTAGGGGAGGATTTTGTCTTTCAGGAAGAAAAGGGCGCCATTGCCTTTTTTGCGACCACGGGGTTCGGCTATATCCATACCCTCAACACCTTTGCCCGGAAATATTACGAACTGATCGGCGGCGACCTCTACGGGCAGGGGGTGGGGGATATCCTCAGGCGGTGCATCCAGGTCTATGCCGCCAACCAGGACTTGCCGACCCGGACGATGGTCCAGCAATTTTCCCTCGACGGCGACCCCGCCCTGAAGGTCATGCCGTTTGAAACCCCGGATTTTATTCCGGTGGCCGAAAGCGTCCGGTTCTATCCCGCTGCCGTGACGGCCCAGACCGACAGCCTTGAGCTTGTTTTTGATGTTCGCAATCTGGGCAAGGCAATTGCCGATTCCATCGATATTGAGGTGGACCGCCGTTTTCCCGACGGCGTCCTGATCCAGGTGTACAAACGCACCATCGAAGCCCCTTATTTCGAATCGGAGATCCGCCTGAAGGCGCCGGTTCGCGGAAGCCGGGCGGTCGGCGAAAACCGGTTTTTTGTCCGGGTGGACGTCGGGAACCGGGTCGCCGAAGGACCTGTTCCGCCGGCTGAGACCAACAACGAACTCTACGACAGCCGGCAGGAAAGGGGCGTCGGTTTGTACATATTCGCCAACAGCGTTTCGCCGGTCTACCCGCCGGATCTCGGTATTGCGGGCGACCCTGAACTTACACTCCAGGCTTCAACCGCCAATCCCTTTGCGGCAATCCAGAAATACCTGCTGGAAATCGATACCACCCAAAATTTTGACAGTCCGGCCAGGATGCGGAAGGAGATCGTGCAAGGCGGCGGATTGGTCAAATGGCAACCCGGGTTGTCGTGGCGGGATTCCACCGTATATTACTGGCGCATCAGCCCCGATACCCTCGACGGACAGGGCTATCGCTGGGCTAACAGTTCGTTCTTATTCCTCGATGGGTATAAATCCGGTTGGAATCAGTCGCATTACTACCAGTTCCGGCAAACCCAGAGCAATAATATGGAATTGTCCGAGAGCCTCCGCAATTTCAAATTCCTGGATGACCTGAAATCGGTCCGGGTCAAGAACGGCGTCTACCCGGATGTATGGCCGGAAATAGACATCAACAACGATACCTACGTTTACCTGCCCTGGGATAATCCCATCAAGGGCGGCCTGTATATCTGCGTCCTGGATTCCATCACGGCGGATCCCTGGATCAACCAACCGGACGGACTCTACGGCAGCCATATCTCGCCCTGGGCCTATTGGGCGGCTTTTCCGTATTCTACCCAAACCCGGGAAGGGCGCAACCTCGCCATTCAGTTCCTGCGCGATATCGTGCCGTCGGGTAATTATGTCGTGATTTACACCGTCCAATACGCCAATGTCGATTACGAACCGGCCGAATGGGCCCAGGATTCCGTTGATCTCGGGGTGAATTTATTCCAGATCCTGGAACAACAGGGCGCTTCCCAGCTCCGGCAAACCGCCGTTACAGGCGCCAAACCTTATGTGCTGGTCTATAAAAAGGACGATCCAACCTTTCCCGTTTTTGAAAAGATGGTGGAAAAGAACGAGGAGATCCTGGAAAGCTTTTCCTTCACCGGCCTGTGGGATGAAGGCTCCGTGCGATCGCCGTTGATCGGCCCGGCGCAAAACTGGTCGGAATTGAACTGGAAGATCCAAAATGCCGAACCCAAGGATGAATGGGGCCTTTACCTGTACGGCATTCGGTCCGACAGCACCCGCCAGGAGTTCATCACCGACTGGACAGGAAAGGATACGTCCCTGCAATGGCTGGATGCGCAGGAATTCCCCTACGTCCAGCTCGAATACAGGGCAAAGGATACGCTGCTCCGGTCGGCGCCCAGGCTGCCGTACTGGCGGGTGCTGTACGAAGGCATCCCGGAAGCGGCCCTCAACCCGCAGGCCGGCTTCAAATTCCACAGCGATACCCTGCAGCAGGGCGACCGGCTGAAGCTGGCGGTGGCCGTGGAGAATATCAGTCCTTACCCGATGGACAGCTTGCTGATGAAATACATCGTGCTGGACGGCGCCAACAACAACCGGCAGTTCTACCGGCGCTTCCGGCCCCTGCCCGCCGGGGATACCCTGATGGCAACCTTCGACCTGGATGTCCGGCAGATCCAGGGCGGACAAACGCTGATCGTAGAGGCTAACCCCGATAAGGACCAGCCCGAGCTGACCCACTTCAACAACCTGGGAAGAAAGGATTTCTCCGTTCAGCGCGACCTGCGCAACCCCTTGCTGGACGTGACCTTCGACGGGACCCGCATCCTGGACGGAGATCTGGTGTCGGCCCGCCCGCATATCGTCATCAACCTGGAGGATGAGAACCCCTATTTGCCCCTGTCGGATACAGCGCTGATCAATGTATTGATCCAGTATCCGGGACAGAGCGACGTTCACGCGGTGCATTTCGACTCCGGAGAATTGTTGTTCCAGCCGGCCGGCGCCGACCGCAACCGGGCCACTGTGGAGTGGGCGCCCGAATTTGCGGAATCAGGGACCTATACCCTGATCGTGCAAGGTCGCGATGCAAGCGATAATCAAAGCGGCAGGCTGGATTACAAGGTGTCCTTCGAGGTGATCACGGAGTCGGCGATCAGCCATATCTTCAACTATCCCAATCCCTTTTCAACCTCCACCCAGTTCGTGTATACCCTAACCGGCAGCGAGCCGCCCGCCTGGTTTTCGATCCAGATCATGACCGTTTCCGGGCGGATTGTCCGGACGATTTCCCAAAACGAGATCGGCCCGCTGAAGATCGGTACCCACCGTACGGATTTCACCTGGGACGGCACCGACGAGTTCGGCGACCGGCTGGCCAACGGGGTTTACCTGTACCGGGTAGTGGCCAAAGGCGCCGACGGAAAGGATTTCGGCCATTTTGACAATGGTACGGACAGTTTTTTCAAGAATGGGTTTGGGAAGATGGTGATTTTGCGGTGAGCTGAATTCCCTGGGGCCCTTTAGCCTGTTTGATTATTTTTTATGCTGTTTAGCCGAAAGTCACCCTCGATAAGGGGGCATTTCGTATAACAAAAAACAGACTTCTCCGGATTGAGTTTGAAATACCGGCTTTCTCCCTCCCTTTCAAACTGTCCTTCGATCCGTCAGGATCGCCATGTCTGTAGCGACCCTCTATGAAATCGGGATGGCAAATGAACCGGAGGGCTTTCATTGCCCATTTTGGCAGTTGGGACGGACTAGATGGCGCCATAGTTCAAACCGATTTTGGGGATGTCATTCCAGAGCGTATTGCGTTGCTCCTTTCTTTGAGCCAGCATTTTCCGGCCCTCCGCGGTAATCGTATAATAGCGCTTGCGTTTGCCTCCGCGTTCATGGGTGGCTTCGCCGAAGCCGGAGGTTACCCAACCCTTGTTCTCCATCCGTTTGAGCACGGTTTGGATAGCGCCGATAGCAGGCGACCTGCCCGTCCTTTTTTCCAGCTCCTCAATGATGCCGATACCGTAAGCTTTGCCGCAGAGGACAGCGACCACCAGCAAGACCAGTTCTTCAAACTCACCCATATTGGTTTTAGTTATATTTACTACAAATGTAGTATTTTTTTATATTTACCTCCTTTGTAGTAAATATTTTTTAAACCCCTTTAATGGGTGGCGAAAAAATAACCGAAAGGATTGGAGAAACGAAACGCCAAGCCTTAAAGGGTTAGAGAAGGAGTGCTGTCTATGCCCCGTCGCCGGAGCGGCTACGGCGCATAAGAGACCGGCAAGGCAGGGGAGAGAGGGTGAAAAGCATGGCCATCACCCACTCACCCACTCACCCTCTCACCCTCTCACCCTCTCACCCTCTCACCCTCTCTCTAAGCCCCCACTCAGTAGTATGCCCAGCAATCCTAATCCTTCACCACCCTGGTCATATAAGTCTCCGCCCCGCTGCCCATCTGCAACAGGTACATTCCAGCGGGCAATCCATCCAGGTCGATCTCGGCGCCAGGATTGCGCCATTCCCGGAGCGAACGCCCGAGTTGGTCGGTCACGGTCACCCAGTCCGGTGAAAACCCGTCGAACCGTACCGTACCGGAAGTCGGATTGGGATAGACCCTGAACGGCGTATCCTCAATATCCGTGACCGCTACGGTTTCAAGCCGGGTAACCTCCAGGCAGAAGGCGCCCACTGCGACATAATCAGGCTGGACAAAACCATCTGCCATGAGCCGGTATTCCACGCCGGCGACCGTCTCGATTTCCAGGAAGCCGTTGAATAAATTGGCGCCAAAATTTTCATCCTCATTGCAGGCCAGCGCTGCAAGCTCATCACAGCTGCCGCTGTACAGCGCAAACTGGGTGTCGTTGTTCAATATCGGATTGACGGCATCGCAAACCACTGTACGAATGCTGTATTTATTGCCGTCGCCGCTGAAGGTGTACCAGATGGTGTTGTTGAGGTGAGGCGCTGCATCTACCCAGCAATCGTATCCGGAAACCGGGTCGTTTTCCGCATTGTAATCGGTATTGTCCTGCAGGCCGGATACTACCGGAACGTTCAGCGCTCCGCCGAACAGGCTGTCGATGACAATGGCATCCGTGCAGATGTCGCCGGCCAGCGCCTGGGTTTCCACGGTGATCTCTGCCGTGGCCGCAGCGGTGCAACCGGCCGTATTGGTGGAGGTATAGGTGACCGTATGCGTACCGACGCCTGCTGCAGCCGGGTCGAAACTGAAGGTCATGCCGTTTCCGTCGTCCGTTACGCCGGGCCCGCTGTATACGCCGCCGGCCGGACTACCGCCCGTGGCGCCTGATTGTACGCCATCGGCCATATTCACGGTGGAAAGGCTGCTCGAAAAGGTCACTTCAGGTAAGGCAACGACTTCCAGGGTGGTCGTCGCAACATTGTTTCCGCAAGCTGCACCTACCGGCAGGGTGTAGGTGATGGTGTGGGTTCCTGCGCCGGCCACCGCCGGGTCAAAGGTAAAGGTCGATCCGTTGCCGTTATCCGTCACACCGGGCCCGCTGTACACGCCGCCTGCAGGCGATCCGCCCTCTAGTCCGTTTTGCACGCCGGCATTGAGGCAAACGGTTGAGGAAAGGGAGAAGCTTGTTGAATTTGCAATGTTGACCGTGGTGACGGCATAAGGGCGACAATCACTGTCTGCGGGGGCAGGTTGTAACACCGCGTATATCTGATTGGGCCCGGCAGAAATACCAAATTCGTTACTCATAGCAGTGGTGCCGTTTGCGCCCAAACTCTCAAAAGGTACAGAATAAAGACTAATACCGCCGGTATACGGGTCGTCCGTCGAGGAATCGAAAAGGACGAACCGGATGCCGAAGTCCTGCTCACCATTGGCGGACATGGCCATATCCGAAAGCCCGGTAGCGGTTACGGTAAAAAACTCAAATTCACAGGCCGTTGTTACACTGGGGGCGGCCGCACCGATAGTCGGGCAGGTGAAAGCCTGGGGAGCTCCGCCGATGACCCGGACAAACAGGTCATCCTTGTTGCCCGATTGGTCTTCATCGTCCTTGTAGATCACGGCAAAATTACCGCTGCTCAATGGCGTCACAAATTGCAGGACCTCTTCCTCTGCGTCGTTTCCGGAATTGGTTTTGATCGAACCGCAGAGCGGGGCGCCCATATTGTCGTACACCCGGTGATAGACGTCCTGATCATCATTGAAATTGCCGCCCGGGCCTGCATCTCCCGGGCCTTGCTCGGATTCCCAGACCACCGCAAAACCGTTGTCCAGGGCCATCACAACCGGACCGGTTCCGGATTGGTTGCCGGTCCCCATCGGATTGATGTCGGCGTAGGCGCGGGTTACCGGGGTTACCGCACCCCCGCTGGAATTGAAGACGCGGTGGAAAGACCCGGATCCGTTCCCGTCGCCTTGCGTCCCTTCAAACGCGCCCCAACCTACCACAAAATTCCCGTTGCTCAGGGCCGCCAGTCCGAATTCTGTGTGCAAAACATTGTACACGTCGGTTTGTGTGCCGCCGCTCACCTCTACCCCGGCGCTGACCGCCGTTCCGGAAGCATTGAACACCCGGACATAGATGTCATCGGTATTCCCCGTCAGGTCTTCATCCGGTGAAAAGGCGATCACAAAATTCCCGCCTTCCAGGGCCAGGATGCCCCGAAATTTATCTTCCTGGCCGGTCAGGTCGTTGGCTTTAACGGTACCCGATACGGCTGCGCCTGCCGGGGTATATACCCTGAAATAGGTGTCCAGTTGGTCATCCCCGGCCGGGCCTTCATCACCCGGGCCGTCTTCGGATTCCCAGGCCACCACCAGGTTGCCGCCCGCAAGGCGGATCATCCGCGGACCAGGGGTACCCTGGCTGCCTGTGCCCATGGGGTTGATATCGGCATAGGGCATGAGAACGCCCGAAACCGGCGTGCCGTCGGTGTTGAAGATCCGGAAAAAACCGCCTTCTCTATCCCCGTCGGCGCCATCCCTGGCTTCCCAGGTTATCCCGAACCGGTTGTTTCCCAGGTCCGCCATGGCGTGTTGATTGTCGGTGGTCTGGAAAAACGCATCGTGCAAGCCGCCGGAGACGTTGGTCAGCGGAGAGGTGGCCACGCCGCTTGCGTTAAAAGCCTGGAAAAAGTAATCGTCGGTATTCAGACCATCCTCATCGATCCGGGTCAGTACCACAAACCCGCCGTTCTCCAGCGGAAGGAGAAATTCGAGTTGGTCTTCCTGTGCGGTCACACTGATGCGTGTTGTGCCGGAGGTGGGGCTTCCGGCATTGTCATAGACCCGGAAGTAAACGTCCTGCTGGTTATCGCCGAGGGCGCCGGTATCCCCCGGTCCGTCCTCGGATTCCCAGGCCATGACAAAACCGTTGGAAAGGGCGGCGACCATCGGGCCGAACACGCCCTGTGCCCCGGTCCCGGTAGGGTTGATATCCGTATAGGGGATGACCACGCTGGAAACCGGCATGCCGCTGGGGTCAAAAACCTGGAAGAAGCAGCCGGTTGAATCTCCGTCCACGCCGTCTCTTGTGCCCCACGCCGTTACAAAATTATCGTTGCTGAGCCTGGCGGCGGCGAAAACCGGATGGGTCTCCTGGAATCCCGGGTCATGGGCTGTACCGCCCAGCGTCACGTTTCCGCTGATATACGAGCACGGTTGTCCCCAGGAATGGACAGACATCAGCAGAAAAATGAAAAGGAAAAAAACGGAGGAAAATCCCGCATTGCGGACGTTGAAAAATTTGGACATAGTTGAAGGTTTCAGGTGTGTGAATAAGACCGGCATCTGACGCCTGATGGCCGCCAATGCTCCGGTATGGGGAATTGAATTGTTAAAGTACTTCTGCATAAGATTAGGTTTTGAACAGGCCTACTCTTTTATGGATTTTCGGCAAGCTCCTTGGGTTTTCCGGAAAAGTCAGGGATAGGAATAGATACATTGGATATTCCTTTTTACAAAGTTCGGGGAAGGCGAGTGACTTTTTCCGTCAATCTTGTAGCAAAATCCGTCAAATTGGATTACAAACGGAAAAATGTAAATTTGACCAGTACAAAACGCAAATGAAATATGAAAGATCACCTGTTATTTTTAGGATTTTCGGTTCTGCTGGTTGTCTCCTGCAGCCGGCCTGCGCCCACCCCTGAAGCGCCCCCTGACCTCTACGCGCAATTGACGAAAGAGGCCGCCTACGACTCCGCTTTTGCCGCCAATCTTGGGTCAGACGAGTACGGCATGAAAGCCTACGTTATGGCCTTCCTCAAAAAAGGCCCCAATCGCGACCTGGATTCCCTGGCCGCCGCCGAGTTGCAAACAGCTCACCTCAAGAATATTTTTGCCATGGCGGCCTCCGGTAAACTGGCTGTGGCCGGACCCTTCATGGACGACGGTGACATCAGGGGGATCTACATTTTCAATGTACCTACGGTGGAAGAAGCTCAGGCGCTGACGGCTACCGATCCGGCCATACAGGCCGGCAGCCTGGTCATGGAATTACACCCCTGGTACGGTCCGGCAACCCTGCCGCTATTGGCGCCGCTGAGCAAAAGAGTGGAAAAGCAGTCTATTGTGGAATAATCCGGATGGGTATGGCAGTTTGTTGCAGCAGATTAAGATTGGGACAACTGGAAATTCACTTCCAGATCACCCCGGGGCTGCAACTGATCGATCGCACAGACGGGCAGTTCGGCGGCGGGTTCGGGATACGGTTCTATTTCCCCTGATTTCATCCCCGCCGCCAAACCGACCGTGAGCCGTCTACCGTCTACAGCTGGCGGATCCAGATATTCCGGTAACTCACCGGGTTGCCGTGATCCTGCAGCACCAGCGGACCTGCGCCATGGGGCGCATTCTTCGGCATGCCGATGTACTCGGTGGTGCCTTTGATCTCTGTATTGTTCTGCACGAGGATCCCGTTTTGCAGAACGGTGATCCTGCCCGGAGCGACCTTGATGCCGTCGGCGTTGAAGCGCGGGGCGGTATAGATGACATCATAGGCTTGCCATTCACCCGGCGGGCGGCAGGCGTTGACCAGCGGGATGCTTTGTTTGTAAATAGAACCGCACTGACCGTTGGAATAGGTCCGGTTATCGTAGTTGTCGAGAACCTGCAACTCGTAAAGGCCCTGGAGAAAAATGCCGCTGTTGCCGCGACCCTGGCTTTCGCCGACGACCACGGACGGGGTGCGGAATTCGATGTGCAATTGGCAGTCGGTGAAGGTCTGCCGGGTCTGGATGATGCCGGTTTGTTTGACGACGGTCATGGCGCCGTCCTTCAGATCCCATTTGACGGGAGAGCCGTCGGCGTGGGTCCACTCATTGAAATTGGTGCCGTCAAAAAGCACGATGGCGTCGGAGGGCGCACTGCTGTTCTGGCCGGGGGTGACTACCCGCGGTTCCGGTTCCCATACTTCGGTTGCTGCGGGATCGGTGATCTGGGCGCCGGCAACTGTTGCGAACAACAGGCTCAGGCCCAAAAGGCTGAAAAATTTTTGCATAAAGCGGTTGATGTTTTGTTATGATAATAATCGCTACGAACCGGTAAGGGCCGGTACGGTTTCAGCTAACATGACCGGGTCGCCGACGCGGATCCGGCCGCCCTTGATGACCCGGGCGGTGATGCCGCCGTGTCCGCGCATGGCATTAAAGCCGCCTGGACCGAGGTTTTCTTCCATCCTGGAGCAGGGGTGGCATTGGCCGGTCATTTCGAGGATCACTTCTCCGATGGCAAACCGGCGCTCATCGAAAGCCTGGAGGTTAATGCCGGAAACCACGATGTTCCTGCGGATGAGCCCGGGATCGACCTCCGGTAACCCAAGGATGCCCGCAACTCCCCGAAGGTGCTCGGCCTGGATCAGGGTCACCTGGCGCTTCCGGCTTTCGCCGTTGTAGTGGTCGCCGACCAGCCCGTCTTCAAGCGAAATTTCTGCTTCATCTACCACCTGGAGGTCGTTGCGCCTGGCGGGGCGCAGGCCGATCCATTCAATTTTTCCGGTTTGCGGGAGCGTATTGTACATGGTTTCAATCGGAGCGGAAGGCATGATTTTGAATTTAGGTATTCGGCAAAAATACAAATTCAGGAAAAAATAATTTGGTGTTTTTGCTTATTTTTACCCTTATCAATGAGCAAAAACACCAATCCGTATGCCTCAAAAATCACTGAAGAAAGTAAAAGCCCTGGTGGTAGGGATCGACCGGTACGCATCGCCCGTTCCCGCACTTTCCGGCTGTGCCGCCGACGCGAAGGCCATGGCCCTTTTCCTGAAGGACTTTCCGGGCATTGAGCTGGACCTGATCCTGCTGACCGACAACGACGCCAACAAGCGCAATATCGTCCGCTATTTCATTCAGCACCTCGGGAAAGCAGGGCCCGAAGACGTCGCATTTTTCTATTTCGCCGGGCACGGTACCCGGGAAACGGCTTCCCGCGTATTTCTGGAAAGCGATCCCGGCGGCCAATTGCAGTCGATCCTCTGCGTCGAAGGGGTCTGGCGGGAAAAAGGTCAGATCCGTACTGCTTTTCTGGCCAACAAGGAGCTGCGATATCTTATCAACAGCGTGGCCCGGAAAGGACCGCATATCCTGACTGTCTTTGATTGTTGTCACTCCGGACAGAATACCCGCAGCGCGGATGCCGGGGTGCATATCCGGCAATGCCTGCCCTCCAATGCCCGCCTGGGATCGGATAAAGCCTTCCCCGAGCGACCCTGGGAGGATTTTATCTTCAGCGGCGAAATTACCCAGGCCGACTTTGCGGGCAAGAATATCGGTGAATTGCTGCCCGAAGGCCGCCATATCCAATTGGCTGCCGCACGGCAGGATGAATCCGCCTTCGAAAAGGACGGGCGCGGGGTCTTTACCCGCAATCTGATCGACCTGCTGGAGCGGTGCCGGGGAAAGGTGACCTATTACGACCTGCAGAGCCGGATCCGGAATTTCATCAAGAACGACTTCCGGCAAACACCCCAGATGTACGTCTCCAGCGAAGAACCCAACGAGGTATTCCGCTGTTTTCTGGACCTGGAAGCTGCCGGCTCCGGCCCCGTTTACGGCAACGTGCAGTACAAGCAACCGGATGGCTGGACCATGGACATCGGCAGCGCCAACGGCGTGTCGGGTATGGCCGCTGCCGTACAGGTCGCCACCATGGACGACAGCCGGTCCTGGACGGCAACCCTGGCCAAAGTGAACCCCGGGGAATCTACCCTGGCCTTTCAGGAAGAACCGCCCCGGGATCTGCTCGGCAAGGGGTTCGTGGAAGGTTTCCTGTCGGCGCCGGTCAAGGTGTTCGTGCGGGGAGCAGCCGGCGGTCAGCAAAACCTGGAGCTGGTGAAGAAGGTCATCCGGGAAAAAGGCGGCAAAAATCTCTTTCTCGCCGACCATGAATACGAAGCCGATTATACGGTAAATATTGCGGAAAGCGGCCTGACCGTTACCCGGCCTGAAGATTGGGCGCGGCCCCTGGTCCCATTGGTGAAAGAGATCAGTGCGGCCGGAGCGTCAACCGTTTGCAGTTTCCTCAACCATATTTCACGCTGGGAATACGTCCGGAATCTGCACAACGCCAAAACCAGGTACAAATACCACCCCGTCAGGATCGACTTTTTCAGGGTGGACGCCGCCGGCAAAGAAGCGTTCCTGGAGCCCGAAGGGGATGTCATCCGCATGAAAAGCGAACCAGGCCTGAAGATAAAGATCCGCCTGACCAACCAGACGGATGAAAAACTGTTCGTTTCCCTACTTTACCTGTCCGTCAATTTTCAGGTTTTTACCAAGCTTATTCCGCAGGTGAGCACCTTGCTCCAACCCGGAGAGGTCCTGTATGCCTGGGAGAATCGCCCGATTCCCCAGAAACTGGAGCCGCAGATCGATGCTTTCAACTGGGCGTACAGCCCCAGCTGGGTAAAGCTGATCGTGAGCAATTTCCACCTGGACGTGTCCAACCTGGAAATGGCGCCGCTTCCTTCTCCGTTGGAAACCGTCAAACGAGGATTCGACCTGGAGGAGGAAAAGCCGGAGGATGCCTCGGATTGGACGACCCGGACGATCGAAATTGAGCTTGGGAATTCGAATTACAGGGAAGGATAGGAAGAGTTGACAGTTTTTCAGTCGCCAGTTGGCAGTCCCCGAAAGTAAAAGGACTGCCAACTACCAACTGATGACTGCCAACTGCCAACTGCCAACTGAAAGACTATACTTTCGACTGCCGGATGGCCGCCAGGTAGCTGTTCAGTTCTTGTTTGACTTTTGGGAACAACAGGATCAGGCCGATCATGTTGGGGAATACCAGCGCAAGGATCATGGCGTCGGAGAATTTGATCACCGCGTCCAGGGTTGCAGCTGCGCCCAAAACCACAAAAAGAAGGAACAGGACCTTATAGATCAACTCGTTGGTCTTGGTACGACCGAACAGGTAGAGCCAGGATTGCATGCCGTAATACGACCAGGAGATCATGGTCGAGAAGGCAAACAGGAAGATGGCGATGGTCAGCACGTAGGAAGAACCCGGGATAGACGATTCAAAGGCCGTTGAGGTCAGGTCCACGCCGTTGAGACTGCCGGATTCGTAGCTGCCCGTGATGACGATAACCAATGCCGTCATGGTACAGATCACGACCGTGTCGATGAACGGTTCCAACAAGGCAACGATACCTTCGCTGGCCGGGAATTTGGTCTCCACGGCCGAGTGAGCGATAGCCGCAGAACCTGCGCCTGCTTCGTTGGAGAAGGCTGCCCGGCGGAAGCCCGTGATCAGCACGCCCACAAAACCGCCGGCAACGGCGGACGGGTTGAACGCCTCGGAAAAGATATGACCAAATGCAGGACCGATGTGCGAGATGTTCATTAAAATGATGGCCAAAGCCGCCACAACATACAGGATGGCCATGAACGGAACGATCTTTTCCGTAACGTTGGCAATCCGCTTGATGCCCCCGATGATGACCAGGCCTACAAAAGCGGCGATGACGACACCCAGGATGGTACCGGCAGCGCCGGATTGGATGCCGAACTGGGTGACGACCTGCTGGGTGGCCTGGTTGGCCTGGAACATGTTGCCGCCGCCGAAAGAAGCGCCGATGCACAGGATGGCGAACAAACCGGCCATGACCTTGCCGAATCCGCCCATGCCGATCTCGCGCAAACCTTTCGACAGGTAATACATCGGGCCGCCGTAAACGGTGCCGTCAGGACCGATGTCCCGGTATTTTACACCAAGGGTACATTCTACGAATTTGGAGGACATGCCGAGCAAACCGGCGAGGATCATCCAGAACGTAGCGCCGGGGCCGCCCATGACAATGGCTACGGCTACCCCGCCGATATTGCCCAGGCCGACCGTGCCGGAAACGGCGGTCGCCAGGGCCTGGAAGTGGTTGACCTCACCGATATGGCCTTCGTCCTTGATGGTGTCAACCAGGTCGCCGTCGACTACATTGACGTGAACGTCCTTGGATTTCAGCGGTTTTTTGACCACACCTTCAATATCATCGTATTTGCCGCGAACCACCTGGATGGCCAGGCCGAACCGACGGATATTGACAAAGGAGAAGGCCAGGGTGAACAGGGTCGCGCCGCCGATCAGCAATATGAGTACGAGCGGCAGAGAAATGCCGTTTCCGATATTAAAGCCCCAAAGCACGATGGCTTCCCACGCATCCGCAATAGGCATGAACGCTTCGTTGATCTTGTCGTCCAGCCCCATCGGCGCGGTTTCCTGCGCCGCTTCCTGCGCCCAGGTGATGAAGGGTAAGGCAGTAAGGAATAAAGAAGCCAGTAGAGATTTCTTCATAGTCAATAGAGGTTTTCAATTGTTTGGTGATGTAAAACGGGGTGTAAGGTATTTTTTTCTTGTCATTTAGGCAAATAACCAGCCTTGAAAATGCTAAATTTGGCCGCTTCGCGAACCCTGCCTCCGGGCCGAAGATCAAAACAAATCATTTTGGATCAGCAAAAGCCGGACATCGTATGGAACGACCTGTTGAACAAAGATCCCGATGAAGCGATCGGGCAGCTTTTCAGGGCATTTTATCCCATGGTATGCCAATCGGCGCTCCGCATCGTAGCCGACGAAAACCTGGCCGAAGACCTGGCTCAGGAGGTTTTTTTTGAATTGTGGAAACGAAAGGATACCCTCTCCATCAATACGTCCATCCCTGCTTATCTCAAACGCGCCGTAGTGAACCGGTCCCTCAATTATCTGAGGGACAACCGGTTGATTTCCGTTGAGGAAGAACAGATGATCAACGCGCCCGGTTTGCAGACCTCAGCCGGCAATACCGGTATGGAAGCCTCCGAGCTGGAAGAACTGATCCTCCGGACCATCGACGGGTTGCCCGACCGCTGCCGGCTGGTGTTTACGCTGAGCCGTTACGAAGAACTTTCCTATCAGGAAATCGCCGGCAAGCTGGACATATCTGTTAAAACGGTCGAAAACCAGATGACCAAAGCCCTTAAGGTGCTGCGGGCGGCATTGGGCCCCCACCTGGAGGTTATTGTATTCCTGGTGGTAATCCGGCTTTTATTTTCCTGATTTGTCGGATTAAAGTCAAATTGGAAAAGACTGTTCAAAATGGATGGGGGAGGGTAGGGGGAAACCTGTTTTTTAGTGTCAAAAAAGCGAATTAACCAGTAAATGGAACTAGAGAAAGGCATTGAACTTTGGCATAAACAGCGCAACGGGCAACTGACCCCGGAGGAGCAGCTGCTGTTTGATCAATGGATGTCCAGCCAGGAAGGCGCCCGCATCTCCGGGCAACTAGGCAGGCTCTACTCCGTTTCCGGCAATTTCCGCTCCGATTTCCAGCCCGACACGGAAAAAGCGCTCGATAAACTCAAGGCCCGGATGGCTGCTTCGAAAAAAGAAGCGACCGTCAAACCGATGCGACCTGCGCGGCGCGCCTGGATGGCTGTTGCAGCCACTGTTGCCGTGCTCGTCGGCCTCGGGTTGACCTTTTTGCTGTGGCGCCCGGCCGCAGGCCCCGAATTGGTGGTAGTGACCACGGGGCCCGGCGATACCCTCAGCGTGGTGCTGCCCGACCAATCCCGCGTGGTGCTCAATGAGCATTCAAGGCTTTCTTATCCCGCCAACCTGGGACAAGGGGATCTGAGGCTGGTAAAACTGGAAGGCGAGGGTTTCTTTGAAGTGCACAGGAATGTTCAAAAGCCTTTCGAGATCCGCTCCGCGCTGGCCCGGGTGATCGTGTTGGGGACCAAATTCAATTTCAGGACTTACAGCGCCGAAAACCGGGCCGAGGTTGAGGTGGAAGAAGGGAAAGTAGCCCTACTGCCGGCCGGCAGCGATAAGCGGATTGAGCTCAAAGCCGGAGATCGCGGCATTTACAACGCGGCTACTTCCAACCTGTATTCTGAAAAACCGAAAGCCCTTAACGGCACTTATTGGAGAAACAGGGTATTGCGCCTGAGAAATCACACCCTGCAGGAAACGGTAGAATTGTTCCGACGCCATTTCGGCGTCCGTATTGATATTGGTTCGGTGGATTACCCGGACTGCACGCTCTCTCTGAACATCATTCAATCAGCACCGGAAGTTGCCGTAGACGCGATTGCCAGCGTATTCAGCGCAAAGGTGCTCAGGCAAGATGCAGCCTCCTTCGTTCTCGAAGGAGGTCATTGCGCCCAGTGATCCCAATCAGGATAACAAAACGATCAGCGCGATCAGCAGCAGGACGATGATAGCCACCAGGATGAAGAACTGGTTGTTGTTCTGGTGTTTGCGGAACAGTAACTGAGTGGCCTCGTACCAGTCATATTTCCGGCCGTAGGCTTCTTTGACCAGAAAGAAATATTTGCTTTCCTTTTCTTTGACCAGTTTGTTGGGATTGGCCAGTACCTTCATGACAAAAAACTCGTCATCCATATAGGCGAGCTCGTACACCCGGGCCTCGTAGGTATCATCTTCTTCATTGACCTTTTTTCCCACCATCAGTTTGTTGCCGGTATAGCGCCACTGGCCCAGGAAAAACTGGCCGTCAGTGAACCGCAGGTATTCGCCTTCGGGGTTGAAGACATGGAAGGTCAGTTCGTGGAAACCGGGATCGTCGCGGAGTTCAACCCAATGTTTTTTGAGGTAGAAATGCTCTTCCCGCAGGTCTTCACTATGGGCTTTAACGGCGCCGGTAACCTTGTCCATGACCTGGTCGAGGGTTTGTCCGTCCGGTGCTTCAGGGTTGAAAGTTTCCGCAATGCGGTCGAGAAATTTCCCTTCCACGTTCGATCAATTTGGTTTGAGGATCAAATTTAACCTAAAACGTGAAATTATTGCAGGGAATTGCCGCCGATTATCCGGCCGCGGTCCGTTCTTTGCGCTTGCGGAAATACTTTTTGCCGACGACCAGCAGGCCGAACGACTCGCAATCTTCCTTCGTTTGTTTGGCGTGGTGCGCGCCGTGCGCCCGCAGGATCCCCCGGGAGTATTTGCTGTCCAGTTGTCTGAACCACTTGAAGCGCCGGTGGATATACACGTCGTGGATGAGGAAATAGATCAGTCCGTAAATGGAAATGCCGATGCCGACGAAAAGCAGCCAAAGGTGGGGTGTGGTCGCTCCGGCAATGTAACAGGCCATGCTCGGGATGGCAAATACGAGAAAGAACAGGTCATTCTTTTCGAAAAATCCGTCCTTTTCGTGGTGCGGCTTATGGTGATCTTCATGCCAGGACCATAAAAACCCATGCATGATGTATTTATGGGCAAACCAGGCCACGAATTCCATGCCGGCTACAGCGGCGAGGGTGACAAATGCGTAGAAAAGGATATTCATGGTTACTTATGGTTGTTTATTTTGGTTTATGGTTGTTTGTTTTGGTTTATGGTTGTTTGTTTTGGTTTATGGTTGTTTATTTGGTTTATGGTTGTTTGTTTTGGTTGCCCTTAACCGGTCAAAAGCACAACAACATTGCTGTAAAATGGTTTTGCAAACCCGGCAGATATTGCATACCGGCCCATAATCGGATCAATCCCCTCCTTCGCTGAAGCTATGGCGGGCGGTGGAATCAATCGAAGAATCGAAGAATCGAATAATCAAACAATCGCATCAATCGATCAATCAAAAAATCGCATCGGCTGCCATTTCCGGGTAAAGGCTCAGCAGGCCGTCTTCGGAAGCAGCGCAGATGCCCCGTTCTGTGATCAGGCCTGTGACCAGTTTCGCCGGGGTGATGTCGAACCCAAAATTGAGGGCCGGGCTGTCGGCTGGCATGATCTCCACCCTTCTGATGGCGGTACCGTCGAGGCCGACCACGAAACGGACTTCATCTTCGCTGCGTTCTTCGATGGAGATCTCGGCCAGGCCGTCGCGGATTTCCCAGTCAATGGACGTGGAAGGCGCTGCGACGTAAAACGGCACCTCATTGTCGTGGGCGGCCAGGGCTTTCAGGTAGGTGCCGATCTTGTTGGCCACATCCCCTTCGCGCGTGGTGCGGTCCGTGCCGACGATGGCCAGGTCGACCATTCCCTTTTGCATCAACAGGCCGCCGGTATTGTCGGTGATCACGGTGTGCGGCACGCCGTGCTGGCCCAGTTCGAAAGCCGTCAGGCCGGCGCCCTGGTTGCGGGGGCGGGTTTCATCCACCCACACGTGGACCGGGATACCGGCGTCGTGGGCCAGGTAGACCGGGGCGGTAGCGGTGCCGTAATCAATGCAGGCCAGCCAGCCCGCGTTGCAATGGGTAAGGATATTGACCGGCTCGCCGTTTTTCTCCCGGCTGATCTCCCGGATCAGCGGCAGTGCATTCTCTCCGATGGCGCGGCATTGGTCGGCGCTTTCTTCAACGAGTGCATCCGCGATGCGGACAGCGGCGGTCCATTTTTGGTGGTTGGGCAGCAACCTGACACCGTGCAGTACCCGGTCGACCGCCTTGAACAGGTCGACCGCCGTAGGCCGCGTAGCGCGCAGCCGTTCGACATACCAGGCCAGTTTGCCGTCAAAATCCGGATCATCCTGCGCTTCCCGGATGGCGGCGCATACCCCGTAGGCGGCCGTCGCGCCGATCAGCGGGGCCCCGCGCACCACCATATCGCGGATGGCCCATTCGAAATCCTGCACGGTTTCCAGGTCCACCGCCGCCACCTCGAACGGCAACCTGCGCTGATCGAGCACCTGCCAGATGCCGGGTTCCTCCGATTTTCTCCAGATGCTGCGGTAGTGGCGGTTGTGAATTTTCATGATAAGCCGGATTTTGGGGTAAAATTAGTAATAATTGATTAGGTGGCGGGGTAAAATGCAAGCGCAGCGGTGAGGTTGTCTGCTATCTGCTTTTTTAGTGCCACCGGTTGCAGGACCTGAACATCCTTGCCGAAACCAAGGATAAGGGTAAGTAATTCGGGGTTGATGATCAGCCTGACCTCCACCTCAATTCGGCCGTCCGGATACTGGGTGATCAATTTTTGGGATCCATGCAAAGGCTTGGTCAGGATATACTGCGCCCTGTAAGCAGAGAAAATCAGTCTGATCCTTGAAGGTCGTCGGTTTTCCGGCAAACTGACGCCGATAATATCAGCAAATCGCTCTTCAGGGGTAAAAAAATCATTTTCCCTCCAGGGCAAATTATTGGTAAAAGCTATTTTTATGCGGTCAAGGGCCAGTGTCCAGGTGGAATCGTGTTCCTTGACCCAACCGATGGCAAACCATCTGTTATTGAATTCGCGTAGGATATAAGGACAAAAGGTCAGCCGGGATGATTTTTGGGCGTCAAAAGGCTGATAATCCAGGGTCATTGTAACATGATTCCGGGCAGACCTGTATAGAATTCTCAACCAGTGGAGGCCGGCAACCTGATCATTTCTGTCGAGCCATATGATTGAATGGTTCTCACTTTCCGGATTGCCGCTGAGTTTGAAAATGACTTCTTCCAGCGATTCGGCAACAGGAATGGCCTGGGTTTGCTGCAGGATCCCGACAGCTTCTTCCAAGGTCGCAAAATCCCGTTTGGGAAGTTGGGCTTTTTGAATGCTGAAGTCGGGATCCTCATAGAAGATCATGCCCCGGCTCCTTTTAATGGGCGCCCCATAACCTTCAGGATATTCCATCCGCATCACCTGGATGTCGTTGAGAAGCATTCGGATGCTGATCCCGTCATACCCGAATTCCCGGTCCAGCGACTCATTGATTTCCCTGTGAAAGGCTTCAAAATTCCATTTTCTCCCTTTGCGGAGCAAATGATCGATGAGCCGGTAGCGGTAGCCCGCCATTTTATTTTTTCCAGGCATTTTAAAAAAAAATTAAATGCAAAAATAAAAATGAAATCAGACTGCATTTTCCGAATGCATATTTGCGAAAATTTTTGATATGAAACATTTGAATTACGCGCCCGTATATCCTCGAATATCCGTTGCTTTAAAATCAATTTCTTCAAATCCCAAAATAAGGAACTATGCCTAAAGTGAGATACCTCTCCATCCGTTTTTCCCAATCCTTATTTCCCTACGAAGTATCGCAATTCAGAGCTGCCGTTATTGAAAAGACCCGACGGGAATCGGATCTTTTTCACAACCACACTGACGAGGGCACCTTGTACCGCTACCCGTTGATCCAGTACAAGGTCGTACACCGCAAGGCCGGCATGATCTGCCTGAATGAAGGGGCTGACGCCATTCACCGCCTTTTTCAGGAGCAAGACCTCTCCGTCCGGGTCGGTTCCCGGGAATTTCAACTGGAAGTAGAAGACCTTGATCTTGGATACCGGCAGGTGCAAACCTGGCAGAATTCTTTTCTGTACAGCCTGCTCAACTGGCTGCCGCTCAACCAGGAGCAACACCGCCGGTGGCAATCCCTGGAGGGAGATGACCGGGCGCAGGGTGAGCTGCTGGAAAAGATCCTGATAGGCCATATCCTGGCTTTTGCCTCAGGCGTAGACTGGCAGGCTGAGCACCGGATCGAGGCCCGCATCGAACGCATCCGCGAAATGAAACTGCTGACCTACAAGGGCGGCAAAAAACTGGCCGTAAGCCTCAACTTCCGGACCAATGTAAGCCTGCCTGATTTTGTAGGCCTCGGCAAAGGCGCAAGCGTGGGTTTCGGCATCGTTAAAAGGATTTTTGAACGGGAGGAAAAACCAAGCGAATAAATGGATAAAATAAAACAAAAAATAATACTCGCTGCATTGCTTCACGATATCGGGAAATTCTGGCAGCGGGCGGATGAGTATTTGGATCACCCAAATTCCGCTATCCCTGAAAAAAAAGCCGACTGGAGTTGGTTGGTACCTTATACAAATGAAGGTCGACCCAGTCACCAGCATGCGATCTGGACCTATTATTTCTTCCGGACATATCGCCAAAAATTCGATGACCTCGGGTTGTGGTCGGAGGAAGAGGACAGCTTGCTCAACCTGGCTGGAAAGCACCATCGGCCCCAGTCGCCTGTTCAGGCCATTATTACCATGGCGGACAGGTGGAGTTCGGCTATTGACCGGAGGCAGCCGACAGATGAAGAAAAAGGCGATGCTGAAACGGTTAAAAGCATTATTGATTGGGGAAACTACGCTTACCGTTCGATTCCGCTCCATTCGGTTTTCAATGCTGTAAGCCTGCAGAATTCCGGTTCTGCTAATGATAAACCCTTGTTCGCTTACGGCCTGAACCCGCTTGTGCCGGAAAAAGAAATCATTCAGCCTTACCTGCTTGATGCCGGAAAGGTAAATGAAATTAAAAAGCAAACCCTTCGGCAGGAATACGCCGAACTATGGCGGAAATTTAATCATGAATTTAAAAAATTGCCGACCGGAAGTTTTAACGGCTTTCTGAATTCCCTGCTGGCTTTGCTCAAAAAATACACCTGGTGCATTCCATCATCTACGATCGACAAACCCGATGTCAGTTTATTTGAGCACCTGAAAACCACTGCCGGCCTGGCGAGCTCCCTATATGATTATATCCACCATTTTTATCCCGAATTTCTGGAGGGCAGGAATGGCGAATTGTCCATTCCTCCAGGCAAGGATCCCGTCTTGTTGTGTTGCTGCGATCTGAGCGGCATACAGCGATTTATTTACGATATCGCCTCCAGCAAAGCCTTTAAAAGCCTAAAGGGCCGGTCGTTTTATCTGCAGCACCTGATCAACGGTGTCGTTGATTATGCCCTGACCAAAAACCGGCAAACAAAAGCCAACCTGATCTATTCCAGCGGCGGAAAGGCCTATTTTGTTTTGCCCAATACGCCGCGTGCGAAGGATATCTTCGACGTCATCAGAGCAAGTTTCGAACAACAACTCTGGGAGGAGCACCGCGGAGTCCTGTATCTGGCCTTCAGCCAGGTTTCTTTCAGGTACAATACTGTAAAGGAGGGGAATAAATTCAAACTCGTCATTGAATCAAACGACACCGGATTGCGGGAACCCATAACCGAATTGGGGCACCTGTGGCGCGAGGTTTCCGACCGGGCATCCCAATTCAAACGGAAAAAATTCGGTCAGGTATTTATCGAAAAATTTGATGCCCTGTTCGGTAACGATTATAACCCCGTTCGGACCGGTATCGAGGAAAACTGGACGACAGAAAGCAAAATCTGCGCAGTGACCGGTGAAACGATTCCTCCCGGGAAAGAAACGGATATCGGCCGGGATGACAGCATTTGGGTTTTTGAACATGTAGCCAGACAAGTGGAATTGGGGCAACACCTGAAAAAAACATCCAGGATCTTTCAGGTAAACCTTGGGACCGAACCGCCCCCGAGAATCAGATCGGCATCCGTAGTTATTCCTTTCCTGGATTCCGGGCTCCATTCCTATCTGTTCGGACATGAACGAGACCTCGGCAGAGACCTGAATGCATTGCCGGAGGGTACCTTGTCCCTTTTTAACAGCAGCGATTTTTTGCCGGACGGTGCGGAAAAATCAAAATCCGGCTTTGATTTCCAGTTTTACGGCGGCAATGAACAACCCATTTGGGTAGAAAATGACAGCGAGCGGGCCAGGACCCTGGAGGAGTTATGCCTGCTCGGGGACCAGAATGCTGCTTTTTCCAAGCTCGGCGTCCTCCGGATGGATGTCGACAACCTCGGCAAGGTCTTTATCCGGGGATTGCCGGAGGAAAACAAATCCTTTGCTGCGTATGCCACCTTATCCGGCCAGTTGGATTTGTTCTTCAGCGGGTACATCAATACCATTCGCAGAGCCGACGCTTTTAAAGATCACGTAATGATCGTTTACTCAGGCGGCGACGACCTGTTTGCCGTTGGCAGATGGGACAAGGTCCTGGAATTCGGCGCTGCCGTTCAACGCGATTTCCTGGAATTTACCGGAAATCATCCTGATATCGGGATCTCCGCCGGCCTGGCTATCGTGGACCGGAAGTTCCCCATCTACAAGGCTGCCGAAATGGCCGGGGAGGCGGAAAAGCAGGCGAAGGGATTTTCCGACCCGAAATTCGGCGCCAAAAACGCAGTTACTTTCTTTGGTCAGACAGTGAGCTGGCGGACCGAGTTCGGGGAGGCCGCCCGCCTCAAGAACCAGCTCTCAGCATTTTGCCGCAGCCGGGGAATGAGCAAAAGCCTGCTTCAGCAAATACAGCGCTATTATGCCTTGCACCGGCACAACCGGGTGCTGAAGGCGAAGGGTGAAGAACCCGACCTCAGCTACAAATGGCACCAGGCCTATTATCTCAAGCGCTTTTCGGAACGGGAAAAAGACCAGGAGGTCAAGGAATTTGTAATGGGCCTGTCCAGGAAATTGTTGCACCATCCCGAATTCGGCTCCGACCGATACCTGGAACTGGCCGCTTTGGCCGCCCGGTGGGCCGAATATGAATTGAAAGATTTTGTTAACGATAAAAATCATTACAATGGCGGATAATAGACCACAATCCGGGAATACCTCAAATGGTATTCCGGAGGCATTAGAAACAAGATGGCTACAGGAAGGAGGTATCACAAAAGAAACCATCAAATGGTCGGAAGACATGGGAAAATTTCTAGTTGATGAAGGATTGACCACCTCTTCTTTCCGAAAGTTTTTTGGCGAAATGCGAAGGATACAAAACCTGAATGATTTCAGGAAAAAAGAAGATATCCTTTTGTTGAAGGCCAAACTTGCCTATGATGCAGCTCGGAAAGGAGATCAGGGGATGAAATCCTTTTATGACAAATTGGAGAACGCATTGGATGCATGCGGCGAGCAACCGGAGCGTTTTGACCGGTTCGTGAAAATTGTTGAAGCAGTAGTTGCCTTTCACAAATTCAAAGGGGGAAGGGATTAATTTTTTAACGCAAAAAATTAAAGTCATGGCTGTTCTAAAGAAAAAAATAAAATTTGATGTAAACATTCGGCTGCATTCTGGTTTACACATTGGCGACAGCAAGGAAAATGTGCAGATTGGCGCAGTAGATTCTGTCGTTGTCAGAAGAAGGGACAACGACCAACCCTATATTCCCGGGAGTTCGGTAAAAGGAAAAATGCGCTGCTTGCTGGAACAAAGCCGGGGCGCAAGCGATATCGGAGGGGATTCAACCATCAATTTATTATTCGGAACAATCAGGGAGCCCCAAATAGCTTCGAGGGTGATTTTCAGGGATGCTTATCTGACGGAAGAAAGCGTTGAACTTCTGGAAAAGTCAACTACGCTCGATGCCCCATTTACTGAGATAAAATACGAAACAGCGATCGACAGGATCAAGGGAAACGCTAAAAAGGGTTCTTTGAGGAAGTTTGAGCGAATACCTGCCGGTGTTGATTTTGCCTCTGAAATTATTTTAAATGTATGGGACGGCGATCAGGATCTAACCGAAAAAGAACTCCTGGAGCTGCTTACGGAAGGCATCACCCTACTCAACAATGACTACCTCGGCGGATGCGGCTCCCGCGGTTACGGGCAGGTGGTGATCTCCTTGAGCGAAGGCGTCACCGTTTACGCCGCTCCGCAGGCTAAAGGTTCCGCATTATGAAAGCGGTAAACTTTATCGTCTACCGGCTTCACTTTCACACCCCGTTGCATATCGGCGACAAACGGCCGGACGATTATTCCAACAGCCAGGGGTATATTCACAGCGATACCCTGTACGCTGCCGTCCTGGCTACCTGGGCCAGACAAGGCGCGGATATTCCGGCAAACGGCAGGTGCGGTTTCCAGGTATCCAGCCTGTTTCCGTTCTCTCAAAACGAATCCGGCGAAACCCGGTACTTTTTCCCAAGGCCCATGGCTGACCTGCCGTTTGACGGCGACCGGGTATCCATTGCCAAAGGGCTCAAAAAGATCCAGTGGCTGGACCAGCACTATTTTGAAAAGGTCCTGCAAAGGGAACCTATTGCGGATTTCGGCAATGACCTGCAGGACGAGTTTTGCAGCCGTTCGCAGCTCGGGAACCCGATTTATGTCCGGCAGATGTCGCAGCGGGTCGCTATTCCCAGAGACAGGAACCAGGATGCCGACCCCAGGCCGTTCTATATGGAACGGTTGATCTTTGCCGAAAGGGCAGGGCTGTACTTTCTATTCGAGGGGGACGAGGATGCCCGGCAAAAACTGGAAAGCGCACTTGACCTGTTACAATTCGAAGGCTTCGGTACCGACCGAACCATCGGTAACGGCCTGTTTACCTGGGAATCGGGCGGGATAACGCTCCGGTTGCCCGATCCTGCGGAATATGCGATCAACCTTTCGCTTTTTTGTCCGGAATCCAGAAAAGAACTCACCGGAATGATGGACGCAAATGCCCGTTTCGACCTAGTCAAACGCGGCGGCTGGATGACTTCGCCCGGGTATCAGTCCATTCGCAAACAATCGGTGTATATGTTCAGGGAAGGCGGCATCTGGCGCACCACCCGCAGTGTAGCAGGTGCACCGGCAATCGACCTTCGGCCCGGTTCCTATCCGGTGGATCATCCGGTATGGCGCAACGGCTCCGGTATCTTTTTACCCATTAAAATCAGCGGATATGGCATCTGAAATTCATCACCTGAAAGTTCATGTGCTTACCCCTCTTCATATAGGCGCCGCACAGGAAAAACACCTCAGGGAGGGCCTGGATTTTCTGCAGGAAGATGGAGTCGTTTGGATCTTTGACCAAAGCAGGATCATTGAGAAATTCGGCCTGGAAGCCTATTGCAACGCCCTTGAAAGAGGCCGCGCGGGGATCGGGGATCTGATGCGGGGGCGCAGGGCTGAACTTGCCGAGATTTCCTCCGTCCAATTGCCCCTTACCGGGCATGCTGAGGATTATCACGCCATGATCAAAGACGGTGCGGCAGGTAAACCCTTGCTGCCGGGCAGTTCGGTCAAAGGCGCGTTGAGCAGCGTGCTGTTGAAGCGCCTGATCATGGAGGCGGGAGATACGCCTGAAAAGGTCATGGCCGACCGGAACGACAGGAGTAAAATAAAACAGCCGGAACAGACCTACCTGGGAACATTCGACAACAGCCTGATGCGTTTCATCCAGTGTGCCGATACCGCTTTTGACGGTTTCGCATTGTACAATACCAAGATCTTCAACCTCATGGGACGGGGTAATGCCTTGTCCGGCGGATGGAAGCACGCCTTGCAGAACCGCACCACAGCCGATTTTAACCCGACTGATTTCACGACCGCGTACGAATGCATCCCACCCGGAGCCTGGGGAGCATTCAGGCTGGGATTCGACCGGATCATGTACGACCGGTACAGCGGAAAGTCGATGCTGAAGCGGGGCGCTGCCCGGATCTTTGCCGGCCGGTTTGTCGATGTCCTGATGGAGGAAATTTATCGCCATACCGCGGAATACCTGCACAAGGAGATCGCCTTTTTCCGAAAATACAGCTGCCGCGAAAGCGACGCCGTTCTGGCTGCGCTGGAGGACATTCAGGCCAGGAATACGCCCGATACGCCCGTATTGCGCATGGCTCACGGCTCCGGTTTTCACAGTATTACCGGCGACTGGCAGTACGACGATTATTGCAATGACCGGGATGTCGACGACAGGAGCGGCAAAAAGAAATACAAGTCCCGTCGGCTGGCTTTCGACCTGGGCCCCGGGGGCGAATATCGCTTCCACCCCATGGGCTTCATCCAGCTCATGACCCGGGATTACTACGACACCCGGTTTCGTGCAGAGGCCGAAGCCGAACAGGCCCGCCGGGAAGCGGAACGCCGGGCGGCGGCGGCCGAAAAACAGGCCAAAGCAGCGGAAGAACTGCGGCTGGCGGAGGAGGCGCGCAAGCCGGTGATGGTAAGCGCAGGGCAGCTGAATTTCAAAAAGCAACCCGTAATCGACGGAGTGGTTGTCGGGCAGAATGGGGCTTACCTCCTATGCAGACCTTTTATTGAGGAATATAAGGAGGTTGAATTGTCACTCCGGTACCCCGCTGGAATGCCTGAAGGCACTGTCGTCCGTTTTCGCGTAACGCTGCAGGGGAAAAAACTCCAGCCAATCGGCGCGCCCACCATCAAAACAGGTAAAGAATGACCAGGAATATATTATTTGTCACCCTGGGAACCCGGGATGTCTCCATTGAAAAGGAGGCCCTTGCAGCGGTTGCCGGAAAAGAAGAACTGGAAGGCCTTTATTTTACCAGAGGCAACAGCGAAACCTTTATGGCCCGGCCCGGCGGAGCCTTTGTGTTCAACCATTACAGCAGCCTGAAGGACAAGCTGAAATTTCCGATCCTGGAGCCAGCCGTCAAATGGGCGAAGGGTAAAAAATTCTTCTTTGACCGGGTTTGTCTGGTAGCCACCAACCAGGATGAACAGCAGGCTGGTCATTATGCGCTAGGAGATTCCCTGTACTTTGCCAGGATCATTCAGGAAGCGCTTAAAAAAGAGAAGGTCGACGGAGAAGCACAATTCAGGTCGGTCGAAATTATAGAAATCAGGGAAGACGTTGCTTACCTTGATGCCATGTTCGATTTTTTCCAGAAGAAGTTTACGGGCAAGACTTTTTCTTCCCTAAAGGAGTCGGACGATCAGGTTTTCCTCCTCAACCAGGGCGGTATTGACGCCATAAACACGGCGCTGATGCTGAATTTGCTATATGCCTGCGGAGACCGTTCAAACATTCTGTCGGTCAATGAGAAGACGCAGGTTTGCACGCCCTTGCAATTCACCGCCCAATTTACCGGGCAGCTTGAAAAAAAGCGGTTCGCACATGCCCTGCGCAGGTATGATTACGCCGCGATACAAGATATGGACTTGCCGGAGGCGACGCGTTTGATAGCTGGCTATGCAGCGGCCAGGCTGCATTTTGATTTTGACCAGGGTCGGGCATATCTGCAGGAAATTGATTTTCGGCTCAGGCGGGATGTAGAAATGGAAATCCTCGAAATGAACGGGATCAGGAATGCGGAAGAAACCCTGATCAGAGAGGTTTATTGGAACGCCGGCATCAAATTCCGCCAGGGCGCCTATGTCGATTTTGTTCAGCGGCTGTTTCGGATTGTTGAACACCTGGCAAAGTCGGGGGCGTACCGGCATCTTTCCGGGTTGCCGGATGATCACCAGAAATGGAAAGATAATTTTCCCGCCCTTTTAAGTCGCCCCGAATACCAGAAATTAAAAAACTATCTGGACGAATACGAACTCAATTCCGGGAAGCTAAACTATTGGGATAGCCCGAATATAGCCGTATTTATGGCGATCCTTAAATTTTACGATATGCCGGGCGCCCGGTTCATCCAGCGCATACAACGGTTATCCGGTATCCGGAATAAAGGCATCGGCGCGCATGGTTTTGAACCGATCTCCTTGCCGAAGCTGCTGGCCGCTATGGAGACGGACGAGGCGGGGTTCCTGCAGTTATGGCAGGAGGTGGGCGAGAAGCTGGAAGTGGCAGAAGACCCGTTTGACAGGATTAACGACCTTTTAGTCAAAACAGTAAACCGCTGATGGAAAAAAGCAGGCCGGTCGCTTGTTTTGAATAGTTGGAAATTTCCAAAAAATCGCTATTTTTATCCCATGTCACCAGAATCCGGCCGTTTTTTACAATCTTCACTTGTGATAACCGATTGGTTGTTAGTTAATTGTGAAAATCAGCTGCCAGAATGTATCATCCAGGTAAAGTAGGATTAAGACAAACCACTTTGAACTTCATGTTATTGATTTGTGGGGTCAGAATGTATCATCCAGGTAAAGTAGGATTAAGACATCGTGAACATTTTAGGTTCGTACAATCTAACTTGCGTCAGAATGTATCATCCAGGTAAAGTAGGATTAAGACGCAATTAATCAAGCGGTTGAACCGCTTGACAATAGCCGTCAGAATGTATCATCCAGGTAAAGTAGGATTAAGACTTAGGCACGCCTAACAATTCCAAAACCCTTTAACCACGTCAGAATGTATCATCCAGGTAAAGTAGGATTAAGACGGAAGGAACTATAACAGTCCGTGCAACTTGTCAATTCGTCAGAATGTATCATCCAGGTAAAGTAGGATTAAGACAACTCTTGGAAATGAAACATAGAGTTTCCAGTGCTGGTCAGAATGTATCATCCAGGTAAAGTAGGATTAAGACGAAACCCACGCGTTGTCATAAACCCACGCATCGCCAGAGTCAGAATGTATCATCCAGGTAAAGTAGGATTAAGACTGTAAATAATACTTGTTATAGGGAAGCCAACAACTGGTCAGAATGTATCATCCAGGTAAAGTAGGATTAAGACCAAAGGCTTCTTTTACATTAAACCTCATGGCTTGATTTTGTCAGAATGTATCATCCAGGTAAAGTAGGATTAAGACCGGATTGGTGTCCTGCTCTTCTCGCTTTGGCGGTAGGGGTCAGAATGTATCATCCAGGTAAAGTAGGATTAAGACTACCAGTCATAATCTAAGGCACGATCCCAGCCGCGGTCAGAATGTATCATCCAGGTAAAGTAGGATTAAGACGATACGTGTTCAGAAACTTGAACAACATCAAGTTGACAGTCAGAATGTATCATCCAGGTAAAGTAGGATTAAGACTCTCCCTGGTATCGGTTTACCAGGTCCGTATCCTGTGCCAGAATGTATCATCCAGGTAAAGTAGGATTAAGACACATGAAATATTCTCCCTGGTATCGGTTTACCAGCCAGAATGTATCATCCAGGTAAAGTAGGATTAAGACACATTAAACTTCATGGTAAATGATTTTGCGGGGTTTAGCCAGAATGTATCATCCAGGTAAAGTAGGATTAAGACCCAATGTATCCCGTTGTATCGTAGATTTCCATCCACGGTCAGAATGTATCATCCAGGTAAAGTAGGATTCCCCGCCTTGAGCATTTCCAGGGCTCGTACCTCGCCAAGAACTTCTAGCGGCGGGATTTCGGGCCTTGGGGGCCCTCAAAAGGGGTTTTCCAGATGCCAGGCACTTCGAAGTGCCTGGCATCTCTCCAGAATGTATCGAGACCGTTCAAGATTTTGTGTCAACCCGATTTTTAGCGCGCGCAGCGTGATGAAAATCAAAGCCTTGCGTCTTTGCGTCTTAGCGTGCGAATCACTTTTTTGAACAGCCTCAAGGTATCATCCAGGTAAAGTAGAGCAGGCTTACGAATCCCTGTAGGCTTCGCAATCCGGGATGCAACGGGTAGTTGCAGCCTGACGTAAAGGGCCCCGGAATCTGGGAATTTTTCCATCAAATGGTATGCCCGGGAAAAAATGAAAACAGGCTGCATTTTCCGACTGCATATTGCAGCCAAAATGAAAAAATATTCATGGACCTCGTTATCACGCAATTCGGCGCGTCGTTGCGCATCCGCGACGGGATCTTTTCCGTCAAACACAAGGACGGGATCAGTACCGTACCCGCCGGCCAGGTGAAGACCCTCACCCTCCACCGGGGCGTAACCCTGAGTACGGATGCGCTGTTTGCCGCATTGGATATGGGGATAGACGTATTGCTGTCCGACCGGCGCGGCGACCCGCTTGGCCGGCTCTGGAACCATCGCTTCGGCTCCATCAGCACCATTCGCAAGAACCAGCTTGCCTTCAGCCGCTCGCCCGAAGCCCTGCCCTGGGTGACCGGCCTGCTCGACCGGAAGGTTGAGGGCCAGTCCCTGTTGCTCCAGGCCATTGTGCCGCAGGACGGTCCGCTGAAAACCGTCTCCGAAGCCGTTCGGAAAATGGAGGAAACCCGCAGGCAACTCGCCGCCGTAACGGGCGCATCCGTTCAAGAAACCGGCCCGCGGCTGCGCGCATTGGAAGGATACGCGTCGCGCCTGTATTTTGAGGCCGTCAACCACTGCCTGCCGGACCAATACCGGTTTGACCGCCGCAGCAAACACCCCGCTATGGACATGGCCAATTCCTTGCTCAACTATGCTTACGGCATGTTGTACGGGAGGCTCGAATCGGCGCTGCTTCGCGCGGGAATTGACCCCAGTATCGGCGTATTGCACCGCGATGAGTACAACCGGCCCGTGCTGACCTACGATTGTATCGAACCATTCCGGGTTTGGGCGGACTGGGTGGTCTTTCACCTGTGTCGCCAGCAGGTTATTTTCAGGGAATTCTTTGATACCGATAACGGCGGATGGTGGCTCAATGATCAGGGTAAGCGCATCCTCATTCAGTCGTTCACCGATTTTTTTGAAGAAGTGATCCCTTTTGAAGGTCTTGACCGTTCGCGGTTTGTTCACCTGGATCTGTTTGCCCAGCGGTTGGCGCAACAATTCAAAAACCTTGCGGCTGATGGAGCGGATTGAAATGACGCTGAGTTGCGGCAAACGCATCGATCAGTCCGGTGATCCGCTGGATGTGGTTAATGTCGGCGACCTGACCGTGCGCATTCGCACCGATGAACAACTGGCGGCCGATATAACCCAATTGCGGCGTGTGCGTTCCCTTGGGGTCGAGGCTTATCGCCGCCTCAAGATCAGATTGCCTTACTGCGTCGCGGCCGCGTTCAACCCTGCGGTTCGGCAAAGTGCGAATCTGGTTGCGGCAACCGGCCTGTTCCTGGATATCGACCAATGCCCGGACGGACCGCAAAAACTCAAAACAATCCTCGCGCAGGACGAACGCGCCGCGTTGATCTTCGTATCTCCGTCAGGGCAGGGGCTTAAGGTGCTGTTCAAGCTGGCTCAGCCAATTGCCCATACCAAGCAATATTCGGACTATTACCGGCAATTCGCCCACGATTTTGCCCGGCAGTACGACCTGGCAGAAGGTCTGGACCTCCGGACGAGCGACGCTACCCGCGCCTGCTTTCTGAGCAGCGACCCGGAGGCCTTTTTCAGGCCTGATCCCGTGCCGCTCGAAGGTCCGGCGCCCGGTTTGTTTGATCTGCCGGAAGACGGAACGAGCATAGCCGAAACAGGACCGGAGAACCCGCTGAGCCCCGCCGTATACCGCCAGGTCATGGAAAAACTGGGCGCCCGCCCTCGTCGGCCCCAACCGGGTCCCATACTCGTTCCTGAACCGCTGGAACGGTTTGAAGCGGCCGTCAAAACCTGGATGGAAGCCAGACAACTGACCTTGCCGGAGGTGCGCAATATCCAATACGGAAAATGCTTCGCGCTCCAACAGGAATTCAAACGCGCCGAGGTCAACGTCTACTACGGCAAGTCCGGTTTCTCGGTCATCCCGACCGCCAAGCGCGGCTGCGACCCGGAACTGACCCAAATCCTGGCCGCTACCCTCGAGGCCATCCTCCTGGACGCGGAAATTTGACCGGCACAACAACAACAACAAACCCGCCTTCGCCGAGGCTTCGGCGGGCGGAGCAAACAACAAACAACAATAAACAACAATAAACAACAATAAATTACCCCATGCCGAAAAAAAATCACCACCTCACCGGCCTCCTGAAAAAATCGGGCCTGCCCGACAAACGGCCGGTGATCAAATGGCGCGCCGCAGAAGGAGAGCCGGCAGCTGACGGAACGGCCCTCCCCGACCGGATCAGCCGGTTGATGGAATGGCTGCAGGAGCAAACACCCCTAAACGACGACCGTATGCTCTATTTCATTATGTACGATATCGAAGACAATAAGATCCGGACCCAGATCGCGAAATACCTGATCGCCAAGGGGTGCATGCGCGTGCAGAAATCGGTCTACCTGGCCAAAACCCCGGCGCAGGCCTACCGCGAGATTGCCGACGTGCTGCGGGAGATCAACGCGTTGTACGACAACCACGACAGCATCTTTCTGTTGCCGGTCCCCGAAGATAAATTCCGTCACATGCGCGTGATCGGCAAAAACGTTGAATTCGACCTGGTAACCAAACCGGTGAATGTTTTGATAATCTGAAAAAATGAGCTATTTTTACCAAATGAAGCAAGAAAACGGCCTTTTTTTGATCCGGTCACTTGTGCTAAATGATTGCGTATCAGGATTGTATCAAAATTGGCTGTCAGAAACCATCATCCAGGTAAAGTAGGATTAAGACTCGCCTTAACCGTATAGGTTGGCACGGCGTTGCCGAGTCAGAAACCATCATCCAGGTAAAGTAGGATTAAGACTTTTTCGCACTTGCGGAGGTAGTATGCGACCTCCTGTCAGAAACCATCATCCAGGTAAAGTAGGATTAAGACGTTTGATCCCGAATACGGAAGAAACCACATTGCGCAGGTCAGAAACCATCATCCAGGTAAAGTAGGATTAAGACCCATGAACCCACGCGTTGCCATGAACCCACGCGTTGCCAGTCAGAAACCATCATCCAGGTAAAGTAGGATTAAGACCAACGCCCCACCTGCGATACTTCTTGATTAATTAGTCAGAAACCATCATCCAGGTAAAGTAGGATTAAGACCCGATAATCGAACGACCTGTTATTACTATTATAGTGGGTCAGAAACCATCATCCAGGTAAAGTAGGATTAAGACTTAAAATTGGTTGATCTTTCCTATTAAAAGGAGGTCTAAGTCAGAAACCATCATCCAGGTAAAGTAGGATTAAGACCATGACTTTTTTTTCTTTTACGCCAAAGCTTTATCGGTCAGAAACCATCATCCAGGTAAAGTAGGATTAAGACCGATCATATCCCAGTCATAGTCCACCGACTTTGGGTCAGAAACCATCATCCAGGTAAAGTAGGATTAAGACCCGTCTGCGACGGTTTACAGACGTCCGCCGGTTTATCTTTGTCAGAAACCATCATCCAGGTAAAGTAGGATTAAGACCACAACAGCGAACATGAGCCCCACAGGTTTGTCAGGGTCAGAAACCATCATCCAGGTAAAGTAGGATTAAGACCCATATTCCTCTTTTGCCGCTTTCCATGCGTCGGGTCAGAAACCATTATCCAGGTAAAGTAGGATTAAGACCCATATTCCTCTTTTGCCGCTTTCCATGCGTCGGGTCAGAAACCATTATCCAGGTAAAGTAGGATTAAGACAAAATTGTTCGATTACATCATAAGTGGAGATCAAAAAGTCAGAAACCATCATCCAGGTAAAGTAGGATTTCCCGCCTTGAATATTTCCAGGGCTCGTACCTCGCCAGGAACTTCTAGCGGCGGGATTTCGGGCCTTGAGGGCCCTCAAAAGGGGGGGCCAGATGCCAGGCACTTCCGAAGTGCCTGGCATCTCTCCAGAATGTATCGAGACCGTTCAAAATTTTGTGTCAACCCGATTTTTAGCGCGCGCAGCATGATGAAAATCAAAGCTTTGCGTCTTAGCGTCTTTGCGTGCAAATCACTTTTCTTGAACAGCCTCAAGGCATCATCCAAGAAAAGAAATGCAGCCTTACGAGTCAAACCTCAATGGTTCAAAAAACACCCGGATCGATTCAAAGCAAAAAACCACTTATCCCTCGCCATACCATACCGCCCATTCCCGCCGTTAATGCATTTCAGGTATAAGTCATGCGAATTAGGGGCAAAAAGATCCCGTAGGGATCAACTCTCGGTAGACGAATGGGTCAAACGGCGTTCAGCGTGCCGTAGGTACGCAATATCGCGACCCCATATTGCGTACCTACGGCACGCCAAACCGGCTCAAAACCATTATTCTACCAATATATTGTGCCTAACGGCACTTTTGCGGGGAATTTAGCCCCTAATTCGCATAAGTCATCCTATATATATAACCGGTAGTTTGCCGGCCCTCAGCCCGCAGTCGGGGTGCTGCCAACTGAAGACTGTGGACTGCCAACTAAACAGTTGATTTAAGGACCGCTGAAATAATAACTGTCCACTTTCCTAGGAGGCCTTTTGCTCCTTGCATCCCATCCGCGAGCGGTTCGCGCGCTTGAATGTTCACCGAACATTCACCCGTTGGGATCGCTTGCTCATGTTATGGAACCGCCTCCCTTAGCTATGGCTAAGGTCGGGAACCCATGCCTTGGCTAGAATCAAAATGCCTGACCTATAAAAAGCGACACTTATTAATTCACCGACCCTAAGGCGTGACCTTGCGGTTTTTTGCATGTTTCCGCTGAAATTCCAGGATGACTACCGTTTTTCGCGATATTGCACATACATTCAACCACCACAAAAATCTGCCCAATGACAAAAAAATGGTTACTTAGCTTATCCCTTACTTTGGGTGTATTGGCCCTTTATGCCCAATCCGCCAAAAAAGCCGGGCCCGAAACGGCCTTTACCCACGTCAATGTCCTGCCTATGGACGGCGGACAAACCTTGCTGGAAAACCAGACCGTCATCGTCAAATCCGGTAAAATTGCCAAAATCGGCCCGTCCGAAAAGGTCAAACCGGGCAAACAGGCTGTCATCATCGACGGAACGGGGAAATACCTCCTCCCCGGGTTGGCCGAAATGCACGCCCATATCCCGACCCCCGATAACGGCGATGATGCGCTGGTCAGGGAAACGCTGTTCCTGTACCTGGCCAACGGGGTGACCACCATCCGCGGCATGCTCGGAGCGCCCTACCACCTCCAGCTGCGCAAAATGGCGGAAAACAACGAGATCCTCAGCCCGCGGATCTTCACCTCCAGCCCGTCCCTCAACGGCAGCACGATCCAGACCCAGGAAGAAGCCCAGGAAAAGGTGACCAAATACCAGCACGACGGCTATGACTTCCTCAAAATCCACCCCGGCGTAAAACTCGACGTTTTCGACGCCATGGTTCGCACCGCCCGCAAAGTGGGCATCACCTTCGCCGGTCACGTGCCGGTTGACGTCGGCATCCGGCACGCGCTGGAATCCGGATACGCGTCAGTCGACCATATGGACGGCTACGTGGAAGGACTGGCGCCCGCCGCCATCCGCGATACCATGAAAAACCAGGGCTTCTTCGGCTACGACCTGGCGCCGTTTGCCGATGAACAGGCGATCCCCGAACTGACCGGCCTGACCAAAGGCAACAACGTCTGGGTGGTGCCGACCCAAAGCCTGTTCGTACGCTGGTTTTCCCCCGAGGACCCCAATGTGCTGGCCAATGAGCCGGAAATGAAATATATGTCGCCGAAAACGCTTTTCCAGTGGCGGCAAAGCAAATCCAGCCTGATCACCAGCCCGGATTATAGCGAGGCCCAATGGAAGCAATTCATCGCCGTGCGCCAGAAAATGCTCCGGGCATTCCGCCGTACCGGCGTTGGATTGCTTTTAGGGTCGGATGCGCCGCAGGTGTTCAACGTACCGGGTTTTTCGCTGCACCACGAAGTGAAGGCGCTGGAAGAAGCCGGCCTGCCGGTGGATGTCATCCTGGAGAGCGGTACCGTTAACCCCGCCCGCTTTTTCGGCAAACAAGGCCAGTTCGGTACCGTAACGGTCGGCGCCTCAGCTGACCTGATCCTTGCCGACGGCAACCCGATGAATAACCTGAATGACCTCTGGAACCAGTCCGGCGTCATGGTACGCGGCCAATGGCTGAGCCGGGAGTTTATTGCGGGTAAATTGGCGGAGATCGCGGGTAAATACGGGAATTAGTGGTCAGTGATCAGTGATCAGTGGTCAGTTGGGAACCAATTAAATACCGCATCACTGACAACTGACAACTGACAACCGACAACTGACAACTGACAACTGACAACTGACAAC
>CALMYQ010000013.1 GCA_937873655.1 uncultured Lewinella sp. | reverse complement strand
TTTCGTCAAAATGCATCTATTTCTCTTATCTTGCAAACATATGAGTCGTAAGTGGGTTGGCTTCCAGACTTACGACTTACGACTAACCGACTTACGACTAACCGACTTACGACTAACCGACTTATACCTACCCCTCATGTCCGTTCCTTCTTCCGCTTCGACAATTTCTTCTGGTACACCTCCTCCCTGGCCTGTGAATTCTCGGGTTTGGTGACATCCAGCTTTTCAGCGGCGTCTTTGTGGTCGGGGTTGATCTTGCGGCCGGGAAAGGCGAGTTTGTTCTTGATCACCTTTTCCGTTTCCACATTGGTCTCCTCGATCAGCTGATTCATATCCTCTTCAGAGATATAGGATTTGGTCTGAAGCTTTTTCTTGGCAATTTCGCGGGCAACTTCCTCTCCGACCATCTGATCGTAATCGTTCTTCCATCGCGCCGGGCCGTCTTCAACCGTTGTCGTTTCCGCTTCGCGGGATGTATGGCTTTTCTCCCGTAACCTCGACCCGACCTCCAGGCTGACCCGATCCGCCTTCCGCAAGGTTTCGGGGTCGAAATCCTTGTCGGCGAGGTGGGCCTTTACTTCATCATCCAGGTCTTCCAGGTTGTATTTTTCCAGGATGGATAACAGGCTCCTTTCTGAATAACCCGGCTTTTTGCCCAGGCCCTGCGCCCACTTTTTGCTGTTGGCGGCGTATTTGAAATACTGAGGATCTCCGGATTTATTTTTGACCTTCAGCAATGGATTGATGACCATCTCACGAAAATCATCCATGGAAGCGATTGTATAACCGTCTTTGACCTTAGCGATCCCGACAGCCATCGAGATCCCGGCGGGGATGCCGTTAAGAAGGGCTTCCCGGATTGCGGGGGTGGAGAAATTGGCAATCCAGTCGCCGGTGCTGACGCGTGCGCCGACCGTACGGGCTGACGCCTGTTTGTCCGACCGCTCGCTTTCGATTTCCGAATAGGAAGCGACATGATCCCCGGCGGGCGGGAGGACCAGTTTATCGGGATCGTTGAGCGGCGTGAAATCGGCCGTTCCGCCGAGGGAAGCCGAGTTGACGGTCAGTTCCTCCGTCGATTCCTGGGTCATTTTGCCGGGAAGATTGAACCTGAAGCCGGATTTGCTCAATATGCCGACTACGAGTACAACAGCTGCCAGATAGCCCAGCGTATTGAAAAAACCGCCGCTGCTGCGTTGAGGGTAATTATCTCTCATGGTGCCAAAATTTATAAGGGTTAAAAATGATTGTATCCTTTGTTTCAGATGGATAGCCGGGGCTTTTCCCGCCGGGGAAGAACGTTTGTCAATGATGTTCCAAATGAAGAGATGACAATGCCGGCTTTTGCTATTACATCCGCCAAAGAGCGGCGGATTCAATGGGTAGGTTTCTCATAGGTATGCAAACCGGGGGAAGTACCACAAATGTAGAAAAATATATTGTTTCCTGTTTCCCAGCGGATTGAAAATGGTTATTCATTCAACCCGGCCGGATGCCTGCATAGCGGCCAGCAGATCGATATCGAGGCGCCACAATTCATAGGTTTCGATGATATAGGCCAGTTTCTTGTGATAAACCTTGCCGGTAGCATACCCAGCCATTTTCAGCCCGGCGGCGCAGGCGGCATAATAGGGTACGCTGGTACGGCCGTCAAAAAAATTCTCCGGGCGTATTTTCGAAGCGGGCAGGTAGTCCAACGCAGCCTCGGTCAGGTCGCATTGCTTCCCTACGGGAAAAGTCCGCCAGATCCATTCGTAGCAGCCCTTATTGCCGGTAGCGCACCCCCGGGTAAGCAGTTGGGAGTGCCGGGCATAACTGTCCGCTACCGAGTTGTACACCTCAAACCGGTCATATGGGTTATCATCATAGGCGTTGTAAACGCTCACAGCGGGGGGAACGGGTGTGAATTCCTCGTCCCGCAGGGCTTGGTACTGCTTGTTCCTGATCTTTAGCCGCGCGGCGCTTCCGGGCAGGGCTTTAATGCCGAACTGGTTATTGGTCGCCCGGGCCAACCTCGATTCGCCGGCATCGGATTCCAGCAGGGCTTGAGCCAGTTTGATGCTGGCCAATACCTTGCTGCTGCGCATATCCTGCAGGGCATCCGCTTTATGCACATCGATATAAGCCAGGTATTTTTGCGCCTGTCGGAGTTTGGCCCGCGACAGGCGCCTCTGGTTGAGCTGCGCCCAGATCCGATCCTTGTTCCAGGTGCAATTGACCACCAGGCGCCCTCCGGAGGGTCCTTCCGAAATAACCGGGACATTCTCCTCATAATCAATGATTCTGTCATCCGTGTCCTTCACGCTGTAAAACCTGTTGACGGCTTCCCGGCTCAGTCCTCCGATGGCCGCCAGTCCCGATTTATAGGTATCCGTCAATTCCTGAATAACCGGCAGTTTATTGAGCTCATTTTCGTAATTTTGATAGATGTACAGCCCGGCAAGGACGGCAACAAGGAATACAAAAGCCTTGAAAAAACTGTTGACAAATTGGAAAACACGATTGGACAGATCGCTCAGCATGCTCATTCTACCCGTTTTTCTCAAATCAGCCTAAAATTATGAATCCCCTGGAATCTTCCGCTGAATTTAACAAATCCGAACCGGTCACCGGGGCGCTTATCCTGGCAGCGGGCGCTTCCGCCAGGATGGGCTTTCCCAAACAACTCCTGATTTTCAACAACAAGCCGATGATCGAAACGGTTGTCGAAACGGCCCTGGCAGCGGGTTGCAACCCGGTCGTGACCGTGCTGGGAGCGTTCGCCGAAAAGATCAGGCCCGTACTGGAAGGTCGCCAGGTGATCATCGCGCTTAATCCGGATTGGGCAAGCGGGATGGGCTCCTCCATCGCTGCCGGGATGAAGGTCATTGCCGGGCTCCCCCGCCCTATCGACAATCTCCTGATCCTGCTGGGCGACCAACCCTTCGTGCAGGCTGCGGACCTGCAGCAAATGATAGAGATCAAACGGAAATCCGGATCCAGGATCGCGGCAGCCGCTTATGCCGGCCAGTTAGGGGTACCCGCCCTGTTTGACCGGACCTTATTTCAGGCGTTGTCGGCTTTGGAGGGGCAGGGCGGAGCAAAACAATTGTTCAGGCAATTCCGCAATGAACTGGCCGTATGCAACCTCCCTTCCGCGGCGGATGACCTGGATACGCCGGAAGACGTCCGCAGGCTCCTTTGACCATCCGGGACCAACAGGGACAACCCGCAAAGCCCGGATTGGTGGTTTTAAGCGCTTTTTATATTTTTACTCCTCAATTTGCATGCAATCGCCAATGGCCCAAATCAAACTGAAAATACCGGTTCTGGTCCAGGATGTCCGGGTTGAGAACCGACCCCAATACTATATCCGCCCCGTGTTCCTCGCCTACCCGGTTGCGTCTCATCCGAGGTACGAACAGGCTGTCGCGCAGTTCCAGCGGGAAATCCGCCAGATATTCAAAGGATTTTCCCTAAATCGTAAAAACCTGGAGCAGTTGCTGTGGCTGCAGTTTCATCCTGAAGACCTTCATTACAGTCAGGTTCAATGCGAAGGCAAAGTCGGCAAGGAGTTTTACAGCGGCCCGTTCGGGGTGATTTCCTTTTCCCGCAATAACCTGGGCTTCGCCTGCATGCCGTCGCTGGCCAATTTCATGTTTATGACGGATCCGGACAAAGGCGCCATAGAAAAGCAGGCCCAGTCCGTTGTCCAGATCCTGCTGAAAAAATTCCGGAACGAAGAAGAGGAGGATGACCAGCTGGAAATATCGGCTTCCTATGCCGGAAAGCGGGAATTCATCACCGCCATCGAGGTATCGGTCCGCATTACGCACAGCCCATTCAGTTTCGAGGCTGATTTTGACCACCAATTTTTCCGGCGAATGTTCGACGACACCGAATTCGAGGGTGAGGTGGAAGTGGAAAAAACCGGTTTTGATCTCAACAGCCGGTTTCCGTCCGAACTCGATCGCGCCTATCACCGGGAAGACCTGGTTCAACAGGTTTACAAAACCGTTTTTACCGGAGCGGCGTCGCCCATCGTGCTGGTCGGCCCACCTGGCGTTGGGAAGAACGCCATCGTGGAGGAAGCCGTTTACCGCTATTGCCACAAAAATACCCGGAAGGAAAAGGTTCAACGGATCTGGAAGCTCGATCCCAACCGGGTCATCGCCGGCATGAGTGTTGTCGGCATGTGGGAAAAGCGGTTTGAATCCATTATCAACTATCTGCGGCATCCTTACGAGAAATCCAAAATCCGCGACAAAATGCTGGTCGATAACCCGATCGCCCTGCTCAGGGTCGGGAAATCGGCTTCCAATTCGCTTACCCTGAGCGACGTATTGAAGCCGTACCTGGAAAAGCGCCAATTGCAGCTGATCCTCCTGGCCAGTCCGGAAGAATGGTCCATCATACAGGAAAAAGACCGCCGGTTCAGCGAATTGTTCCAGATCATCCGGGTGGATGAACCCGACCCCTATACCGCCAACCTGATCATCCTGGAAAAACGGAAATACCTGGAAGCGGAACGCCAATGTTCCATTTCTATCCAGGCCGTCAAGCTGCTCATTGACCTGCACCGGAACTACCTCCGCTCCAGGGCTTTACCCGGCGGCGTACTGGACCTGCTGGAAAAACTGACGGCAAAATTCAGGTACAGCATGGTGGACGCCCCCGACGTCCGGGAGGAATTCCGGTCCCTCAGCGGTCTGAACGAAACCATTTTCGATATCAATCAACCGTTCGAGGAAGACGAGATCCGCGCCGGCCTCACTACGCAACTGGTCGGACAACCCGAAGCCGTCTTTGCCCTGGAAGGCGCCGTCAACCTGATCAAAGCCAAGCTCAACGACCCCGACCGGCCGATCAGCTCCTTCCTGTTCGTCGGGCCTACCGGCGTCGGCAAAACCCAGGCGGCCAAGGTGCTCTGCCGTCAATTGATGGGCAGCGAAAACCATCTGCTCCGCCTGGACATGAACGAGTACCTCGACGACGGAGCGGTCGATCGCCTGATGGGCAGCGAATGGATGCCCGAAGGCCAGCTGGTCAGCCGGGTGCGCTATCAACCGTTCGGCATTCTCCTCCTGGATGAGATCGAAAAAGCCCACCCGGCCGTATATGATATCCTGCTCCAGGTCCTCGACGAAGGCCGCCTGACGGATCACCTGGGCCGAACCACAGACTTCACCAACACGGTCATCATCATGACCTCCAACCTGGGCTCCGAGGAAGTCAAAAACCGGATCGGCTTCGGTCAGGCCCAGGCTGCGGAAGACGCCGTTTACATTAAGGCCATCGAACGGCATTTCAGGCCCGAATTCGTCAACCGCATCAACCAGATCGTCATTTTCAAACCGCTGGAGCTGCCCCATATTCTCGACATAGCCCGCATCCAGATCAAGGAACTGCTGCAACGCGACGGTTTTGTGCGGCGAAGCACAATGCTGAATATCTCACAGGGCGCCCTCGAATGGGTCGCCCGGCGCGGTTTTGACGCCAGGATGGGCGGTCGGGCCCTGAAGCGCCAGATCGAACAGGATCTCACCACCCTATCCGCCGAACAATTGGTGAGGACCAATGCGGAAACCCCTATTCTCTTTGATATCTTGCTGGAGAACGACCGGCTGGTTCCGCGGATCACCCCGCTGGAATTCACCGATCCCATTGAAGACAATTGGTTCCCCAAATTGCCGGATGAAAAAAACGGCAGGCGGTTCTACGGCGACCTGCTCAGGTCGCTGGAACAGCTGGAAAAACAGATCGAGCGCCTTGAGCGCCGGCCAACCGATGTCGTAGAGACCTCCAATTGGCAATATTACGGATTCAAAGCCCGGATCAGCCAGCTCAAGGAAGATATCCAGAACGGTATCCTGGCGCATAATGACCGCCAATACCGGGGTATGCGCACCGTCGCGCTCAGGCTCAAGCAAGGCGGCCTTCCGACGCGAAGGGACTGGGCCAAGGACGGCAAAGAAAACCTGCGCGACCGGCTTTTCCAGGACGATGCCATCCGGGAAATCAGCGAAGCCTACCGATACAACAAGCCCGATTTTGATCCGGTCAATTCCGGCTATCTGAACCTGTATCTCGACACGGCTTTTCTCATGGCATCTGCAGAGGGGTTCCTGAGGGGCGAACCCGAGAAGGCGGAACTAACCTTTGAGTCGTGCGTGGAAGGCCAGGGCGCCTTTGAGATCGAGTACCTGACCGATCTCTACTGCGGGCTGTTCAGATTGCTCGATCTCCCCTTTCAGGCCCCCAAAAACAAAAAGGTCATTGCGGTTGAAGGGTATAACCTTTCGGCCTTGCTGCCGGGCGAGCAGGGCATGGCCCTGTTCTATCTTTCCCACCGCAATCCGCTACCGGTCAGGGTACAGATCAGGATAAACGGAAAGCCCGTTGCCGGCCCGCTGAAGGTGCTGCGCATATTTGACGGCAATAAAACGGTAACCGACCTTCGCACCGGCTTTTCCAATGCGGTCAATCTGACGCCGGAGGAATTCAAGCTGATGGTATACGGCGGGTTTGCAGGCAGTGCCCACAATGGAAATTTGTAAATCGCCGGAACCACCTCCCCGGTCGGGGCCACTGCCTCAAATCCGGCGCCGCGCCAAATAAAAAAGCCGGATCCTCGTATTGGACCCGGCTATTGCTTTATATAAAATGCGTAAGCTATCGGTTTTTAAAACTTCAGGCCCACGCTCAGTGTCAGGGTGTTGTTCTTGCCCTCTACATCCTTGAAATAGTCGTTGAGTCCCATCTCGTAGTTCAATTCCGCGGTCAGGAACAGGATATCAACCCCGACACCGACGTTGGCGCCCCAGGTGAACCTGTTCAGGTCATCTACATTCAGGCTGAAATTGGGACGTTCCTTGACGTTCAGGACGTAGGTCGGCGTAATACCGCCTTTTGCGTGTATGCCGAGCAAGCCGTTATCGCCTGTCAGACGAAGCCCGATGTTCAAAGGCACCTTAAGGCTTTGAATGGTCGTTTCATCCTTGAAGCTGACGTTGTTGCCGTTGCTTTCAGGGTCCTGGATCAGGCGGGCCGTATAGCTGAAATAGTGCACACCCGGGTTGAGAAAGAAAATGCCGCGGCCGCTGCGCAGGTCAAAACCGGCATTCCAGCCGGCGCGGGCTTCGGTCTTGTAGTCGGAAAATTTGGCATCCAGGCCGGAAACATTCACCCCCACCTTAGGGTTAAAGGTCGTTTGGGCGGAAACAGCAGAAGCGGAAAATAACAGCAAACAGGCGATCCATGCAATTGATTGTCTCATGGTTTTCACGTTTTTTAAGGTTATGCAAATGATGCAATGTTCCTTATAAACGCGCCGCCCGTCCGGAATAATGCAAAGGAATTCCCAAAGTTTTGTTAAATTAATCCTAAGGAGAAAGCGGTGGAGGATTTATTTTGCCGGCCGCTCTATTCCTGGCGGATCAATCTCCGGGTGAAGCGCTGATCTCCTTTATGAACGGTCACCAAATAAACGCCGGCGGGTAAATTTTGTACAACCCGATGGCATCGTCGCCGGTAAAACTGACCTGTACCGTTCGATCGGCAACCGCCAGAACATTGGGGTGGGAATTTTCGTTGGCTACCACATAGGTTTCTCCAGGCAGTAAAAGCCCTTCCAGCGGCAGGATGTTCGCTTCTGTCGACCCGTTGAAATACAAACGAAGGGAGTAATTTTCCAGAACAGCCGGAATCTCGCCGGGGTTGAATATTTCAATGGCTGCGGAAGGTTGCGGTACATTAGCCTGGATATATTCCGAAAGGAACAGCTCCTTGCAGGGGTTGGTCGTGGTGATGGAGTCATTGTCATACAATGTAAAGGTGATCTCCGAATCCAGCAGCATCGCATCGTTGCCCGGATTGGCCAGTTTCAACCGGATCAGCTCGATATCTTCCGGGGTCTGGTCGTTGATCGTGATCACGCAAACAGGCATGCTGCCGGAAAACCCGGCCGGGAATTCCACGGTTTGGGGCGAATAGGTAAAATCAGTTGAAAGGGTTGCTGTTGTCGCCGGGTCTACCACTATGTCAACCGTAGTGGATGTATTGAGCGGATCGGATATCCGGACATCAAAACAAAGGCCCACACCTTCAACATAGGTGCCGTCAACAGTGGGAATGGTAATGGAAGGCGCCAATACGGACTTGTCGGTCTTCAGGGCCCCGAAGAGAAATATCACTGCAACCGGGAGGATTACAGCCGCAAATGTTTTTTTCATACAAAGGAGGATTTCAGGTGAAATGAAGCATCAGGGATGTCTGTCCGTCCTATGGGTAAAGAACGGCAATAAAAACAAAGCTGTCAGTGAATGGATTTTATTCTTCTGCGCTCTTTTTCCGGTTTTTCCACCAGATATAGCCCAGGGTACCCACCAGGAGATAGGGGGTTGCCAGCATATAAAGGATACCCATGTTCAGGCCCCGGCCCGAAGCGCCGCCGTTTTGCAGGTTACTTTCGGCTGCAGCCCGGCACATAGGGCATTGAGCATAGGTCGCTCCGGCAATCAGGACAAAAACCAAGGATAAAAGGATCAGTTTGACTATTCTGTTTTTCATGATCTCAGGGATAATATGGCATCAGCATCAAATAACAAATCGGTCCCGTAACGGCGACATACAACCATACCGGAAACACCCATCTGGCCATTTTCCGGTGTCTGGTATATTGCCCGGTATATCCGCGGATAAAGGTAAACAAAATAAAGGGTAAAGACACCGCGGCAAGGCCGATATGGCTCAATAAAAGAACAAGGTAAACCGGTCTGAGGTTGCTTACCGCGCCCAATTCTTCCGGACTGAGCACCCCATTGTGGTCCAAATCGCCGAAAAGGGTTTCGGGTGAAGTAAAATGGTAAGCTACGTAGGACAACAAAAACAGCAGAGACATGGTCAGCGCCGCGTAGATGGATTTGCGGTGCGCTTCAATCTTTTTCTTCCTTATGAACACGTAGGCAACGATCAGCATGACTGCTGTCAGTGCGTTGAGGGTAGCGTGGGCGGGCGGCAGGAACCCAAGGTCCCAGCCATCCGGCAAGGTGATCTTTACCTGCCTCATCAGGCCGACCAGGACCAGCACGGCAACCGTAATGATCCAGGCTGCGGCATTTAATTTTTTAGCCAGTTTGAGGTTTTCCATCAGCGTTCGCGCTCTCTTCTGAATATTAATTCCTTATCTTTTTTCAAGGGCAGGATCATGGCGGTTACTTCCGCCAATTGGCCGATCTCATCGGGTTTTTTAAGGTCAAAAAAACGACGAATCATCCCCTTGACATCGCAGAGTGCCAGATAGGGGCTGTTGTCAGGTTGAATGCCGTTGAGCGGGAATTTCCAGGCTTCGGCCACCGCGGAAACGGAATCGGCCGGTACCGGGATGAAGAAAACCTGCCCGGGGTCCTTCAGCCCGTATTTTCCTGCAAAGGCTGTCAGGCTGGAATCCCCTTCAGGCGCATGGGGCACGTATATGGGGAAGAGCAAGTCGTTTCTTTCATCAAATTGTTCATGCAACTCGCTCAATTGAGCGCCGAAGTCGGCCAGGAGGTTTTGATCCCCTGTCGGCAGAATGCAGGCAATCAACATCTTGCCGCTGATCATTTCTTTTTTGAGAGGGCCGCTTCCGTTGGCCGGCCAGGAAAAAACGGGGACAGGGCCTATGTCCTTCAATTGGGACAATTGGTCCATTCTTCTGTTCTTTCCCAAATCAAGGTAGTACCAGGAAACGGCGGGAAAAACCACCAGCAACAAAAAAACGCCCACCAGACTTAACGGATTCTTTCCCTTCATAATGCTTCGGCTTATCCCCAGAGATGAATCGTCTCGGGGTCATCCTGGAGCATGCCCTCCTGTTTGGCGGGCTGTTCGTTCTTTTCCTTGATCTGCTGACGCCGGGCCTTCCAGGAGCCGCCTTCCTGGAAGAAAGCGATGATGGCCCAAACAAGCAATACGGTCGGCAACAGTACGCTCATGGCGAGTGTTTTGACCTCGTACCGCATGTGCATGAACTCGTAAATAATGAAATAGGCCTTATAAATGGACAATGTGATGATTGCCAGACCTACTATGTAGATCAACCAGCTGACGCTGTGCGCGATGTCGCCGCCGATATAACCTTTGCCGAACAGAGAGATAAGGACCTCTGCAACGGTTACCCCGGCAAGGAGCCAAAGGCCTTTGAACACTTTCTTTTTTGATTCTTCGTAGCTGAGATTGCTCATGGCTATGCTGAATTAACGCTGTTTATCGAATTGGATTAAAGCAGGTAGAAAACCAGGAATACGAAAACCCAGACCAAATCCACGAAGTGCCAGTATAACCCGATCTTCTCTACCATTTCATAGCCGTTCTTCCGGGATACATACAGGCCGCTTGCCGCGTTGATCAGGATAATCAGCAGGAAGACCACACCGGATAATACGTGAAAACCGTGGAAACCGGTGATGAAGAAGAATAAGGCGCCAAAAGCCGACGGGCCGAATGCCTCGATCTGGACGTCGCCGGAGCTGATGCCTTCCGATGTCTTGAACTTCCGGTGAATATAGCCCCTCTCATCGACATAGAAACCGGGTTTGTCCATCGGCAGCTCGCTTTTCATGACCGTCATGGTATGGTGCTCACCGCCTTCGGCATGGCTTTCTTCTCCGTGGTCGCCTGCTTCGGCATGGCTTTCCCCGCCATGGCCTTCGGCTGCTTCGGCATGTTCATCATTGACAACTGCAGCTTTGTGCATGATATAACTGCTGCCGGCTCTGAACGTTTCTTCGGACTCCTTGCCGTTCTCGTCCAGGTACACCCCGGCTTCGGTATGGGTCCCGAACGGGTTGGTGGTAACCGACATATGCTCCCTGCCGATCAGGTTGGTCCATTCCCAGCCCTGGCAGCTCAGGAAGCCTACGCCGCCCAGAACGGTCAGCAGCATCCAGAGTACAACGCCCCGCCTGTTTTCACGATGACCTTCCTGTACGGCGCGTACCATGGTCACAGAACTGATGATCAGCAGGAATGACATCACGGTTACGAAGATCAGCGGCAATTCAGTTTTGCCGAAAGGGTGGGTTTTAAAGACGTAATCCGGCACCGGCCAGGTCGGACTGCTGAAGCGCAGCGCGCCGTAAGCAATCAGGAATCCGGCGAACGTAAACGCGTCGCTGAGGAGGAAATACCACATCATCAGCTTTCCGTAGCTGATCCTGAACGGTTCCGTCCCGCCTGACCAATCGCCACCGTGTTGGTGCACTTCTTTTTCCAATGCAGTATCTGTGCTTGCCATTATTGGACTTTGTTTTGTAATATTCAGTTCAAATTCAAGCCGATAGAATAAAAAACACCAGCAGATAGACCCAAAGTGCGTCTACAAAATGCCAGTAGGTCAACGTCAGTTCAAAGCGAACCTTCCGATTGGCCGTTACCTTGTATTCCAGCATGAAAGCGTGCAGCAAGGCAACCGTCAATACCCCGATCCCGCCCAGAACATGGGCAGCATGCAGGCCGGAGATCACATAAATGAAATCGCCCGAAGGGTTCGTCTTCAGCGGGACGCCGATGTCAACAAGCGCCTGCCATCCTTCGTATTGAAGGACGAGGAAAGTCAGGCCCAGGATCACGGTCGCCACCATCAGGCCGCGATAAAGACCCGCATTGCCCCGCATGAACGCGAGGTAAGAGCCGTGCAATGTCAGGCTGCTCGCTACAATAGCCGCCGTACTGGCAAAAAAGATTTCCGGAAGGCGGAACTCCAGCCAATTACCGGCTGCCTGCCGGACCAGGTACGCGCTGGTCAGCGAAGCAAACATCATGACAATACCGGCACAGGCCGCCCACAATGCGAATTTGTGAGGGTGTATCTTGTTCCGTGTATTTGTTTTAGCCACTGATGCGTTGCTTGTCATTGAAAATTATTTTAAGCGGTAAACCGCTTCCTATATTTTGTCAAAATAAAATGCGATCAAAGCGACCGGGATGTAGAAAAACGAATAAAACATCAGTCCCAGAGCCGCTTTGCGGTTGCAATCCCTGTAAAACCGCCAGGCAAACCAGGCGTATCCCGCCGTCAGGGCCAGCACGATTCCCAGAGAAATCGCACCGCTTATGCCCATCAGAAAGGGCAGCGCCGATATGGGCGCCAGGAACAAGGTATACAGGAGTGATTGTTTGCCGGTATTCCGGTCCTGTTGGCTCTTGGCCGGCAACAGCTTGTACCCGGCATTGCGGTAGTCCTCGTATCCCAGCCAACCGATCGACCAGAAGTGAGGAAACTGCCAGCAAAATTGCAGGGCAAACAACGCCAGGGCCAGCAAAGTGATCTGACCTTCCGCCGCCGCGCTCCCGATCATGACCGGCAGCGCGCCCGGTATGGCGCCTACGGCTACGGCATTCGGCGTGATCCGCTTCAGCGGCGTGTACAGGAATGCGTAGCTCAGCATAGCCACCGTACCCAGAAAAGCCGTCCACGGATTGAACATCGCCAACAGGCTGATCCCAAACAAACTCATCAGGCCGGCCGCCATAACCGCTTCCGAGATCTGCATCCGGCCGGCCGCCAACGGCCGGTCCATCGTCCGCTTCATCAGCCGGTCAAAATCCTTTTCCATAACCTGATTGAGCGTGTTCGCGGCTCCCGTTACCAGAAATCCGCCCAACGCCAGCACCAGTACGGCAACCGGATTCGCGCCGGTTTGGGCTGCGATCAAAAAAGCCATGACAGAGGAAAAAACAACCGTCAGCGTCAGCCTGAATTTGATCAGCATTTTATAATCGCGGACCTTTGCCCCGATTCGATGCCCAATGCCCGATTTTTCAACTTTTACGTTCAAGGTCTCTCTTTTTCAGGAATTTACGACCTGCAATGTTTCAGTTGTCGCCGTCAATGCCCGCCGTCGCTCTCGCCGTCTTTCAACGGTTCGATCTGCGGAATGAACTCTCTGCCGTCCTTGCCGTAATCGTACGGCCAGCGCTGAACTGCCGGGATCTTGCCGGTCCAGTTGCCGTGCCCTACATTGATCGGCGTCGTCCATTCCAGGGTGGATGCCCCCCACGGATTGGGGTTGGTCATTTTCTTCCCTTTCCAGATGCTGTAGAAGAAGTTGATCACCAGCAGCAACTGAGCGGCAAATACGATAACGGCCGCTACCGTGATGAATTTATTCATTTCTGCAAAATGGCGGAAGGTTTCAAACGTATCGAACCGGTAATACCGGCGCGGCACGCCGGCCATGCCCAGGTAGTGCATCGGCCAGAAAATGGCATATGCGCCCACCATGGTGATCCAGAAGTGGATCTTGCCCAGCGTCTCGTTCATGAACCGGCCGAACATTTTGGGGAACCAGTGATAGACCCCCGCGAACATGCCGAAGAAAGCCGCCACACCCATTACAATATGGAAGTGGGCAACCACAAAGTAGGTGTCGTGCATCTGGATGTCGATGGCCGAGTTACCGAGGAAAATACCGGTCAGACCGCCCGAGATAAACATGGACACGAAACCTATCGCAAACAGGCTGGCCGCGGTAAAGCGAATGTTGCCTTTGTATAACGTGGTGATCCAGTTGAACACCTTCACCGCCGAAGGAACGGCGATGATCAGCGTAAAGATCACGAAGAAGTTCGAAATAAAGGGGTTCACACCGGACATGAACATGTGGTGCGCCCAAACGATAAAGCTCAGGAAGCCGATGGCCAGGATCGAATAAACCATCGCCTTGTAACCGAAGATCGCCTTACGCGCATGAACAGACAATACTTCGGATACAATCCCCATGGCGGGGAGAATGATGATATATACCTCCGGGTGGCCCAGGAACCAGAACAAGTGCTGGTACAGGATCGGGCTGCCGCCGACATGGTCGAGCGCCTGCCCGCCGATGAAGATCTCACTCAGGTAAAAGCTCGTGCCCAATCCGCGGTCAAACATCAGCAGGAAGAAACCGGATGCGAGAACCGGGAAGGACAACAGACCCAGGATCGCCGTCACGAAGAAGGCCCAGATCGTCAGCGGCATGCGCCACATGCTCATCCCCTTCGTGCGCAGGTTCAATACCGTCGTGATATAGTTGATGCCGCCCAGCAGTACCGAAACGACAAAGAATACAAGGCTGATGATCCATAGGGTCATCCCCGTGCCCGAGCCGTCGGAAGCCTGCGGTAAGGCGCTCAGCGGCGGATAGGCCGTCCAGCCCCCGGCAAACGGGCCGGTGCTGAGGAACAAGGAGGCAAACATGACCACGCTGGCCAGGAAAAAGAACCAGTAGGACAGCATGTTCAGGAACGGAGAAGCCATATCCCTGGCGCCGACCTGCAACGGGATCAGCAGGTTGCTGAAAGTGCCGCTGAGGCCCGCCGTCAACACGAAGAATACGATAATGGTGCCGTGCATGGTCACCAGGGCGTAATAAAACTCCTGGGACAGCGTACCGACACCGGCTTCACTGACCGTGATCCACTTGCCCAGAACCGGCTTGAGCCATGCGAGGCTCTCGTCAGGAAAACCCAGTTGAAGGCGGAAAACCAGCGACATCAAACCGCCGATAATCGCCCAGATCATACCCGTGATCAGGAACTGGCGGGCGATGATCTTGTGATCCTGACTGAAAATATAGGTCGTCAGGAAGTTCGACTGGAACTTGTCGCCGTGGTGGTGCTCATGAAAGTGATCGTCGTAACCGTGTTCTTCGATCAGACGTTCCTCTTGAGTTTCCGGATGAACATGTGCGTTTGCCATGCGCTATAAAGATTTATTCGTTTTTGAAGAATCAGCAATTAAATGCCCTTCTTTCAAATTTGTTCATTATTGGTTGAGAATCACAAATTCGGTGCGCCTGTTTTTGGCCCGGCCTGCCTCCGTATCGTTGGTATCGACCGGCACGGTTTGTCCGTAGCCTTTGGCCGTCATGCGATCAGCGGAAACGCCGGCTTTTGACAGGTAGTCATACACCACTTGCGCACGCTGTTCGGACAAGGTCTGGTTGGCATCAGGCGACCCTGTGTTATCCGTATGACCGGCTACCTCGATGCGCAGATTGGGATAGCGCTTCATGGCATCGGCCAGGTCATCCAGTTCGTAGTGTGAAAGCGAAGTCAGGTCGGCGCCGCCTGTTTCGAAATTGACATAGGTCAGCCGGATGGTTTTAGCCGCAGCTTCCTGCGCCGCCAGCGCCTTGTCGAGGGTTTCGTCGAATTCCGCTTTCCGCGCCTTTACTTCAAAGTCAAACAATTTATCCTTGTAAGGGTCGCCGTCCTTGAAGCGGATGGTGGAAAGATAATAAGAATTTTGCTTTTCAAGCCATGCGCGGTACTCGGGTTCTTCGACGATCTTCACGAGCATGCGCATACTGTAGTGGCCCTTTCCGCAGAGTTCTGCGCAGGTCAGTTCGTAGTTGAAGGTCTCCCACAGCATTTTGGTATCATCGTTCGGATCCGGCCGCTGATATTCTTTGTAGTCCTTGAGCATTTGCCGGTATTCTTCCGTTGTTTTGGTTGGACGGAAGACGATATAGGTCGGCATGCCCGGCACCGCGTCGATCTTGTTGCGGAAATGCGGCAGGTTGAAGTTGTGCAAAACGTCCTTGGAGGTCACCCGAACGCGAACCAGCGCGCCTTTCGGCAGCACGATCTCCCCGACGTGCATGTCGTCCAGGTTCTTCTCATCGGCCCAATCCTGGCCCAACGGGTTATTATTGGAAATCAGCTTGAAGTTCTTCTTGCCGATCTTTCCGTCTTCGCCGGGGTAACGGATGGTCCAGCCGAATTGCCAGCCGGTCGCCTCGATCTCCAGGAATTCCTTGTCATTTTGCGGCACCAAGGTTGAAACGGCGCCTTCCGGGATATCCGCCATTACCTGATTCCAGGCATCCAGGCCGCCGACAACCAGGTAAGTCATGACGACTGCCGGGATCAGCGTCCAGATCATTTCCAGCTTGTTGTCGTGGGAAATGAAATCCGCCGTCCGGTTTTTGTCGGCCTTGTATTTCCAGGCGAAATAGAAAAGGGCGATCTGGGTCAGCACGAACACGATCCCCGTGAAGAACAGGGTGATCTTGAACATGCTGTCCAGCGTGGAGCCGTGAGCCGAAGCCGATTCGTGCGGACCGTAGCCCAGCATATAGTTTTTGTAGTGATATGCCGAATACACGGAGGCGACCAGGAAAACGACCATGAACGCCAACATCAGGCTGGCGTTGCTTTTATTGGTCCGATCCTGCATTTCCTCCTCACCTCGGATCTTAGAAGCCAGTTCCGTGACACGTCCGATCTGAACGACGACGATGCCGATCAGAAAGACACATAAAATGGCTAAAAATGCCGTCATGGTAAATTATAGTTTATGATCAAACTTTAAATTCAAATTTCAATGTTCATGTTCAACCTCAGGCCACACATGGTGGTGAAGGCTCTCCTCCAGGTACGGATCGTTGGCAGGCACCAGCGGGGCCTTGGCCAGCTGGCTCAGCACCACCCATAGGAACAGGGAGAGGAATCCGAGCATGGTCCCCACCTCAAGCGGTCCGGGAAGCGTAAATCCCATCTGGAACCCATATTTTTCGATCGCGGGGCCTGCATGCTCGGCATGGCCGGTCATGTGCATCATGGTCTGCCGGACGCCCGGTTTGATCATCAGGAAGAAATCCCACCAGTGACCAAACAGCAGCAGGACGGATGTGAACGCCAGGATGCCGGTTTTGCGCTTCGAATCATTCCGCATCAGGATCAGGAACGGCAGCACGAAGTTCAGGATCAGGTTGCCGTAGAACATGACCGGATAGTTGGCGTAGCGGTGTTTGAAGTATACCGTTTCTTCCCCCACGTTGCCGTACCAGATCAGCATGTACTGCGAAAACCAGAGATAAGTCCAGAAAACGCTGAAGGCGAACATATATTTACCGAGGTCGTGGAAGTGGTTGACCGTCACGTTCGGGAAATATCCTTTTGATTTCAGGTAGATCAGGGTCAGGATAGTGAGCGCCATGGCTGAAACGAACCAGCTGGCCGTGGTATACCAGGCGAACAGGGTGCTGTACCAGTGGGCGTCAACCGACATGACCCATTGCCAGATGATGGCTGCGCTGGAAAAACCGGCAACCGGCAGGAAAAAGGCCGACCACCTGCGGATGGCGCGGTGATAGCTGTAGTCAGCCGTGCCTTGCTGATCCTCGGCCAGCGACAGGCTCCTGATCTTCAGAGCTACGAATATCCAGATGCCGACAATGACAAAGGTACCGATGGAATACCAGCCCTTGTTCAGGAAAGAAGACTTCCCTTTAAGGACTTCGTCATTGGCCACATCCGCGCTGTTGGCCCAGTGGTACAGGTGGTGCCAGTTGAGCAGCAGGCCGATCACAAGTACCGACAGCAACGCAAGGCCCGGGATCAGGAACAGCGAATAGGCTTCCCAGACCCGCTTGAAGCTGGAGTACCACCCGGCATACGCGGTTGTAAAGGCAGCCAGGATGAACAGGGAAATGAATCCGATGCCGGTAAAGAAAACCGTATTGTGCAGGTAATTGGACCAGAACCGGGTAAGGTGCTCGTCATCGCCCAATATCGTCAGGAGGATACAAAGCGCGCCGAGGATGATCCCGCCGATCAGTGTGGTCCTTAACCTGGAAGACATTACATAGTTATTTTCCATCGTTATAGATGATCTTTTTAAAGAAAACCTTTTTCCAATTTAACTTCGGCCGTTATTGGTGGCCGTTTCCGCCTTCCTGCGAATGACCTGTGCCTTCGCCTTCAGCAGGCGTTTCGCCGTCATGGGCTTCACCCGGCTGCATTTCCATGTCCGTCGACATCATGGCGTGCATGGCCTGGAACTGCTTGCCCGGCGTACCGAAAGCAGGATTAAACGTATTCTTTTCTTCATCGTATTCCAGCTTCTGCGCCTTGGCCTGGAGCGAACGGATATAATGGATCACCTCCCAGCGCTCTTCATAGCCGAGTTTGTCGGCGTAGGATCCCATGGCGTTCCGGCCGTACATGATCGTATGGTAGAACCGGCCGTTGGAGGCCATATAGAAGGTATCCTTGGTGAAGATGGCCGGCACCAGCGGATATTTCACGTTGGGGTTCTCGTCGCTGTTCACCAGGTAGCCCTGTCCGTCACCTTTGTCGCCATGACAGATCGCGCAGTACAAGGTATAGAGCTCTTTGCCTTTTTCGAGGCCCGCAGCCGTGATGGGGTAAGGGTTGTCGGTGATCTCAGCGATGGCGCGCGCTCTGCCGGCTTCCGAATCCGCATAATAATAAGGCGCGTGGCCGTTCATCGGCTCGCTGATGGCGTTGATCTGGTCAAGGCCGTGCAGGCGGTCCAGCATGGCATTCTGCGCTGTGGAGGTCGGCGCCAGATAAATGCCGGCATAACCGCGCGGAATGGTCCCTTTCACCGGATCGCGGGCAATCGCCAGCTGTTTGAGCTTGAATGTGCTGGCCTCGTCCCAGGTGTTGTAATAATAGTAGTTGTAGGTATTCGCCTCGTAAGCCACGGAGTGGGCCATGTCCGGCATGTACTCGCTGCCCGTGAACGTGCCGCCGGCAGGCGAACAGGCGTTGAGGATCATTGCCGCCGCGAAAGCGATAATCAGATGCTGAATATTTTTCATTGCCGATGTCATTCTCTTTACGTCAAATGGTTTTCAGATTCACCTCCGAAGCGCCCGTCCCGGAAAGGAAGGATTTGAGCTGCTCGATCTGCGATTCGGAAGCTCCCTTGGCATTGAAAGCCAGACAAAACTTGTCATCCGTGATGCGGTCGTCCAGGGTGACCGGGTTTTTCGCCAGGGGCGCCAGGCCGCAGATCACGTAAAAAGTGACCACCATCCCGACGGATGCCAGGAGGACCGTGAATTCAAACGTGATGGGGATGAACGCCGGTACGGACCAATACGGCTTGCCGCCGAAAATGATGGGCCAGTCGCGCGTAAAAACCCAGGTCATGAACAGGAAAGCGGTCAGCGTGCCGATGGCGCCGTACACGAAACCCGCGATATGCAGGCGGCTTTCCGCCAGCCCCATTGCCTCATCCAGGCCGTGTACCGGAAAGGGCGTGAACACGTCCATGATATCCATATGCTCTTCCCTGGCTTTGTGAACGGCTGTCAACAACTCGGTTTCGTCGTCGTACAGCCCGTAGAGCACTTCTTTCGTTTTATCGTTTGCCATTTCGGATAGGATTCAAAATCGTTATTCAATGGATTAATGGTGGCCGCCTGTTGTTTCAACATGGTGGTGGCTGTGGGTGGCGTTTTTGCCCACAAACTGGTCGCCTGCCGTTTTCAGGATCGCCTTGATCTCAGCTACCGCAACAACCGGAGCGACCCTGGCAAAGATCAGGTAGCAGGTAAAGAACAATCCGAGGGTACCGACAAAAAGACCGATCTCAACCCAGGTCGGCGTATAGTAGCTCCAGCTGGAGGGCAGGTAATCCCGCGCCAGCGTGGTGGCAATGATCACAAAACGTTCGAACCACATCCCCACATTCACAAAGATCGACATGACAAAGGTCCAGTATATGCTCCTGCGAATCCGTTTGAACCAGAACACCTGCGGCGACAACACGTTGCAGGACATCATGCCGACATACGACCACCAGTAAGGGCCCAGAACCCGGTTGGCGAAGGCGTATTGCTCGTAAATATACCCGGAGTACCAGGCGATGAACAATTCCGTCAGGTAAGCTACCCCTACGATGGTACCGGTCAGCAGGATCACCTTGTTCATACTCTCAATATGCTCCAGTGTGATGTATTGCTGCAATCCGTGGGTCTTCCGGGTGATCACCATCAGGGTTTGCACCATGGCGAAACCGGAGAAGATGGCGCCCGCAACGAAGTACGGCGGAAAGATGGTAGTGTGCCAGCCCGGGATCACGGAAGTGGCGAAGTCGAAGGATACGATGGTGTGAACCGAAAGCACCAGCGGCGTTGCCAGACCGGCCAGCACCAGCGAAAGGCTTTCGTGGCGTTGCCAGTGTTTGGCCGAGCCGGTCCATCCGAAGGAAAGCACGTTGTAGAGCTTCCGGCGAAGGCCTTTTGCCCGGTCGCGGATGGTAGCAAAGTCAGGCACCAGGCCCGTATACCAGAACAAAAGGGACACCGTGAAATAGGTGGAGATGGCGAACACGTCCCACAACAGCGGCGAGTTGAAGTTCACCCAAAGCGGGCCCCTGGTATTGGGATACGGGAAGATGAAGAAACCCAGCCAAAGCCGCCCCATGTGGATCAGCGGGAACTGGCCGGCGCAAATAACCGCGAAGATGGTCATGGCTTCCGCTGCGCGGTTCACCCCGGTACGCCATTTCTGCCTGAACAGCAAAAGAATGGCGGAGATCAGGGTGCCTGCGTGACCGATACCGACCCACCAAACGAAGTTGGTGATGTCCCAGCCCCAGCCGATGGTCCGGTTCAGGTTCCAGGAGCCGATACCGACCCAGATGGTCCAGCCAACGCAGAAAACGTAGAAAGCCAGGCCGGTCGCTGCGAAAAGGAAAGCAATGACCCACGCCTTGCTCGGCGTACGCTCCGTTGGCGAGCAAATGTCCTCCGTGATCTGGTGGTAGGTTTTACCGCCCTCGATCAAGGGGTTGCGTATAATTGATACTGGTGCGCTCATACTTTGATGAATGATTGCTGTTTTTTAAACTTAAGCCAATTCTTCGGTACGGTTTACAATTCTAGCCTGGTAATAGACCGAAGGTTGGGTATTGATTTCTTCAAGGACCAGGTAGTTCAGCGGGTTGGCTATCCGCTTGGACACTTCGCCTTCCTGGTTGTTGCCGTCGCCGAAAACGATAGCGCCGGTGGGGCACGCTGTCTGGCAGGCTGTTTTGACGTCGTTGTCGTGCAGCTGGCGGCCTTCCTTCTTGGCGGTCAGTTTCCCTTCCTGGATGCGTTGTACGCAGAAGCTGCACTTTTCGATCACACCGCGGGACCGGACCGTTACGTCTGGGTTGAGGACCATCCGCGTGAGGTTGTCGGCGCCGAAGGGCAGGGTCTCGTCCTGCACCAGCGGTTCGTTGCTGGAGAAGAGGTCGGCCGTCGTGAAGTCCAGCCAGTTAAAGCGGCGTACTTTATAGGGGCAGTTGTTGGCGCAGTAGCGGGTACCGATGCAGCGGTTGTAGGTCATCTGGTTGAGACCTTCCGAGCTGTGGTTGGTTGCGGCTACCGGGCAAACGTTCTCGCAAGGCGCGTTGTCGCAGTGCTGGCACATCATCGGCTGGTACACCACATTCGGGTTCTCGTAATCGCCGAAGAAGTAGCGGTCGATCCGCAACCAGGTCATTTCATGGTGGCGGAACACTTCGTGTTTGCCGACCACGGGTACGTTGTTCTCGGCAACGCAGGCTACCTGGCAGGCGCCGCAACCGATGCAGGCGTTCAGGTCGACGTGCATGGCCCAGTGGTGCCCCTGGCTGTAGAATTTCTCTTTATATTTCTCGTACGGATACAGCGTTTGGATGTTCAGTTCGGCAGCTTCCGACCGTCTTTCTTCGATATGTTCGATGACTTCCTTCAGTTCATCGAGGTTGCCGCGATAAATGATGGAACGATCCACGAGACCGCCCTGGAAGCCGGAGCCCAGGGTCATGGTGGATTTTTCGTCCACATTCAGGGGCTCGCCGGTACTTTCGTCCACGATGGGTTGGCCGTTGGCGTCCTTGGCGGTAAGGCCCATGCTGTGGTGGTTCTGCACGCAGGCGAATTCGTTCTCTTTCCCTACCTTGTCGGAAACGGAAACCGCACCGTAGTACTGGGTGTTGCCGTCGGCGTCAATGGAGAGGAAAGGATATACATCGTTGCCGATATTGTGGCCCAGTGCGCGCCCCATCTGACCGGTCATGGTGCGGCCGTAACCCAATGCCAGGGCTACCGTGCCTTCCATCTGACCGAACTGAAGGACAGCCGTACAGGTCTGTTTTGAGCCGTTTACCTCTACATCCACCTTGTCCGCTTCGCGATAAACTTCGCTGCGGTTGAGGTTTTTAAAGGATTTGAAGGCATTTCCGCCTTCCCATTTCACCGGAACGGCCAGGTAGTTGCCCCAGACGCAGCGCGTGATCGGGTCCGGCATTTCCATCAGCCAGGGGTTGCCGGCGTATTGGCCCGTGCCCATATTGACGGTTTCGAAGAAGGAAATTTCCAGTTCGGAATTTCCTGGTTTTCTGACTTTGGCAGCCGCTGCGCTGACATCGCCTGCAAAGGCAGGTTGGTGCGGTGCGGCGGGCAATTCGAACTCCCCGTCGTGCAGGGAGCGGTCCCAGAACATCTGGAAGGTCGCGGAGGTAGTCTGTTGCGGGAACAGGACGGTTTCCCAGTGCGCCTTCAGGTATTCCATATAAGGTTGCTCGGCGGCGGCGTTGAATACTTCGCTTTTGGCCCAGCGCAGGAGCGATTCCTCGGCCTGGCGGGTACCCGGGCGGCCCAGGGTTGCGAAGATCGGTGCGATGACCGGCTGGATCAGGCTGAACTGGCCCATTTTCGGTTCGGCGTCGCCCCAGCTTTCCAGGTAGTGGTGGGTGGGAGCGGCGTAATCGCAAAGCGCCATCGTTTCGTTGGGTACGCCGGCGAAGGAGACCTTGAGTTTCACCTTGGCCAGGGCTTCCCTGAATTTATCGGAATTGGGCAGATCGAAAGCGGGGTTGGCGCCGTCCATAAAGAAGACGGCGTCGACCTGGCCGGCATTCATTTCTGCGATCAGCTTCTGGATATCGGCGTCGATGCCCCTGCGCTGGTTGGAGGGGCGGCTGAAATCCAGGGTATGACCGTAGTTGCCCAGGAGGTCATTGATGGCGTTGACCAGGATCTGTTCGCCGGTATTGTTGCTGCCCGAAACAACCAGCGAGGTGCTGCGTTGGGAGAGCAATTCTTTGGCGACCTGTTTGATCTTGGCGGCAGCGGCCGGGTTCAATACCGGGCCGCTGATGCGGGTTCCGCCCGATGCAGCGGCGATTTCGTTATAGAGCGCGGCGATGGCGGCGCCCTGTTCGGAGGGTTTGACCATGATCCGGTGATCGGCATTGGAGCCGGTAAGGCTCATATGGCTTTCGATCTGGATATGGCGCGACATGGCCGGTTTGCTCGGATTGGAGATTTTGCGGGTCTTGACGTATTGCGCGGCAAATTCGACCGGCGAGATCCAGGTGCCCAGGAAGTCGGCGTCAAAGCTGACGATCATGCGGGTGGCGTCGAAGTGGTAGGCGGGAATTACCCTCATGCCGAAGGACGCTTCGTTGGCCTGCAGGATAGCCGAGCTGGAAACCGGGTCGTATTCTACAACAACCGTATTGGCGAATTTTGCGGAGAAATCGGCGATGGCCTTTTTTGTTGTCGGGCTCATGATCGTATTGCTCACGATCCGGACCCTTGCGCCTTCGGTCAGTTTGCCGCCGATCTCGTTATCGATTTCCATCCAGGTGGGCGCGCTGCCGCGAACCGGCTTTTCCACAGCGCCGTTGGCGATGCGGTAGGGGCCGTCGAGCCGGTTGGTATCATACAGGCTCAGGACGCTGGCCTGAGCCCTGGCGCTGGTACCGCCCATAGTGACCTTGGAGAAGCTGTTCCCTTCGATCTTGATGGGGCGGCCTTCGCGGGTTTTTACCAGTACGGCGCAATAATCGCCGCCTTGAACAAAGGAGGAAGCATAATACGTGGCAATCCCCGGCACGATGGTATCCGGTTTGACCACATAAGGAATGGCTTTGCGCACCGGGATCTCACAACCGGCGGCGATGGTGGCCGCGCCGATCCCGAAACCCAGGTACTTGAGGAAGTCCCGGCGGTTGGATTCCCACTGACCGCCGTTTTCCTTGGCCAACTGCTCGGCTACGGGCAGGTGGATGAATTCTTCCTGTTCTATCTTCTGAAGGGCGGGATCGTTGGTCAACTGTTCCACCCCTGTCCAAAGCTGTTGCTGATCTTTCATTTTATGCTTGGATCGAATTTGCGAATGAATTAATAATGACACTTCTGGCATTCAAGGCCGCCGATTTCCTCTACCGTCACTTTCGAGCGTTTGCCCGATTTGATCTCTTCGTGGTAGGTCTTGAAGCTCTTGTAGTATTCATTATCCATGAACTGCACCTCGGTCTGGCGGTGGCAGTTGACGCACCAGCCCATGCTCAGCGGCGAGTACTGGTACAGTTCCTTCATGGTCTCCACCGGCCCGTGGCAGGTCTGGCATTGCAGTTTGCCGACCGTAACGTGCTGGGAGTGATTGAAATATACGTGGTCAGGCAGGTTGTGGATACGAACCCATTCGATCGGGCCGTAGATGCTGTTGTCGTCCATTTCCTTATTGGTAAGGGCGTCAACGATACCCTGCCATTGGTCATTGGCTACTGCTTCGGCATCGCTGGGCCTTTCCTTGCCCTGGTCGCTCTGCAGATACTGATCGGAGATCCATTTCATATAGATCTGCTTGATCTCATCCTGGCTGAGCTGATCGTAACCGTCGACGTACTTGTCGATGGACGGGTCGTAGCCGATGGAAGCGAAGATCTTGGTCAGTTCGGCGGTGCCGTAGGTGGAGCCCACTTTGACTGCCCGGTGGCAGTTCATGCAGGTATTGGCGGCCGGGATGATCGAGTGCTTGGAACGGCGTGCGCCGTCGTGGCAATACTGGCAATCGATCTTCTGGACGCCCGCGTGCGTCTCGTGGGAGAATTTGATGGGTTGTTGCGGCTGGTAGCCCTGTTGGCGGCCCAGGTGGATGGCGTTGTTCACCGTGGTGTACCCGCCGAAAACGACGAGGGCAAATACGACGAAGCCGATGACCCATTTGGAGGTCAGGAGTTCCACCAGGGTTTTGCGCCGTTCCGGAGCGTTGCCCTCCCTGACCTGGATCATGTAGTTCAGGTTGGAGACGATGCGCGCCAGCACGACGGCCAGGAGGCCGAGAATGACCGCCAGGAGAATGAACAGGCCGGTGTTGGGCGTTGATTTCGACCCGCCGGGTGGTTCTGTCTGGACACCGGGGTCGCCAGCTACCTTGTTGGCTCCGCTGGCCACCTGGTCGACATAGGCCAGGATGTTGTCGATTTCCTCATTGGTGAGGCTCAGGAAGCTGGTCATCTGGACCGGCTTGTACTGTTCCCAAAGCTCAACGGCTCTGGGGTGTCCTTCCCCGATCAACGCCTGAGAGTTATGGATCCACTTGTAGAGGTCTCCAGGGTACTCTGCCCACCTTTCACGCGCGCCGGCCAGGGCTGGGCCGATGGACGGCGTAACCATGTTGGTGGCGTGGCAGGAGCCACAATTTTGTAAGAACAGCGTTTTTCCTGCGGTCGGATCACCGGCTGGTGCGGCATCCTGGGCTTTGAGTGCAATTGTAAGCACCACGAGGGCTGGTAACACAAGTGCGCGGCCAATCAGCGGCTTATATATCATGTTACAATTCTGTTTTTAAAAAGTAATAACGGCCATCGCCGAATCGGCGCAAAGATAAAATTCATTGCAGTTTTTTGACAATAATTATTTGGCGAGTATTTCTATTTAGATAAAGTCTAAATAATAATCAGGCGCATTTATTCGTTAGCGCTTATTTTTCTTTTGCGAACCCCTGGATTTCCTTCAAAAAGCCATAAAAACCGGCCATTAGAGACAAATTAATTTCTTGTGGAATTTACAAAACAAAATTTTATTCCGAATAAAAATTTAGCGGGTGGGCCGGTCCTGAACCAGGCACACCCCGCTTTCGCGGAAATCTACCATAATCAACTAATAAACAGCACCTTAAATTGCCGAACAATATTGGGTCATCCTTATTTCCCCGAAGCAACGCATTTTCAGGCCGCTGAAATCGGCTGGTCTGCTCAAAAAAAGAAGGCCGTTTCTGGATCGAAACGGCCTTCAACAGTCCTTCAGACGGGTCCGGAAAAGGATTAAACCTTACTCCTTGTCCTTGGTCCCGTAAAATTTATCTTCGGTTGATTTCTCAATTTTCTTACCTCTTTCCAGCTTCCGGGATATGGCGGTGTAGGGTCCGGTGATGATCTCTGCGCCTTCTTCCAGCCCGCTGGTAATGACGATATAGGTGTCATCCTGAATACCGGTTTTGACCTCTTTCATATCAACGGTATCGCCGGGCATGGCGACGAATACCACTTCCATAAGGTCTTCGATCCGCTTGGCTTCATCTTCTTCGCTATCGCCTGACTGGCCGTCCTTCATGGCGACCTGACGAACCTTTTTGCCCGGATTTTTCTCCCGGGTGGTCACTGCCTGGATCGGCACGCAGACGACATTTTCCTCGACTTCGGTCTTGATGTCCACAGAGGCCGACATACCGGGGCGGAACGGGTAGCGTTTTTTAGCCGTCACCAGATCCGTGTAGGAAGCCGGATCGACGCGGATCCTGACCTCAAAGTTGGTTACCTGGTCGGTGGTCAGGGAAGTGGAAGAGCCGAGGCTGGTGGCCGAGTGAGCGATCTGGGTGACGTGACCTTTGAACTTTCGGCCTACATAGGCGTCGACCTCGATCTCTGCTTCATCGCCGAGGGTGACCCGCGGGATATCATTTTCGCTGACATCCACCCGCACTTCCATCACTTCCAGGTTAGCGATCCGCATCATTTCCGTACCGGCCATCTGGATGGTACCGACCACGCGTTCGCCCTGTTCGATGTTGAGTTGGGAGATGATCCCGCTGGTCGGCGCGTAGATCGTGGTGCGCCGCAGGCTTGTCCTCAATTCTTTCAGCCCGGCTTCGGAGCTCTCCACGGAGAACCTGGCGCCTTTTGCGCTTTCCTCTGCGGAGCGGATATTGGCCTGGGCGGCCGCCAGGTTGGCTTCCAGCGCCCGGACGTTGGCCAGGGACGATTCGAAATCCGCATCGGAAATGACGCCGTCCTTTTTCAATTGTTCGTTCCGTTTGTGGATATCCCTGGCGTTGATCAGCTGGGCTTCGATCTGCTTGGATTGGGCCTTGACAGCGTCAACATTGGAGATGGCATTGGACATGCTGGCCTTGGATGCATTCAGGCTGGCAACGCCTCTTTCCACCTGCGATTCGTAGGAATCCGGATCGATGCGGGCCAGCAATTGGCCTGAAACGACAGAGTCCCCTTCCTCGACAAACAATTCAACCACTTCACCCGATACGTCCGAGCTGATTTTGACCTCTACCTCCGGAAAAACCTTTCCGCTGGCAGAAACGGTTTCCTGAATGGTCCTTCGTTCAGCCTTTTCAACGAATACGCGTTCGCCGTTGGGCTTGTTCCGATTGGAAACGACGGCTGCTACAATGAGCAGCGCCACCGCACCGATCAGAACCCAGATCCACCAGTTGCCTTTTTTCTTTTTTTTGATACTAGCCATTGATAAGGATTGAATTTAATGTGTCTTGAAAATGGGCTCCAATTGTAAAAGGAGTGTCTTGTATTTACAAGCGTATTTCCTTGCCCAGGTAGAAATCAACCACCTTGGTATTGAAAATATACTGGTATTTCGATTGAATCAGGGAGACTTTGGCCTGCTCCAGGGTATTCCCCGCTGTTGCGTATTCCAGGGTGTTGATCACCCCGAGGTCGAACCGGCGTTGGGCGTTACCGAAAGCCGCCTGGGCAGCTTCCACTGTGCGCTGGGCCGCTTCGTAGGACAGTTTGGCTGCCTGTGAGTCGGCAATGGCGCGTTGTACATCCGTCTTCAGTTGTTGTCTGGCCTGTTGGTTGGAGACCTCCGACGTCAATGCGCTCAACCTGGCGCGTTCCATAGCCAGCTTGTTCCTGTAATTGTTGTATATGGGTACCTGCAGGCTGATGCCGATGCCTTGACCGAAGTTTTCGTTGATCTGATCGGCAAACGACTTGTCGGGATATCCGGCAACCCGCTGATCGAAAAACTGGACGGAAGCTGCCGAGCCGTTGATGACGACGGGCGTGGGATCGGAAAGAACCGTCTGGGGGTCGATGGGATTGGCAAAATCCTTGGCCTGGTTCGAGTAGTTGGAGCTAAGCGAACCGTTGATGGACAAAGTCGGCAGGACGTTCGACCTGGCAATGCTTTCGCCGAGGTGAGCGCTTTCCACCCGGAGGTCCGAAGCCTTGATCTGCGGCTGGGTCTGCAGCGCCCGCTGGTATACATCCTCCAGTTGGTACAGATTGGGGTCCATATCGGCAGGGATGTCAATATCCGGCCGAACGATCTCCAGATTCTGGTTGGGATCCAGCAGCATGAGCTGCTTTAGGTTGAGGTAGTAGGCGTTGACCAGGTTTTGGGCATCGATAATGGACTGTTCGTCCCTGGCGATTTGAGCGACAAAATCCAGCCGGTCGTTGGCCGGCAGGGTGCCCGCCTGGATGAATTTGTCGGTCTGTGCCAACTGGCGCCTGGATTGCTCCAGCCTTTTTTCCGCATTTTCCTGTTGTTCTTCCGAAAGCAGGATATTCAGGTAAGCCGAGGCTACCTGGAGTGAGAGATCATTCGATGAGGCCTGGCCGTCCATTTTGGCGGCTTCCAGGTCGATCTTGCTTTGTTTGATGGAATTGTTGATGGAGTTGCCCGCATAGAGGATAGCGCCCGAATTGACAGAGAAGCCGGCAAAGCCGAAACTCTGATTGAGGAACGCGTTGGTGGTGGGGTCGATGGTACGGCCGAATGAATAACCGTATTGAGCGGAGCCGTTGAGGCTGGGGAGGCGCTGCATCTTGCTTTGCTTCTCGGTTGCCCTGGCGAGCGCCACGTTGTATTCAGCCTGTTTGAGCGACAAGCTATTGTTGCGGGCATAATCAATGCATTGGAGCAAAGACCACTGCGATGATTGCGCGTATCCAGCAGCGCAGAATCCCAGCATCCCAATCAGGATGAAAAAATGCCTAAACTTCATAAAAAGAGGTGTTTTATCTGGGTGCAGCCGGGCAGTCGCCCAAAACTGCGCTGCCAGGCCGACCCGAAACAAGTAATAGCTGAATACCACAAATTCGGGGTCAAGGATAAGAAAGTATCGCCGGAGTCGGTAAATTTTTATATAAAAATGTCTTTTGAATGGATGAACACGCCTTATATAGTTGTCAGTTGTCAGTTGTCAGTTGTCAGTAGGGACGTAAAATTTTACGTCGCCGGTCCATACGCCGGAAAAACGACAGCAATTTGATCTCACAAACCCAATCCGGCCCACCCTGCCGGCACGAAATGAGGCCGGCATGCACGGAAAACCACCGGTTGAATCCGCAGGATAGAAAAGTAAGCAGTGAGGTACCGGCGATTGGACCTATCCGGTAATTTCAGGTAATCGCGTCATTCGCCCAGTTCGAGCTGGTTCTTAACCAAACGGTAGTAGGCGCCTTTTTGTTCGACCAATTGCGGGTGGGTACCTTTTTCAACGAGTTGTCCGTTTTCGAGGACAATGATCTGGTCGGCGTTCTTTACCGTGCTGAGGCGGTGCGCGACGACGACCACGGTCCTTCCTGCAAAAAAACGGTCGAGGTTTTCCAGGATGACCCTTTCATTCTCGGCATCGAGCGCGTTGGTGGCCTCATCAAAAAAGAGATACGGCGGGTCCTTATAAACGGCTCTGGCGATCAGCAGGCGCTGGCGCTGCCCCTGGCTCAGGCCGTTGCCTCTGGCGCCTATGCGGGTATTGTAATTCAGTGGGAGCGACTCGATGAACGCCTGGATATGGGCTGCCTGGACCGCTTTGAGCAATCTCGCTTTGTTTACCCGGTCATCGCTCTCGGCGATGTTATTGGCAATCGTATCGGAAAAAATAAAGCCGTCCTGCATAACGGCGCCGCATTGTTGCCGCCACAGGTCGGGGTCGATATTGGACAATTGGAGCCCCCCTACCCTGACCTGACCTTCGGTCGGCTGATAAAAACCAAGCAGCAACTTGAGCAGGGTGGTTTTGCCGCTGCCGCTCGCGCCGACGATTGCAGTGACCTTGCCTTCCGGAATTTCAAGATCGATGCCCTGAAGGGCAAAATTGGCCAGGGGGTTGTACCGAAAGGACAATTGGCGGATCGAAAAGCCGCCTTTTGCGGGCAGGATGCCGAGCTGGTGTTCATCCCTGCGTTCATCCTCTTTTTCGTGGATCTCGCCGAGTCGTTCCAGGCTGATCCTCGCATCCTGGAAGGCGCGTACGAAGGCGACGAACTGCAGGAGCGGCCCGTTGAGCTGACCGGCAATGAATTGGATGGCCAGCATGGTACCCAGTGTCATTTCGCCGATGATGACGGCGTTGGCGGCGATCAGCAGGATGATGATATCCTTTAACTGGCTGATCACGGCGGCGCCTATATCCTGTTTCTGGGAGAGTGCGAGGGCTTGTACGTTCACCCTGAACAACCTGGCCTGGATGTGCATCCATTGAGATCTGCGCTTCATCTCGCTGCGCTGCAATTTGATCTCCGTCATCCCCTGAATGAGCTCAATGAGCGCGCTTTGGTTCTCTGAAAGCTCCTTGAACCGCCGGTGGTCGAGTGCGGCCCGGGATCGCATGAAGTAAAGCACCCACCCCAGGTATAAAACGGAAGCCCCCAGAAAAACCAGGAAGATCCCCGAATTGAAGATCCACAGGACGACCCCGAAAACGAGGAACTGGAAGCCGGAAAAAACAGCATTCAGGGTGGAGGCTGTCAGGAAGGCTTCAATGCGTTTATGATCGCCGATGCGTTGAAGGAGGTCGCCGGTCAGTTTGGTATCGAAGAAAGAGATCGGCAGCCGCATGAGCTTGACCAGAAAATCGGCAATGAGGTTGATATTTACCCGGGCGCCGATATGGAGCAGGATCCAGCTTTGGATAAAATTCACGGTGACCTGCCCCAGGAACAGCATCAGATAGCCGGCAATGACGATCCGGATGAAATTGAGATCCCGGTTCTCGATTCCGATATCCACCACGGCTCGGGTCAGGAAGGGGAAGATCAGCTGGAAGCCTCCGCCCAGCAGGACCGCCAGCCCCAATTGCCAGATCAGGCGGCGAAAAGGCCTGAGGTAATTGAGGAGGTAGGCAACCCCGGTTTTATTTCCGGCCTCGCCTTCAGCTTCGAAAAAAGCCGGCGTTGTTTCGAGCAGGAGTGCGATCCCGGAGCTGTGGTTTTGCCGCCAGCCGCGCAGGAATTCGTCCACGGTCAATTTGACCTTGCCGATTGCCGGATCAGCCACCCAGGCGAATTTCTCATTCAACTTATAAAGAACGACGAAGTGATTTTGCTGCCAGTGGCAAATGCAGGGCAGCGGGGCGGCCAGCAGGCTGGGTGAACCGGGCGAATCAGCCCGGAAGGGGACCTGGACCGGCAGGCTGCGCAATCCGATCCTTTCAGCGCCTTCGACAATCCCGCGGAGGGACACCCCTTCCCGGTCAATATAGCAGCTTTCCCGCAGGTTTTGCAAGGTGTAATTCCGGCCGTAATAAGCCGCCACCATTTGGAGGCTTGCGGGGCCACAGTCCATGCCGTCAAGTTGGCGATAAAAGGGGAAACGCTTTGCCATGGACGAAAGAAAGCTATTTTTTCAAATTAAATCAAATCCCTTAATCTAAAAGTTACCTTAAATTTCACTTCGTCCCGGATGATGTTGAGCCGGATGCGTTTGCCGGTCCGGCCGCTCAACCGGTAGACAATATCGCCGAGGCTGAACAAGCGGGTTGAAAACCCGTTGAAGGTCTTGATATGGTCGCCCGGGAGGATGCCCACCTCATCGGCCGGGCTCCCGGGAATGACGCTGAGCACAACGATCTCGCCCAACCGGACCCCCGAGGCCACCAGCGCCATGCCGCTCTTGTCGAAACGGAACCTGTCATTGAAATGGCGGTTGGGCACCAGGTACAGTTTTTCCCGGATATAGTCAAAGGTCACATTGAAGCGTTCGAGGACCTGGTTGCCGACAATCCCGTTCCGCCGATTGATCAATTCAGGGTTGGCCCCCGGCAGGAAGTCCTGAAAATTGGTGATCACACCCCGCAAGCGGTGCGGTCCTATGTCGATGAAGTCCATCCGGCCGTTGTATCCCTCCAGAAAACCGCCAAGCCCCATGCCGATGTTGCCGGGCACCACATTGGCAGGGGTTTCGAAACCGGGCAGCGTGCCGGTGTGTACCAGCAATGCAAGGCTTGCGCCGGTGTCGATGAGCATCTTCAAGCTGTCCAGGCTTTTATCCTGCATGCCGACATCGACATTAATATAAGGTTTGTTCCTGTAGACATCGATCGGAAGGACGGTAGCCTGGCGGGGTTCCGGGAAATGGCCCGGGTCAAAAAATGTGATCACCTTTTTCTGGTAATTGATCCGGACCACAAAGCGGCGCAACAGGTCGGCGCCGAGGATGCCGTGAACCTCGATCCCGGCCAGTTCGTTAAAGCGGAAATAGTCATCGTCGAGGACGAGGATCGTCCTCTGGCTGGCCAGCATGCCGCCGATCTGGAGATCGATCCCGCGGGCCAGATAACCTTTAAGCTCCGTTTTCATATCCGCCCCCAGGATGGGAAATTCGCGGTGATAATCGATCTGCAGCAGATCGGTGATCTCCTTGTGGGTCAGAATGGTATATTCGGCGCCGGTATCCACAATAAACTTGAGCGGGAAAACCCGGTTGAAAATGACGCTGATGATGATGAAGTTGTTCTCAAGTTCAAAAGGGACGTCGATCTTATCGGCATTCTTCATACCGATATCCGGTATTCTTTGTGCGTTGGCGAGGAGGACTCCGGAAAGGAAGCAACACAAGAGGAAATATTTCATAAGTCGGGTATATTATTGCATAACGCATTGAGGGCATTCAAAGCTGACTCGGCGAGCCCGGACAGGAAAAATAATTCAGCCCCCGTCCGGAAGTCCGGCTTTAAAAAACCGTTTTTTTTGCGGAACTTTACCCGCCAAAAATCAAAAAGGACAAAAAAAGTTATGGCGAATAATCTTTTAGCAGGCAAAAAGGGCATCATATTCGGCGCGCTGGACGAGAAGTCCATGGCCTGGCACGTAGCAGAGCGTTGCGTGGAAGAAGGAGCGACCATCACCCTGACCAATGCGCCGGTTGCCCTGCGCATGGGACAACTCAAGATACTGGGCGATAAGCTGAATGCGGAGATCATTCCCGCCGACGCCACCAGCATGGAAGACCTGGAAAACCTGTTCACCAAATCCATGGAGGTTCTCGGGGGTAAAATAGACTTTGTCCTGCACTCGATCGGCATGTCGCTAAATGTCAGAAAAGGCAGGGAATATACGGACTTGAATTATGATTTCATGCAAAAGACGTTCGATATTTCTGCCATATCGTTCCACAAAGTGATGCAGGTCATCTGGAAGATGGACGCCATGAACGACTGGGGTTCCATTCTGGCGCTTTCCTACATTGCCGCGCAACGGGTCTTTCCGGATTACAGCGAAATGGCGGAGTCGAAAGCCCTGCTGGAGTCCTTCGCCAGAAGTTTCGGCTACCATTTCGGGACCCGCAACAAGATCCGGGTGAACACCATTTCCCAGTCGCCGACCATGACCACTGCCGGAAGCGGCGTCAAAGGGTTCAGCGAATTCTTCGGTTACGCGGACAAGATGTCGCCCCTCGGCAATGCCAGTGCGGCTTCGTGTGCGGATTACTGCATCGTCATGTTCTCCGACCTGACCCGGATGGTCACCATGCAAAACCTGTACCACGACGGCGGGTTTTCGACGATGGGCATGAATCCGGCGGTTCTGCCGGAACAATAATGGCTGCGGGTTTTCGCCGAAAGGTATTTTCGACGACGGACACGCCACATAAAGCAGACCAATGACCAAGATTCTGGTATGCGGCGCCGACGGTCAGATGGGGCAAAGCTTCCGGGCTGTATCCGGAAATTTTCCGGCCTTGTCATTCCGGTTTGCCTCCCGGTCGGAGCTGGATATTGCGGACAGCCTCAGCGTCGACGAATTTTTCCGGCGCCATGCATTTGATTTTTGCATTAACTGCGCGGCTTATACTGCCGTCGACCGTGCGGAACAGGAAACAGCGGCCGCTTTCGCCATCAACGCCGACGGTGCGGCATACCTGGCCGAAAAGACTTTTGAAAACGGATGCGCCCTGATCCATTTTTCGACCGATTATGTTTTTCACGGAGGCAACGGCGTGCCGTTCAGGGAAGACGATCCCACCGGCCCCAAAGGCGTTTATGCCCGGTCCAAACTGGCCGGAGAAAAAGGCGTTCTGGCTGCAAATCCGCGCACCGTATTGATCCGCGCGTCCTGGATCTACTCCGAATTCGGGCATAATTTCGTCCGGACCATGCTTCGGTTAGGCGCTGAAAAGGATCGGTTATCCGTGGTGTGCGACCAGGTTGGAACGCCCACTTACGGTCCGGATCTTGCAGCAGCGGTCCTGACCATTATTAGCGTGTTGGTGTCAGGGGCGGCCGAGGAGCTGCTGCCTTTCGGTATTTATCATTACAGCAACGAGGGCGTTGCCAGCTGGTATGATTTTGCCAAGGCCGTTTTTGACCTGTCGGGTTTGCCCTGCGAGGTCATCCCGATCGCAACCAGGGACTACCCCACTCCGGCAGAAAGGCCGCCGTACAGCCTGCTTGATAAAAGTAAAATCAAGACGACTTTCAACCTGGAAATCCCGTATTGGCGGGACAGCCTGAAAGTTTGCCTGACCAACATATGACATGGGAGATTTACTGCTTTATTCCGGCCTGTTCGTACTGAGCCTGGCCGTTTTGCTGAAAGCATCCGACTGGTTTATCAATGCCGCCGAGTCTATCGGGCTTGGATGGGGCATTCCGCCTTTTATCATCGGGGTAACCATTGTAGCTTTCGGCACCTCCCTGCCCGAACTGGCCACGTCGATCGCGGCGGTTCTGAGCGGCAATTCGGAAATCGTGATCGGCAACGTCGTCGGCTCGAACATCACGAATATTGCCCTGGTCCTTGGGCTTTCCGCGCTGGTTTCCCGGCAGATGATCATGGAGAACGACATCTGGAAAATGGACATGCCCTTTCTTTGGGCGTCGGCCTTTTTGCTGTGGTTCGTGCTGGCCGACCGGCATTTCACCCTGTTCGAAGCCTTGATCTTCATGGGCGGGATCGCCATTTTCCTGGGTTACACCTTCAAATCGGATACCAGTGGCGGCGAAACGATGCGGTATAAGGTTTCCTGGCGAACGTATGCCATGCTGGCGGTGGGGGGCGCGCTGGTCTGGCTGGGAGCCGATTATACCATTTTTGCCATCCAGAAACTATCTGTTATGGCCGGCATTTCGTCGGAGATTATCGCTTTATCGGCAGTGGCCATCGGCACCTCGCTCCCTGAGATCATTGTCAGCATCAAGGCTGCCCGCAAGGGTAAGCCGGAGATTGCGGTCGGCAATGTACTCGGTTCGAATGTTTTCAACACCTTTGTGGTTATGGGGGTACCGTCCTTTTTCGGCAAACTGGTCATTCCGGAAAACATTTTGAGCTTTCACCTTCCGCTGATGGTCGCCATGACCGTTTTATTCGGCATTATTTCCAACAACCGGATCATCACCCGGTGGGAAGGCCTGGTGCTGCTGCTTTTCTTTCTGGTCTTCATGTCTCAGCTGACCGTTCAAACCCTGTAAAATAAAAAAGCCGGGGCTTTAACCACCCCGGCTGCGCGGTTAAAGAAACCTGCTATTATCAGCCGTTATCGTTGGATGTTTTCAGGTTATCATCAATTTTTCTGATGGTTTCCCGAACATCAGCCTTAAAGGCGTCCCAGCCGTCGTCTACTTGCTCACCGAGGCGGTCCATTTTCTGATCCACTTCCTTGGACCATTGGTCCAACTCATTCAACTGCCGGTTGATATCGTCTTTGGTTTCATCGGTTGCATTGTCCAGACGGATGCGGAGATCGGCTATTTTTTCATTGATGGCCACTTTGGTTTGCCTCAGTTCGTCAGAGAGAACCTCCTTATCTTTTTTTACGGCATCAGAGATCTTATCCCCGGCATCTTCCAGGTCATTGCGGCTTGCATTGGTGCAGGAAAAGGTGGTAAATCCCACCAGCAGGATCAAGGCCGCCAATAAAATTTTTGACTGTTTCATGGTTTTTGGATTTTTCATTTTAAACCCCCATACCGGCCGGCATGTTCGGATATCTGCTTTGACTAAACCGACCGAACCTGGATGCCGCGAGGTTGTTTTAGAGATGAATCAAAATAAAAACTGCCATGAAATTCTATAAATACGATACGTTGGTAGATGCGCTTGCCAGCCTTCAGCAAAGAGGCTATACCGACAACTACAAATTCGAGGAAGACCAGATGCACGGCATCGAAACCGGCAGACAGTATTCGGCAGATGAAATGACGATCGTGGAATACCACCGGTTTGAGGGCGAGAGCAACCCCAGCGACATGTCTATCGTTTTTGCCGTCGAATCCAACGACGGCAGAAGGGGTACGCTGACGTCCTCTTACGGCGCCTACGCCGATCACAAGATGTTGAATTTCATATCGAAGGTCAGAATCAAGGAGACCGGCGAATTCCGCATCAACAAAAAAATGGCCGGATAAATGCCTGCGGAATTCCCTTTTGGGGGGCCGGTCTACCGAACACGAGACGTCCAAAAGGGTTTTACTACAGAAGCCCCTGACCAGAAAAATTTCTTTTAGAATAGGGTTCTTAGGTGTAATTTCAAACGCCGGCGCATCAAACCGATGCGCCGGCCTTTCACCGTCCCCGGTCCATTCAAATGCGGTAATCATTCCAATAACCAAATAAAAACTTTCATCATGCTACGATTAGCTCTTTCCTTTTTCATTATCGCCATTATTGCCGCGCTGTTCGGCTTCGGCGGTATCGCTTCGGGCGCCATGGCCATTGCCAAAGTAGTTTTCTACATTTTCATCGTCCTGTTCTTGTTAACCCTGATTTTCGGCGGGATCCGGAGGGTATGACGCCCTTTCCGAACAATCGCCAAAATTCATTGTTAACTAACATAAACCAAAAACATATATGAAAAAGATCCTGTTAATCATCAGCCTTATCGCAGGTACCGCCTTTGCATTATCAGCCCAAACGAGAATTATCCCCAAGGTCGGCGTCAACCTTTTCAATTTCGACGAAAACTATGACGACGGCGAATTCAACGGCAAGTCCGGCTACCATATCGGCGCTGACATCCGGTCGGGCGACAAATTCTATGTGTCCATCGGCGGTCAGTACTTCCGTTACAATTCAAGGTTTGAGGGCATCGGCGGGTTATTTGACTACGACGTCAAGATGGAGGGTGTAAGGATCCCGTTGTATATCGGGGGCGACTTCATCTCCGGCGACCGGTTGGGATTCAGGCTGTTTACCGGCCCCAGTGCGGCTTTTATTCTCAGCACAGATGACGGCTTACCCGGGTTCGAAGACAATGCCTTCAACGACGTCCGCTGGGGTTTCAATGTCGGTACCGGCCTGGACCTGGGCATCATTTCGCTTGACCTCCAGTATGAATTCGGGTTGAACAATGTATTCTCCAATAAGAATATCGAGGCCAAGAGCAATATCCTGTTCCTGTCGGCCGGAATTCTGTTCTAATAAAAGTTATTACCATAGTAGTTGAATTTCAAGGCGCCGGCGGGAGTTTATCCCGGCCGGCGTCCTCATTTTAGGTCCAAAACAATATTTTTTTAAAAAAAAGTTGATATGTTTTTTAAAATAAACTACCTTTACCTCACAAAAACGACCGTTTACCAATTGTAATCGACCGTTTACTTATAAAAAGCGAACAATCTCCTTTGTCAGCCCAGCCGTTGAGCACTAAAGCAACTTCTTAAGATTTCCTTTACAACCGAGCCGCTATCAGTGGTGTGCAAATGACCTGAATCCGGGTCAGCCTTCCCTTTTCAAACCGAAATCCCCCTGCGTGCGATTTGCAGGGCGGAAGCGATCCGACTTTAAAGATTTACGCAAGTGATTTTTGAATTATAATCCCTGACATACATGCAATTCAATCGCACAATTTTAGATGCCGGCCTCATTCTGTTACTGATTTTTTCGATCAGCCGGCCTGTTCAGAGTCAGAATCTGGCGAAGTGGCCGCTGGACAATGCCAACCAAGACCATGCCGTCAATGTGCAAACGGGCTTATCGGCAACTGTTCTCCAACGCGGAAACGGTGTCAGCGGTCTGCAGTTCAATGCAAACGGCGGCGGCGCCAGGGGGTGGTCGCTCGGTGATGAAAAATCTTCCCAGGATTACCTGGAGGTCTGCCTGATCCCCAATGCAGGCCGTACAGTGAATATAACCGGCCTGGAATTTTCCGAAAGCCGTACAGGCGTCGGCCCCAGGGCTTTCGAAATCTGGTATTCTTCCGACGGGTTTGTTACCGCTACCCGACTGGATTCCATCGCGGTGCCGGACGATCCGCACGAGCGAACCCATACCCTGACCAGTCTTCCGGTCAGCGGCTGCAACGCCGATCAGCTTTGTTTCCGGTGGTACGCCTATGCCAGCGAATCCGGAAACGGGTTCTGGTACCTGAAGAACGTCCGGTTGCTGGGTTCGGTCACGGCGGCGTGTACACCTCCCCCGTTGGCGGGCAGCCTTTCGGCGGTCAATATCGGTTTGAACTCCCTGGATCTCCATCTGGGTTCCGGCCTGGGAGACGGCTGCCTGGTGGTCATGCAAAAAGGTCAGGCCGTGAGCGGCAAACCCTGCAACGGGGAAATATACACCGGCGATCCGGTTTTTGGCGACGGCAGTGCCTTGAACGAGAGCGCATTTGTGGTTTACGCCGGCCCCTGGAACACCACCATCCCGGTTGAAAACCTGGAAGAAGGTGCGCACTACTATTGCACTTTGTTTCCTTATAATTCCACGGATTATTGTTACAACCTGGCCGGTCCCAGCCTGCTCGACGTAACCATGCAGTGCCTGCACCCCGGCGACGTAAAGGACACCCTGAGTTTTGCCGCTGACGGAAAACTCAGCCTGTCCTGGACAACACCCGACTGTTTCGACCAGATACTGGCGGTGGTTTCGACGCACCCGATCACCGGCGTTCCCTCCGGCAACGGCGGGCAATATGCCGCCAATCCTGTTTTCGGGATGGGTTCCGATCCTTCCGGTGATTTTCCGGGCGACGAGTTCCCGGCATATCTGGGCAGCGGCGGCACGGTCACGATCACCGGACTGGACAACGAGACGAAGTATTTCGTCAAGATTTTTGCCCGGCGGAATTTCAACTGGAGTCCGGGTATTGAGCTGGATGCCGTACCGTTTGACGGCTGCCCCGATCTGGGCGGTCATGATGTGGTGTTCATCAACGAGATCCATTATGAGAATAACGGCGAGGACGTTGACGAAGGGGTAGAGGTCGCAGGACCCGCAAATTTCAGCCTCGACGGCTATGAGTTGCTTTTTTATGAGACAATCAGCCCGAACCAAGGGCAATTGTACCTGGTTTTGCCTCTGTATGACCGCATTGACAATGAAGGCAATGGTTACGGAGCCTTGTGGTTTCCGGTTCCAGGAATGGCCGACGGCTCAGGGGGTATTGCACTTTACAATACCATTACCCAGACCGTCGTGCAATTCCTGGGATACCGGAATGCCTTCACGGCAATTGACGGAGCCGCTGCCGGAATGACTTCCGATCTGATCGTGCAATCCAATGGAACCGGCGCCTTTGAGAGCGGCGCTTTCGAAGCAGGGACTTCTCTGCAGCTGGAAGGCGAAGGGGCCTGCCCTCAGGACCTCAACTGGAACATGATGGTGCCGAAGTCAATCGGTACGCTGAACGCCAACCAGACGGTACTGCCCATCACCCTGATCGCTTTTGAGGCCCGCCTGGCGGAAGAGAAAAAGGTATTGGTGACCTGGTCGACTGCCAGCGAGCACAACAACGATTTCATGGCGGTGGAAAGCAGCACAGACGGCAGGACCTTTGAGGAGATCGGCCGGCTAAAAGGCGCCGGAGAGTCGGACCGCATCCTGACGTACAGCCTCTGGGATGAATCGCCGGCGCCCGGCATGAATTACTACCGGCTCCGGCAGGTAGACTTTGACGGCAAGTACAGTTATTCACCTGTTTCCGGGGTCTACGTCCCGGTTCGGTCCGGTGAACTAGTACTGGCACCCAACCCGGCTACTGCGGAATTGAATATTTCGGGGTTGGAAATAACCGGAGAAACCAGGGTCGAGGTATTCAACGCTGATGGCCAGAAGGTGACCGGGCGCTGGAATAAAAAATTGACAAGCTTTGAGAGATTGGATATAGGGCCTTTAGCCCCAGGACTTTATTTCGTCCGGCTGGCAGATGAAAAAGGCCGGTTGCATACCGGCCGGTTCATCAAAGTATCCGGACAATAACCCAATCAAGTAGTATCAAGTAGGTTTTTTTAGAACTTCCGGGGTTGACGGCGGGAACCGGGCTCGCAAGGGCAGGTACAACCATCTTTAAGCCGTCGGCTCCGGTTTTTTATTCCTTTTTACTACCTTTGCGAACGAACATTCATTCGCATGTCATCAGCAACAGGAACCGGAAAAATCACCACTTCTCTGAATAAAGGAATTGCAACAATTACCTTTTTCCATCCCGCCCACAACGCCATGCCGGGTTATTTACTGGCGCAACTCGAAGCGGCAATAACTGAAGCCGGGCAGAACGATTTGGCCCGGGTAATTGTTCTCCAAAGTGAAGGTGACCGGACCTTTTGCGCCGGGGCCAGTTTTGACGAACTTCAGGCTATCCGGACCTTTGAGGAGGGTAAGGCCTTTTTCATGGGTTTTGCCCGGGTGATCAACGCCATGCGCAAGTGCCCGAAGCTGATTGTCGGCCGGGTACAAGGCAAAGCCATCGGCGGCGGCGTCGGTTTGGCGGCGGCTACGGATTACTGCATTGCCAGTCATTTTGCCTCCGTCAAACTGAGCGAGCTGGCTATCGGGATCGGCCCGTTCGTTGTGGGCCCGGCCGTTGAGCGAAAACTCGGACTTTCCGCATTTTCCCAATTGGCGATCAACGCCGGAGAGTGGCGGACAGCGGAGTGGGCCAAAACGCACGGCCTTTTTGCCGAAGTATTTCAGACGTTGGAGCAAACGGATGCCTATGTGGCCCATTTGGCCGATACGCTGTCCGGTTACAGCCCGGAAGCCATGCTTGAGATCAAGCGGATGCTCTGGCAGGGATGCGACCACTGGGATGAGCTGCTGGCTGAGCGGGCTGCCGTCAGCGGCCGGTTGGTCCTGACCGAACCTGCGAGGAAGGCAATTGAGTCATTCAAGAATAAAAATTGAACCGGAATGTCCATCAATGAGATCCTGCAGGCCCAATTCATGGAAGTGGTGGAAAATCAACTGCGCATGGACGATCCTGCGGAGACCCGGTTGACCCTGGAACGCCTTGAGCAAGCGGGATATAGCCTGCAGGACAGCAAAAAACTGATCTCGGCCTGCGTGGCTACGGCTATTGCAGAAACCTTACGGAATGACGAGCCTTTTGATGAGGCCAAATACATAGAAAACCTGAACCGGTTGCCGGATTTGCCGGAATAGCCGGTTTGATGCCTTAACCAAATGTACCGAACCAAAACCAATATCGACCGTGCAGTGCTTTTGCGGGCCTACAGGCTAATGGCAACCGCCAAAGCCATGACCGACCTTTACGAAGCCCATTTCAAATTTGTTTCCAAATACGTTCACGCCACAAGCAGGGGCCATGAAGCCGTGCAGCTTGCCCTGGCCCTGCAATTGAAGCCGCAGGACTGGGTTTCGCCCTACTACCGGGATGATGCCATCCTGCTCGGCATAGGTATGGAGCCCTACGAGCTGATGCTGCAGCTCCTGGCCAAGCGGGACGATCCGTTCTCCGGCGGCCGGTCGTACTACAGCCATCCCAGCCTCAATGATCCGGATAAACCCGGGATCATCCACCAAAGCTCCGCGACCGGCATGCAAGGGATCCCGACCACCGGCCTGGCCATGGGCATCCGGTACCGGGAGAAAACCGGGCTTGACCGCCCTGTGGAAACTTATGCACCGGTGGTCGTTTGTTCCTTCGGCGATGCCTCTATTACGGAAGGAGAGGTTTCGGAGGCTTTTCAGATGGCTGCTTTAAAACAGCTGCCCATCCTTTATCTGGTACAGGACAATGGCTGGGACATCTCCGCCAATGCTGCTGAGACCCGGGCACAGCACGCCGCTGAATTCATTCAGGGTTTTCACGGTATCGAAGCGATCAGCATTGACGGCACGGATTTCACGGATGCGTACAAAACCTTCCAAAACGTGTTCCGTAAAATGAGGAAGGAGCGGCGGCCGTTTTTGGTCCATGCCGACGTCCCGTTGCTCAATCACCACACCTCCGGCGTCCGCAAGGAATGGTACCGGGACGACCTGGAAGAGCACCGTTCCAGGGATCCGTTCCCGGCTTTCCGGCAAACGCTGTTGGAGGAAGGCATAACGGAAAGCACGCTGGATCAACTGGAGGAGGAGGCCGTTCGTCAGGTGGAAGCCGATTTCAAGCGGGCAAGGTCCGCGGCGGACCCCGAGCCCGCCGATCTGTTCAAGTACGATTTCGCAGAAACCCCGGTCAAAGCGGAATCCGGGAACAGAAAGCCTGTCGACGGTCAGCCGACCGTTATGGTGGACTGCGCCCTGCACGCCATCGAGGAGCTGATGCGGCAGCATCCGGAATGCCTGTTGTACGGGCAGGACGTGGGCGCCCGGTTGGGCGGCGTATTCCGGGAGGCGGCCACACTGGCACAGAAGTTCGGTGATGACCGAGTGTTCAATACGCCCATTCAGGAGGCCTTCATTGTGGGGAGTACGGTGGGCATGTCGGCGGTCGGATTGAAGCCGATCGTAGAGGTCCAGTTTGCCGATTATATCTGGCCGGGGTTGAACCAATTGTTTACAGAAGTGAGCCGTTCGTATTACCTGTCCAACGGCAAGTGGCCGGTGAGCATGGTGCTGCGGGTCCCTATCGGCGCATACGGCAGCGGCGGTCCCTATCATTCCTCCAGTGTCGAATCGGTACTGGCCAATATCCACGGGATCAAGATCGCCTATCCCAGCAACGGCGCCGACCTGAAAGGCTTGCTCAAAGCGGCTTATTACGACCCCAATCCGGTGGTCGTATTGGAGCATAAGGGACTCTACTGGTCTAAAGTACCCGGAACGGGTGCTGCAAAAACCGTCGAACCTGCAGACGACTACATCCTGCCTTTAGGTAAAGCGGCGATTGCGCTGCCGGCGAAGGAAACCCGGGTTAAAGCCGGCGAATCCATGCTGGTGGTTACTTACGGGATGGGAGTCCATTGGGCGCTCAATGCTGCAAAATCCTTTAACGGCCGGGTAGAAGTCCTGGACCTGCGTACAATTTTCCCGCTGGACGAATCGCTGGTTTACGATAGCGCCAGGCGGCACGGCCGGGTATTGGTGGTGACCGAAGAGCCGGTGAACAATACCTTTGCACAGAGTATTGCCGCCAGAATCCAGGAGCATTGTTTTGAATGGCTGGACGCGCCGGTTCGCACAATCGGATCGGAAAACATGCCGGCCATACCGTTGAACGAGGTACTGGAAAAGGCGATGATCCTTTCGACGGAGAAGGTGGAGAAGGGGATTCGGGAGTTGTTGGGGTATTGAATTCGTTGATCTGTTGATTTGAGGATGCGAAGATTTGAGAATGTGCCGCATTTTTTACCGGGACGGCGTTTTTTAACACGAAGAACACAAGGGATTTCACGAAGTGCGCAAAGGACGGAATACAGGGCAATGATTTGAGCGGCTGCCAGTTTCGCGGTCTTTTTTTCCGACCTGCTGGGTTGGGCCGGGTGGTCACATGAGCCTGTCACGTGTTGGGTGCTCCCGCTATTTCCCCTTCTCGCACCTGGACTCTGGTGCCATATCTACGACAATCCTTCCTCCGACCAGGACATTTTATTTGCGGGCACGAGGGTGCCATCTTCCCAGGAATATTACCCGGCCCCGGGGAGCGGACGAAGGAGTTTTATTGGTCCGTTCGTTGGTGATATTTTGCTCAATGGAGAGGCTACAGGATTTAACACACCTTATGAAAAAGCTTTTTTCAGCCTTCAACAACTCTCTTTGGATAGGTTTGCGGGCAACCTTTCTGCTTGATAGGAGATGGAATTCAGATCGCAAGCGGGGCCGGTAAATATTTATTCAAATACGGGGATGAAGTTATCGATGGCGTTCGGGCGTTCGGTCACAATAAATGTATAATTGGGTTCCAACCCATTTTATCGACGAACCTGGTAATCTCCAGTTTTCCGGTTTGTAATGTTAAAACATTCGGAACAGCCATCCGGAAATTGCTGGATCCGGCTTTTAACGGCGGTCAGCACATCCTGTCTCCAGGATTAAGTGAAGACCTGGTTATGCTTGCCTTAAGAGGAAACAAAATGGGCGGAGCGTATGCTGCTGCTTTGGATGATCTTATAGATAGCTTTAATTCTCTGGTTAATGCTGGAACTAATTTTTTAAATTACTCAAGATTGGTTGACGATTTGAAGAAGGGCAGTAACTTTGCAGAAGGTGCGAGATGGATCCAAAAATATGTTACGGAAAATATTTCCGAATTTGCCGGAAAGACTCTTGAGTTTGAATTGGAAATAATTTTGGGTCGAGTAGACTTGAAAGTCGAAAATATTTTGTACGAGTTCAAATCTGTTTTAAGTTTACCTCCGGGAAAGTTTGCTAAACAAATGGCAAGGGATTTGAAGGAGGCGGATATTCTAAGTGATCTTAACTGGATCTTCGATGGACGAAAACTTCCAAACGGCATTACACAATTAGATAAAGATGCTATGTTATTGGAATTGGAAAGTATGGTTCTTGACGAAGAAACTATTCTAAAATTTGTTAATTCTGAACCCTACTCTGTAGAAAGAGTAATTGATCAAATCGAAATGGTGTTTTCTCAAATATTTAAAGTAAAATGAACTGGATAGAGCTCGGCCGCATCAATGATTTTAGAGGTTTTTCGTACCGCCATTGGCCTAATGGAGTTATAATGGGTTACCTAATTAGTTTTTCTTCAAAAGATGGTATTAGTATCAAAGATGCTGTTTCATTAAAAACAATTTATAATAACCCCGGATACGCAGGTAGCATAATGAATTATTACGTTTTCAACAATCAATTGTTTTTCTGTGTAGATAATAGATTGTTTCAATTTGACTTTGAATTGAATAAATTGAACCCTATTTGTGAAACTGAAGAATCACAAATAGGAATGTTAAGTATGAATATTGCCGTTGGAGGTACGTATTCCCGAAGACCCAGAATCAATAAGTACGAAATTATAAGGATTAATGGCTGCAAACCTTTCTACAAGTGGGAGAACAAGGATGCACCAATACATGAATCAAATGATGACATTGTTATTTTTGAAAATACCTTTGAAGGAAGCCTTAAAGGAGTATTGATTGAAAAAAGTGAAAAATTATGGTCACTTCCTTTAATTGGATTTTCCATTCCCAGGTTTTACAAATCCCTCTCCGAAAATTTATTTTTATTTATGCAATCTTTTGACACAAGCCACCCGGTGATCGGTGATCTTCCCCCCTTTATTAGGACAGCAAAGTTGAATTTCTTAATTTGAAAATC
>CALMYQ010000012.1 GCA_937873655.1 uncultured Lewinella sp. | reverse complement strand
TGACGCCGTCTGCCGTAGGCGACTTTGTCGTCCGGAGGCTGAAGCTACGGCCACCGGGCGACGAAGTTTTCAGCAAAGGTGCCGGGCGGTGGAACCAATCGAATCAATTACTTAAACGCATCCAGCCCCGTGACATCGTGCCCTGTGATGAGCAGGTGGATATCGTGGGTGCCTTCGTAGGTCAGCACGGTTTCCAGGTTCATCATATGGCGCATGATCGGGTACTCGTTGGTGATCCCCATGCCGCCGTGGATCTGGCGGGCTTCGCGGGCGATTTCCAGGGCCATGTTCACATTGTTGCGTTTGGCCATGGAGATCTGACCGGGCGTTGCCTTACCCTGGTTGGCGAGCGTACCCAGGCGCCAGGCCAGGAGCTGAGCCTTGGTGATCTCGGTGATCATTTCGGCCAGTTTCTTCTGGGTCAGCTGGAATTGTCCGATGGGTTTGCCGAACTGCGTGCGTTCTAGGCTGTAACGAAGAGCGGAATCGTAGCAGTCCATGGCGGCTCCGATTGCGCCCCAGGCGATGCCGTACCGCGCCTTGGAGAGGCAGGAAAGCGGACCGCGCATGCTGGCTACTTCCGGCAGTACATTGGCTTTGGGCACCCGAACGTCTTCGAATACCAGTTCGCCGGTGATGGAGGCGCGCAGCGACCACTTGCCGTGGATCTCAGGCGCTGAAAAACCTTTGAAATCCTTTTCCACGATCAGGCCCCGGATCTTGCCTTCCTCATCGCGCGCCCAGACCACCGCGATATCGGCTACCGGTGAATTGGTGATCCACATTTTGGCGCCGTTGAGGATATAGGCGTCGCCGTCGTCTTTGACGTTCGTGACCATGCCGGCCGGGTTGGAGCCGTGGTCGGGTTCGGTCAGCCCGAAACAGCCGATGAACTCACCGGCGCCCAGCTTGGGCAGGTATTTGCGTTTCTGCTCCTCCGAACCGAAGCGGTAGATCGGGTACATCACAAGCGATCCCTGTACGGATGCCATGGAGCGGATCCCCGAATCGCCGCGCTCAAGCTCCTGCATGATGACGCCGTACGCGATCTCGTCCATGCCGCCGCCGCCGTACTCTGCCGGCAGGCTGGGGCCGAATGCGCCGATCTCAGCCAGGCCTTTGAACAGGTGGGTGGGGCATTCAGCCCGGTTGGCGTAATCTTCAATAATGGGGGAAACTTCCTGCTTGACCCAGGTCCGGACGGCATCGCGCGCCAGCAGGTGGTCTTCGTTGAGCAGTTCGTCGATATTGTAATAATCGTGTCCCTGGAAGCGGTCTTCTTTGGCTTTCCGGTTTATTTCGGCGTTGTGAGGAGTTGCCATAATGAATATTTCAGATGAATTTGGTTAGGAATAACGGCGCAAAGGTACACTATTTGAAATAACGGAATCTTCAGCGCGCCAAATTTTATTGTGCGGTTTGTTGACCGGATTGCCTACCTTTGAAATTGGGAAGGGTGAGCCGGAGAGAGTGGGTGCGGAAGAGCGTAAGAGAGAGTGAGCGGGTGAGAGCAGAAAAAGGTAACACTTTTCACCCTCTCTCACCCTCTCTCTCCCTCGCCCTCTCACCCCCTCTCACATTCTTTCCTGCTTCCTTCTCTCACAAACCGAAACCGTATGACGATAATTTCCCTCGAAGGCATTCATATCCACGGCGACCACGGCTTCCACCCGGAAGAGCAGCTGATGGGCAACGATTTTGTGCTGGATGTTTCGGTGTATGTCGACACGGAAGCTGCGGCAGAGGAGGACGACCTGGGCAAAACCGTTAACTATGAGACCATTTACCGGTTTTGCGAGGTGGAAATGCGGGACACTTCCGACCTGATCGAGACGTTGGCCCAGCGCATTGTCGACCGGATTGAAGGTTATTTCGAGCAGGTCAAGGGCGTCAGGCTCAAGCTGCGCAAACTGAACCCGCCGTTGGGCGGCCGGGTCGAAGCCGCAGCCGTGGAAATCAATACGGGGTTGTTCCTGCTTCCGCTGCAGCTGGCCATCAAATTGCTGGAGGGCTGATCGCTTTAATGCGGAATAACATTTCCCTAACATAAAAAGGACCGTGCAATTCGTTATTCAGGCAGCTTCGGCTCGTCTAATGCAAAAACTATATTTATTTAAATCCAAAATTTACATCATGCGCAATACCCTTTTTCTCGGTTTGATCGTCGTTCTGCTGTTTGCAGGCTGTACGCCCCAGGAAGTCCAGGATGCCCTGAACCGGCTCAAAAACGGCGAACTGACCACCTCTGAAGTCGCTTCCGGGTTGAAAGAAGCCCTGACCATCGGCATCGGAAAAGGCTCGGATCAGCTGTCGCAACTGGACGGCTACTTCAAAAGTCCGTACAAGATCGAATTGCCGGCCGAAGCCCGCAAGGTGACCGATAAACTGAAGTTGATCCCCGGTTTTTCGGATGTCGAGAATGTCATCCTGGAAAAGATCAACCGGGGCGCGGAAGACGCCGCCAAATCGGCCAAGCCCATCTTCGTGAACGCCATCAAACAGATGACCTTCGACGACGCCATGGGCATCCTTATGGGGCCCGACAATGCCGCTACCGCCTACCTCAACCGCACCACCAGCGATTCGCTTTACAAGGCCTTCAGCCCGGTCATCACCCAATCGCTGGACAAGTTCAACGCCCGCAAATACTGGTCGGACGCCGTGACGGCCTACAACAAGATCCCGTTCATCGATCAGGTCAACCCCGACCTCGGCGACTACGTGACGCAGGAAGCGCTGAAAGGCCTGTTCTCCATGGTGGAAAAAGAAGAATTGAACATCCGCACCAACCTCAGCGCCCGTACCACCGATCTGCTGAAAAAGGTGTTCGCGAAGCAGGATAACAAGTAGCGACGTAAAAGCTTCCGTCGCATAAACCGCAAGTTGGAGCAGGCAGCGGGAATCTTGTTGATTTGAGCGTTTCTCAGATTGCCAAGCCCGGAACGGATGCGGGGAGTGGAGGGATTGGTAAGCAGCTTCATCATCGGGTATTTGTTGATTTGTTGATCTGGGGGGATCGTTCAGAATTTTGTGTCAACAGAATTTTTAGCACCCACAACGAGTCGAAAATTAGAACTTTGCATCTTTTCGTCTTTGCGAGAAAACACTATTTGAGCAGTCTCATCTGGGGATTCGAATCACCAGATCAACAATTCAACGCATCAACAGAATATAATCCCAAAAAACCGGAAATTGCATCCAAAAAGAAAAACATGCATACCACACCTTTTCATCTGGCTTTTCCGGTCAAAAACCTGGCCGAAACCCGCAATTTTTACGAAGGGCTTTTAGGTTGCGAGGTCGGGCGCACCGCCGAGCGATGGATCGATTTCAATTTCTGGGGGCACCAGATCTCCGCTCACCTGACCGAACAGGAGATGGCCGAGCCCCAGGCCAACCCGGTCGACGGGAAGAAAGTACCCATCAAACACTTCGGCGCCATCCTGCCGATGGACCAGTGGGAAGTCCTGGCCCGCAAGGTGACCGACTACGGTGTGGAGTTCATCATCGAACCGTATGTCCGCTTTAAAGGTGAGGTCGGCGAACAGGCCACCATGTTCTTCTTTGACCCGAGCGGTAACGCCCTCGAGTTCAAATCATTTCAGGATTTTGACCAGATTTTTGCACCTGATGTGAAGTAAAAGATCAAAAATAGCCCTCATTCATTCGAATTCAGCAGATAATACCCGATCAACTGGTCATACCGCTCTCCGAGCGGGTGATAATAAACCAGAATGGTATATTGATTTTCGGTTTCGTACCAGTCGCCTTCCGTTTCAGCGTGGGTATAGATCGGCTTGTCCCTGGATTTTTTATTGGGAGAAAGCACATATTCGTATTCGTAGTACCCTTGTTTTAGCAGGGCTTTGCAGATGTAGCCGTTGATGCGGTTGTTGTACACCATCCGGAACTCTTCCTTGAGCTTCCAGTCGGTCATTTCCCCGATGATATAGAGTTCGTCGTCGTAAAAGGGCTCGGATTTGAAGGTGAAAAACACCTCGGCGTATTCGGCGGAGAGCACCTGATCAGCCTGGTCTTTGGTTTCGATGACGAAACTGCCGTTGATGTCGCGCCTGAAAATATAGGGTTTGTCCCATCGCTGGACGTCGGGCAATTGCCACGCTTCATAGTTGGCGCCGTTGTATCCGTATTCGGCCAGGGTTTCGGATCCCAGTCGAAGGCTTCTCATGTCGAGGTAGCGGAATTCCTTGCCGGCGGGGAATACGACCTGGTTCTGGTAGTCAAAAACAACCGCATTGAGCCGGGTGAAGTTAGGCGAAAGGCCGATGACGGCCATATCCCAGCGGTTATTTTGCAGCACGGAAGCCCGCAGTTCCTGTTGGGGACTTCTGATCTGAAATTTTCCGTAATCGGCGGCAAAGTCGATCTCCTGGTGCGTGCGGCCGAGCTCCACCTTGCTGGGGCGAACCATGTTGGCCGTTACCTTCACCTTTGAATCCACGACCATGAACCGCCGGGTGATCACCGGCGTCCGTTCGTCTTCATCATCATATACGATCAGCAGGTAGTTCCCGGACTTGGTCAACCGCATGGAGTTGTTGGGTATCGTCAGGCTGTAATGGGTGAACAGGGTGCTGGTGCGCGAAGAGTAATTGTATTGTTCGATCTGATCTTCCCCGAATCCGTCGAGGTAATCCAGTTGTACGAGATTAGAAGGCGTCCAATCCATATTGCAGTGAACGACCGTGAAGGTATAATCCCGGTAATCCTGGTTGAGGTCGTCAAAATTCAGCTCCAGCGGAATATCCGAATCCAGGCTGATGATGGGCAGGCTGAGCGGAAGCCCGGAAACTGTCAGCTTAACGGATTTGATCTGGTCATTGTAGATTTTGTTCTCATAAACGACATCCTCGTGGACCTCCTGGCCAAAAGCTGTCATGGCGATCAACAGTGCAAAAACGGTAGTTGTGTATCTCATGTATGCTGATGAAGGAATTATGGTTGTTTGTTGTTGATGGTTGTTGATGGTTGTTGATGATTGTTGATGGTTATTTATGGTTGTTGGTGATTGTTTGTAAGGTTCCGGCAACAACAATAAACCAAAATAAACAACAACAAACCAAAATAAACAACAATAAAATCACCCTTTGCTCACCCATGGCGACCCCGGGATCCAGAACCGCCAGGGCCAGTCGGCGCATTCCCCGGCATAGCCGACGCCGATACGCGGGCCGCTGGCAATCTCGTGTTCGTTCGGCGACCCGTTCCGGTCTTCTATCCAGATGCGGCTGTCGGGAGCGGTCATGTCGTGCCCCGTCCAGTCGGTACGGATGCCGAGGGCCATACTCATAACGCCGGGACCCGCAGTTAATTGTGGTTTAAGGTTTTGCATTTTACGCCTTTCCAGCATCAGGGGGATATTGTCGGCCGGTTCGACAGCGCGGATCAGTACGGCGTGGGCCGAGCCTTCGGGACCGGTGACCACATTGAAAAGGTGATGAATGCCGTAACAAAGGTAAATATAGGCAACGCCGCCCGCGCTGAACATGACCTCCGTTCGTTTGGTGCGCCGGTTGCCGTAGGCATGGCAGGCCTTATCCTCCGGGGCGCGGTAGGCCTCCGTTTCCACGATCCTGCCTGAGGCCAGCTGCCCGTCGAAACAGGTGACCAGGTACTTGCCCAACAGATCCCTGGCGACGGCTACTACGTTGTTGTTCTGGTAGAATTTGTCTGGCAGGCGTGTGGGTGGAGGCATGGTTGATATGGTTGGATGGTTTGATGGTTGGATGGTTTGGAGGAGGCGCAGCAGGAGGGGACGCCGCAATCAAACCAATCGAAAAATTGAATCGAATAAGTCGATTAAGTCGAATGTTACGATTAAGCTGACCAACTGACGGACGTCAATAATCGAACCAATCGAACCAATCGAATCAATCGAATCAATCGAACCAATCGAAAAATTGAATCG
>CALMYQ010000011.1 GCA_937873655.1 uncultured Lewinella sp. | reverse complement strand
CTGGATACTGCCAACTGCCAACTGGCGACTGGCGACTGGCGACTGGATACTGCCATCTGCCAACTGCCAACTGACAACTGACATCTGACAACTAGTCCATATCAAATCCGTAAAACAAATCCCGCGCCGTACCGCCTGGACAAGCCCACATTTTCCCCGCTCAGCATAAAAGCGCCGTTGGCATACAGGCCGAAAGCGGGGGTGATCGTGAAATACAGGGTTCCGCCCGTCCGGAGCCAGTCAGACCCCTCTCCTGCGGCCAGGGTCTGGTCAATACCGTTGGACAAGGTATTGTAGTATTCCAGCCAGGCCTCCGCAAATACGATGCGGCTGCCCGCCCCTGCCCTGAACAAAACCGGGATCGCCTGCCGGACGGTCGGAATGATCTGGAAATCAATGCCGCTCTGCAGGTGAAAAAACACACCGAAGGGCGCCTGGTACTGAACCGCCAACCGGCCCTGGAAATAGGTGGCCTTCTGCCCGATGGGGTTGCTGCTCATCGTGGGATAATCAGCGATCGGAAAGCTCAGGCCTACGGCGGTCGCCGTGGTCCATTTGGCCGCCCCGGACTCCCGGTAGCTGTTGCGGTATTTCAACCAGACGGACACGTCCTGGAATCCGCGGTCATCGGCATCCACCCAAATGTACGGCGCAGTGACGATGAGGCTGGTGTGATTGCGCAGGCCGTGTTCCAGAAAAAAGGAAACGGAACCCGCGCGCTGGAAAGCCTCCCGCGTTTCGGCGCCGAAGTTGTACCGGTCGAACCGCTCATCGGCTGCGGTCAGGGCCAGCACCGTTTCGCCCGCTTCCGGAAAAAAGCCGGTAACGGGTCCCTGCCCGTTCAAAAGACACGGAAGCAACCCCAGGGGAATAAAAAAACTCTTTATATTCAATCGCATGTTATTGTAAAGGGTTGATCGTTTAAAATGCGTGACTTGTAGAAAAAAAGGTTATTGCCGTTAAAACGCGACCTCTAAAAAACAATTTTCTGCGTTTTTAAGTTAGAATTAGCCTATATTTGGCGCTTACGAAGTAACTTGAGAACAACGCGCAATGTCCTGGTCTCCCTATGAGAGGGGGTTCGGTTTCCGTGCCCGATCGGCAGAAACAGAGCCTGATCCCCGGGTAGAGCGCACTAATTGATCGAATACTTGGCTGAAAATCTGGTTATCATTCCAACCTACAACGAGCGGGAAAATATCGTCAAAATGATCGAGACGGTATTCGCCCTGGAACGGCCATTCCATTTGCTGATCGTAGATGACGGCTCTCCGGACGGAACCGGCGCCATCGTCAAGGATTGCCAGAAAAGGTATCCCAACAAGCTCTTTTTGATCGAACGGTCCGGTAAACTGGGGCTCGGGACAGCCTACATAGAAGGCTTCCGCTGGGGCCTTGAGCGATCCTACGACTATTTCTTCGAAATGGATGCCGATTTTTCCCATAACCCCAGAGATCTGGTCCGCCTGCTGGAAGCCTGCGAGAACGGCGCCGACGTCGCCATAGGTTCCAGATACGTCCGCGGCGGCAAAATGGAAAACTGGCCCTTTGACCGCAAATTCCTCTCGCTGGGCGCTTCCATTTACGTCCGCTGCGTGACCTGGATGCCGGTCGCCGACCCAACTGCCGGCTTTATTTGTTATAATCGAAAAACGCTTTCCACTATCGACCTTGATAAGATCCAGTTTGTCGGTTATGCGTTCCAGATCGAAATGAAATTCGCGGCCTTTTCTTTAGGTTTCAAAATAAGAGAAATTCCCATTACCTTTACAGACAGGGTCGAAGGGATCTCCAAAATGTCCAAAGGAATCGTCAAAGAGGCCATTCTGGGCGTTCTGGCCATGCGGTGGCGCAGCTTTTTTTTCAGCTATGCCCTGCAACCGGGAACTTTTGAATAACATTACCTGTATTTGATTATGAGCAGGCAGCAACTTTTTCAGATGTAATATCGTATTATTAATTAGGGTTTTGTAAATATCCCAAATCATGCGTCAACTTAAGATTACCAATAAGATCACCACCCGGGAAAGCCTGGCGCTGGATAAATATCTCAGCGACATCGGCAAGATCGGCATGCTTTCGGCAGATGAAGAAGCCGAAATGGCACGCCGCATCAAACAGGGCGATGAGGAAGCATTGGAGCGGTTGACCAAATCTAACCTCCGTTTTGTCGTATCAGTAGCCAAACAATACCAAAACCAGGGCCTTTCCCTCAGCGACCTGATCAACGAAGGAAATGTCGGCCTCATCAAGGCCGCCCGCAGGTTCGATGAGACCAAAGGTTTCAAATTCATTTCCTACGCCGTCTGGTGGATCCGCCAATCCATCCTGCAGGCCATCGTAGAACACTCCCGGATCGTTCGCCTCCCGCTCAACAAGGTAGGCTCCTACAATAAGGTCAATGAAGCCTTTACCCACTTCTACCAGGAGTTCGAACGCGACCCGACCGATGAAGAACTGGCCGACCTGCTGGAAATGACGCCCAAGGAAGTCCAGAACATGCTCAAGGGCACCACCCGCCATGTGTCCGTTGACGCACCGCTCAGCGGCGAAGAAGGCGACTCCACCATGCTCGACCTCATCACCGGCGACAACGACATGAGCCCCGATTCCCACCTGATGGAGCAATCCCTTCGGGAAGAGGTGCAACAAGGCCTCTCCATCCTGTCACCGCGGGAAATGGAAGTCTTGTCCGCCTATTACGGCCTCAACGGTCAGAAGTCGCTTACCCTCGAAGAGATCGGTGAGCTGTTCGACCTGACCCGCGAAAGGGTCCGCCAGATCAAGGAACGCGCCATTCGCAGGCTCCGCAAATCGTATAACCGCAATACGCTGAAATCATACCTCGGCTGAAACATGCTGTTCCGGCCCGCAAAATTCCTCTTTCCGCCATGGGAAGGGGATTTTTGTTTTTAGCTTTGCAGTTCGCCAATGAAAGCCTTTACTATGATCGTGCATCGCAAATCCGTCTTGTTGCCGCTCCTCTTCCTGGTTGCGGCCTGCTCCCACACCCCGGACCCCAAAGATCAGGCTGACCTGACCACGGTCAGGGACGGCGTCGTCCTGCGGGATGCCCCAAGCCTGGATGGGAAAAGCCTGAAAGAATTGCCGCAAAACACACCGCTCCGGGACCTCGGGCAAGTGAGCGACAACCTCACCCACCTGGAATTCCAGGGCCGGGAGTTTGACCAGCCCTGGATCAAGGTCGGCGGTCCGGACAGCCTGGAAGCCTGGGTGTACGGCGCGGACGTAGCCCCCATAGGCGCAGACAGTGCGGCAGTCGGCCGTTTCCGGGAGGACAAAACCCTGCAATCCCTCCTCGGGGCCGGTTTGCTGGACAGCCTCGGGCACTTCAACCGGTCATACGAACAAATTTCCAGCGCTGCCGGCCTGGCCGCCGCTTACCGGGAAGGAGACAGCCTCAGGCAGGCGATCTCCAATACCTTCGGCGCCAGGCTGACCACCATGCCAGTGCCGGATATCACTTTTATCCGCGAAAGGATACACGCATATCAACCCTTATTGGTGGCGGAAGGAACGGCCTGGTACCTATTCAACGATTATAGCCAATGGCTGACAACGGCGAAAAAGACGCCCGAACCAGAGGATGACGCTTTCATCGAGGTCATGATCGCCTGCTTTCCGGAGGACAGCATCGAATATTTTTACCCGGTCTGGTTTTTGCAAACCTGGGATTACGGCGGCGAAAGCCTGCTGGGGCAGGGGCACCATTTTCAGCTCCTGGAAAAAGCGGATGCCCTCTTCGCCAAAACCACCTTGTTCCACCCAGAGCTCAACGACCTGAAAAACAGGCTACTCAACGACATCACCGATGTCAACGTCAGTTACTGGGAAGATGCCCCGACGATCCGGCAGGAGTTGGACAAAATCCTTAACCGGAAATGGTCAGTCCTGTCCGAAGCCGATCTGGGTGTGATCCGGATCCGCCGGGCGCAATTCGACGAACCGGACAAGAACGGCATCCGGTATAACAACCGCTCCGGAGAAGAGTGAAAGACGAATACAGAACATTGAAGGAAGCCTGCCTGGGTGAGTTCCGCGACCGCGGCAGCAAATTCCTGGCCTATGGTTTCCCCATCCGGTCGGAAGAGGAATTCCAGGAACGGTTGGCCGAAGTGAAAAAAGTACACGTCAAGGCCCGCCATCACTGCTACGCCTGGCGGCTCGACCTCGACGGTAACGCCTTCCGCGCCAATGACGACGGCGAACCCAGCGGAACCGCCGGGCGGCCGATCCTCGGTCAGATCGACAGTTTTGAACTGACGTACGTGGGTATTGTGGTGGTCCGTTATTTCGGCGGTACCTTACTGGGTACTTCCGGCCTGATCAACGCGTACCGGCAAAGTGCCGCCGACGCCCTTTCCCGGGCAGAGATCATCACCCGGGTCGTAGAAAACACTTACCGGTTAATCTTCGATTATGCCCTCATGAGCCGGGTCATGAACGGCCTCGCCCAACTTGGGATCACTATTGTCGCACAGGACTTTTCGGAAACAGCCGGCCTGGAGATCGCTATCCGGCAAACGGAATGCGAAGGCAAATTGCGCCAGTTAAAAGCCGTCGTCGCCGACGTTTACCTGGAAGAGGTGGACGGACTGGAGGCGATCCCCGGATTTGAAATCCAGTCTACTGGAACGCGATGAATTGTCCCTGGTTATTATTGTTAATGAAAAACGATTCCTTAGACGATCGGCCGAAGCGTATGCGGAGGCTAATAGTTCGTTATAGGCTTTGCGTTCCGTCTAATAATATACTTGCTCCAATTGTTATTTCCCCATCTGTCAATAAGGTGCCTTTTAAGAGCGTTTGGCCATTTGAATAACATCCTACTATTGCAAATAGAACCACAATTGAGAATCTTTTATTGAATTTGATTTCCATGTGTCTTTAATCTTTCAATACGCATGGTGGTTCATAATAAAAAATGGTGCCTGGGATGCTTTTGCATTTCCGATGTTTCCCTGAAACCACCTGAGGAAAAGCAAGCAAAAAATGGGTGTTTTACTACTTTTTATGCGAATCAAGGGTTAAAAAATCCCGTAGGGATCAAATCCCGGTAGACGAATCGGTTAAACGTGGTTCAGCATGCCATAGGTATGCGATGTGATGGCCTCATATTGCGTACCTACGGCACGCCAAAAACGCCTGATTACCATCTTGCTACTGATATTTTGTGCCTGACGGCACATTTATCGTGGATTCAACCCTTGCATTGTTTATTACTATTCATCCGTCGGTTTGGATAATTCGACAACCCAGGAATAGTGCTTACGGTCTAAGGATTAACCTTATAAAAGATATCCCAAAGAAAATAATTGGCTGAAATTACCCGGATCCTAGCGCTTCACCACCGGCCTGCCGGATAAATACCCCTCCCACTCGAAAGCCAGCCAATACAGCCCTGCGGGAAGATCGCTCCGGATCAGTTCTATCGTATTTTCCCCAGGAAAGACCCGATAGACATTTCGAGCTAACTGCCGCCCGTCAGCAGCCGTCAACCGCAGGTGCATTTCTCCGCCGGTTTCGGCATCAAACCGGAGTTGGAGCCGGTCAGAAAACGGGTTCGGACTGACGGACAACCCGGAAATACCCGGCGGCAGATCCCGCACCGGCGTCATGCAATTGGGGAAATTCGGATTGTAGTTGATCGACCTCGAATAACTCCCCTGGCATCCCGTCGCCAGATCGGTGATGACGACCGTATACACGCCGGTCTGGGCGATGCAATATTCGGGATCGTTGGCATCGGCAATTTCCACCCCGTCCAGCAGCCATTGAATGCCGGCCTGTTCCGGCAAGATCGACAGGTCAAAGATGGAGAGCAGGTTATCTTCATTCACAAAAACGACATTTTCGATGGCAGCGCCAAACTGGATTTCCGTTTCGGCGGAGGTGCTGATGCACCCGTCCGGTGAGGTATACGTAAGCCAGTACCGGCCGCTTTCCGAGACCAGAAGCAGCGAGTCGGTACCTTCAAAAATAGCGCTGCTGTCCCGGTACCATTGGATATGATCCGAATCATCCGCCACGAGGGTCAGCAGGTCTCCTTCGCAAAGCGGGCCATCCAGCTCGTAAGCAATCACCGGCGGATCAGGCTGCGCAAATACCCGGACCGTATCAGCTGAAAGGATCGTGTCTACCTGGTGGAAGATGTTCAGCGTGACCTTGAGTTCGTCGTTGGTCAGCTGGCCGGTAGTCGTTTTCGTAAAATTGACGATCCCGCAGTTGTCGTCTGCGCCGTCAATGCCGTTGTCGTCGTCCACCACCTGGAGGGAATAATTGCCGTCTTCCAGTTCGAGGGTGAAGGAGTAAAACAGCGGCGTCTCCGCATTTTCAACGATGGAGGACAGGTATATTTCATCACCGGCCTCGTTGAATACCCGGACCTTGAGATCGGGCTTGCCGCCGAGAAAGTCGTTACAGCCTACTTCATCAACGGATACGCCGAAGAGGAAATACGCGGCCGTGTCTACGATGGCCCGGTAATTGACCGGGTACGCGCCTGGTTGGCTGTAAACCTGAGGCTCCGGATTCTCGTCGAGGGAGGTTGTGCCGTCGCCGAAATCCCAGTGGTAGGCAAACCCGTCGGATCCGCCGGAAGGGACCTGGTTGAGGAACGACACTTCCACCTCGCCGCAACCAGAGGCATTGACCATGCTGAATCCTTCGGTCACCGTTTCAGCCGGTTCGATCACCATGGTCAGTCCGAAGGAAGTGGTTTGGGAAATAAACAAGACCTGTGCGGTAATGAACACCTGGACCTCAAATACACCCGGTTGAAGCGGTGTCCCGCAAACCTTGACGCAACCGTCCGTCAGAACGGCAGGATCGAATTCGGTCTGGCTCGCCTCCCAACCCAGGCCGGGCGGCAAGTTGACCACGGAAGAGATCGTCAGGTGGGAAATGGTCAAACCCGCCGGCACGCCGGGGTCAACGGCATGGACCGGATCGGTCGTTTTCGGCAACCGGAAGCTCAGGTCGCTGTCGTAAAAAATCCCGGCCCGGCCGGTATCGGCGGCGGACAGATAAACCGTATCGGCAGCCAAACCGTCGGGGAGTGATATCTGACACTCCGGACACCCGGTCTGGGCAGTAATCGAGCCTGCACCCAGAATAATTGCGGCGAAAAAAACAATATGGAATTTTCTCATAGAAAGGACGGCCTTTGAGGTGTATTCGCAGTTGGCAGTCTTCAGTCCGGGCATTACAGCGAAGCCGGGCTGCAAGACTGATAGACTGCCAACTGACGGACTGCCAACCGATAAACTGCCAACTGACGGACTGCCAACTGATAGACTGCCAACTGATAGACTGCCAACTGACGGACTGCCAACTGACGGACTGCCAACTGATAGACTGCCAACTGATGGACTGCCAACTGATAGACTGCCAACTGACGGACTGCCAACTGACGGACTGCCAACTGATAGACTGCCAACTGATGGACTGAAGGCTAAAAATTATCTCCTGCTCACCAGCATTTTCCCGCTGGTATAGGCCTTACCATTGTCCAACGCGTAGAGGTAGAAGCCTGCGGGCAGGTTGCCGGCGTCAAAGCTGATGATGTTTTCACCTGAATTGATATAAACGGGTTTTTGGTAGACCGGTTTGCCGAGCAGATCCGTTACGGTAAAGCGAAACTGGCCGCTGGTCCGGGCATCCACCACGATTTCCGTATAGTCGTTCAGCGGATTGGGGCGGTTGTAGGCTGTCAGGCTGCCGGCGTATGGTTCTTCAACGCCTACAACGGTACAATTGGCCGATCCTTCCGGTTTGACAAACAGGTAATAATGACCGGTTACGAGGGTCCCGTCAGGCAGGGTGAAAGGCAAATCAAGCGTCGACCGGATCGTAACACTTACTTTCAGGTCGTATGTTCCCTCTTCCCCGGCCTGAGCCGTACCGTACAATGCGATGCAACCGGTCGTATTTTTCAGGAATTTACAATTGGGCGGGTTGCAGACATAGCTCATGGAAGCGGGCTTATTCAAAACGCCTCCTGAGGTCGGCACTTCAACCGAGTTGATCGGGAAGGTACCGAACTGGGTGACCACCTGTTCCGGAATTTTAAACTGGATGACCGTTTGAAACGCCGCGTTCACGCAGGAAGTGTCCAAAATACCGGACCCCGCAAGTGTATCCAGATACGGTAAAGGGTACACAATGGCGGAATCGGAGAGGTTCGGATCCGGCATGCAGTTTTGGGCAGCCAGTTGTCCAAAGAAAGAGGTCAGAACAGCAAAGCAGAGTAAAAATTTCTTCATATTAAAGGCGATTTGGTAAAATGCAATCCAGAAATGGCCCGAAAGTTAGGCTATTTTGATTATTAATAGATGATCGGAAGCGTTAAAATTAACCCCAAAAGACTTCCGCAATACAATCCGGAGCCCGGTCCGATTCAATAAACACCTGATTATCAGCAAGCAGCATTGAATCGTTAAAAAATACCCGTCCCGTTTTCACATTCCGAAAGATTAAATACACTAATTTTACAGCGGCAAGCACCCTTTTCACATCGCGACTTGGATCAACCGGAAGTGCCGGTCGTTTGTACCGCGCGTTTCCTCACTGCCTGATCCCATAAACAGCTACATTTCTCCGGCCCTGTATTTAATTGATCAAATATTCAACTTGCAGGTATGAACCGACTAAAGACCTATCTCAAGCTTTGCGCTATTCAAAGCCTATTCGCTGTTTCCCTTTTTTCACAGAATGCAACCGTTTACGGCGTGGTCACCGACCAGGGTACCGGCCTGCCGCTGCTGTTTGCCAATGTTCAATGCGGCCCGAAAGGCGCCGTTGCCGACCTGGACGGCACCTACAAACTGGAAATAGAACCCGGCACTTTTCAGGTTGTTTTCTCATACGTAGGCTACGCCCCCCATACAGAGTCCGTCTCGCTTGCCGCCGGCGAATCCCTGGAATTGAATATTTCCCTTTCTGAAGAAGTCAATGTATTGCAGACCGCCACGGTCACCAGCGGCAAATTCGAGAAACCGCTGGGCGAGGTCACCGTCAGCCTGGAAGTGCTCAAACCGGGCCTGATCGAAAATACCAGCAAGCCGACCCTGGATGAAGCCCTGCAGAAGATACCCGGAGTGACTGTCATCGACGGGCAGGCCAATATCCGGGGCGGTTCCGGCTTTTCTCAGGGCGCCGGCAGCCGCGTATTGCTGCTGGTCGACGATGTGCCCATCCTGCAGGCCGACGCCGGTTATCCCAACTGGGACGATGTGCCCATCGAAAACATCGAGCAGATAGAAGTCGTGAAAGGCGCCGCATCGGCTCTGTACGGGTCCTCCGCCCTGAACGGGATCATCAACGTGCGGACAGCTTACGCCAAATCCAAACCGGTGACCAAGTTCTCGGCCTTCCATACCACCTATTTCAGCCCCGAAGACGAGCGGCTGAAATGGTGGGATAAAGCCCCATACGCTACGGCGATCAGCGGCAGCAACCGGGTAAAACTCGGCAAACTCGACCTGGTAACCGGGCTTTTCCTGTACGATCAGCAAAGTTTCAGAAAAGATACCTACAAGAAATTCGGCCGGTTCAACTTCAACACGCGTTACCGGTTCAACGACCGGGCCAGCGCAGGCCTGGCCGCCAATTTCAACCTCGGCAAATCCGGCAGCTACTTTTACTGGCTGACCGATACCATGGGTTACGTCGGCGCGCCCAGCACGATCACCTCCCGCGAGCGGTTCCGCTTCAATGTCGACCCGTTCGCCACCTTTTTCGACAAATCAGGCAACCGCCACCGCCTCAACGGCCGGTTCTACTACGTAGACAACAACAACGACAACATGCAGTCCAACATGTCGTTCATGTACTACGGCGAATACCAGTTCCAGAAGCGGTTTAAGGGCTCTGATTTTGTCCTATCGGCGGGTCTGGTCACGCAAGGGACCCGCGTGGAAGCCGAATTGTACGGCGATACCGTCTTTACCTCCCGGAATTTTGCCGGATATGTCCAGTTGGAAAACAAGCTGTTCGACCGGCTGAACCTTTCCGCAGGCTTCCGGTTCGAGCATAACCTGCTGTCCAATCCCGGGTTCACCTACTCATTCGGCGATGTCCCTCCGTCAGAAGAAAAGGAATCCAGGCCCGTTTTCCGGATCGGCGCCAACTATCAGGTGAGCGACTATACTTTCCTGCGCGCCTCCTGGGGCCAGGGGTACCGTTTCCCTACCGTAGCGGAGAAATTCATCTTTACCGATGCCGGCGGTTTTTACATTACCCCCAACCCTACCCTGACCTCCGAAACGGGCTGGTCCGGCGAATTCGGTCTGAAGCAGGGTTTCCGGTTGCTGAACATGCAGGGCTTCTTCGATGTAGCCGCGTTTTATATGCATTACCAGGATATGATGGAATTCAATATCGGCAAGATCTTCAACCAGTTCCAGTCCCAGAACATCGGCGGAACGATCATAAAAGGCATTGAGTTCACCATCGTGGGCCAGGGCAAGATCGGCAATGTGGAGACCAGCATCCTTGCCGGATATACCTATATCGATCCGCAGTTCCAGGAATTCGACACCTCTTCAATCCCAGCAGGCGAAACCGGGACCTTGGGGCAACGAAATGCCAATAACTCTTCCTCCGAGCTCAACTTTTTGAAATACCGGTCAAAACATACCGGCAAACTCGACATTCAGGCCACCTACAAGCGCCTGACCCTCGGGCTTGAAACCCAGTACGCCAGCCGGATTGAGGCCATCGACGCCATTTTCGAATTCATCGTAAACGGCCTGGCGCGCTACCGGATGACCGAAACCGGCTATGCCGTTCACAGCCTCCGCGGCGCCTACCAGATCACCGATGGATTGAAATTTTCGCTGATCCTGGGCAATGTGACCAATGAACTGTACGCTGTCCGCCCAGCCCTGCTGGATGCCCCGCGCAACCTGACGGCGCGGCTGGATTACAAGTTTTGATGTTAACTCCGGAAGAAAGGGAATACCCATTACCTCAACAGCGTAATATTCCCTTTCTTCCGGAAAGTCTCCCCGTTCCAGCAGGTCAGTTCCAGATAAAAACCGTACACATCCGGCGGCAGCTCTTCACCTTTGAAGGTACCGTCCCAGGTATCATCCTGCGACCGGGTTTCAAATACGCGTTCGCCCCACCGGTCGTAAATCGCAAGATACAGATCCTGGATGCCGAAGCCGCGGACGGCCAGCACGTCATTCGACCCATCGCCGTTCGGCGTGAAGGCGTTGGGGATGAAAATATAAGGCTCCGCACATTCCGGCAGCAGCACCACGACCAGGATAGCCGCCTGGTTTGAGCAGCCATCCTTGTTGCGGATGGTCAGGCTGAATTCATGGGTCGCCGTCAGATAAGCCTCCGGGTCGGAAATGTTCAGCGCGCTCAATGCTGGGTCAGGTGTCCAGAAGTAAGTGTATTCCGGGTCTTCCGTAGCATTCAGCTGAACCTCTCCCGGTCCGACCAGCGTATCCCGGTCCGCAGCAATAGCGAGTGGCGGTCTGAAATTGAACACATTCACCTTGATCAGCGTATCCATCACACATCCGAATTCATTGGAAACATGCAGGGAAATATCCGAGGTTGCAGGCGGGCTGACCAGCACCGAAGCACTCCCCTGCCCTTCCAGGATCACCCCCGCAGGGCCCCATTCATACATCGGTACAAAGCCCGATCTATTCATCGCCGTCAGCCTGGCTGTATCCCCGACGCAGATGGTAACCCCGTCCACTTCCACCTCAATCCCGCGATTGAGGATCATGAGGCTGTCTTCAACGGTGCATCCGAAGGGATCGGTCAGCCGGACAAAATACGGATTCCGTTCCTTTATGGCCTGCACCTGGAGAGAATCCCCGGTACCCAACACCGACTGGAGGTCCGGATCGGATGCCCACGTCACCGCAACATCCTGATCGCTTTGGGCGGTCAGCAGATAATCGTCTTCGCAGATCACGCCGTCCTGCGACAGGGCATAACTGATCAAAGGCGGGATATTTACATAGGTCGACCTCATTATGGAACAAACGCCCGTCGAATCCGAAACCATCACCTGGTATTCGGTCGGTACATCGGGATCGGCAACCGGGCTGGGCGACGAGGGGTTATCCAGGCCGTCGGCGGGGGTCCATACGTAGACCAGATCCGGATCTCCGCCCGGATTCAGGGCCACCCCTGCTCCATTGCAATTGGCCAGCGTATCGGCCAGGGTAAGTTGGATCAGATTCACCGGTATGACCTGCCGGGCGGTATCCCGGCAACCATCCGCGTTTTCCAGGGCAAGCGAAACCTCAAGGTTCTGACCGGCAGTCAGCACGATCGAGGTGTCAGGCGACTGGGCTTGAACGCCGTTGTCCAGGTCCCAGTTCCAGCCGGTAATCCCGCCAGGACCGCTTTGCGAAGCGTCGTGAAAAACAATCCGAACGGAATCCGAACAATGCGTGATCTCCCAGGTGAAATCTGCCATGAAAGCGGGTTCGCCGAGATTGACCGTCCGGAAGATAGTGTCCCTGCAAGGGGCTTCTTCGGATAGGTAGATTATGACCTGGTAGGTTCCGGGGCCCGGATAGGTATGGCTGGCGTCCGCCCCTTCCGCCTGGGCATCGGGGTCTTCAGGGTCGCCGAATGCCCAGATGTAAAACGGACCGTTTACGCTTGTGGTGTTGAACAGGACCTCGTACCCGGCACACTGCACCTCGTTGAAGGTGGCTTCCTGGGGCCCGGTATCGATAACGGACAACAGGATCGAATCGGTCACGGAGCAGCCGAATTGGTTGGTGGCCGTCACGGTGAACAACTGCTCGCCGGGCGTCTGGGGCTTCACCACTACGGCATAGCCCAATGAGGATAAGATAGGGCCGGACGGCGACCACTGGTAGGTCAATGTATCCTGGGGGTCCTGGTTGGCAACGCTCAGGACGGCGTTTGCACCCAGGCAGATGATGTCCGGTTCGTTGGCCTTCAGGTTGACCCCGTTACCGGTGATGCCGATGCTGTCGACGACCGGACACCTGAATTCATCGAATCCTCTGACGTAGTACTGTTGGTATCCCAACGGGCTGACCGTTATATCCGGTCCGGCGCCTAGCAAGGGATTGAACCCCGGGTTAATCGCCCAGCTGATCTGCTGGAACCCCGGCAAATGAACGCCCAGGGAAACCTCGGGGCTGCAGGTCACGGAATCTCCGGGCAGCAGATCGGGGTACGGCGGCACGATGACCTCCACCTGGGTTTCCAGCACGCATTCCGACCCCGGGTCGGTCACCGTTACCTGGTAAACCGTACTTTCCCCCGGGTTGGCCAGCGGGTTGGGATTGGCTGGATCATCGAGACCGCTTGCCGGCGACCAGCTGTAAGTATAATTGGGATTGAAAACCGGGTTCAGGTTGGCCGCATCACCGGGGCAGATGACAACCGGCTCGGCAGGAAACTGGTCATCGATGAGATTGACGGGTATATTCACCGATTTATAGACCTGGCAGCCGTTGGCGGCCGTGACCAGCAACCCGACGCTGGCTGTTCCCTTTTTTGTCAAAGGGATCAACGGATGCTGTTCATGAAACATATATCCGCCGGGATTGACAGTCCAGATCCATTCAACGGGTGTGGAAACGGCATCGGTGCTCAGGTCGGTGAACTGAACCCATAACGTGTCGCTGCATCCGGTGACTTCATAGGAAAAATCGGCTGTCAGGGAGGCGGGCAGCAGGTGGATGGTCCGTTCAAAGGTATCACGGCAATTGCCCGCGGGGTCGGCGATCAGGGTGACGGTATACCATCCGGTATCGGCATACGTGTAGGCCGGGTTCTCTTCGGTGGAAGTGGCGCCGGGGTTGGCCGGATCGTTGAAATACCAGATGTAATCCTGACCGCCCTGGCTTTCGTTGAGAAACTGGACCGTCAGGGAGGTGCACTGGATCTCGGGTGCAAAAAAAGCCGCGGTTGCTTCTCCGCATACGCCTACATTGTATTGAAAATCCCGGCGGGTGGTTGAGATCAGCTCTCCATCCCGGTATTCTTCCACGCAGATGCCCACGACAAATTGCCCCACCGTATTCGGCAGTCCGGTGAGCAAACCGGTATGCAGATCGATCTGAAGGGGTTCTCCTCCGGGCGATCCGTTCAGCATATTGGTTACGCCATAAGGCGGTTCGATCCAGGTAACCGGGGCATAAGGCGGGTTGTTGGGTGGCTGCGGTTGAGGGTTCACCTGATCGGCCCCGGTCAAAGGGGTGCACAACCGGTACACGATGCTGTCGCCGTCGGCATCTATGGCCGATTGGTCAAAACTGATGGGCTCATTGGCACAGATGTAGATCGGCGGCCATTGCTGGAATTTGGGATTGCTGTTGCATTCCAACAGGGCTTTTTCCGAAATTTCCACCATATAGGTTGCACCGGTTGCCAGCGGATCTACGATATTGGCCAGGGTCTGATTGCGGCAACACCGCTGGTAGGCGATCTGGTAGCCGCCTATGATGGGCGGCAGATTGACCACGGTGCGATATGTGGTGGTGTGCACGCAGACATTGGGCGGGACCACCAGGCACGGATTGCTCAAAACAGGGCTCAGGGTATCGTCTCCCATCAGCGGGATCCTGATTTCCTGGAGGAGTTTATTGGTCCGGTCGAAGATCCCGATGGATGCCGGGTCGTCGAAATAGGCATTTGGGCTGCCGTTGTAGCAATCCCGGAACACGACCAGGGTGATTTCGTACTGGTTATTCCCCAGGCAGGTATAGTTCAGCTCACCGCCCACGATATGGGTGGCGAAGACCGAACCGGCCAGGGTACAGAGCAAAGCGATCAGATAGAGTTTCCGCATATTTTTGGCTTTATCCGCATTGTCATTCAGCATTCCAGATCAAAGACAGCTGTCCTGACCCGTTTGGTCGGGGTTCCATCGGGAAGATCTTCTTCCAGCACGAGCCGTTTGGCTTCCTCCAGGGCAAAAACCTCCGCCATATTCCGGATGCGCCCCGCCGGTACGCCGTTGCCGTCAAGCCTGGCCATTATTTCCTTTCTGGTAAAAGATTTGAAAACAGGGGACAGGATTTCCTGCAATTGCCTCCTGTTCCTGACCCGTGCAGCATTTTGTGCAAATTCCGGTTGTTGCGGCAGGCCGGGCAGGTTCACACACCGGCAGAGGGCTTCAAAATGCCGGTCGGTACCCACTGCCAGGACCAGGGCCTTGCCGTCGGCGCAATAAAACACTTCTCCGTAAGGTGCGATATTGGGATGGAGGCTGCCCATTGGTTGCGGGACATGGCCGGCCATCAGCCAGTTGGAAGCCTGGTTGGCCAGGGAGGCTATAGCCGCATCCCAAAGCGATACCCGCACAAGGGCGCCGCGACCGGTTCTCGTGCGGTTGAGCAAAGCCACCAGCACCCCTTCTTTCAATTGGTGAGCCGCCAGGATATCGATCAGGGCCACCGGCAATTTCGCGGGCAGCCCCCCGGGGTCTCCGGTCATGGACATAAATCCCGTTTCTGCCTGCAGGACGACATCAAAGGCGGGGCGCTCATCCTCCCCTCCGAAGCCTTCAACCTGTGCGTAGATCAACCCTGGGTTATCTGCCGCCAGGGAGGCGTAGTCCATACCCAGCCGTTTGGCGGAGCTGTGTTTGAAATTGGCGACCACGATATCGGCCTGCCGGATCAGGGCCGATACGGCTTCCCGGTCCGCGGCAGATTCCAGGTTGGCGTTGATCGTCCTTTTACCCCAATTCACGCCGGCATAATAGGCTGAGACGGGCGATGCCGGGTCTTCAGACGGCAATTTCCATTTTCTGGTGATATCGCCGCCCTGATCTCCGTTTTCCACTTTTATGACCTCAGCCCCCAATTCAGCAAAGAACATCCCGACTGCCGGTCCGGCCAGCACGCCGGCAAGTTCCACTATTTTCATCCCATGAAACAAGGCGATCTCGTTTTTCATTTATAATATTGCCGGAACAATTCCGTTTTGTGATCCAATACGCAAGGTATGAAACTATTCAATGCCGCACAAATCCGCCAATGGGACGCCTATACGATCCAACACGAGCCCATCGATTCCATTGATCTGATGGAACGGGCTTCCCGGGTTTTTGCCGCCTGGATCGAAAAACAGGCGCCCGACCGCAGGCAGATAATGGCCTTTTGCGGTCCGGGCAATAACGGCGGAGACGGACTTGCCGCATCGAGAATGCTGGCCGAACGGGGGTATCAGGTGGGGGTGTATTGCTGCCAGGAAAACCAGGATCGGTCGGAGGACAACCAGATCAACCTGGACCGGCTGCGAATGATCCCGGGCATCGGCGTTCATTTCATTTATCCGGGTGACCCGTTGCCTGAGATACCTCCCGACACGCTGGTGCTGGACGGCCTGTTCGGGTCGGGGCTCAACCGACCGCTGAAAGGATTCTGGGCCGGCCTGATCGAACACCTCAACCGGGCCGGAGCGCCCATAGCGGCGATCGACATCCCTTCCGGACTTTTCGCCGACCAGCCTTCCGAAGGCCCTCATATTCAGGCCGCGTGGACGCTCAGTTTTGAAATCCCGAAAACGGCGTTTCTGATGGCCGAAAACCAGGATGCGGTGGGCTTATGGTCGTTCAGGTCTATCGGATTGGCGGCCGGCTTTGCAGCGGAAACGCCGTCGAACAATTATTTCAACCTGCGCCGGGAAATAGCGGCACTCCGAAAAAAACGCCGCAAACACGATCACAAAGGGACTTTCGGACATGCGCTGATCATTGCCGGCAGTTACGGCAAAATGGGCGCCGCCGTACTCTCGGCCAAAGGGGCGTTGAAAGCCGGTGCAGGATTGGTGACCGCCCGGATCCCGGAATGCGGATATGCCGTCCTGCAGACTGCCCTACCGGAAGTCATGGCGGACGCAGAGCCAAGCGCCGATGCACTGAAAGGCCCTTTTCCGGATGCCGGTTACCAAGCGGCTGCCATAGGCCCGGGACTGGGGACAGCCGAAGAAACCGGCAATGCGGTCCGAAGGCTTATTCAGGAAGCTGAATTCCCCATGGTGCTGGACGCTGACGCCTTGAATCTCCTGGCCAGAAACCCCGGCTGGCTGGAGGGGCTGCCGGCAAATACGATCCTCACACCGCACCCAAAGGAATTCGAACGCTTGTTCGGGCCGACAACAAATAGTTTCGAACGGCTGGATCTGCTGCGCAACAAGGCCCGCCACCTGGACATTTATATTGTGCTGAAGGGGGCATTCACCTGCATCGCCACTCCCGACGGGGATTGTTATTTCAATTCAACCGGCAATCCCGGCATGGGCACCGGCGGCAGCGGCGATGTCCTGACCGGCATACTGGCGGGATTATTGGCGCAAGGGTACACTGCCCGGGAAGCCTGCCTGCTGGGCGTCTATCTGCATGGACTGGCCGGCGATCTGGCGGCAGCCGATCTGAGCCAGGAGGCGCTCACGGCCGGGGATATTTGCAATTATCTGGGCAAAGCCTATCAGTTATCGGACCAATGATGAAAAAAATCGCAGTGTTGTCCGGCGCGGGCGTCAGCGCCGAAAGCGGAATAAAGACCTTCAGGGATGCCGGCGGGTTATGGGAAGGCCATGATGTGATGGAGGTCGCTTCTCCGGACGGATGGCGCCGCAACCCGGCCCTTGTGCTGGATTTCTACAACCAACGGCGGCGTCAATTGCTTACGGTTGGACCGAACGCCGCCCACCTGGCCATTGCGCAACTGGAGCAATACTTCGATGTGACGGTCATCACCCAAAATGTGGATGACCTCCATGAAAGGGCGGGCAGTACCCATATCATCCACCTCCACGGGGAATTGCGCAAATCGAGAAGCACAAGATACCCTGAAATGGTTTACGATTGCGACGGTGACATCCTTCTGGGCGACCTGTGCGAAAAGGGAGCGCAGCTGCGGCCGCATATCGTCTGGTTCGGCGAGATGGTGCCGATGCTGGAGCCTGCGGCCGAAGCGGTTGAACTGGCCGAAACGGTCATTATAGTGGGCACTTCCATGCAGGTCTATCCTGCGGCAGGTCTGGTCGGGTTCGCGCCGCCTTTCGCCCGGATCTATTACGTGGATCCCAATCCGTCCATCAATTATGAATTGTCCCTGATGGGCAACCTCAGGGTAATTGCCGAACCTGCTACTACCGGTATCCCGAAAGTAGTCGGAGAGTTGATGGCCCGGCAGTAAGAACAGGCCGGATTAAATTCAGCCTTGGGCCGACAAAACCGGACCTTAAAAACCTGCCAAAACATCCATTGTAGTTAACTTTGTCCACATTTTCAACAAAACCGACAACAGCCGATGATTCGAGTGATCCAAACCTTACTGCTTCTGGCATGTGCCATAAGCGTTTTCTCACAGTCAACCCAAATTACCCCATGGGCCTCTTCCCAGGAACCGGCACTGCAGAAAAGAAGGGTGATTGTACCCAATATCTACCAGACCATAAAACTTGACGAATCCGACCTCCGGTCCTTTCTCGCCAATGTGCCGCAGGAATTTTCCGGAACGGTTCAATCGGAATGGCCTGTCCTCGGCCTTCCCAAACCCGACGGCAGCATCGGCAGGTTCCGCGTGTGCGAATCCCCGATCATGCAGCCCGGCCTGGCCCAACGCTATCCGGAGATCAAAACCTACCTGGGCAAAGGCATTGACGACCCGACCGCCTACATCCGTTTCGACCTGACCCCCAAGGGATTTCACGCCATGGTGCTGACCGTTGAAGGTACCTGGTTTATCGATCCCTATTATTTCGAGCACAGCGATTACTATATCTCTTATTTCACGCGGGATTTCACGGGCAACGACGAAGGATTCACCTGTGAATTCAAACCGGAAGCCACTGATTTTTCAGGTGAAACAACCGCATTTTCGCCCCTGACCGGAGAGACCCTGCGCATCTACCGCCTGGCACAGGCCGCCACCGGGGAATACACCAATTATCAGGGCGGGACCGTCAACCAGGCCCTGGCAGCGATCACGACTACCATCAACCGGGTAAATACCGTATATGAACGGGAATTTGCCGTGCGGATGATGCTGATTGACAACACGACCCAGGTCATTTTCACCAACGGCAGCTCTGATCCGTACACCGGGGGAAGCGCCAACAAAATGAACCAGAACCAGGGCGCCTGCGACAACAATATCGGCTCTGCCAACTACGATATCGGTCACGTTTTTGACGTATCCGACGGCGGGATCGCCAGCCTGGGTTCGGTTTGCGACAATACCCGGAAGGCACGGGGATATACCGGTACCTCCAACCCGGTCGGCGACCCCTTTGACATCGATTATGTAGCACACGAAATGGGGCACCAGTTCGGCGGCAACCATACCTTTAACAGCAATATGGGTTCCTGCGAAGGGAACCGCAACTCGGGTACGGCTTTCGAACCCGGCAGCGGAACGACCATAATGGCCTACGCAGGCATCTGCGGTTCGGACAACGTACAGCTGCAGAGCAGCGACTATTTTCACGGCGGCAGCCTCTCGGAAATGACCGGTTATATCCTCGCTCCCGCAGGCGCCAGTTGTGCAACCACTTCGGTTACAGACAACACGGCTCCGGTGGCGGAAGCCGGTTCGTCCGGCATGGTCATTCCCATCCAGACGCCGTTTGAATTGACCGGTTCGGCCACTGATGCCGAAGATACCGCACTGAGCTATTGCTGGGAAGAATACGATACCGGCCCCAGCACGGAACTGGGCCAACCGACGGGAAATGCCCCGCAATTCCGGTCCTATCCGCTGGCTAACGTGCCCATCAGGGTATTCCCCCGCCTGTCCAACCTGCTGGCCAATACCGGGAATATTGGCGAGATCAGCCCGTATTACAACCGTACGTTGCGATTCCGGCTCTCTGTCCGGGACAACCACGCAGGCGCCGGCGGTGTGGATTGGGACAATATGCAGCTGATGGTTTCTACCGCGGCAGGCCCGTTCAGGGTACTGAGCGGCAATACGCCGGAGACCTGGACTGCCGGTTCGTTCCAGTTTGTGGAATGGGACCCGGCCAATACCACCGCTTCACCCGTTAATACGGCTAATGTGGATATTTACCTGGTGAATACCGACGATTTCTACAACCCGGTCCTTTTGCTGGGCGGCACACCCAATGACGGATATGAAATGATCACGATCCCGGAAGGCATCAGCGGCAATAATTACCGGATCAAGGTGAAAGGCGCAGGCAATGTTTTCTTTGACCTCAACAACGCCAACATTACCATTGATGACCAGGGCGCACCGGGCGTTGCCGTCACCGCAACGACTCCGGCAATGGTGATCTGCGGCGGAGAAAATGCCGTCTTCAACCTGAACGTCGCCCCGCTCCAGGGATACCAGAACACGCTCACCATCGAAGGGGATAACCTCCCGTCCGGGTTGAACTTCACGACAGACCCGGCCGGTTTTATGCTGCCGGCGTTCCCGGCACTGACCCTGACCGGCACTGAAAATCTGCCGACCGGAGATTATACCCTCAATTTCAAGATTACGGCCGCCGGATTCGAGCAGCCCTTCAGCGTTGACCTTCGTGTTTTTGACGGCACGCCGGAAAACATCCAGGTCCAAAGTCCGGCCGATAACGCCAACGGTGTTCCCGTCGATATCGCCTTTGCCTGGGATGCCAATACAAATGCGACCCTTTACGACATTGATATCGCCACTGATCCCGATTTTACGCAGATCGTCGCTTCCGCCACCGACCTCACGGACCCGTTCTTTGAGCCGGAATCCAACCTTGCGGACAGCACGCGGTATTACTGGAGGGTCCGGGGCAGCAACCCCTATTGCGGGGCCGGCAGCTATACCCCTACCAATACTTTCTTTACGGAAATTGTGCGCTGCGACCGCTTTTACGCAACCGATACGCCGAAAGCCTTCAATGCCGCTCCGTTCATCTTTTCCAGAGTGACCATTCCGGACGATTTATTGATCCGGGATATGAATATCGTTGAGATCAAAGGCCAGGGCAATCCGCTCGGGAACCTGAGTTTCCGGTTGACCGGCCCGGACGGCGCCAATTACAACCTTGTCGGCGCCGCAACCTGCAACGGCAGCAGTTTTGATTTCAACATCGACAATGAGGCGCTCCCGGGGCCGCTGCCCTGCCCGTATAACATCGGCGGCACCTATCGCCCCCTGGACTCCTTTGCGGGTTATTACAGCGGCAGCGCCAAAGGCGAATGGCGCTTATTTGTTTTTGACCAGGGCGCACCGGGGCAACTGACCAGCTGGGCCATCGAGGTTTGTTACCCGAAGGCGCCGGATGGTGTACGGGAAGAAATAGCAGCCAACGGCGGCACTTTTGCCGTTTTTCCCAATCCGTCAACCGGTGAGGCTACGTTTACCGCCGACTTGCCGGCCGGCGCTGATTTGAGGCTCCGGATCACGGACCTGGCCGGTCGCGAAGTATACGGATTCAACCCCGGCAAGCTCAGCTCAGGCGAGCACCGGTTCCAGGTCTCGCTGGCCAACCTGCCGCAGGGCATGTACCTCTACCGCTGGCTGGATGAGCAAGGCGGTCTTTGGGGCGGCGGAAAGGTTGTGAAGCAGTAATTTCGATTGCGGAGTTGCGCAAAGTTTCACCCGGCGTACCATCCGGTGAGCTTTGCGCAACCCCGCCTATACCGCACCATGCCGGATGTCAAAACCCATTTCCCGGGCTTTTTAAACAGGTTTTCGATCCGGAATCCTTTCTATGCTCATTTCCTGTCGGGACTGCCGGTATCCACCTCCGGCCAGATCCCGGATATCGCCCTGGGAGAAAGCCCGGAGTATCCATTGAGCATCTGGCTCAATCCCGCATTCGGGGATCGCCTGGCCTCCGGTTCTTCAGAAGCTTTCCGATTATTGGAGCACGAGGCGATCCACCTGCTGCTCGGCCATTTCGACAGAAAGCCTGAATATTCCAATACCCGGATCTACCACCTGGCCGCCGACCTCGTGGTCAACCAATATATCAGCGGCGTTCCAGTCGATGCGATCGGCATTAACGATTTTCCAACGCTTCACCTGGAACCCCACCGGGAAATCGGGTACTACTACCGGCGATTGGAAAGCGCCTGGGAGGCCTTTTTGCGGCGAGTTGCCATTTTGGGCGACCGGGAGACCCTTGACCACCCTTTCACCCATTATTTTCTTTCGACTTATCCTGCGATGGATCGCCACCGGTTCTGGCCGGGCCCGGTGGCGCTTCAGGCTTTTATAGAACGGCGTCAAATGGCCGCCATCGGCAAACTCCAGGACTGGTTGCGAAACAAAACCGCCGACGCACTGGCCGGCTTGCCCCTGCCGGTCCGGGATAGCCTTGAAGCATTACAGCGCGGATTTAATCCGGATATTCGCTGGAAAATCCTGTTCCGCCAATTTGCCGCTACCAGCCGGAAATCGACCTTAAGGTATACCCTCCGCCGGCCGTCAAAGCGATACGGGACCACCCCAGGGCTTAAGCTCCGCAGGCGACACCGGCTTTTTGTAGGGGTTGATGTTTCCGGCAGCGTTGACGACCGGTTATTAGCCGCTTTTTTCCGGGAAATCCACCGCCTTTGGAAAACCGGAGCGGATATCCATATCCTGGAATTCGACCGTGTTATTCAGCAACAATACCGGTACAACGGCAAGGCTCCGGAAACCGTCACCGGCCGGGGAAATACCGACTTCACACCGGTGATCAAAGCGGCCGGGGGGCCAAATCCGCCCGATGCCCTGATTTTGTTCACCGACGGCCTGGGCGCGGCGCCGGTCGTACAGCCGGCCACACCCTTGCTTTGGATCATTGCAAGGCCGCGAAACAGCCCGGTCCGGGTCCCATCTTTTCCGGGAAGGACGATCACCATGGAAATTCCCTAAATTTGCGGCATGCCGAATGAAAAGCAGTACGATTACCAGTACCAGGGCGCCAGGGTCGGCCCCCGGCGATTGATCCGTTTTCTGGAGTATACCCTTTCCCAACACGTGGCTATGGGGCTGAAACGGCCGATCTGCATCTGGGGTCGCCACGGCATCGGGAAGACGGAGATCGTTGAAACCTATGCCCGGGAAAAAGGCTTTCAGCTGCGGTATATCGCCCCCGCTCAGTTCGAGGAAATGGGCGACCTGACGGGCATGCCTGCCATCGAGAACGGCCGGACCGTGTTTCGCCCTCCGGGTTGGGTACCGGCCGAAACCGGCCCCGGCATTCTGCTGATCGACGACGTCAACCGGGCGGATGACCGGATCCTGCGGGGGATCATGCAATTATTGCAACGCCACGAACTGGCCGGCTGGCAATTGCCCGATGGCTGGCAAATCATCCTGACCGCCAACCCGGACGGCGGCGATTATTCCGTTACCCCCATGGATGACGCCATGCTGACCCGCATGCTCCACATTACCCTGGAATTCAACCCGGACGACTGGCTCCGGTGGGCGGAAAATGCCGGAATAGACGACCGCTGCATCCGGTTTATCCGGGCATATCCGGAAAGCGTAACCGGCGAAAAGACCACTCCGAGAACCCTGGTCCAGTTTTTCGAGGCCATCGCGCCGATTGAACAGTGGACCGATGACCTGGAGCTGGTACAGACCCTGGGTGAAGCCTCGCTTGATCTGGCGACCGTTGCGGCCTTTCTGCATTTCATTCAACACGGATATTCATCCTTACCTTCGGCAGAAGCCATCCTGAACGCGGATAATTTCAGGACGGATATAGAGCCCGCCCTCCAACTAAAAAGGGCCGGTACCGATCATCCGGTCGGACAACTGCACCTCCTCGGAAGGCAGGTAGTTGCCTATTTGCAAAAAGCGGAAGACATTTCGTCGTTACAGGCAGAAAATTTCAGAAAATTCCTGACCGTTCCGGGATTCCCGGCGGATATACGCCTGAAAGTTTTACAGGAATTGAACCACCACCCCCGTTTCGACCGCCTGACCGAAGGCGATTTTTTGAACCGGGTATTGCTGAATAATTTCGAAAACTGACTTAACATTACCTCATGATCAGAAAAACAACCTTACTATTTGCTTTGCTTTCCGGGCCCTTTATCGGCGCTTTTGCACAAGCTGATCTGCCGGAAATGCGGCTGGATTCCAAAGAACTGGAAGCCGACATGCGCTTTCTGGCATCCGACCAATTGATGGGGCGGCGCACCGGTTCCCCCGGCAACAATACGGCAGCCCTCTACATCGCTTCGAGGCTTGAGGCTTACGGATTCCAAACCGTACCGGGCGCGAAGGGATATTACCAGGAAGTGCCGTTTGAAGCCGTCAAACCGCCGCAAACCGGCGCGCTGACCATCGGCAAATCCGATTACACCTTCGGCGATAATTTTCTGATCCTCTCCGGCAACGCCGCCGACCTGCAGACAACCGGGGTCTATGCCGGTTACGGCTGGGTAGATGAAACCACCGGTCACGACGATTATAAGGATCTGGATGTCAAAGGAAAGGTCGTTTTTGTCATATCCGGCATACCGGACAACCAGGACCCCATCGCCACTTTCAAGTCTTTCCGCACCAAACGAAAACTGGCAAGTGAACGCGGTGCGGTCGGATTGATCGAGCTGTACCGGTTAACCTTTCCCTGGCGGTTTTTCCGCAGTTATTTCGGCAAGGAAAGCCTTGTGCTGGCAAATACTGACGGGGACAGCGGCGACGACAACCTGGTCTACGGCTGGATTCAGGAAAAAGACAAAACCGACCTGGAAAATATTCAAACGGATAAAAAGACCAAAATTCACCTGCAATCCGGCGGTTTCACCAGGCGGCCGGTCCAATCCCAGAATGTGATCGGCGTTCTGCCGGGTACCGACCCCGTACTGAAAGATGAATACGTAGTGCTGACAGCGCACTATGACCACGTAGGGACCGGCAGGGACGGCGGCGGCATGTTCACTCCGCAGGACAGCATCTTCAACGGCGCGCGCGATAACGCTTTTGGTACCGTATCCCTGCTGGCGGCTGCCAAGGCCTACAGCCAGGCGCCGACCAAAAGGTCAGTGGTGATCCTGGCGGTCACCGGAGAAGAGATCGGATTGCTGGGCAGCCAATACTACGCCGAACACCCGCTGATCCCTCTGGAAAAAACCATTTTCAACCTGAATACCGACGGCGCCGGCTACAACGATACGGGCGCTGTTTCCATCATCGGCTACGGCCGTACCGGCACCAACGACCAGCTGAAAAAAGCCACCGATGCCTTCGGTCTTCGGATCATTGCCGACCCGGCGCCGGAGCAGGGCCTGTTCGACCGGTCGGATAATGTCTCCTTTGCGGTCAAAGGAGTGCCTGCGGTTTGTTTCAGTCCGGGCCTGACGGAATTCGACCAGGAGATTGCCAAATATTACCATCAGGTCACCGACGGGCCGGAAACCATCGATTATCCCTACCTCGCCAAGTTCTGCCAATCCCTGACCCTGATGGGCCGGTTGGTAGCCGATATGGACGGAAAACCGGCCTGGGTGGCCGGCGACAAGTATGAGGAGGCCGGGAAGAAGTTGTATGGCAGGTAGCGACGCAAGATCTTGCCTATGATAGTCGTAAGTCATAAGTCGTAAGTCGTAAGTAGCGACGCATGATTATGCATCGCTAAGTCATAAGCAGCATCGCATAATCATGTGTCGAAGAGCCGTAAAAAGAACCCGGGATAAATACCAGATGCCATGAAAGAGAAGTTAATGCCCCTATTTGCGCTTGCCGCAGCGGTTGGATTCTTTACCACCTGCAAGGAACAGACGGAGGATCTCCATCCGGAGATGGGGTACGAATATTTCCCGCTTGAGCAGGGCCGGGTTTGGGTTTATGCGGTAGATACCATCGTATATGACCCGGCCGTCGGCGGCACAGCGGTCGATTCGGTACGGGTGTATTTCCGGGATGAGGTATTGGATTCCATTGCGGCGGAAGACGGAGAGGTGCAATACCGGGTCGACCGGCAGATCGGCAACTCGGATGCCGGGCCCTGGGCGCCGCACAACGTCTATTACCTGAGCCGCAACGACCGGAACGCTTATCTCACGGAAGACAATCTCCGGTTCAACAAGTTGATCTTTCCGCTGCAATCCGGAAAAAAGTGGAACGGCACGGGGGCTTTTGAGGAATTCAAGGAGGTCGAAATTGCCGGCGAACGGCTGGAAATGTTCAAAGGCTGGGAATCCAGGACCGCACCTGTGATCCCTTCGCTGGTATTGGGCAACCTGGCATTCGAGAACGTCCAACCCGTACAGGTAGCGGATTATGAAGCCATCATCGAGCGCCGGTACGGCCTGGAGTATTACGCCCCGAACGCCGGTCTGATCTACCGGGAGTTGTGGATCCTGGATTCCCAATGCCAGGTTTGCTGCAACGGCGACCTGGGCGCCTGCGACGGCCTGCCCTGGCGGGACAAGGCGGAAAAGGGGTTTATTTTTCGGCAACAACTGATTAATTGAATCGATTCTCGGATTGGTCTTCTTTTGGAGGAATCGAGGAATCGAGGAATCGAGGAATCGAGGAATCGAGGGACTGAGAAATTGTTGATTCGTTGAGCTGTTGATGTGAGGTTCTCGTTTTCAAATCAACAGATCTTAATCGAATCGAACAATCAAAACAATTGCCACTTTCGGCTTGGGGCTACGGCGGCCGGAGGAATTAATCGACTTAATCGTACAATTTCAATATGGAAGGTTGGGTAGAAATTGGAAAAACGGGCAAAACCCATGGGCTCAAAGGCGAATTAAAGCTCCAGGTCGATGATTTTTTCCTGGAAGATCTCTTTGGCGCCAAGGCCATGTTTCTGGATATCCGGGGGCGGAAAACCCCTTATTTCATTGAGGCTATCCGGGGCGGAGGGGCAATAATCGTCAAGTTGGAGGAAGTCAATTCGCTGGAAGAAGCCGCTGCGCTTACCCAGAAGCCTGTTTTTCTCCGGGAATCCGATGTTGCGGAACTCCCCGATCCGGAGGACGAGGGGCTGGAATACGGCTTTCTGGCCGGCTTTGCGCTATACAGCCCAATCGGAGAAAACCTCGGCGCAATTGAATCCATTGAAGCATATCCGCATCAGGAGATAGCCGTGGTCCGAAGCAGGGACAAACGCGAGGTATTGATCCCGTTGACGGAGCAATTCATTGTGGAGATCCGGGAAAAGGAAAAGGTGGTCGTGATGGACCTGCCGGAGGGGCTGATGGAGATGTGATTTGTTGATCTGTGGATTTGTTGACGCGTTGATTCGAATAAACATATCAACGCATCAACAAATCAACTTTATCCTACGGTCGCGGCGGAGGCGGCATTTTCACTTTTTGCGGTTGTTCCTTCAGTTCCAGCGATTTCTGGTTCTTCTTCATTTCCTCGCCCAATTGCTGGGAAGCGGTGAATGAAGTGACCATGGTGCTGAGCATATCGCTGGCGGCGGTGGGCGCATTGGGCAGCAGGATCAGGCTGCTGTTGTTGTGCGAGCCCATAGCCTGAAGGGTATCGTAGTGTTGGGTGACCACGATAAGGGCGGAAGCCTCCTGGCTGTTGATCCCCACTTTATTGAGGATATCCACCGATTCTTCGAGGCCTTTGGCGATTTCCCGGCGCTGGTCGGCGATACCCTGGCCCTGGAGGCGCTTGCTTTCGGCTTCAGCGCGGGCTTTGGCCACGATCCGGATCCTTTCGGCCTCACCTTCGTATTCGGCGGCGATCTTTTCGCGCTCGGAGGCGTTGATCCGGTTCATGGCGTTTTTCACCGCGTGGTCCGGGTCAATGTCCGTAACGAGTGCCTTGACGATGCCGTAACCGTATTCGTTCATGGCGTCTTCCAGCTCGCGGCGGATGGCAACGGCGATATCGTCCTTGCGTTCGAACACGTCGTCGAGTTTCATTTTCGGAACTTCGGCGCGAACGGTATCGAATACATAAGCCGTGATCTGTTCGTATGGGTTTTCCAGTTTGTAAAAAGCATCGTAAACGCCGTCCTTCAGCACCATGAACTGGACCGAGACCTTGAGTTTGACAAATACGTTATCCTTGGTCTTGGTTTCCACCATGACGTCCAGTTGCTGGATCTTGAGGGACATTTTACCCACGAGCCGGTCGAGGCCCAGCGGGAGTTTGAACTGAAGCCCCGGATAGCGAACACTGTGGAATTTACCAAAGCGTTCAACGATCCCGATGGACTGTTGCTTGATGGTAAAAACCCCGGAAAGGATGATCAGCGCCAATAAAATCAATGGGGTGTAAATCATGAGTTCCTGCGGCATTTTGGTTATTTTAATCTACCTCACAAGTTAAGCAAAAAAACAAGGTTTGTCAATATAAATAGGATGAACCGGCCCAAATTATCGAACAATCAAAGCGTTTTGATCTCCGCGACCAATTTGGTGAGGGTATCCTTGGCGTCGCCGAAAAGCATCCGGGTCCTGTCGTGGAAGAACAGCGGGTTCTCAATGCCCGCATACCCTGAACGCATACTCCTTTTCAGTACGATCACATTTTTGGCTTCCCACACTTTCAAAACCGGCATGCCGTAGATGGGGCTGCCAGGGTCATCCTCGGCTGCGGGGTTCACCACGTCGTTGGCGCCGACGATCACCACGATATCGGTGTTCGGCAGGGCGCTGTTGGCGTCTTCCAGATCCAGCAGTTTGGGATAGGGCACGTCGGCTTCGGCCAGCAGAACGTTCATGTGGCCCGGCATACGGCCCGCAACCGGGTGTATGGCGTATTTGACATCGACGCCGTTGGCCTCCAGCAGGTCGTCGATTTCCTTACAAACCTTTTGCGCCTGCGCCACCGCCAGGCCGTACCCCGGCACGATCATAGCCGACTGGGAATAGTACAGCTGGATCGCGGCATCATTCATGGTGACTTCCTTGACCACCTGATCGCCGGTTGCTTTGGCTGCGCTGGTACCGCTGGTCCCGAAACCGCCGATCAGCACATTCAGGAGCGACCGGTTCATGGCATTGCACATCAGCACCGTCAGGATCGTACCGGATGCCCCCACCAGGATACCGCCGACGAGCATCAGGTTATTGCCGTAGATCAGGCCCGCCGCAGCGGCTGACAGCCCGGAGAACGAGTTCAGCAGCGAAATCACCACCGGCATATCCGCGCCCCCGATCGGAGCTACAAAAGAAAAGCCGTAGATCAGGGCCAGGATACCGACGACGATCGGCAGCGTGGTCCCGGATTCCTTGCCTTCGACGCAAAGCCAAACGCCCAATCCAACCGTAACGAGCAACATGAGGTTGTTGACGATATTGTGGCCGCGAAAGGTTACTTTCCGGTCGTCCACGAGGCCTTCCAGTTTGGCGTAAGCCAGCATGCTGCCGGTAAAAGCCACCGCACCGATCAGCAGGGTAAGCAGGATAATGACCAGCCCGCCGGTGTCGAGCATGCGTTTGCCGTGGTAAAACAGGTAGAGTTCCACGCCGGCCAACACGACCGCGCAAGCGCCGCCAAGGCCGTTGAAAATGGAGACCATCTGCGGCATAGCGGTCATTTTGACCTTTTTAGCCGCCAGATAACCGACAATAGCGCCTACCGCCATTGCACCGACGATCCATCCGTAGTTGTTGGCCGCGCCTTCCATAGGGGCAAACAGGGCCGCTATGATGGAAAGGCCCATGCCCAGGCCGGCGATAAAATTGCCTCTTCGCGCTGAGTCCGGCGAGCTGAGCAGGCGAAGCCCCCAGACAAAGCCTACTGCACCGAGCAGGTAAGCCAGATTGACGTAAAAATTATATGCCATCGGTTCTTATTTCTTTTTCTTTTTGAACATTTCCAGCATGCGGTCGGTCACAACAAAACCGCCGGCTGCGTTGACCATCCCCAGAACAACGCCCAGGAAACCCAGGATCAGCGAGAAATAATCATCCGGGGCCGATTCCCGCACCAGCAGGATAGCGCCAACAATGACCACGCCGCTTACTGCATTGGCGCCCGACATCAGGGGCGTGTGCAGGATCGTGGGTACTTTGGAGATCACCTCAAACCCCAGGATAATGGTAAAAATGAGGAGGTAGATGAGGATCAGGTTGGTGTTGAAGAATTGATAAAATGTTTCCATTTATTTCAGTTTGAATCGCCTGTAATAAAAGCGCCCCTGATGATCTCATTGCCGAGATCCAGGTTGATCTGGCCGTCCTTGATGAGCATCTTCAGGAAGTTAAGGGTATTGTTGCTGAACAGGAGGCTGGCGTCCTGGGGCATGAGCCCTGCCAGGTTGGAGTTGCCGATGATGGTCACGCCGTGAACGCTGATCACTTCGCCGTCCTTGGTCAGTTCGCAGTTGCCGCCTGTTGAAGAGGCCAGGTCGACGATCACGGCGCCCGGTTTCATCTTCTCTACCGTTTCCCTGGGTACCAGCAGGGGGGCTTGGCGGCCGCGGACCTGCGCCGTGGTGATCACGACGTCGGCCTTGATCGCACGGGCCTGCACTTCGGCGCGCTGCCGTTGCAGGTATTCCTCCGACTGCTGGACAGCGTAACCGCCGGCGCCCTTGTCATCCTTGGCGCCTTCCACTTCGACAAACTTGGCGCCAAGGCTTTCCACTTCCTCCTTGGCGGCTTGCCGGGTGTCGAAAGCTTCAACCATGGCCCCCAGGCGGCGCGCGGTCGCAATGGCCTGCAAGCCCGCAACACCGGCGCCCAGGATCAGGACCTTGGCCGGCTTGATGCTGCCCGCCGCCGTGATCATCATCGGGAAATACCTCGGCAGGTGAGTAGCCGCTTCGAGAACCGCCCTGTATCCGGCCATGGACGCCATGGAGGACAGTACGTCCATCGATTGGGCAAGCGTGGTCCTTGGAATCATGTCGAAACTAAATCCCTGCAATTCCTTGGATTTCAGCTTGTTTGACACCTCGCCGTCAATGAATGGTTGAAACTGGGAGAGTACCGCAGACCCTTTTCGCAAAAGGTCCAGCTCGGTATCATCCGGCGGAAGGATGGTGATCAGGAGGTCGGCCTGAGCGAAAACATCCTTCCTGCTGAGGGGAGCGGCGCTGACCGCCTGATAATCTTCATCGGAGTAGCAGGATTGCGCCCCGGCGCCTTTTTCAAAAACGACTTCCACGCCCAGCGCTTTGAGTTTGGAAATCGTTTCCGGCACCAGGGCTACCCGCTGATCACCGGATTCTTTTACGATGCCAATTTTCATATCTTCTTTTTACGAAGTGCGAAAAATAGGCATTTGGGTAATAAAGATGAAATATTTTATCAAAAATCGGAGGTGAATTGACATATATCACCAAACGGGTGGAATTCCGGTCTATTCCGTCATCTTTTCCCGGAATTGCTTCCTGACCTTGGCCACTTTCGGGCTGATGACAAACGTGCAGTACGGGTTTCGGTCGCCCACATTGCGGTAATAGTTCTGGTGGTACAGCTCCGCCGGATAAAAGGCTTCCAGCGGACTGATCTCCGTGACGACCGGGTCGGGCCAAAGGTCGGCGGCATATCCGCTTTTGACCTTTTCCGCCGTCAGGCGCTGGTCATCATCGCTGTAAAAGATCGCCGACCGGTATTGCGGGCCGACGTCGTTACCCTGACGATTGAGGGTTGTCGGATCGTGAGATGCAAAAAAAACTTCCAGGATTTCCTCGTAGGATATTTCGGCAGGGTCAAATTGGACCTGTGCGACCTCCGCGTGGTCGGTCATCCCAGAGCAGACGGCCTGATAATTGGCCGTTTCAGCGCTGCCGCCGGCATAACCCGAGGTCACTGACCGCACCCCCCGGATCAGCTGGAAAACGGCTTCAACGCACCAGAAACAACCTCCGCCCAAGGTAGCGGTCTGAAGGCCGGCTTCATTTGTCATAAACGGTATTTTGAGAACATAAACACCTGAACCGTGAAATGGATCAACGCAAGGGCGCGATCGTCGGCGAAATGACGGGCAATGCCCCGGAAAAACCGATTTTTTTCAGAAAGAGGTCGAGCCCTTCCTGTTTGGGTTCATCCAGCGCGTAACTGATGTTCTCGGTGAAGTAGGTCCTGAGGTCAAACCCAGGATGCGGGTCAGGCAGCAAATAAACCAATTCCGGCACCTTGTCGATGCCCAGCGCCAACGCCTGATCGAAAACTTCAAGAAAAGCCGGATCCACCGGTTTGTTGCTTACCCATGCCGCAAAGACAAAGGGCAAACCGGACATGGCATGCCAGGCCTCGGCCAGGTCATACATCAGGGGATACCTGGTTTCGGCTGTCACCGCGCGGTCGCCGATGATCAGGCCGCCGGTTGTTCCGTCGAGCCGGTCTTCAAATCCCGGGTAGGCCGGCAAGAGTTCGGGCTGCAGCTGCCAGTAATCCCGGATCAGGATTTTGGCGAGTTCAACCGAGGTCCTGGAATGGTAATCAAGGTAGATCCTGTCGAGTTCCTCAATCGGTTTTTCGCTGAAAATGGCTACGGTGCGCACCGATCTTTCCGCACCGATGCAGTAGTGCGAGACCAGCCGGGGCGCATCCAGTTCCGGTATAACAGCTACCGGGACCAAACCGAGATCCGCTTCCCCGTCCCTCAGCATGCGTGCGCATTCGGACGGAATGGCCAGTTGCAGGTCGATCAGTTCGGAAACAGCGCTTTTGAAAAGGCCGTAAAGGAACGGTTTGGTATTGAGATAGCTTACCGCTACGACTTTTATCTTTTTCATAAAAGGTTGATCAAATGGTCCGTAGAATTTTCCCTGACAACCCTGAACGTTTCATCCTGATACCGGAGCACCCATAACCCGGTGTTATCGTGCCTGTATTTGTTCATCTCGGACAGCGGTTCCGCCAGAAAAGCGGAGATCATGGCGCTCATGGCCCGGCCGTGCGAACAGACCAGCAACAAATTTTCCTGCCGGCGCCGGATATGGTCCACAAAAATGCTGACCCGCTGAAAAAGCTCTGATGCCGATTCGCCGCCATGGGCCCGTACATCGTAAGATCCGCTGCTCCAACTGGCTTTTATCTCTTCGTATTCCGCGATCAACTCCGGGGTACTGGGTCTGCCTTCACGGGCGCCCCAATTCATCTCGTTGATCTCCGCAAACTGCTCCCAGGGGATGCCCGAATCCAGAAAATGCCGGACGGTTTGGTGGGTGCGCTTTAACCGGGAGGTCAGCACCGCTTCGAATTTCAGGTCGTTGTACAGGTTCCAGAACGCCCTGGCCTGCAGGATTCCGGTTTCATTTAGGCCGGCATCGATCGTACCGCCCTGGATGATGCCTTGTTTGTTGTATTCCGTTTCTCCGTGACGGATCAGGTAGATCGTCTTTGGAATATGTTCATTCATAATCCGGGCAACTTTTGGATGGCCGTCATTGGTTGGCGACAGGAAGGGAGAAATACCCCTTGAATTCCTTGTCAGACTCAAAAACGACATCGGTATAGTCATTCAATACATTATAAAGGGTATCCCGTTCGATCGGTTTTCTGCCGACCTGGCGGACCAGTTTCACCAATTCTTCCGTGGTCATGGCGGGATTCTGCTCTTCCGAACCGGCCATGGAATAGATCCGGGTCGTATCGTCAATGGTGCCGTCGATGTCATCCACGCCGAAAGCCAGCGATATTTGGGCCACATCCCGGCTGATCATCGGCCAGTAAGCTTTGATGTGGTCGAAATTATCCAGGTAGATCCGGCTTACGGCATAATTCCGGAGATCCTCAAGCACGGAAACCTCGGGAAGGTGGGACATCTGGTTGTCCTTATTCCTGAATTTGAGCGGGATGAAGGTCTGGAACCCGCCGGTCTTGTCCTGTAACTGCCGGAGCCGCTCCAGGTGATCCACCCGGTGTTCGTATTTTTCAATATGGCCGTAAAGCATGGTAGCGTTCGAACGGCCGCCCATTTCGTGCCAGATCTCGTGGATCCGCAGCCATTGATCGGCGGAACATTTGCCGCCGGCGATCTGATCCCGGATCTCAGGGTGGAAGATCTCGGCCCCGCCGCCCGGCATCGAGTCCAGGCCGGCTTCCTTCATCTGCTTCATGCCCTCTTCGTAGGAGATCCTGGCCTTTTTGAAGATATAATGGTATTCAACCGGCGTGAGGGCCTTGATGTGCAGTTCGGGCCTGTGTTGCTTGATCTTGCGGAACAACTCGCTGTAAAACGCCACGTCGTACTGTGGCAGGACGCCGCCCACGATATGCACCTCGGTGACCGGATGACCATCATAGGCCCTGACCATGTCCATCATCTCATCCATGGTGTACTCCCAGCCGTCTTTACGTTCCTTGATCAGCCTGGAGTAGGAACAAAACGTGCAGGTGTACAGGCAGACATTGGTGGGTTCGATATGGAAATTCCGGTTAAAGAAGGTCCGGTCACCGTGTTTTTGCTCCCGGACATGGTTGGCCAGCGCCCCCAGATACCCCAGGTCGGCTTCCTGAAACAACCACGCGCCTTCGTCCTCCGAAATGCGCTCGCCGCCTGCTACTTTTCCGGCAACGGCCCTGTGGTCGGCACTGAGACGGTTGTCATCCAGCAACTGAAACAAATTCCCTCTTGACTGAAGCATTGGTCCAAGATTTTTAATCAAAAAGAAGTCAAAGCTATAACAAACTTTCGAAACTTTCAGTTTTTTTTGAAAGTGGATATTTTTTCAATTTCCTTCAGTTTAGAAAATATTTCATATTTTAGCCCTTAAATGCCCCAATACAATTATCCAGCCCCCTTGAGATAAATCAAGACTGGTCACAAATGACAACCAAACACAAACTGCTGCTGATCATTTCGCTTCTCTCCCTGTCGCCCGGCCTTTTATCCGGACAGCGTATGGCAGATAGTCTATGGACCGTATTCCAGCATGCCCGCACCGATACGGCTAAAGTCAATACCCTCCTGCAACTCGGCATACATTACAGCGCTGCCGCCCCCGATTCGGCCTTCCTGCTATTTGACCGGGGCCTTTCCCTGGCCAAACAGGTTTCCTACCCCGAAGGCATCGGCCAGGCTCATCTGCAGACCGGGATTTTACTGCTAAAGCGATCCGACTATACGGCCTCCATCGAACACCTCAGGCAGGCGTCCTCCCTTTTCCGACAACTCGGAGACGACCGGAACCTGGCCCTGGCCCACAACCGGGCCGGATTGGCGTACTACCGGGTCGCTGACTATACAAACGCCCTGGATCAATACGAGAAAAGCCTGGAAATCGAAAACCGGCTGACGAATCCCATACAACTGGCCGGGTTGTTGCAGAATATGGCGCTGGTGTATGAACGCCTGGACGACTATACAAAAGCGCTGGACCTGCTGGAGCGAAGCCTCGAGGAAAAAAAGAAAGCAGGCGATGAAAAGCAGTTGATCAGCACTTATTCGGCCTTTGGCACCGTGTACCAGAAACTCAGGCAGTTTGAGGAAGCCGAAAAAAACTATCTGATCGCATTGGACCTTGCCGAAAAGTCCAACGACACGCGGGGCGTTATCCTCACCAAGTACAATATCGGGACCGTTCTGGAGAAGCAGGGCAATACGGACGAAGCGCTGAAACTTTACCTGGAATGCCTGAAGCTGAGCAAAGAAGTCGATTTCAAACCCTATACGCCTGCCATTCTGGAAGCCATCGGCAACATTTCCATGCGAAAAGGAAACTATGAATTGGCGGAAAGCCAGTTCAAGGAAGCTCTGGAAATGAAGGAAGCCATCGGGGATCAGCATGGCGCCGGATATACCTACCTGAACCTGGCCGACCTTTTCCTGAGGACCAAACGCCTCAGTCAGGCAGCTGCATTCACCGGTGAGGCCTTGAAAATGGGTCAGGCCAGCGAAATCCTCGACCTGCAAAAAGAGGGCTATTTCATGCTGATGAAGATTGACAGCGTTCAGGGCAATTTCAACAGCGCTCTGGTCAACTTCCGCAAAGGTCACGAACTTGCCGACAGCATGGTCAACCTGGAAGTCAAAAAAAGGTTAACCGACCTGTCTGCCAAAAACGAATTGCAGACGGCGACACTCCAACTGAAAGAAAGCGAAAGAAACCTGGTGATCCTGAAATCCAGGGCCCAGCGAAACTGGTTGCTGGCCGTCGGTGCAACCCTTTTCCTGATCTCGACCCTGTTGCTCATGCTGTGGCTCAACTACCTCCAGAAACAGAAGATCAACCAGCAATTGGCCCTGAAAAATGCAGAGCTTCAGGAAAGCAACGGCCGGCTTCAGCACTCCAATCAACAGCTTGGCCTGGCCAATAACAAGCTCCAGCAATTCACGTTTGCCGCCTCCCATGACCTTCGGGAATCCTCCCGGGCAGTCACCAGTTTTGCGCAACTCCTGCGCAGGAACAGCGGGCTGGAGGGCGACAATAACGGCTATCTGGACTATATCCTCCAAGGCAGCCGAAGGATGAACAAAACCCTGGACGATCTGTTGAACTATACCGACCTGACGCTTCGCGAGGAAATGCGCGAACCGACCGACCTGGGCGACCTGATCAGGCAATCCATTACCTTGCTTCCGGAAGATACCCGCCAGTTGGCATACAACCTTAATATCGGAGAATTGCCGGAGGTATCCGCGAATCCCGCACTCCTCAAAAAACTGTTCATCAACCTGATCGACAACGGCATCCGGTTTGGTCAGCCAGGGGTTCAACCGGAAATCACCGTCTCCGCTTCTCAAAATGACGAGGAGACCGTATTTTGCGTGCAGGATAACGGCATCGGTATGGAGGAGCAATATCTGGAACAAATATTCGAGCCGTTCTTTCGGCTCCATCCGCGCGGGGTAAGCGGTTCGGGCCTCGGCCTGGCGGTCTGCGAGCGGATCGTCCGCCTCTACGGCGGCAGGATCTGGGCTGCTCCCGGCCGATCAGGCGGCCTCGGTATTCACTTTACCCTCCCAGGCGCCTTTTGACCAACCACTGCAATCGCCGATATGCTGTCTGTTCTTCTACCGGTTTATAATTTTGATGTCCGGCCGCTGGTAACCGAACTGCGCGGGCAATGCCTTGCAGCGGGCATCCCGTTTGAGATCATTTGCATCGACGATTGTTCGGATGCGAAATGGCAAGCCCTGAACCGCGGACTGGAGGATTTGGAATATGTTGCATACCGGGAATTGGAGGCCAATATCGGCCGGTCGGCCATCCGGAACCTGCTGGTGAAATCAGCGGTCCATCCCTTCCTGCTGTTCCTGGATTGCGATTCAGGAATCATACGCACTGATTTCATCCGGGCGTATGCCGATCAACTGTCGCCGGATGCCATCCTCTACGGCGGCCGTCAATACAGCGACCGTCCGCCGGCCGATCCTTCCCTGAACCTGCATTGGCTGTTCGGGGTCCGGCGGGAGGCGCTTCCGGTTGAGATCAGGCAAAAGGCGCCCTATGACCGGTTCATGACCAATAATTTCCTGGCGCCGAAATCCGTGATGGAACGGATCCCGTTTGAAGAAAAGCTGCGCCAATACGGTCATGAAGATACCTTGTTCGGATTCGAACTGAAGCGGGCTTCGATCCCGATCCGGCACCTCGACAACCCGGTGGAACACCTTGGGCTGGAGCCGGCGGAGGTTTTTCTGGACAAGACCCGCAAATCCGTTGAAAACCTGGCGGTTGTTCACCGGTTGCAACCCGAGCTGGAAACCAGTTTATTGAAGTGGGGAAAGCGTTTTCACCTCCTCGCCCAGCCTTCGGCCGTCAGCCGTCAACTGCTCAGCAACCTCCGGCAGCGGCTGGTTTCCGGAAAACCGCGGCTTTTTTTACTGGATGCCTATAAGCTTTTGGTATTTTTGAGCATTCCCAAATAAGACCTGACATGCGCAATGATTTTTATGTTTTTTCCGTTTCATCCGTCCTCATCATTTCCCTTACCGGCTATTTTTTATGGCATCCCGCCTACTGGTTCTTTGTTGTCATTATCCCGCTCATCCTGCTGGGTTTCTATGACATGATCCAGGGAAAACACGCCATTATGCGGAATTTTCCCATTCTGGGCCGCGGCCGTTACATCATGGAGGAATTGAGGCCCAAGCTCTACCAGTATTTTATCGAATCGGACACCAACGGCGCGCCCATCAGCCGGATCTACCGTTCGGTGGTTTATCAGCGGGCAAAGCGGGAACTGGATACTTCTCCGTTCGGCACCCAACTCGACGTTTACCAGGAAGGGTACGAATGGATGAACCACTCCATCGGCGCGCTGGATGCCCACCGCCTCGAACAGGACCCGCGCGTGGTCATCGGCGGGAAAGACTGCCGCCAGCCCTATTCCGCCAGCATCCTGAACATCTCCGCCATGAGTTTCGGTTCGCTCAGCCCGAACGCCATCAGGGCCCTCAATGGCGGAGCGCATATCGGCCGCTTTGCCCACAATACCGGCGAAGGCGGCATCAGTGCCTACCATCTTGAACATAAAGGAGACCTGATCTACCAGGTGGGAACCGGCTATTTCGGTTGCAGGACCAAGGACGGCCGTTTTTCACCGGAGAAATTCGCCGAACAAACCGCCCGGCCCGAGGTCAGAATGATCGAGATCAAACTCAGCCAGGGCGCAAAACCGGGACACGGCGGCATATTGCCTGCTAAAAAGAACACGCCGGAAATCGCTCAGATCCGCGGCGTGGAACCCGGGACGGAGGTCGATTCCCCGCCTTTTCATTCTGCCTTTTCCACACCCTTTGAAATGGTGGATTTTATCGGCAGGCTCCGGGAGGGTTCCGGAGGCAAACCCATCGGGTTCAAGCTTTGCGTTGGGCAAAAACACGAGTTCCTGGCCATCTGCAAGGCGATGGTCCGATCGGGTATTTATCCTGATTTCATTACCGTCGACGGAGGTGAAGGCGGTACCGGCGCCGCGCCGTTCGAGTTTTCAAATACGGTCGGCGCGCCGTTTCTGGAAGGGCTGGCTTTTGTCCGGGACGCTCTGGACGGGTTCAACCTCAAATCAGATATCCGGATCATTGCTTCCGGGAAAGTGCTGACGGGGTTTCATATCCTCCGCGCCCTGGCACTGGGCGCCGACACCGTCAACAGCGCCAGGGGCATGATGCTGGCACTGGGCTGCATTCAGGCTATGGAGTGCAACAAGAATACCTGCCCGACGGGCGTGGCCACCCAGAACCCCGAGCTGGTTGCCGGCCTGGTGGTCAAGGACAAGAAAGTGCGGGTAGCCAACTACCATCGCGAAACCGTGGAATCTTTTGTTGAATTACTCGCAGCCGCCGGACTGGAATCGCCGGCCATGGTCAACCGCAGGCATATCAACCGGCGGATCAGCATGCAGGCTACCCGCCGGTACGACGAATTGTTTCCCTACCTGCCGCAAGGTTGCCTGCTTCAGGAAAAAGACGTACCGGCGGATTGGCTGGCTGACTGGCTGGAAGCCGCCCCCGAAAGGTTCAGGTAGGTAGGTTTTATTTTCCCTTGAATGCGGGCGGTCTTTTTTCAATGAAAGCCTGTGCGCCTTCCCTGAAGTCTTCGGTACCGGTTGAGGCGCCGAAAGCGCGAAGTTCCGTATCAAAACCGTCTTCGTTGTGTTGGAAAAAGGCATTCACCGCTTTGATGACGTTGGCCACGGCCAACGGTCCTTTTGATCCGATCTTTTTCAGCAATTCCCCGGATTTGGCCACCTCTTCCCCGGAAGGAACAACGTGGTTGACCAGCCCCAGCCGATGGGCTTCGGCGGCGTCGATCATGTCCCCTGTCAGGAGCAGTTCCATGGCTTTGGTCTTGCCGATCAGCTGAACAAGCCGTTGGGTGCCGCCGTAACCGGGGATCAGCCCAAGATTGACTTCCGGCTGGCCGAATCGCGCATGTTCACCGGCAATCCGGAGGTGGCAGGCCATGGCCAGTTCGCAACCGGCGCCCAGCGCAAAGCCGTTTACAGCCGCGATGACCGGTACCGCCGAATGTTCGATAAAAAAGAAGACATCCTGGCCTTTTTTTGCCATCCGGCGGCCGGTTTCAGCGTCCATTTCGAGGAATTCCTTGATATCGGCGCCGGCTATGAAGGCTTTGCTGCCAGCTCCGGTAACAATGATTCCGTGTACGTCCTTTCTCTTCGGCGCGTATTCGCCGAAAAAATGGCGCAGTTCTTCCATGGTAGCCGAATTGATCGCGTTCATGGACTTTTCGCGGTTGACGGTCAGCACAAGGACTTTATCCCCCTCATCCAGCTTCAGGTTGTTGTAGATCATATTTGGTTATTTTGGTCAGATCAATCTTTTTACCCGGGTTGCAGCTTCCAGTTTGAGGTCGGGCCCCAGGTCCAGCAGGTTCAACCCGGGCGTTTTGCCGGGTTCCAGGCTGCCCAGGTCGGCTTCAAAACCCAGCGCTTCGGCGCCGTTCAGGGTAGCCCACCGCAATAATTCCCCGAACGGCACATAGGACTGGTATTTTGCAATGGCCTTCATTTCCTCCAGGACCGACAATTGCCAGTTGGACGTCAGGCTGTCCGTTCCGATGGTCATTCTGGCGCCCGCATCCAGGAAATAGCGGTAATTGGGCAGGCGGTTCTCGATGTACAGGTTGGCGTTGGGGCAGGTTGCCCAATATACGTTCGGGCTCCAGGCGTTTGCCGCCGCGATATCGTCCGGCCCGGTCGTGGTATTGTGTACAAACAAGGTGCGGCAGGCAGGGTCCATATTCTCCAGCGCGTAATGGATGGCTTTTTTGCCGCTGGGTCTGAATTTGTCCAGCGGTATATTGAATGATTGGTAGAATTCCGTAAATCCGCCGGTACCTTTCAAAAAGAGCTCATTCTCTTCCGGGGTTTCCTGGTTGTGGATGCTGATCGTGGTATTGCCGGGCGCATTCAGCGACCTGACCTTGGAGAAGAGGTTCCTGGAAACGGTATAGGGGGCATGGGGCACCAACGATTTGCGGTTGTGGTTTGCCGTACTCTGGCCTTCAAAGACCGGCCGGTACTGTTCATAGGTCTTTTCCGCCCAATCCTCCTGCAGAAAATCGAACATTTCGACAAAAGTGTAGTACCGGATCTTGCTGTTGTCCTTCCGGGCGGCGGTATCCAGTTTGTTGGAAATATCACCGACCGCAACGATGCCGGCATCGTACATTTCCTGATCGCCCTTTTCAATGGCATCGAGGATCTCTTCCATCGGGATCTCCCGGAAATTGACCACTGTTTGCAGAAAGGGCAACAACCCGGTACCGGTGTCCGCCCTGCCTTTCATATGGGATAATTCGAGGTGGCAATGGGTGTTGACAAAACCGGGTGTCAGTACGCCGCCGTGCATTTCGAGGGTAGCCGGATCGTGCTGCCGGCGGCTTTCAATTGCCAGGATTTTGCCGGCCTCGTCAACAATGACGACGCCTTCCGCTACCGGAGGAGCGGCGACAGGGCAAACCAGATCCGCAGAAATTTTTCGCATCTTACAGGCTTTGGCGCGAATATAGGACAGTTTTCAAAGAAGCCTGCCTTCGGGGCAACAGAATTGCCTATATTTATCCGGACATCCTTCCGGCCATTCAACCGAAAATATGAGAATCCTGATCGCTTCCGATTCCTTCAAGGACGCCTTATCCGCCACACGGGTATGCCGGGCCATCGGCAGGGGATTGAAAAAAGCCGGGCCTGGGTTTTCAACGCAAATATTCCCGCTGGCCGACGGCGGCGAAGGCACAGCGGAGATCCTGGCGCACCATCTGGACGGGCAAATGCGGGAATTGACCGTCAAAGATCCGTTGTACCGGCCCCATACCGCAAGATACCTCCTCAGCCGGGACAAACAGGTCGCCTTCATTGAAATGGCGCAGGCGGCCGGCCTCGACCTGCTGAAGCCCGCAGAGCGAGACCCGCTGGAAACCACGACCTGGGGGGTAGGCGAACTGATCCGGGATGCCGTTGAAAGCGGCGCTGAACGCATCCTGCTGGCCATCGGCGGCAGCGCCACCAACGATGCGGGGACCGGCATGGCTGCCGCGCTCGGGTACGCATTCCTGGACAAAACTGGCCAGGTGCTTGAGCCTTCGGGCAAAAACCTGATCCGCATCCGGACCATAGTGCCGCCCAAAGCGCCCCTTGCGGGGAATTTGCGCGTTGAGGTGCTGTGCGACGTCTCCAACCCGCTTTTCGGTCCGGCCGGCGCCGCTTTCGTTTATGCGCCGCAAAAAGGCGCGGATCCGGAACAAGTCCGCGTTCTGGATGAAGGATTGCGGCATATCGGCGACCTTTTTGACCGGGCGTCCGGAAAGTCAATTGCAGCAATGCCCGGGTCCGGTGCAGCAGGCGGATTGGGTGCAGGCGCGGTCTTTTTCCTGGATGCCGTCCTTCAACCAGGCGCTGAGACCATCCTTGAGCTTTGCAGGTTTGATTCGGCTTTGCCAACCGCCGACCTGCTCATCACCGGCGAAGGAAGGCTGGACGACCAGACCCTGAACGGCAAGCTGATCGGAACGCTGTGCCGGAAAGCGCGCCTGCATCAAATCCCCGTTGTCGCCCTTTGCGGCGACCTGCGGCTCACGCCCGAAAAGCAGACCGCAGCCGGGTTGACGGCTGCTTTTTCCATCGCGCCGGGCCCTATAAGCCTGGAAGAGGCCCTGTCGGGTACCGAACGGAACCTGGAAAAAACCGCGGAAGATATCGGTCGGCTGCTGGCAATTTCCGGGATCGGCCGTTCGCCGGTTGGTTAAAGTCGTTTTCTTAACTTCCCTTTACTTCAAAAATCATTAAATTGGGCCCATAATAGGTCAACAATCCCAAAAACGATTGAAAATGTCTGCACGCTTCTTCCTGTTTTTCGGTTTGCTCCTTTCCGGAAAACTGATCTGTCAGCCTGAAATTTCAGGCGTGATCAATCAATATGCACGTTATCAAGGTACCGGTTCTTGTCCGAATTCCATACTGGTCGACCAGCCTGCGTTTTTCCCCGAGGGCTCAGCGCTCCTCATCATCCAGATGCAAGGCGCAACCATTGAAGAGGACAACGATTCCGGTTTCGGAAACGTAACCAATCTCGGCGGCGCCGGCAATTACGAGATCAACCGGGTCTTTGCTGTCAATGGAAACGAGTTGGTGCTGGAAAAGAACCTGCTCGGGCCCTATTCAACCGGCGGAAATACGCAGGTTGTCCGGGTTCCGGAATACGACGACGTGCGGGTCGCCGGGCCGGTAACGGCCATGCCCTGGAACGGGCAAACCGGCGGCGTGATCGCCCTAAACGTATCGGGGACCCTGTGGCTGGATGCCGGCCTGAACGCATCCGGCGCCGGGTTTCGCGGCGGAGCCAGCATTACGGTCAACTCCAATTGTACCTTCCTGACCGCTGCCAACCGGTATTACTACGAGTCGGGCAACTGGCGGGGCGCGCCCAAGGGAGAAGGCATTGCCCCTGTCATTTCCGGAAAAGAACTCGGCAGGGGGGCTCAGGCCAACGGCGGCGGCGGCGGCAATGACCACAATTCCGGCGGCGGCGGCGGCGCAAATGTCGCGGGCGGCGGGCAAGGCGGTGAAAACGATGAACCCTCCTTCGGCGGTTGCGACGGATTTTATCCCGGAAAGGGCGGCAAAGGGCCTTCACTGACCAATACCGCCCTGATCATGGGCGGCGGCGGCGGTGCGGGCCACCAGAACAACAATGCCCCGTCGGCAGGCGGCAACGGAGGCGGCGTCATTGTTCTTCAAGCGGGTACGGTTGTTTTTTCCGGCGGTTCGATCCAATGCAATGGAATTTCCGCCCAGACCGTCATCGGTGACGGCGGCGGCGGCGGCGGCGGCGGCGGCAGCATTGCCCTCGGGGTCGGATCATTCTCCGGTACGCCGTCCATTGAAGCAAAAGGCGGAAGCGGCGGAAACGTCGACAACTCCGGCGACGACCGTTGCCAGGGGCCCGGCGGCGGCGGCAGCGGCGGCAGACTGATTTCCAGCCTGACCGTTTCCGCCGACCTCGCAGGCGGCGCCGCCGGGCTTTCCACCAATTCGGGCTCCTGCCCCGAAGGCCCCAACGGCGCTGAAGCGGGTAGCACGGGTCAATCCATAACAGTGGCTGAACTCAACCAGAGTGAAGCGTCTCCGGCGCCTGCAATCGCCGGCCAGCCTGCCGATACGTCATTTTGTACCGGCTCGCCCCTGGTATTGACGGTAAACGCAACCGGACAGGGCCTGGCTTACCAATGGCAGATCCAGGTCGCCGGAGGAGGTTTCCAGGACCTCGCTTCCGGGCCGGATTTTTCAGGCGTCAATTCAGCCGCACTCCAGATCAACAACCTGCCGGGTCAGACCGCCGCATTCCGGCTCGTGCTGGGCAATGATTGTTTCGGATACATCACCACCGAACCCGCAACCGTAACCGCAGCCCCCCAGCCGGCAGCCGGATTTGATTTCACCGCAAACGGCTTGACGGTCCAGTTCAATAATACCTCCCAGAACGGTTTGACCTATTCCTGGTCCAGCCCGCAAGCGCCGGGTTTCGCCAGCACAGACCCCGATCCGACATACACTTTCGCCGCTTCCGGGATCTACGAAGTGGAACTGACCGCGACCAATGCCTGCGGATCCGATCAATCCGTTCAGACGATCGCGCTGGGACAAAATCCGAAAGCCTCCTTCGTCCTGTCAGGCCCCGGAACAGGTTGCGCGCCGTTGACCGTTCAGTTCCAGAACCAATCCACGGGCGCTTATGACCAGATCCTATGGGAATTCCCGGGCGGCGCCCCCAATTCATCCGCCGAAGAAAATCCAACGGTTACCTATGCTGAGCCGGGCAGTTACGATGTGAGCCTGACCCTTAGCGGGCCTTTGGGGGAAAGCACCTCCACCCATGAAGACTTTATCGAAGTAGCGGCGCCTCCCCTGCCCGATTTCCAATGGAGTTCAGCCGGCCTGACGGTCAGTTTTGAAAACCAGTCTTCAAACGCCACAGCCTTCAGCTGGATATTCGGCGACGGCCAGAACAGTTTTGACAGCAATCCCGTGCATACCTACGCACAGCCCGGCATTTACGACGTCACGCTCAACGCCCAGAACCCGGGTTGCGGGGTCTCGGTCACCCACAGCGTTTTGCTGCAATCGACCGGCGTACAGGCCCCCGCCTTTCAGGAGCTCGTTCTCTTTCCCAATCCGACTGACAGCGGAATAACCGTTAACCTTAAAACGGGAAACGCCGTAATCTTCAGATACCGGCTGATCACCCTTGCAGGCGCAACGGTGCAACAAGGCGAGCTGACCACTCCAGGCTATATCTCATTGGAGCAATTGCCGCAGGGGACATACGGCCTAGAGATCGAGATCGGCGGCCAGAAAAGAGTCGATCTGATCCTGAAAAATTGAAAACAGGCCCGGGACGGTTATGTTAAATCCTGCCGACTTTTTCCAGCAAGGCCTTGGTAGCCCGGATGCCGGAGGCTTCATCCATGGTTTCGCCCTCGTATTCAATACCGACATAACCGGTATAACCGGCCTCCTTTACAATGGCCATCATTTTGGCGTAATCCGTTTCCGTTTCGTTACCCTCGGCGTCAAATTCATGGGTTTTGGCGCTCACTGCCCTGGCAAAAGGCATCATCAGCCTGACCCCGTTATAGCGGTCATAAACCTCAACGCAGTTTCCTTCCCAGGGATTCGGGCCATCGCGCTTAATGCAGAAATTTCCGAAATCGGGTAAAGTGCCCACATTCCCTTTGTTGACGGTGCGCATGATGCCGGTAAGCCAATCGGCATTGGATGAATAGCCGCCGTGGTTTTCCACAATGACGTTCAGGCCTGCCGTGGCGGCGTAATCCCCAAGATCGGACAGGCTTTTGATCACCTGTCCGGCAATGGCTTCCATGGTCCCTTCGCCGCCTGCGTTGACCCGGATGGAATGGCAACCCAGAAATTTTGCGGCATCAATCCACTTATAGTGGTTATCTACCGCCGTTTTGCGCTCTTTTTCGGTCGCATTCCCCAGTTCGCCTTCGCCATCGATCATGATCAAAAGGCTTCTAACCCCGTTGTCCTCCGCTCTTTTCTTCATTTCACCGAGATAGGCCAAATCCTTGGCTTTATCCTTGAAGAACTGGTTGACGTATTCGACGCCGTCAATGCCGAATTCCTTTTTAGTTGTGGCTGCAAAATCCAGGTTATCCATTTCATTGGCAAACAAGGCCTTATGGAACGACCACTGCGCCAGTGAAATCTTGAAAAACAGTTCTTTCACTTCTTCCTGCTGAGCTTGTTGTTCAGCCTGGCTGCCGCTGCCTTTGCAGGCAGAAAGCCCCAGCATGCCAATGCCGGCTGCAACCCCGGCAGAATGCCGCATAAAAGTTCTCCTTCTCATGAATATGGTTGATTTTATCGTTCAAATGTAAGCCAGTCAATATAAAACATATCGTTCGGGATATGCGCTCCCCCATGGTTGATCTCAAAGGTCTGTTCGGCCTGGAAAAGCAGATAAAGGTCCTGTTTTCCGGCGACCGAAACCGGGAGGACAATGTCATTCCACCCGTCGGACGGATCGTCGAGGGCTTTCAACGCTACCGGCTCCGCTTTCGGGCTGCCGAGGTGCAACGTCACCACCGAAGTCGTGTCATTCCGCATCCGTATCCTTACCTGGCGGATGCCGGTCAGATCGATCTGATCGAGGCGAATATAACCGTTTGCCTTGAGATTGACCTGATTCTGGGCGCCTCTGGCGCTGCCCGAGGGTATGTACCCTGAATAGATCTCCGAGGCTGTTTCAGCCTGAATGAACGGAAACCGGAGGATATTCACCAGCCGCCCCGTCTGCGGTTTGGCCAGCCGGTTGCCGAGGTCTTTGTAGGCCGCGCTCAGCACGTAACCTCCTGGGCGTTTGCGCACCATGCCTTCGCCGGCCGGTATCATGGTTTGAAGGTCCGTTACATGCTCCTGCAAGGCAAACTGCCCGGACAGCGGCCGGTTATCCGCCTGGTCCAGCGACAGGATATAGCGAACCATCGAGCGGGTCGTCTCCAGGTCGAGTTGCGGGTGGGCCGACATCAGCCGGTCGCCCCAGACGCCCCCGCCGCCTTGCTGGACCTTGACGGCCAGTCGTTCGACGGTTTGCGCGTCGTCGCTGTATTTTTTGGCCACATCAATATATGCCGGTCCGACATTCTCCATTTCCAGGTGGTGACAGGTGTAGCAATCGCTGTTTTGGATCAACCGGGCGCCTTCCACGTACCGGAGCGGTCCGTCCGGCAGCTCAGCTTCCCCGCTGATGAGGCTTTGCAGGTAATTCGGGTCGGATACGTAGGCAAAATGGACAAAAGCGCGCTCAGGCGCTATGCCGCCGGCGAGTTCGTCCTCGGGGTCGGCAATCCGGATCTGGTAGGGCCAGATCTCGGGCTCCTCAAAATAAAAGGTCTGATTCAGCGGACTGGACAGGGTAACGGACGGCGGTGTATTGCCGACCTCTATGGAAAGGGATGCTTCCGATCTGGCGCCCTTCAGGTCCGTCACCACCAAGCGGGGTTTGTAGGCCCCGTTCTCGAAGAATGTATAATCAACTACCGGGCCGGTAAGGGGCTGCTTTTGCCCTTCAAAATACCAGGCGTAGGTCAGGGAATCGCCTTTGTCCAGGTCGGCTGACTCCTCGGCGGAGAACCGGACTTTGAGCGGCGGTGCGCCGGCAAACCGGTCAGCTTTGGCCCTGGCTACCGGCGGGCGGTTGTTTTTGGCAAATTCGATCTTGACCAGCCTGGCATCCGGATTGTTCATGAAGTACATATTGCCGTACTCCAGCAAATACATGGCGCCGTCGGGTCCGAATTTCATTTCGATGGGTTTGCTCAGAGGCATATCCGGCATGAAATCCTCGATCTGGACCGGCTGCTGGTCTTCATTGAAGGTTACGACCTTGATCCAGCTCCTGGCCCATTCATAGATGAACCACTTGCCGACGTAATACTCCGGAAATTTGATGCTGGACAGCGGCATCAGGCCGTCGGTATAATAGAATGGGCCTGCCATGGCTGCCCGGCTGCCTTGTCCAAGCAAGGGAAATTCTTTGGAGATCCCGTACGGATACCAGATCATGGCCGGTTGGGCCGGCGGCAACTCACGGGAGCCGTAGTTATTCGGAGAGTCATTGACGGGGTGCAGCGGGTCTTGGGGTAAACCGACGCTATCGGTCTCAAAATTGCGATCCGGGTATGCCTGGTTGTCCCCAACAAAATAAGGCCAGCCGAAATACCCTGCGGCCCGCGCCTGGTTCCATTCGTCGTAGCTCTGGGGGCCATAGCGTCCGTCGGCTCCGACATCGGGCCCCACATCCCCCCAATAAAGGATGTTGTGGCGCTGGTCGATGGTGATCCTGAAGGGATTTCTGCAACCCATGGTATAGATCTCGGGTCGGCCGTTGGAGCCGTCTTTCGGAAACAAATTGCCGTCGGGAATGGAATAACTGCCGTCGGGTTCGGGTTTGATGCGGAGTACCTTGCCCCTGAGGTCATGGGTGTTGGCGCTCGATTTCTGGGCGTCGTAGGGGCCCCTGCCCGGTCGCTCGTCGATGGGCGTATAGCCGTCGGAGGCTTTTGAGCTGGTATTGTCGCCGGTGGACAAGTACAACAATCCGTCAGGTCCGAATTCGACAGACCCGCCCGAGTGGCAACAGGTTTCCCGCTGAACTTTCACCTTCAGCATAACGATCTCTGAATCAAGCTCCAGGACCTTGTTCTCGAATACGAACCGCGAAAGGTATTGGTAGGGGGTGTCGCAGGGCGGCGAGTAATACAGGTAGAGGTAATGGTTGTCGCGACCGTAGTTGGGGTCGAGCGCCAGGCCGTGCAAACCGTCCTCGTAGTTGCCTTCGGTGCAAACCGGCATCTCCGCTACCACCTGAGTGGCCCCCAGCGCGGGGTCATAGAGTTTGATCTTTCCCCGGCGTTCCAGGAAAAGGACCTCCCCGAACGGCAGGATCACCATTTCCATAGGCTCGTAAATGTCATCATCCAGCACGGTGCGGGTAAAACGGTTCCATTCCGGCGCCATGGGGGATGCCTTCCGCGCCGGATCAAAGGCATTTTCACCGATGACAAAATCAAGTGCGCCTGCGATAGGCGCCTGCCAATCAGTGAGCGAATCGACCGCGGTGGAGTCATTCCGGGCCACCCTTCCGCCGCCGTATTGCAGCAGTTCAAGCGGGCCCATGACCGAGTCCGGCCGGATAGTGTCGTTCAGCATCCGGTCGTACCAATGCCACAGGTAAGGCGTCACTTTGTGATCGTCGATGACCAGCATGCCGCCGCCGGCTTCGAGGTATCGCTCCAGGGCGGTCCGCTGCCAGATTTTGAGGCTGTCCTCCAGCACATCCAGAAAAACCACGGCGCTGACCTTGGCAAGGGTGTCCTCATCCAGCCAGGTGTAATCGTCCAGAATTTCGATTTGATAGGCGGTATCCTGCGAGAGGTCCTTGATGGCTGAAAGAACCGCTTCATCCCGGAAGCGCGTACTGTCGACCGGGGTTTGGAAAACCAGCACGGTTTTCGCGCTCCTGACATACCGGGTCGGTTGCTGATTATTCTGGCAAGACCATAAAAGCAGTAATCCCCAGACGGGGAGGATATATCTCATTCTGCCGGTTTTTCGTTTTAGCTTGAAATCTGATGTCCAAACATACGGTTTTTCAGAAAAATCGCATCAGATGAAATCGAATACGCGAATTTTTGCGAATTTCACCCCAGGATATCCTGCACCGGCTTACACGGGCGATTGTTTGGATTTTCTTTACATTTAAGGCTAAAAAATATCAGACCTATGTTCAAAAAAATATTGGATGCCATTGCCGGCCTGTTCTCCTCCCTTTTTGGAGGAAAGTCCAAAACCACCCCCAAGCCGACCGTAAAGCCGACACCGACACCCATAGAAAACATCCCGGAGGACGGTTCGGAAATCAAGCCCGACACCATTGTCCTGATCGCCAATGAGCTGGATCATGTGGATGTCAGGCCCAACGCTCCGGACGTCGAATTCGAGCACGACATCTTTGATCAACCCGAAACGCCCGTTACGCCGGAAACGCCGGTTGTGGAAACGCCGGTTGTGGAACCGCCCGTAGTTGACCCGCCGGTTGTTGTAGAGCCGCCACACACGGAAACGCCTAAACCAAAAGGCCGGTTCATGTGGTGCCTGGACAACGGCCACGGTAAGAAAACCCCCGGCAAACGGTCGCCCATCTTTGACGACGGCACCACGCAGCTGTTCGAATACGAATTCAACCGCGATATCGTCCGCCGGATCAAGGAACAACTCGACAAAAAAGGCGTCAAATACTTCATCACGGTTCCGGAAGTCGACATCGACGATTTCCTGGAAGGACGCGTCAACAGGGCCAATGCTCTGCAATCCGATCTGCCGAAGATCTTTGTCTCCATTCACTCCAATGCCGCCCCGGCCGCAACCGCCAACAGTTGGGCGGCCGACAGCATCAGCGGGATCGAAACCTGGTTTTTCCACGGCAGCCAACGCGGACAAAAACTGGCTTCCATTTTCCAGCAGCACCTGGTGGACAATACGGGGTTCAAAAACCGGCACCTCAAGTCTAAACCGGAAGGCCAGTTTTATGTTATACGTAAAACCAAAATGACGGCAATTCTGACCGAGAATGGTTTTTACAATAACAAAAAGGAAGCAGCAGAATTGAACAAGGACGCAGTTCGCCAGAAAATCGCCGACGCGCACGTAGCGGCCATCCTGGAAGTAGAGGAAAACGGCCTTTGATTTTCTGCCGTCCCGTCACATCGGTTCAATTCACTTTTCAGCTAACCGAAAAACACCTATCTTGGCCCTTTTGCCGGATAAACAATGAATATGCAAAATAACGGGATGCCGAACGAGCAACCTGGGAATGCCGAGTTGCGCAATGCCATTTTCATCAAAGGCGCGCGGGCTAATAATCTGAAAAATGTCGACCTCAAGATCCCCAAAAACCAGCTGGTGGTCGTTACCGGCGTATCGGGATCAGGGAAATCATCCATCACCATGGACACGCTCTTCGCCGAAGGGCAGCGGCGCTATGTGGAGAGCCTTTCCGCATATGCCAGACAGTTCCTCATGCGCATGAAAAAGCCGGATGTCGATTACATAAAAGGCATCTGTCCGGCCATCGCCATCGAACAAAAGGTCAGTACGGCCAATGCCCGCTCCACGGTAGGAACCCTCACCGAGATCTACGATTTCCTCCGGTTGCTGTATGCCCGCGTCGGCAAGACCTTTTCGCCCATCTCCGGCGAACAGGTCAAAAAACACGAGGTCGCGGATGTCGTCGATCATATCTTGTCGTTTCCCGCCGGCTCCAGGGTTCAATTGTTTATCGGCCTGCCCTACAAATACAAGGATCGCGAATTGGGCCAGGAGCTCAAATTGCTGCTTCAAAAAGGGTATACCCGCCTTCAGTCGGGAAACGAACTGATCCGCATCGAGGATTTCCTCGAACAGGAAAAGAAGCTCATCGCCAAAAAACTGCAGGATATCCAGGATAAAAACATGCTGATCCTCATCGACCGGTTCAGCGTTGAGCCTGACGATGAAGCCAATACCCGCCGGATCGCCGATTCGGTGCAGACGGCTTTTTACGAGAGCGAAGGCGACTGCCTGGTGGCCGTTGAAAACCACGAGCTCAAGGTGTTCAACAACCGGTTTGAACTGGACGGCATGTCCTTCCTGGAGCCGACCCCGCAGTTGTTCAACTTCAATAACCCCTACGGCGCCTGCCCGCATTGCGAGGGATTCAGCATGGTGATGGGGATTGATGAGAACAAGGTCATCCCGGATCCGGGTCTGTCGGTATATGAAGGCGCCGTTGCCTGCTGGAAAGGTGAAAAATACGGCCTCTGGCTGGAGGAATTTCTGAAAGTAGCCCATAAGTTCCAGTTCCCCGTTCACACGCCCTACCAGGAACTGACCAAGACCGAAAAGCGACTGTTGTGGGCCGGCAACGAGCATTTCTACGGCATCAATGCCTTTTTTACCGAACTGGAGGAAAAGACCTACAAGATACAGAACCGGGTTACCCTGGCCCGGTACCGCGGCCGTACCGTCTGCCCGACCTGCGAGGGCGGCCGCCTGCGCAAGGAAGCCGGTTATGTGAAGATCGGCGATAAATCCATCAGCGACCTGGTACACGTACCGATTGACGAGTTAAGGGACTATTTCGAATCCCTGGAATTATCCGATTTCGACCAGAAGATCGGCAAACGCCTGCTCCTGGAAATCCGCAACCGGCTCCGGTTCATGTGCGATCTCGGCCTGACCTACCTCAACCTGGGCCGGATTTCCTCCACCCTGAGCGGGGGTGAAACCCAGCGCATCAACCTGACCCGGACCCTGGGCAGCAACCTGACCAGCTCGATGTACATCCTGGACGAACCCAGCGTTGGGCTCCACCCCCGGGATACCAACCGGCTGGTTGAAGTGCTGAAATCCCTGCGGGACCTCGGCAACACCGTAGTGGTGGTGGAACACGAAGAGGACGTGATCAAAAATGCGGACTACCTGGTGGACATCGGACCGGAAGCCGGGGTGCACGGCGGCGAAGTCGTATTTGCAGGCCCGTACGAACAGATCTTCGACGAGGCGGCCACCAGCCTGACCACGCTTTATATGAGCGGCCGGAAGATCATCCCCCTGCCGGATGTGCGCCGGAAGAGCGTCCGTTCCCTGCAACTGCAGGGCGCCCGCCAGCACAACCTCAAGGGGATTGACGTCAAAATACCGCTCAATACCGTTACGGTGGTTACCGGCGTTTCGGGGTCGGGCAAAACCACCCTGGTCAAGCAGATCCTCTACCCTGCCCTGCTGCGGCATTTCGGCGAATCGACGTCATCACCCGGCTATTACAAATCGCTGGGCGGCGACCTGAAGTTGCTGACCAGCGTCGAAATGGTCAACCAGAATCCGATCGGCAAATCTTCCAGGTCCAACCCGGTCACCTATGTCAAGGCCTATGACGCCATCCGGAGCCTGATGGCCAACCAGCAGCTGTCCAAAATCCGGGGGTTTACGGCCGGCTTTTTCAGCTTCAATGTGGACGGCGGGCGGTGCGACACCTGCAAGGGCGAAGGCGAACAGGTGGTCGAAATGCAATTCCTGGCCGACGTGCGCCTGGAATGCGAAGAATGCGGCGGGAAGCGCTTCAAGCCCGAAGTGCTGGACGTACAATACAAAGGCAAAAACATATTTGAGATCCTGGAGCTCAGTGTCGAGGAAGCTTTGGCGTTCTTCCGGGATGCCCGGGAGGTCGTCAACAAACTTCAACCGCTGTATGACGTGGGCCTGGGTTATGTCAAGCTCGGCCAATCCTCCAGTACCCTGTCCGGCGGGGAAGCCCAACGGATCAAACTGGCCAGTTTCCTGACCAAGGAACGCTCATCCGATCATATCCTTTTCATATTCGACGAACCCACTACCGGGCTTCATTTCCACGACATCAACAAGCTGTTGACGGCCTTTAACGCGCTGGTTGACAAAGGCCATTCCGTACTGATCGTCGAACACAACATGGAAGTCATCAAGTCTGCCGATTGGGTGATCGATCTGGGGCCGGAAGGCGGCAAAGACGGCGGCAATCTGCTGTACGAGGGCCCGCCCGAAGGATTGCTGAAGGTAAAGAATTCCTATACGGGCAAATTCCTGGAAGAGAAACTCAAGGCCGGCTGATCACCAGAGAAAGTGCACCGGTTTGCGGATATGGTCGTCGTAAACCTTTCGGATAAAGGACATATCGTCAGCCGTCAGGCCCGGTTGGTCCGCGGCTTTAACGTTGGCTTCCAGCTGTGCAGGTTGTGAAGCGCCCGGAATGACGCAACTCACCGCATCCGACATCAGGATCCATTTCAGGGCCAATGCCGCCAGGTCTGTTCCGGGAAAATGGTCTTTCAGCACCTCAACAGCCTTCAATCCTGTTTCATAGTTGACGCCAGAGAAGGTTTCTCCCTTGTCGAAAGCGCTCCCGTCGCGATTGAAATGCCGGTGATCGCCTGAGGTAAAGACCGTATCGCGGGCGTAGCGGCCGCTGAGCAATCCGCTGGCCAGCGGCACCCTGGCGATGATGCCGATATCCCGTTTTTGGGCCTCCCGGAAAAACAATTCGGAAGGACGTTGGCGAAACATATTGAAAATGATCTGGACGGTTGCAACATTCGGATATTCAATGGCCTTCAGGGCTTCCTCCACTTTTTCCACGCTGACGCCCAGGTTCAGGATTTTGCCTTCCTTCCTGAGCCGGTCGAACAGCTCAAAAATCTCCGGCCGGTAATAGACTTCGGTAGGCGGGCAATGCAATTGGATGAGGTCCAGGCAATCGATCCCCAGGCGGTTCAGGCTGCCTTCAACGAAGGCACGAAGCGCTTCCGGCGTATACCCCGCATTGACATGGGGGTTGATCCTTCGGCCGCATTTGGTGGCTACGTAGATTCTTTCGCTTCTGGAGCGAAGCAGGTGGCCGACCGCTTTTTCGCTTTCTCCGTCGCTGTACACGTCGGCTGTATCGATGAAGTTGACACCGCGGTCGACGGCTGCATTCAGCGTTGCGGAGGCTGTTTCATAACTGAAGTCTTCGCCCCATTTTCCGCCGATCTGCCAGGCGCCGAGGCTGACTTCGGAGATCATGAATCCGGTTTTGCCTAATTTCCGATAATGCATTGCAGATAAGGTAAAAATCAAGAAATAAAAAAGGGGCAATCCCAGCGTAAAACAGCGGGAATGCCCTTTTCTTTGTTAGCAAAGGATCTTTGCGCAGTCCTTAAGCCAGCGTGGTATCGTCTACCGTGGCGTCAGGTGCGTTCTTCTGTACGGATTCGACGCCGTTTTTGCGGCTTGCTTCGGATTCGTACATTTCGCTGGTGCCGATCACCTGGCCGTTGGTGGCTTTCAGGTTGAAGAAAAATTTGCCGTTTTTGGAAGTTTTCAACTCAAACCGGCTTTCGACTGCCGAATTCTTGCGAACAGATTCGATTCCGTTCTTGCAGCTGGCTTTTGAGGAATAACCTTCGCTGGCAAGGATTACCTGACCGTTGCCTGCTTTCAGATTAAATTGAAATTCTCCGTTCGTTCTCTTGGAGATTACAAATTTTCCCATGGTTAATAGTTTAAATATTTAATAAGGATGTTTCGTGGTTGAAAGAACGCATATGGTTCAAGCTTTCAGACGAAATTTAACCTGAAGGTCACACCGCAATAACAATCTCTCTACAATTTTGTGGCTGAATTCTCAACCATGGCCAAAATTATTGTATTATTGTCAGGAATCCAAATCTGATCCGGGATATGACCTATGAAAACTTTGTCAGCAGCCTAAGAGGGAACGAAATCCCGAATCAATTTAGTTTGGCGCTGCAAGTTCTTTGGTACCAAAAAAAAGGCCGGTGGGATCGTTCCCATGAAATCGCACAGGATATGAACACCCCCGAAGGCGCCTGGCTTCACGCATTCCTCCACCGCGACGAAGGCGACAACCGGAACGCCGGATACTGGTACCGCCAGGCCGGCAAGCCGGTGCCGGCTGTTTCCATTGAAACGGAATGGGAAGACCTGGTCCGGTATTTTCTGGAAAAGGACCGAGATTAGCGGTTCGATTCCTCAGTTCCTCGATTCCTCGATTCCTCATTTAAAAAACCTCTTCCACTCCACCGTTTTGCCTGTTTTAGCCGCATGCTTGGCTGCTTCCAGGATTTTCACCACAATCTCATTATTTTCAGGTGAGGACAGGTCGAATGGCCGGACCTTGACCTTGCCGCGAACGACCTGCTCCAGGTAGGCGAAGGGGTCGTCGACCGACTTAGGGAGGGGGTCCGCTTTCAGGGGCCAGGGGCCGGTTTTCTCATTTTCCATGATGGTCATTTGCCGGCCGTCGCGGCAAAAGACGTAGCCGGTGGTGCCGTAGATTTCGGCGTCCTTGCGCCCGAACGGCCAGTTCCAGGAGGCCTGTATGACCACCTGGGCCTTGGGATAATTCAACAGGATGGTGGCTTCGTCCTCCACTTTCGGATAAAGGTCCGGTTTGATCTGCCGGGTGAGGCAGGTGACGGATTCGGGCTCCTGCCCTTGCAGGAACCAGGTGGCCAGGTTGGCGCCGTAGCAGCCGAAATCGGTCAGGGCGCCGCCGCCGTTCAGGACGGGGTCCGTCAGAAATTCGAGGAATTCCGGGTTGCAGCCGATCTCGATCGGCCCCTGGTGGCCGTGGTGGAAGACCATCTTCCGGATTTCGCCGATGGCCTGATCCTCATGGACCAAACGGTAGGCTTTTGCATTGCTGCCGTACCAGGTCGTTTCGTAGTTGGTCAACAGGTAAATGCCGTTTTCGCGCGCCAGCCTGATCATCTTTTCAGCGTGATCATAACTCACGGCCAGCGGTTTTTCCACCATGACGTGTATGCCTCTTGGCGCGCAAAATTCCACGGTTTTAAGGTGGTCAAAAATGGAATTGAACGCGGTCACGGCCTCTGGTTTGGTCTTTTCCACCATTTCCTCCAGCGTGGGGTATACCAGGGACATATCAATGCCATGTTGTTCGGCGAACCGTTCGGCCAGGTCCCGGTTGGGTTCGGCAATCCCTACGATTTCGATATCCCCGCGTTTCTCCCGACCCAGAATCCAGTGTACATGAGCATGAGTCAGCCCAACAACCCCAACCCGAAGGGGCCCGGAGGGGCTTGGGTTTCCCTGGCCGGAGGCAAATTGTGCAAACGGCAAAAAACAGGCTATCAGCAGGATTTCCAGTGCTTTCATATTGACAGTTGGTTTTCGAATTTGAACGCAAGCCGTATTTCTTACCGGCCGTTATTCAAGTGTCAATATACAGCAAACATTTGGAAATACCGGATTATTTCAAGCGCCAGAGCCTGACGGTATGGTCATAGCAGCCGGAAAATCAGCCCGGCCAAATGCTGCAATCCCTGTTGCAGTCGAAAATCCGGAGGTAAATCCGGCCATGCATCAGTATGCCCTGCTGGTCAAAAACGACGATACGCCGCCCGAGGATCCCAACCAACAATTCCATGAATATTCCAATTGGGTGAAACACCTGAAACAATTGGGTTGGGCCGGGGGTGAAGCATTGCACGGCGATGCCTACCGGTTGAACGGCCGGCAAAATCCGGAGGTCGAAATCCATCCGCTGGATAAGAATGACATTTCGGGTTATTTCCTCTTTGAAGCAGCCAGCCTGGAAGAGGCCCTGGATATTGCCAAAACCTGCCCGCATCTGCAATATAGCGGCACCTTGGAATTGAGAGATATTTTCCATTGAGGCAATTATCGGAGCCCGGAGCCAACCCTTTCTCACCGGAATCCTGTCTACCCGGTAAAAAAGAAGGATTCCATGCAAAAGATTTCCAATTTGTTCCTGCTGATCGCCGTCCTGGCCTTCGCCGGCTGTGAAAAAGAAATCAGCCGACCCGACGACAATTACGATCCCACGTTGATCGATTTCCAAAACCCAACCGTGGGGCAGACCAATCATTACCTGGGTTATACCGGCCAGTGCGGCAACGTGACCCTTACCGGCGATACCCTCGTCCTCAGGATCACGGAAATCAAAGGCGACAGCCTGTTCTTCGAGGAAGATTTCACTCCGGGCTCCAACACCGCCCGCCTGGAGCCGCTGAAATTCGGCGCCAAATGGAGCAAGGATATGCTTGAAATGGCGCCCGAGACCCGGCAGAGCAGTTCCCTGTTCTATTTTTACGGCTCAGACTCTCTGCGGCTCACCCAATCTCCGGTCAAAACCCTGAAACAGGAAAATTGCCTGGTCTGGGACGGCAATCTGACCTTTACCGGCGATTATATCGGCAAGGTAGATCAGTTCAACATAGGCGTTTCCACCTTCAAGGATAAAAAGATCGTCTCCTGCGTACCGGTTATCTTCGGCCTTGACGGTTACCTGGTCTATGACCGGCACAACCTCTACACCTCTTTTACCTCCAGCCTGAGCACGTGTTGCGGAGCGCCGCCGCCCGCTAACCCGAATGTTCAGGCTTATGCACTGCTGACGGCAAAATAATTTATATGCCTCTTCACCGGCCGGCGAGGATCACCCTTTTATGCCTCGCCGGTCTCCGGCACATTTTAGCCGGAACGGTATCCCATTCCTCAGTTCCTCAGTTCCTCGATTCCTCAGTTCCTCAGTTCCTCAATTCCTCGATTCCTCGATTCCTCAATTCCTCGATTCCTCAGTTCCTCAGTTCCTCAGTTCCTCAATTCCTCACCCCTATCCGCATTCCTCGTCCAGGATCTGAAGGGTGCGGATGAAATAAGACCGCGCCTCTTCCTGGGTGCGGCCGATGCACACCATGCCGAGCTTGCCGTATTGGGACAGGGCTCCGATCATGTGGAAGGTAACCCCACACTGGGTAGCGCCGTCGTATTGAATGCGGTGATACATGGCGATATCGATCAGATCGCAGGGCGCAAGCCCTTTGTATTTGGGATCTTCCACATTGTCGGAGGCGATATAGCACCTGGTCTGTCCGTTGGGCATTTTGAACACGCCTTCCTCGCCGTTGAATTCACCGCCGGTCAGAAACTGGAGCATCAGAAAGGGATGCGTGGTGCCGCCTTTCCTCAGGTTGATCTCGATAGCATAATGCTTCCACCCTTCTTCTTCCTTAATGGAGATGAAGTCGATCCCGAATCGGCCCAACACGCCGTATTTGCACAATTCCCGGGCCACCTGCATGCCGATACCGGCGATTTCGCGGTGGTATTCCGGGTTGGCGGGAAACGTTGCGCCGATAAAGACCTGGCCGTCGTCGCCGCCTAACAATTGATCGTGGGTGGAGATCACTTCACAACCGCCCAAAGGATTGATCCTGCACTGTACTGAAGGAGATTCCTTGATTTTCCCATCAATGAAGGCCTCCACAATTCCGCCCATCCGTTCAAATTTCTCCATGAAAACCTTGAAGGAAAGGCCCTTCGCTACAATATTCAACCGGTCAGGCAAGTGATTAAGGATCTCGGCCGCAGGGTCATCCGACAAAGTTTCGCTGCCGGTATATTTGTACACCGCATTGCCTTCACCTGAAAAACCGTCGTTCATTTTCACCACGGCTTTTCTCAATTCCGGATCGGCCAGCTTCAACCCGGCCAGTGCGGCGGCCACTTCCTTCCCGGAATGCAGGTCTTCTTCGCCCGGAGGCAGCAATAAACCCAGCTGCCGGAAAATTTGACGGCTGCCGGTCTTGGTCCCAAGGATCTCCAGCTTTGGGTCGCAGCCGTAGACCGGCGTACCCAGCCGCATGGCCAGGTCTTTTTCCACCTCCGTTTCATTGAAACAGACCATATGGGTAAGATCCGGGTTCTTGATATGGTCTTTGATCCTTTTGATCAGCCGCGGCCGCTGCAGGATCTTCTCCGTGAGGGAAACGCTGGAGGCGTCATAACAGCTCAGTAAGGTCAGCCTCCGCCGGGCGTGATATCCGGTGATGCCGGGTAACAAATGAAGGTAATAATCAATAATGGTATCGTCAATGGGGATGCTGGTGACGTAAATAACCCGCGTGCGCGGCATGCGCAGCAACATCAACAGGCAAAGCAATCGCTCTTCATAGTGGATGGCCCCTTTGAGGGTTTTCAGGATCCGGCTGTCCAGCGTAAGACTTGGGATAATAACGACCGTTTTCTCTGCCAGATCGTTGAGAAATATATCCTGGAAATGATCGACGAACCGTTGCTGGAGCAGATCAAAGCCGGCATCTGCCTGAATATTCGTTTCTTTTCCCATGCGCTAGGTTGCTAATATCAGTTGATCCGGCAAATTAGCTCATTTTACACCCGGTATCCAATGACAATCGTCATAGAAAACGGGTAACCTTTTGCACTCAAAATCAACCGGATAGCGCGCCACGATCAATAAAAAAGCCGGCTTCAGTCCATTTATTCTTCCATTCATGCCAGGCTGAGCGGGCTTTTTCCGGGTTCGCACCAAATTTTTCAACCGTCAGGCCGAGGGCAACAGAAACTTCCGCTCCTTGCTGTAAAACGGACAAAAAATAAAACTGCGGCGCCAACAAGGTAAAAATACCGATCCGGTAATCCTTGCGGCAAAAGGCAACAAAATGCCGGTCCGGGGCCGGCATATCGGCTTCCTTTCCTTGCGCCACTGCCGTATAGTAGCCGCTGACCGGAAACCGGTATTCCCGCAGGAAAATACAGGGTTGAAGACCGATCTGATCATCCGGAACCGAAAAGCCGGCATAGGGCTTGCCTTCGTGGCCCCGGGCATCAAAAACCCGGTATAAATCCCATTCAAATCGCGCCAGGTCGACCATAAAGTCGACCCAGGGTTCTTTTTCACCGGCATCCCTGTCGGGCCGGGTCTGCTGAAGGTAATCGGCGAAGCGCTCACCGAGGTCGGAAAGGGTCGGGCTTACAGACGGGTATTCCCGCAGGTAGGCGCCCGCAAAATCCCGGAAAAGCGGCGGCCCGAGGGTGCTGCACAGGACTTTGAACTGCCCTTCCAGGCATTGCACCAAACGGGCGTAGTACCCGCGCTGATAAATGGCCAGCCGCTGGCGGGGCGACAGGGCCCGGGAAGGCAATACCAGCCGGTCTGCATCCTCCGCGGCGGATAGATCCTCCGGGTGAACCAATGCGTATTGCATCCAGGCCTGCAAGTCCGCCAGCGAACCGTTTTTCTCTTCCATGTCCATTATTCGTCCCGGTGGCTGAGCAGCACTTCGGGTACCAGAAAATCGATCGGCGTTGACAAAGCGGGTTCCCTTTCATCCGGCTTCACGTCATCGAAGGCCAGGTCCGGATGCGCTTTCATGAAAGCTTTTGCCTTATGCAGCTCATCCAGGCAGTCCTCAAAAGCGGGAATGTTGCTGTCCCACTCCAGCAAGGTAGCTACTCCGCCCGTCCGTTGCCAGGCAAGGCTGAACAGCTTCCAGACCTCCGCTACCACCGGCCGGTCATGGGTATCGATGATATGCGTACCGCAGTGCTGATGGCCGGCCAGGTGAATCTGGACGATGCGATCATGCGGCAGCGATTCGATATACGCCACCGGATCATATCCCGAATTAAAACAGGTCACGTAGCAATTGTTGACGTCCAGCAGCAAACCGCAACCTGTTTCCCGGGTCAGCAGGTTCAGAAATTCCGGTTCGGGGATGGTGGAGCCCGTAAAGCTCACATAGGTGCTCGGGTTTTCCAGGATCAGCGGGCGTTCCAGGAAGTCCTGCACCTGTTTGATCCGGCCCGTTATATGGCGCAAGGCTTCTTCCGTCAAAGGCAACGGCAACAGGTCGTGGGTATTGGCGCCCAGCACGCCGGTCCAGCACAGATGGTCGCTGACCCATTGCGGACGGACCTCTTCGGCCAGGGTCTTCAATTTCCGGAGGTATTCCAGGTTAAGGGTTTCCGTACTGCCGATGGACAGCGAAACGCCGTGCAACACGACCGGATAATGCTCGGCCACCCGGCGCAATACGTAGCGGGGCCGCCCCTGAGAATACATGAAGTTCTCTGAAATGGCTTCAAACCAGGCAATTTCCGGCCTGTTTCCGAGGATATGGTCGAAGTGAACGGAGCGCAGGCCCAGCCCCAAACCCAGGTTGGGCATGGCCGTTACGGCTGAAGCGTATTTGTCTTTGGTGTACATCGCACGGATTATATGCAGCTCCCTCCCCCGCTCATGCCGCTGGCGCCGCAGGCGGTATACTCGGGGTCATAGTTCTCCTTGAGCCAGGCAGCCGTAGGGCCGACCGGCGAAGGCGACGCCCCGAATTGGCGGCCTGTTTTGGCCATTCTTTTTTCGAAGAGCTCGCGGGCTCTCAGCCAGACCCCTTTGCCCTGGTTCGGCCCGTCGGTGGAGAAACGCTCGGCATTGATCGGCACGGCGCAGGATCCCTGCCAGGCGCAGGGGTTTTCTCCGGGATGATTCTGCTCCTCACCGGTGCCGTAGAGCCCGCAGCCGCCTTGTCCGCGGCAGTCGTTGAGGGTGTGGCAGGTATGCTGGGCGGCGGTGGCGCAGGCGCCCGTGCCGGCGCATTCGTTGGCGCCGAGTCTGTCATGGCCTTTGCAGGCGTTGAGGCCCATGCAAGCATGCAATTCGAGCGGAATATTAGGTGTACTCATGGTTAATCGATTTGAACATTAATAAACACTGATGCCGCTAAAAACGGACATGCCCGTCGGCGCCGACATTTACATCCGGCAGATCCTTGATCCGGGGCAGGATGTTCGGGTTCAGCTGGAGGGAAGCGGGTACGGCCTCGCACAAAGCGATCAATTCCTGTTTGGCGGTCGCCAGGCTGTTGAACTGATAATTTTCAAAGGTGGGCGCCAGCACCTGGCCGTCCTTGTTATTGAGGTACAGGTAGCGCATGCCGCCGAGTATTTTATCCAGAATAAAGATCATGCCCTTGTGCATGCCGATATAGAACATGCTGTACTGTGCGTTGCCCCTGAGCCTGAAGCTGGTTTCGGTGAGCAGGAACAAATAGGAATAAACGGCGTTGGCCAGGTCAACCAACGGATAGAATTGGGACGGATAGCCCGCTCTGGTCGGGTTGTCCGGAAAGGGATGAACGATGCAGGCGAGTTCGCCTTTGCTCAGGGTCTGGATCTGCTTATAAAGTTCGTTGTATTTGTACCAGTGGGAATCCTCGTTCTTTTCCGGATCATCGGCTTCGTGTTCCGGGTCGGAAGGGTACCCTTCGCCCTGGTGAGAGATGATCTCAATGGCCTTGATGGCCGCCGCCTTGTTGTTGACGATCATCAATTCGCCGCTGTCGTCATTGTTCGGGTAAACCGCCTGGCTGGCGCCCCGCGCAACAGGGTCATGCGGGTTTTCAGGTTGCCTGATGTAGTAGGCATCCTTCGGATAAACCGTATCCACGTTATTGGATGCGTAATACCCTTTTTTGCCGATCTGGGTGTCTTCGTGCCGGAAGTCCGCATCCGTAGTATGATGGATGATCACCTCCTTGATGTAATCGTAAAACTGACCGATGGTTTCCCAATTGTCTCCCTGGGGAGGAGCCCCTTTCTTTTCGGGCGCCTCGATGCCGAGGAACAGGTTGAGCTGGTCGGCCGTCAGCTTTGATAATCCGACGGAAAAACCGGCCTTGTGGTGCGGCAGATTGGTCGGATAAGCGCCAGGGGATTTGCAATACAGCGCAGGCTGCCCGCCAAGGGATCGCAGCAGGTTGCAGGCCAGCGACATGTGCAGCATTTCTTCCACGGCAACGCTCATGATCAGCCCGCCGGCCCTGTTGGCAAAAGTGGCCAGCTGTTGCCCGTTTTTGAAATTGTCGCTGCAATCCGGAACCCGGTTGATGGAATAATACGTGTAGAGGTAAATGGGAATGGTGCTCAGCTCGATCTCCACGGCGGTCTGGAGATGCGTGAGCAGGGTTTCACGTGTTTTGTCAGTCATGAAATACGGATTTTGAATTATGATTCAAGAAAAAAATTCGGATCCTTAAAGGGGAGGGACTATTTCATGCCTTGATCTGACACCCGTGAAGGTAAGCGGATTTTTTGATATACGATATATTCCGGATGAAAATAACTTCGTTCCCGGCCGGTTGCCTTACAGGATGAAACAAGCGGCGGCGGAGAGCAGCCGCTTGATAAAACCGACTAAAGTAATCGGGCTACCTGACTTATGATCATAAAAATTCGCTCAACCAGGACAGCGTCGCTTCCGCGATCCTGCCGTTGAAATTGCCTTTCAGGTATTGGCGATCCCGGAAATGGGCGTAGGCTTCCTGCCAGTCGGCGCTTTTCATCATGAAATGGTCCAGGTCCGGGATGGTTACCCAGGTTGCGGCGCCCGGGTGGGCCTCATTGACCGTTTTCCGGATCATCAGCGGCTCCACCAGGGAGCATTGTTCGTAGTCGGCTCCGCCGTGCAGCACCAGTACCGGGCAGTTCACTTCCTGCCAGCTTTGAGCCAGGTTGACGGAGTCGAGCTGTTGCCAGAAACGCCAATGGCGGCCCCACATCTGGTCGTTTCCTTCGGCATAGCCCATTTCGGATTCGACCAGGGCGCGGTATTCCGGTATTTCATGCAATTGAGCCGGCGTCTTTTTCAGCCGAAAGAATTCGTAATAGATCTTCTGGATGCCGCGGACAAAATCTTCGGTTTGCCGGTAGGTCAGGTTTTCCATCAGCGGCTTTTGCACCCGGTGCATCTCCAGCAGGAATTCGCTCCATGGCCGGAAGACGCAGGCGAACACCATCACTCCCCGGGGGCTGTGCCTGCGGGCCACCTCCGGTGCGATGGTGCCGCCCATGGAATGACCCCAGATAAAGAGGCGGTCCTTGTCCGCAAAGGGGAGTTTCTCCATGAATTTATACCCTGCATCGAAGCTTTCGATGTCCGTCTGGAGGTCGACCTCATTGCAGGGGGCGCAGCCGTCGCTGTCGCCTACTCCGGATTTTTCGATGGTGACAACCGCATAGCCGTTCTTTACCCATTCCGCGATCAGTTTGCCGTTGTAGGACGCGCTGTAATTTTCAATGCTGCCGCAACCATACCCGGGAATCAGGAGGATGCAGGGCAGGTGATCGCCGGTCTTGGGCCGCCAGGTCATAGTCCGCAGATAGCCGTTTCTGAATTTCACCCAATCGTAGAGCACATAGGCGTCCGGAGCGGATTCAAAAGGGCGCATCACGGCCGTTCCCGACGTTTCGGCGGCTTTTCCGTTTCGCGTGTACGCGACCTTGACGGCGTCCCCCGTCCGCAATTGCCCGGCAACCTCGTAATAAGCTTCCTGGGTGCTTGTCTGCCGGCCGTTGATCGACTCAATGATGTCTCCTTTCTGTAGGGACAGGGCCGCAAAGGTGCTTTCGTTCACCACCGAATCAAGCTGAATCCCGGCGCCAACCGGGTGGCTCAACACGCCCAGCCAGGCCTTTCGCAAAGGGGTTTGGGCTTCCATTTGGGCCAAAAGCCCCAGTACAAGGAAGAAAATGACGCCGTAAGGGGCCTTGATCGCAGGGTGCGTTGATTTGTTGTCGGAGGTTTGCATTGATGTTGTTTTTTTGTTTCCGCTGATCTTGCCGGTCTTCACACAGATCACCTGCCCAGTATTTTTGCATCTTCAAGCAGCTGTTCCACCGCCTTTTGATCGTACCAACGGGCGCCCTTCATCACGCCGCTGATGGACCGGGTATTGCGGATATTTTCCAGGGGATTCTTGTCCAGCAGGAGAAATTCGGCGGCTTTTCCCTTTTCTATGCTGCCTTTTCGGTTTTGGAGCCCCAGGTATCCGGCCGGGTTGACGGTAGCGGTCTGCAGAGCTGCAAAGGGAGTCAGCCCGCATTCAACAAACATTTCCAGTTCATCATGCAGGGAAAACCCCTGAACCTGGAACCATTCCGGCGAGTCGGAACCGGCCATCAGCGGCACGCCTGCCCGCCACAGTTCCAGGGTCATTTTCTTCCGCAGGTCCACGTATTTTTTCAGGCTTTCCACCGGGATGTTCATTTTACGGTTGTGTTCTTTGATCTGCCATTTCTCGGGCAGTATGGCCGCCGGAATATAGGCGTAATCGGGGCGCTGTTTGTACACTTCATCACTGGGGCGCGTCCCGAAGCAGGAGACAAAAAAGAAGTTGGTGGGCGTCACATAGATCCCGGCCTGCTTTACCCTTTTTACCAGGCCGGGTATTTTCCCTTCGTCCAGATAAGGGACGGTGGCCCAGGCATTCATCCGCCAGAGGTTCATGTCCGAAACGCTTTGCCCGTGGTTGTAGCTGGTATCCGGCAGGAGCATATCGATGAATTCGTCCATGTGCTCGATCTGCTGCCCCGCCGCCAGCGCCGCCGGCAATCTGACCAACGGGCCGACGTGGCCGGTGACTTTGATCCCGACCTCCTTCGCCGTCCGTATGATCGCGTCATAGGCATCCCGCCTGACCATAAAGGTGATCTTGATGGCGTCGTATCCTTCCTTTTTGAACCGCCTGACGGCTGCGGCGGCCTTTTCCGGCGTATCGACGATCTCATAATTCCTGGGCTCTTCATCCCAAAGCCACTTCCCCACAAACTGCGGACTGGCGATCAGCAGGTCGGGGCCTGCCCAGTTGCCGGTTTTGACCCGCTCCCGGGCGTCGAGATAAACCGGATGGCCGGCCAGGATGCGAACGGTCGTCATGCCTGTAGCCAGCATCATTTTCAATTCCGTTTCGCAGGTGTTCCTGTGCTCGCCCTGCTCGTAGAAAAAGTGGGCATGCATGTCCATCAACCCGGGGGTCAGGTATTTGCCGCGGCCGTCGATCACGGTGGCGCCTGCCGGGATCTTTACCTTGTTCGCATCCCCGATCTTCCGGATCGTTCCGTTCTCCACCAATACAGTCTGATCGGACAGAACGACATCTCTGTTCATCGGGATCACCGAAACATGACTGACGGCGAAACGCTGGCCAAAAACCGCGATTGAAACAACAGACAGGCATAACAGCAAAATGGATCTTCTCATAGCGCAAAAGGTCTTTTTGGAAAAACTATCGTTTGAGGCAATACACCGCCCCTTCCCCGGTGGTCACGATCAGGTAATCCTTTGTAACTGCGGGAGTAGAAAAAATGCCGCCCAACTCGAATTCCACTTCCAGGAATTGTTCGTTGGATCTGATGATGGAATAGATGTCGTCCCGGTAGGAATCGTCCGGTTTGAAATACTTGAGCCGGTTTTGAAGGTAACCGTCCGTCGTGTACGACCATCGTTTCTCTCCGGTTTCCCGGTCGATGCCGTGAATTTTACCCATGGTGGTCCCGGCATACAGCATGGAATCCGCGTAAGCGAACCTGCCGAAGATCAGGAATTCCATCTTCCGGTTCCAGTATTCCCGGCCGGTTGCGGGGTCGGCGGCGATCAGTACCCGCTCGTCGGCCCCACCGGTATAGAGGACCGAATCCTGAATTTGATTGACCAGCCCCCACCCTCTTGTAAAGGCCTTGTTCCAATGGGCGAATCCTTTTTCCTGATCTATTGCGTACACATTGTAGTCGCGGGCGCCGATAAAGACCAGGCCGTTGAAAGCCGCGGGAGATCCCTGTACCTCTCCTTTCGGGAAATACCGGTGACCCACGGTTTTGAATTTCCAGATCAATTCCCCGGAAAGGGCGTAGAGGGCGTAGACGTAGCCGTCAAATGATCCGAAAAAGACGCGGCCGTTATCGACCGCCGGCGTGGAATGGACAACGTCTCCGGTTTGAAAACGCCATAACGCCTTTCCATTCCGGGCGTCGACAGCGTACAAATACCCATCGCCGGAGCCGAAATAGAGGGCGCCATTGTGGAAAACGGGTGAAGAATGGTGGTAGTCCGCAAAATCGTATTGGCGTTCTCCGCCTGTTGCGAATGTCCAGCAGGTTTTTCCAGTACCCCTGTTCAAAGCGTACAGGTTGCCGTCGCCGCCGTTCAGCACCAGGGTATCGCCCATGATCAGCGGGGTGGACCGGATGGGGCCGCCCGACTTGAAGGTCCACCTGGTTTTGCCCGTGTCGAGGTCCAGGGCATACAGCACGCTGTCCAATCCGCCGAAATAGACAAGCCCCTGAGCAATCGCAGGGGATCCGAGGATCGGGGCGGCGGTCTGGAATTTCCATTGGCGGACAGGCGGTTGTTCAATAGCGGATGGCGGCGCCCCGGCCGGCAACTGGCCGGCCAGCAGGTGGACCTGCAATAGGGCGATAATCAGAAAAAACGGGTATTTCATCGGTCAATCGGCGCCGGTTTCAAAATACAGTCGGGTGAATCCAAATTAAATCACTGACCAAAAATCGGGCGGAGCGGTGAAAAGTCGTTTGTCAAAAGCTGCTAATTCTCAGGTGGGTGGAAGGCGGACAGCCGTAGAATTTTTTATATGCCTTGCTGAAGCTTTGTACATCGGCAAATCCCGACTCCAGGGCAATTTCGGAAATGGAATGGCGGCCTGCATTCAGCAATTGCCTTCCCACCTGGAGGCGTTTTTCCCAGAGGTAACGGTGGGGTGTCGTGCCGAATACCTGCCTGAAAAGGCGAAAAAAATGAAACTCGGAAATATTGGCGGCCCTGGCGATATCAGCGACCTGGATATCCGTTTTGAAACAATCATCGATGAAATTGCGCCCCTGCACCAGGCGCCGGAGCATATCCTTGCGGGTGGAATCCTTAACGGCAGGAATGGCCATCAGCCGGTCGCGGGTCATGAAACTGTCGGCTGCGTACAATTCCGCCAGTTGGAAAAAGAGAGATGGATCAATCGTTCCGGTGGACGGTTCCTCGCCTCGGAACCACCGGTCGAGCTCGCCCAGGAGGTTGCCGAGTTTGCTTTCCGCGGCAGAGAACATAAAATCAGTGAACAGCGGCTCTCCTTCCACCGGGTCAGGCAGGGGGTCGCCAGGTCGGCGGAGCGCCGCAAAGGCATTTGCGATCAGGTCGGGCATCAGGTCGATGCAAAGCCCGCTGACCGCACCTTCCGCCATGGAATCCGCATGGCCGACAGCGGGATGGGTGAGCAGGTATTGGCCGGAGCGAACCCGGTATTCCCGGTTGCCGATCTGGTAAAATTCCGTCCCCGCAGCCACATAACGGATGGAAAAGCCCTGAAAATTGGACTTCACCTCAAAGGGGCGCTCCAACCGGAAATGGTTGATGATGTGGCCGGGTTGGCGATCCCGGGCCAGCAGGTTGAGGCTCCCTTCCGTAAGGCGGTTGATGTTGAACATTTTAGTCGTAAGTCGTAAGTTGTAAGTTGTAAGTCGTAAGTCGTAAGTCGTAAGTTGTAAGTTGTAAGTCGTAAGTCGTAAGTTGTAAGTTGTAAGTTGTAAGTTGTAAGTAGCGACGGAAGATTTTCCGTCGCATAAGTCAAAACCGGAACAGAAAATTTCCCGTCGAACCTGTCGTCGGCGTTTCAAGTCTAATGACACGAAGATAAGGTATTTGGATGCGCGGTTCCAAATCTGCCGGCGCTAATATATTATGGGCTGCTATACGTTGAACCGCTAATTTTTATTTCCCTGTCGGGGTCGAGATTTGCACCAGGTAGAAGCCCGGGTGCAGGTTAATTTCCATGGTCCTGTGAGTTTTGGCGTTGAAAATTGTTGGTTATGCGAATCAAGGGTTGAATCCACAATAAATGTGCCGTCAGGTACAAAATATCGGTAGCATGATGGTAATCAGGCGTTTTTGGCGTGCCGTAGGTACGCAATATGTGGCCATCACATCGCATACCTATGGCATGCTGAATGACGTTTAACCGATTCGTCTACCGAGATTTGATCCCTACGGGATTATTTAATTCGCATTGGTTTAGGTATATCACTGTTTAACCGAAGCATCATCTTAGTTTTTAATAAATCGTTTCTTTAAGCCGATAACGAACACCAAAATAAGGAAAATCAATTGAAATCGCCAACGCCAGTTTCTGCTTAGTTTCAAAGTTACTTCCATTTTTGACGCAAGTCAAAGGCTTGCAGGTAGCCGCATCGAGGCAGCGCCACTCGCGAACGAGTAATTCATTAAAAAATTCGTTTTTGAGACATCGCTCATAAACACGCTCCAAAAGTCCGGGTCCCAAAGCTTTTACCCTTAAAAGGGGATGAGCGTCCTTAATACCTTAATGGTTCATAAGCTAAAATAGCAAGTCCACCCTCCAGCCCCTCCCATTTTTCCCGCGCATTTCCTAATTTTACCCCCAAACAACCCGTCAACCTACATCGAACAGCCGCTTTCCATATTGAAACAATACTGGGGATTCGACGCCTTCCGCTCCCTGCAGGCCGAGATCATCCAGTCGGTGATGGAAGGGCGCGACACCCTGGCCCTCATGCCCACCGGCGGCGGCAAATCCCTCTGCTTTCAGGTACCCGCACTGTGCATGGACGGCATGTGCCTGGTCATCTCCCCCCTGATCGCCCTGATGAAGGATCAGGTGGAAAACCTGCAGAAACGCGGCATCGCCGCCGAAGCCATCTTTTCCGGCATGGCCTACCGGGATATCGACCGCATCCTGGACAATTGCGCCTACGGCGGCGTCAAATTGCTGTACTGCTCACCGGAGCGCCTGAAAACCGAACTGATGCAGGAGCGCCTGAAGCGCATGAAGGTCAACCTGCTGGCGGTCGACGAGGCGCACTGCGTTTCTCAATGGGGATACGATTTCCGGCCGCCCTACCTCGAGATCGCCGAGATCCGCGACCTGATGCCGAAAACACCCATTCTGGCCCTGACGGCCACCGCTACCCCGGACGTTGTGCAGGATATCCAGGAAAAACTCCTGTTCAACAAAAACGGCCAGGTATTCCAAAAGAGTTTTGCACGGCAGAACCTCTCTTACGTGGTCTTCCGGGAAGAGGGCAAAGAAGCCAAAATGCTCGACATCCTGAAAAAGACCGGCGGATCGGCCGTGGTGTACGCCCGCAACCGGCGCCGAACCCGCGAACTGGCCCAATGGCTGGTCAAAAACCGGATCAGTGCCGATTTCTACCACGCCGGCCTATCTCCCGATGAACGAAGCGCCAAACAGGAAGCCTGGACCCAGAACCGCCGCCGGGTCATGGTGAGCACCAACGCCTTCGGGATGGGCATCGACAAACCCGATGTACGGGTGGTGGTACATATGGACCTGCCCGACAGCCTGGAAGCCTATTTCCAGGAAGCAGGTCGGGCGGGCCGCGACGGACAAAAATCCTACGCCGTCCTGCTCTACAACGACAACGACCGCATCAGCCTGGAAAAAAGCTTCGAGATTGCCTACCCAGAACTGGAGGAGATCCGCCGGACCTACCGGGCCCTGGGCAGCTATCTGCAACTGGCCGTAGGCGCCGGCGAGGGCGAGGCCTTTGACTTCGACCTGGCCGAATTCGCAGGCACCTACAACCTCGAACCCCTGAAAACGCTGAGCGCCTTGAAAAGCCTCGAACAGGCCGGCTGGATCATCCTGACCGAAGCGGTTTATATCCCCTCAAGCCTGCTGATCAAGGTGGACAAAGACGAACTCTACGATTACCAGCTCAAACACCCAAAAATGGACCGGATCCTGAAAAGCATCCTGCGGTCATATCAGGGCGCTTTCAATATCCCCATCAAGCTCAAGGAATCACAACTGGCCAAATTTCTCAAAATGCCGGTCCCGGAATTGCAACAAGCCCTAACCATGCTGCACCAGGAAGGCATCGTGGAGTACCGCCCCGCCAAGGACCAACCGCAGCTCATTTTTATCAAGGAACGGGTAGATGCCGCCAACCTGGCCATCGACCGGGAGATGTACCATTTCCGCAGGGAAAGGCATCGCGAACGACTGAAAAAAGCCCTTGCCTACGCCGAAACCCCGGTTTGCCGCAGCAAGCAGCTGCTGGAATATTTCGGCGAAAAAACAACCGGAAAATGCGGAATTTGCGATGTTTGCCTCGGAAGAACATCCGAAGGCGTTTCCAAAGAGGAGTTCGATCGCTTCAGGATCAAGATCGAACGGTTGCTCAAAAGGGATGCTCTGACCCTGGATGAACTGGTGCAAAGTTTCTCCTCCGTTCACGAAGACAAAGTCCTGGAAGTGATCGGCTACCTGATCGATGAAGGATTTGTGGATAAAGTGAAGGAAAAGTTGGTGCTGACGGACGGTGGAGGTTAGACGGTGGACGGTGGACGGTGGAGGACTTACGACTGAGCTTTCGCGTAAGGAAATCCTTCCTTAGGCATGGCGATCCTAACGGACCGCTGTACTGGGCAGCTCAATCAGGGGAAAGGCATCCGTATTGCGAATGCAAATCGAAGAAGTCCATTTTTGTTACGCGAACGGGCCGTTACAACTTACGACTTACAACTTACGACTTACAACTTACGACTTACAACTTACGACTTAC
>CALMYQ010000010.1 GCA_937873655.1 uncultured Lewinella sp. | reverse complement strand
TTATGACACTTTGCCTAGTACGACTTAGTGACATTCAACACAACTGACAACTGACTCCTCCCCTAATCCTCAACATCCAAAGCCTCTCCGATCCGGGCCATGCAATCCTCCAGGTGGTAGCGGCTCATGTTGTCCGGGGCATGCCTGGCTTGTTTCTTCAATTCCTGGTGCAGTTTTACCAGATCAGCGCGGACGACCGACATATAATCCGTCTTTTCCTTATCCATGTTTGAGCCGCCGCCCTGGAACGGCGAGTTGCCGGAATCGTCCGGTTTCTCCGGCTTCAGCATGCTGATCAGTTTTTCGACATAGATCTTCTGAAGGTTGCGCCGGTAAACGCTGATCGGGCTGCCGCTATTCAATTCCGACCAGATGCCCCTGTGCAGGTCACTGAACAGGTCTTCCATGCCGTACGTATCCGGGAAGCCGGCCTTGTTCTCCATCATGCGTTGCAGGCGGGATGTACTCAGCAGGCTGTTGATCGCGCTTTCCTGCAACTGGCTGACGGCAGCTACGCCCTGGTCGGCCCGTATATAGCTGAACAATTTGCGGTCGAGCAGCCATTCCGGGGTCTGGAACAATTGCCGGTTCAGGAAACTCACGGCGTCCTTTTGCATTTGTACGGGGGCGGGCTGGTAAACGGTTCCGGGCTGGTCGTAGGTTTTGGGATCCTCGAAAATGCCGCCGACCCACTTGGTGACATGGCCGATATACCGCCTGAACTGAGCCACGATATCGCCGTACATCTCCTCGGCTCTTTCGTAATGCTCCGCGTCCTCTTTTGACCATTCCACGATATTGGGCAGTATCCGCTGCAGGTTCTTGATCCCGTATTCGGAAGCCAGCATGGAATTGTCGCCGAGGTCCTCGCTCTGGGCGCGCGGGTCGTAGGCGCTGCGTTCGGTCAGGAAGTGCAGGCGCGGATTATTGGCGGCCTTTTCCAGGTACCATTTGTTGAGCACCTTTTTATCGGCTTCCGCACCGGGTGAGTTGTAGATCGGTTTGTAATTCCATTCGATGGCCCATTTGTCGTAGTCGCCGATGCGCGGGTACAGGTCGGTGACCCCGTCTTCGGGTTGTGCGACGTAGTTGAACCTCGCATAGTCCATGATCGAAGAGGTATGGCCGTTGGCATCCGTGAAGGCCTTGTCGCGCAGTTTTTCCACCGGCGTGGCGTTGCTGGCGCCGAAATTGTGGCGCAGCCCCAGGGTATGGCCGACCTCATGGGAAGAGACGAACCGGACCAATTGCCCCATGAGCTCATCGTCAAAATGGTTCTTGCGGGCGCGCAGGTCGACGGCGGCGGTCTGAGTGGTATACCACCTCTTCAGCAGTTTCATAACGTTGTGGTACCACCCGATATGGCTTTCGATGATCTCACCCGAACGCGGATCGTGGACGTTGGGGCCGTAGGCGTTCTCCACGGTGGAAGCGAAATAGCGGATCACGGAGAACCGGGCGTCTTCCAGGCTCATGGTCGTGTCCTGTACGGGCCAGTCCTTGGCCAGAATGGCATTTTTCCAGCCGGCTTGTTCGAAGGCGACCTGCCAGTCTTCTACGCCTTTTTTGAGGAAGGGGCGCCATTTTTCGGGGGTTGCCGGGTCGATATAGAATACGATGGGTTTTGCCGGTTCGATGAGTTCTCCGCGTTGCTGGCGGGCGGCATCTGCCGCATTTTTGGCTTCCAGGCGCCAGCGGACGGCGATCACCTCCTCTTCGGCGCGCTGGCCGTTATTGTCGTATGTAGTATTGCTGGTTGAGAAAATGCCGACGCGCGGGTCAAAAAAGCGCTTGCGCATCGGCGTTTTCGGCAGCAGGATCATGGAGGTGTTCAGTTCGAAGGTGACGACCCCCGCGTTCTGGCCGGCTGGCAGGGAAGCGGATTGCTGCCGCCCGCCGCCGCCGGTATTGGTTCGTTGTCCGGCTTGCTGGTTTACGCCGTAGGTTTTGACCGTCCGGACCTCCACATTGATCGGGTAGGACCTGATCGCTTCGATGTAGGAGCGGTCCTTCTGGATGCCGGTCAGGTTGTAGCGTTGTTTGGCGTTGGGCGGAATGTCAAAAGCCTGATTCGGGTTGTTGAAAAAGTCGTCCACTTCCACCACCACCGAAGTGTCCTTCCGGATCGCCTTGATATCGAACGCGGCCGCGATGGGATCCAGATTGGAATTCCGAACGGCCGTGTAGATCGGCGCGGTGGTGTCCGGGCTGGTCGCGATGAAATCGATCACGCGAAGAAAGACCTTGTTGGAGGGACCTTTTTCAAACCGGATCACCTGGCGGTTGGCCTGCTCGCCCCCGTACCCGCCGCCGGAAGGCGTTTGGGACATGCGGGTGATGGCCATGATATCCCGGCCGAATACGGAATCGGGAATTTCGAAGTAATATTTGTCTTCCAGTTTATGAACGGTCATCAGGCCGGCCATGGAGTGGGCTTTGTCCGTAATCACCTCACGGAATTCCTTCGGCCCGGTTTTCTTGCCGTTGGCGGTGCTGTCCCGGCCGGCGGTGGGGCGGTCTCCTCCCGCTCCTCCACGCCCGGGGCGCTGTGCGGCGAGGTCATGGCTGAATATCAGGAAAAGCGCCAAAAAGATTGGTGTCAGAATGGTTTGTAAAGACTTCATTTCGTTTCGTTTTGCAGTTTTAATTGAATCATCGCAGGAAAAGAAAAGAGCCGGAGCATTGGGACGGCCCGGACGCCGGTTTTTTGAGGCAGGAGGGGTTTTGGATTAATTTTGAATAAACCGCCAAATAATGGCGTGCAAAGTAATCAATTTTGCAAAAAACCTAACCACTTGGGGGTATATTTGCGGAAATGGAAAAGCGGGGAATCGGGGAATTGAGGAATCGAGGAATTGAGGAATCGAGGAACTGAGGGCAGGACCAATCGAATCAATCGAATCAATCCTTTTATTGAGTAACTGAAGAATCGAGGAATCGAGGAACTG
>CALMYQ010000009.1 GCA_937873655.1 uncultured Lewinella sp. | reverse complement strand
TGAAGGACTGGAATCTGGATGCTGGATGCTGGATGCTGAGGGTTGGATGCTGGATACTGGGTGACTGCCAACTGCCAACCGGGAACTGAAGGACTGGAATCTGGATGCTGGATGCTGGATGCTGGATGCTGGATGCTGGATGCTTGATGCTTGATGCTTGATACTGGGTGACTGCCAACTGCCAACTGAAGGACTGGAATCTGGATGCTGGATGCTGGGGGCTGGATGCTTGATGCTTGATGCTTGATACTGGGTGACTGCCAACTGCCAACCGGGAACTGAAGGACTGGAATCTGGATGCTTGATGCTTGATACTGGGTGACTGCCAACTGCCAACTGCCAACTGAAGGACTGGAATCCGGATGCTGGGGACTGCCACGCTGAGGCGCGGTGGGGGCTGCCAACTTTTTATGGTTGGGCGGACTATGTAAAGTCGAAATATTGCCTTACCCCCGACTGGCCACTGACCACTGATAACTGACGACTGACATCTGACAACTGATCACTGATCACTGACAACTAATTTCACCCCGCCGTGCAATCCGCCACAATGACCCATTTACCCTTGATCTTCTGAAAAAGCAGGAGGAAATAGCCGCTTGGCCGGTCCTTTTCCCGTTCGAGGGTAAATTTACCGTTCAGGGAAATGATCTTTTTACTCCTTTTGGTCACATGGAGGATGTCAAAGGTCAGTTTGCCCATAGCGGCCAGATCCGGGTAGCCTTTTTTATAGCGGTCCAGGGTATTTTGCCAGCCTTCCGTTACCCCTCCGCTGCTGGTGAACAGCAATTTGTCCGATTTCCAGTAGCCTTCCATAAATCCATCGATATCGCCCCGGTTCCAGGCCTCGCTCTGGGATTTGAGCAGGGCTTTAACCGCTTCCACATCCCGGTCCGTCTGTGCAAACGTGCCCGCGGAAACCAGCAAAAAGGTGAAGATCAAGGCAAGGTATTTCATGATTCCGTTTTTAAATTCGAGACCACATCAACCCCCGGCGGCCGAAGCCCCGGCGAAGGCGGCAAATCAACAAATCCCCCCTACCGCCGCTCCGCAAAAAAGCCCCGCATCAGCTCGGCGCATTCATCCGCCATAATCCCGAATTCGACCTTGGTTTTCGGATGCAGCAGTTGTTTGCCGAACCGCATGAAACCCCGCTTATCGTCCGGCGCCCCGTAAACCAGGCGATCCAGTTGAGCCCAGTGCAAGGCGCCTGCGCACATGATGCAGGGTTCCAGCGTCACATAAAGCGTACAATCATCGAGGTATTTGCTGCCCAGGTGGTTGGCGGCGGCGGTGATCGCCATGATCTCCGCGTGAGCGGTTACATCGTTCAGTTGTTCGGTCAGGTTATGGCTTCGCGCAATGATCTGGTTTTGGCATACCACGACGGCTCCCACGGGCACTTCGCCCAAATCAAAGGCCTTTTGGGCTTCTTTCAAAGCTTGTTGCATAAAATGGGCATCGCTGTGTACACTGAGCATTCCGGTCAATTATTCGCCGCAAAATAACAAAATTGGAAAAGATAAAACCCGGCAATGCACTAAATTGCAGGATAATCAAAGGTCTCCATCATGTATTTTCCTTTTCGTTTGGCATGTTTGCCCGCCGCTCAGATCGGTGCGGGAATATTGATGTTGTTCGCCTGCACCCGTCAGCCGTCGGGGCCGACGCCGGAATTAGTGGCCGAAATCTCCGCTATTCAGGAAAGCGACGGCCCGCAGGAGGTTACGGTCGCCATCCGGCTCGGCACAGCCGCCCGGGAGCCGGTCCTGATGACCTACCGGACCCTGGACGGCGCCGCCCTTGCCGGCGAAGACTACGAGCCCGCAACCGGCAAGCTGACCTTCGAACCCGGGGAACGCGAAAAAACCGTTACCTTGTCTATCCTCGGCGACCCATGGCGGGAACCCGAAGAATCCTTCTACCTGGAATTGAACCGGGCCGGCGCCCCCCCGGCCAACGCCGTCAGGTTAACGGTTACGATCCTGGACAACGACTTCTACCTGGACATCCCGGATTCGGGCTATGAAACGCCGATGAGCTACCCGGGGTACCGGTTGACCTGGCACGACGAGTTTGACGGCGAACGCATCGACCCCGACAACTGGACCTTCGACCTGGGGAACGGCTGCCCGAACAACTGCAACTGGGGCAACAACGAACTCCAGTACTATACCGATCGCACGCGGAACGTCTTCCTCAACCACGGCAAACTGGTCATCGAAGCCGTTCGCGAAGATTACGAAGGGAAAGCCTACACCTCAACACGCATGAAAACCATGGGGCGCCAATCCTTCCAATACGGCCGGTTGGATATCCGCGCAAAACTGCCCGAAGGACAAGGCATCTGGCCCGCCATCTGGATGCTCGGCGACCAAATCGAAGACAAAGGCTGGCCCGCCGGGGGAGAGATCGACATCATGGAAATGGTCGGCCACGAACCCGGTACCGTTCACGGCACCATCCACTACGGCCCCGACCCCGGGCGCCATAATTATAAAGGAGCGCCCTATAGCCTGGACGGCGCCGGAAAATTCTCGGACGAATTCCACGTATTCACCCTGAAATGGGAAGAAAACAGCCTCGAATGGTTTGTCGATGACCGCCTGTTCTACTCGGCCAGCCCCGTTACCACCCAGTCGGACTACCCCTTCAACGAACCATTTTTCCTGCTCCTCAACCTCGCCGTCGGAGGGAACTGGCCCGGTAACCCGGATGCCACCACCGTTTTCCCCCAGCGATTTGTACTGGATTATGTCAGGTATTTCAGGAGGAATTGAGGAATCGAGGAATCGAGGAACTGAGGAATTACCTCCTTCGCTCTTGATGAGCTACGGCGGTCGGGGGAGGAATTGAGGAATCGTTCAAATTGACAGATCATCCCTACCGGCCGATGCAGCCCTGGAGAAGCCGTCAAACAAAAAATCTTTTCCCCCTTTTTCCGTTTTCTCCAAAATGCATACCTTTGCGCATGGAAACGGTAAAAACACAATCCTCCAAATTTCTGGGCGAGGCCCTCACCTTCGACGACGTTCTGCTGGTGCCCGCCTTTTCGGAAGTCCTTCCCCGAGAAGTGGACATTTCTTCCCAACTCACACGAGAGATCCGGCTCAACGCACCGATCGTATCCGCAGCCATGGACACGGTCACGGAGAGCAAGCTGGCCATTGCCATTGCGCGGATGGGCGGCCTGGGTGTGATCCACAAAAACATGAGAATTGCCGATCAGGCGGAACAGGTGCGCCTCGTCAAACGCTCGGAAAGCGGCCTGATCGTAGACCCGGTCACCTTAAGCAAAGACGCCACCGTACACGACGCCCTCGAACTGATGAGCCGGTTCAAGATCGGCGGAATCCCCGTGGTGGATGAAACCGGAAAACTGACCGGCATCCTGACCAACCGGGACCTGCGATTCGAGACTGACGAAAGCCTGCCGGTTTCCGAGCTCATGACCTCCGCCAATCTGGTTACGGCGCCGATCGGCACTACGCTCGACCAGGCCCGTCAGATCCTGCAGAAACACAAAATCGAAAAATTGCCGGTGGTGGACGACCATTACAAACTGGTCGGCCTCATTACCTATAAGGATATCATGAAATTGCAGGACTATCCCAATGCCTGCAAGGATTCCCTCGGCCGTCTGGTCGTCGGCGCGGCCGTCGGGGTCACCCACGATGTCATGGAGCGCGTGGAAGCCCTGGTCGCCGTCGGCGTCGATGTGGTTTGCGTGGATACGGCGCACGGCCACTCGCAAGGCGTGCTCCGGGCGATCAGCGAGATCAAAAAACGCTTTTCCGCCCTGCAGATCGTAGGCGGCAACGTGGCCACCGGCGAAGGGGCCAAAGCGCTGGCCGAAGCCGGGGTCGACGGCGTTAAGGTCGGCGTCGGTCCGGGCAGCATTTGCACCACACGCGTGGTAGCAGGCGTCGGCGTACCCCAATTATCAGCTATTTTTGACGCGGCGCAAGCCCTCAAAGGTACCGGTATCCCCATCATCGGCGACGGCGGCATCCGCTATTCCGGCGACATCGTCAAAGCACTCGCCGCAGGCGCCAGCACCATAATGGCAGGCGGCCTGTTCGCCGGCGTAGAAGAAGCCCCCGGCGAAACTATCATCTTTGAAGGTCGCAAATTCAAAGTATACCGCGGCATGGGCTCCCTCGGCGCCATGAAAGAAGGCTCAAAGGACCGCTATTTCCAGGATGTGGAGGACGACGTGAAAAAACTCGTACCCGAAGGCATCGAAGGCCGGGTACCCTACAAAGGCACTGTGTCGGAAGTGATGCTCCAATACCTGGGCGGCCTGCGCGCCGGTATGGGCTATTGCGGCGCCGGCAACGTGGAAACCTTGCAAACGGCGAGGTTCGTCAAGATCACCGGCGCCGGTTTCGCCGAAAGTCATCCGCACAACATCACGATCACCAAGGAAGCGCCGAATTATAGCAGAAGATGAATTGATTCGATTCAATTTTTCGATTGGTTCGATTGATTCGATTGATTCGATTGGTTCGATTGGTTCGATTATTGACGTCCGTCAGTTGGTCAGCTTAATCGTAACATTCGACTTAATCGACTTATTCGATTCAATTTTTCGATTGGTTCGATTGATTCGATTGATTCGATTGGTTCGATTGATTCGATTGGT
>CALMYQ010000008.1 GCA_937873655.1 uncultured Lewinella sp. | reverse complement strand
GGCGGACCTAACGGCCCGCGCGTTCGGTGTAGAGCCGAAATGTTGCCACACCCCGACTTACGACTTACCACTTACGACTGACCATCACATACCGGCCCTACAGGCCGGAAACGTAAAATTCAGCCCGAGTGCTACCAATATGGCGGACCTAACGGCCCGCGCTGCCGTCGTAAAGCCGAAACATCGCCCTACCCCAACTTACGACTTACAACTTACCACTGACCACTGACAACTGACAACTGACAACTGACAACTGACAACTGACAACTATCTCGCCTTGATCATCAACTTCGTTTTCTGCACATTGCCGACCATCAGGCGATAATAGTAACTTCCTGCCGGGAGGTTCCTGCCCTCAAAGCGCACCTCGTGCTCGCCCGCGCTTAATTTCTTGTTCACCAATTCAGCCACTTCGCTGCCGAAGGCGTCAAAAACGCTCAGGCGCACCCAGTCTTCCTTCGGGGAAGTAAAGGCGATCGTCGACCAATCCTGGAACGGATTCGGGAAATTTCTGACGGCCAGCCCGTCGTCCGTTTCCGGCGACCGCGTGTCCGAGATCAGGCTGCAACTGACAATGGGCAGCGGGGTGAATTCCGGGTGCATCATGGTCCGCACATCGCTTTCGGGCACGCCGAACCAGTCCATCAGGATCGACCCGTACACATCCCGGAAGTCATTCTGCATGGGTAAGGCTTCCTGTACATCGACGTTGAACGGGATCTCCGGGTTGTCGCCGTAGACCTGCGGTTTGACGCAGGAGCCGAACATGATCAGCGGCGCAGCCGTGCCGTGGTCGGTACCCAGGCTTTCGTTCGACCGGATCTGGCGGCCGAATTCCGAGAAGGTCATGCCGATGACGCGTTCTTCGAGGCCTTGCGCCTGCAGATCGTCCTGGAAGGCTTTTACGGCGTCCGACAGGGTTTTGAGCAACTCGGCATGGGAGCCGGAGGTTGGATCGCCGTCTTCCACCTGACCGGCATGCGTATCGAACCCGCCGAGGCTGGCGACGTATACCTTGGTCTGCAGGCCGCCGGAAATGAGCAGCGCAATGTTCTTGAGCTGCCGGGCGAGGCCGGTCGACGGATATTGGGCCATATTGTGCCCGTTGTTGGCGGCCAGTTCGATGCGCTCCGAATAGCGGTTGGTCTGGCGGATGATGGCCAGCAGGTAGGCCAGTTCTTCTCCGTATCGGGTATCGAGGATCTCGCTGCCGTCATTTTCGGGGATCTGGCTGAGGTTGAAGGGGTCATTCAGGGTCATGCTGAAGTTGGCGGCCTGGCCCTGGCAGGTAGCCGACACGGAATAGCCCATGGTGATCGCGAAGGGATCCGGGTTTTCTCCGCTGGGGTACCCTTCCGGGAAGCCCGGGTAGTTGTCGTCGAAATAACGGCCCATCCAGCCGGTATTCCAGAACTCGTCGGCGGGCGATCCGGTGGAGAATATTTCCATCGATCTGAAATGGGACCGGTTTTGGTTGGGATAGCCTACGCTTTGGATGACCTCGAGTTTGCCCTGGTGATAGAGCGAATTCATACCCGTCATTTCCGGGTGCAGGCCTACGGTATCCGTGATCTGAAGGGCCGCGCTTTCCGGGATGATGATATTGGGACGGGCGATATGCAGACTGGCATATTGATCGAGCGGCAATACCATGTTGAGGCCGTCGTTGCCGCCGTTGAGCTGGATAAGGACGAGCACCCGGTCCGTTTCGTCATTGACGCCGTTGAACAGCAAAGGCTTGCTGAGCGCCGACAACCGGAATCCGTTTAACAACATAGGTATGCTGACGGCAGCGCCGGCATTTCTGATGAATTGTCTTCTTTTCATTTTTTTAGCAATGAGGGAGATAATAATAAGGATGACAAATAGGGCAGTTGATCAGCTCAGGTAGAATTCCGCCATGGACAACATGGTCTTGACCATGATCCTGACCTTCTCGTCAATGGCGTTGGCCAGGTCGGAATTGTCCGGATTGGCGGCGTATTCTCCGTATTCCAGGGTCCATTCAAAATCCGGGAGACCCGGGATCAACAGCTCCTTGAGCGCCGCTTTTTGTCCGTCGGTGATCGGCATCGGCAACAGGATCTGTGCGAATTCGTCAATCACCACATTCGGGTTGGTCGGATTGCTGAAGGTGGCGATGATGCCCAGCAGGTCCGGGTGCATCTTGGGACCGTTGGCGCCGAAGGGGAAATACCCCTCCATGATCAGCGTTTCCGATATCCGCATCCTGATGGGCAGGGTAGTGGAGTTGATCCAGAGCCGGTAGAAGAGCGGCTCGCGGTAGTAGGAATCCCAGCCGGCTACTTCGGGTACCTGAAAATAGCTCATCTTCATTTCGTCGGCAAATCCGAATACGCGGTACCAGGCGTCGTATTTTTGGTCGGTGGGCTCGGGCAGGCTGATCTCCAGCGGTTTGTAGATGGACAACAGGAAGTCGATCGGATTTTTGATCATGAGGCCCTTGTTGCGCATATCAAAAAAATGCTGGCTGCCGAACAGCGTCTGCAAGGCCGGTTTGATCTCATAATTGTTGTCGATCAGGATCTGGGCCATAGCGCCGATCACATCGGTTTCGGCGTCTTCTTCGATCTTGTAATCGACAAACCAGATGTACAGCCGGCGGGCGATGAAGCGGGCGACCTGGTCCTGCTCGAAAATAACGTCGATCAGGTGGCTGTATTCGTCCTCGCCCATATTGGTGATGGTCTTGTTGCCGAACCGGTGCGAGAGGGTCTTCGTGCCCGTATCGTGTTTTTCCGGCTTGAATTCGGCGCCGACCTCGCTGTCGGGCTCCTCCGCAGTAAAGCCGTAGTCCTCCCAACCGGAAAGGACGCGCGCCATCTCGCGTACGTCGTGTTCGGTGTAATTGGTATAGTCGCCGGGGCCGGCAGAGGGGCCTTTCCCGATGGTAAACAGCTCCAGCAGTTCGCGGGCGTAGTTTTCATTCGGCGCTTCGAAACTGTTGCGGTTGCCGTTCAGGTAGATCAGCATGGAAGGATCGATGGTGATCGCCTTGGCCAGCTCCTTGAAATTTCCCCAGGCGTGGGCGCGCAGCGTCGTGATGTACCGGTACATGTAACGCGGGTCTTCAATGGCGGCGATCGGAAAATGATTGTGCCAGAACAAGGTGAGTTTTTCCCGGATGGAGATCTCTTCGTTCATCATTTGTCCGATCGTCCAGGCGAAAAGGCTCCGTTCGCGATATTCCATTTCGTCGGGCGGATTGGGCGACGAATAGCCTTTATCCACCCACGATTCGCCGATGGCTACGTTGGGATCGCTGTCGTATGCCGGGTTGACCGGCGGTTCCGGCATCGGCATATCCTCGAATAACTGTTCAATCGTGGCCGCCAATCCCTGGTCGACGGCCTGCCGGATGACAGCCCGGGTTGGGCCGAAAGTGGTCCGCCGCAGCAAATGTGCCGCCTGTTCGTATTCCCACGGGCCTGAATAGGGCTCAAGCCCCGATAATACGACCGGCGGAGCGGACAACGGGTAAGTAAGGGTAGTCGAATTACTCATCTCTGTCGTTTTTGAGAACTTATGGTTATACCGTTATTGCCAAAAGAGGTAAATAACTAAAATACAATGATTTTCAATGCAAGACCGGGCCGGAATTGCCGTTGTGCGACAATTCAGCCGATTTCATATCTATTCAACGTTTTCAGGTCTATTTACTGGGTAGGAAAAATGAGAATTTTGAAGCGTTACGAATAAAACGACCGCTGTCCGGTAAAAAGTTTGGCAGTTTGCCGTCGTTTTTGGACGGGACGATAATTATGCGGGAATGGCCTTTTTCCATACGGCAAAGGTCAGATATGCCGCTTTTTTGTAATCGATCCCATGATCGAATCAATCGAATCAATCGAATCAATCGAATCAATCGAACCAATCGAACCAATCGAACCAATCGAACCAATCGAACCAATCGAACCAATCAAATAATCGCATCCAATAACAAGACCCCGATCAGCCCGATAATGGAGACGATCGTTTCCATCGCCGTCCAGGACTTGAAGGTTTCGGTGATCGAGAGGTTGAAATATTCTTTGAACAACCAGAACCCGGTGTCGTTCACCTGTGAAAAGGTGAGGCTGCCCGCGCCGGTGGCCAGCACCAGCAGCTCCGGAGAAACGTCGGTTGCGCCGACCAGGGGGGCGGCAATGCCGGCCGCTGTGAGGGCCGCTACCGTGGCCGAACCCAATGCGATGCGCAGGGCGGCCGCGATGCACCACGCCAGTACGAGGGGGGAAAGCGCGCTGCCTTTCAGGGCTTCCACGATATAATCCCCTGCGCCGCTGTCGGTCAGGATCTGCTTGAAAGCGCCGCCGCCGGCAATGATGAGCATGATCATGGCGATCGCCTTGACGGAATCGCCGAGCCCTTCCATGACCTGCGTCAGGGTTTTACCCCGGCTGACGCCCAGGGTATAGGTGGCGATCAAGACGGCGATCAGCAGCGAAATGATCGGGTCGCCGATGAAAGCCAGGAATTTGGCTGCCGCTGTACCTTCCGGGATCGTCAGCTTGGCAATGGCAGCCGTCCCCATCAGGAGTACCGGTATCAGGCAGGTCAGGACCGCAATCCCGAAAGAAGGCAATTTGTCAGGGTCCGTCTCTACGGTTTTGAACAGATCCTTTCGCGGCTCCACGTTGATCTTGCGGAGCGTTCTGCCGAACAGCGGGCCGGCGATGATCACGGTCGGCACTGCCAGGATCAGCCCGTACAGCAGGGTCATGGAAATATCGGCCCCGTAGATGACCGCAATGGAAGAAGGCGCCGGGTGCGGCGGCAGAAAGCCGTGCGTAACCGACAAGGCCGCGATCATGGGGATGCCCACGTAGAGCAGCGGTTGCCGGGTGGAAGTATGCACGGCAAAAATGATCGGTATCAACATCAGGAAGCCTACCGAATAAAAGAGGGGTATGCCCACGATGAACCCCGTGATCAGCATCGCCCATTGTATCCGCTTTTCGCCGAACCAATGCGTCAGCCGGTTGGTGATGCTTTGAGCAGCCCCGCTTTCGGCGATCAGCCCGCCCAGCATGGCGCCCAACCCCAGGATCGGCGCCAGGAAATTCAGCGTATTCCCGATCCCTTTCTGCACCGTTCCGACCACGGTGGAGACATCCATCCCTTCCGCCAGGCCTACGCCGATGGAAACGATGAGCAAAGAGATAAAAGCATTGACGCGGAGCGCCATGATCAGGACGAGCAAGGCTGCTATTCCGGCAATAATGATGACTATGGGCATGATGTTGGTTGTTTATGGTTCTATGGTTTCATTGTCTCATTGTTTCATGGCTAGGCATCCGTTGTAAAGTCGAGATATCGCCTTACCCTCCGACTGGCCATCACATACCGGCCCTACAGGCCGGAAACGTAAAACTGCAACCGGGATGCTACCGACATGGCGGACCTGACGGCCCGCGCTGCTGTTGCCAATGGGCCTCTTTAACCTTTAACCTTGACATGGCGGACCTGACGGCCCGCGCTGCTGTTGCCAATGGGCCTCTTTAACCTT
>CALMYQ010000007.1 GCA_937873655.1 uncultured Lewinella sp. | reverse complement strand
GGACTGGAACTGCCAACTGCCAACTAAAAAACTGAAGGACTGGAACTGCCAACTGCCAACTGAAAAACTGAAGGACTGGATACTGCCAACTAAAAAACTGAAGGACTGGAACTGCCAACTGCCAACTAAAGGACTGGTAGGCCGGAGACTGGAATTACGAAATACGCGACCTAAGATTTTACGTCGCTACGGGCAAAATAAAATAACATGAAACCGACTTTATTCAGATTATTCGGCCTGGCGGTATTGTGCCTATCGAGCCATTTCCTCAAGGCGCAAAAAGGGCCGGAGCCGCTCTATGATGAGGCCAAAGTGCCGGCTTACACCTTACCGGACCCGCTCACCTTGCTGAACGGTCAAAAAGTCAAGGACGCCGAAACGTGGAGAACCAAACGCCGGCCGGAGATCCTGAAGCTGTTTGAGGATCATGTCTATGGTAAAACCATGATGGGGCGGCCGGAAGGCATGACCTGGGAACGAACCAAAGGGGATTCGGTCATCCTGGACGGCAGGGGGGTGACCAAAACGGTATCCATTTATTTCCTGGGAGACAAGGACGGCCCCAAGATGGACCTGAAAATCCTGTTGCCCGGCCACCGGAACGGGCCCGTACCCGTGATCATTATCCCGGAGTGGGCCCTCGGGATCGAGCGGATACTGGGACACGGTTACGGCGTAGCTACCTTCCGCTCTGCCGATATCGAGCCGGATATCTCGAAAGGCTCCTATGAAAAGAGTGTCCGAAAGGTCTTCGCCAGGCCGGGGCAGACGGAGCCGGATCCGGCCGAGTGGGGCGCAATAGGCGCCTGGGCATGGGCCATGAGCCGGGCGATGGACTACCTGGAAACCGACCCTGACATTGACGCCAAGAAGGTCTGCGTCATGGGTTTTTCGCGATACGGCAAGGCTGCGGTATGGGCAGGGGCTCAGGACGAGCGTTTTGCAGCTGTTCTTTCCGGCGAATCGGGTTGCGGGGGAGCCGTTATCGTCCGTCGCGGTTACGGCGAAACGGTCAAGGTGATCAATGACCGCTTCCCGCACTGGTTCAGCGGCAAATTCAAGACTTACGGTGACCGGGTGAATGAATTGCCGGTCGACTGGCATATGCTGATCGCGGCCATCGCGCCAAGGCCGGTATATATTGCAACTGCCGAAGGGGATCAATGGGGCGATCCCAGGGGCTCCTTCCTTTCCGCGTTGAACGCGGAGCCGGTTTACGCCCTGTTTGATAAAAAAGGCCTCGGCGTGACGGCAATGCCCGCGTTGGAAACCCCGGTCGGCGACCAGATCCGGTTTCATATCCGGAAAGGTCCGCACAATATCCTGGATTATGACTGGGATCAGTTCCTGGCGTTCGCTGACCGCCATTTAGGCGTATCCCCGCCGGCGGTGGATGCCCGCGTATTCCGATGGAACGACCTGCCAGGACAACCGACCCGGGACGGCGAAAAAAGGATCGTCGTGGATGGCCAGACCCGCGACTTTGAGCGGATGCTGGTGCAGGCCGTCACCCTGAATCCGGGAAAATCCGCGGCAAACCTCGCCACGGCGGTTAATGAGGCGCTCCTCATTGTAAAAGAAGGCAAGGTCAGCATCAGCATCAACGGCGACAAGCAGTTGCTGGGCCCCGGCAGCATAGCCCTTGTCCTGCCCGGTGATGAGAACAGCGTAGAAAATAACGGTTCGGCAGACGCGACTTTCTTTGTGATGCAATACCGGTCCAGGGAAGACCCCGGCAAAAAAGCGGATCCGTCGTTTATGATGGATTGGGAAAAAGTCCCTTTCAAGGCGCACGATAAGGGCGGCATCCGGAATTTCTTCAACCGCCCGACGGGCATGTGCCGCCGGCTGGAAATGCACGTCACCACCCTCAATGCCGGCATCAAGAGCCACGAGCCGCATATCCACCGGGCTGCTGAAATGGTATTGATGGTGGAAGGCGAAACGGAAATGCAAATCGGCGACCAGTTTTTCCCCGGCGCCGCCGGCGACCTCTTTTTCCTGGCGTCGAATGTCCCGCATGCCATCCGGAATACAGGCGCGAAACCTTGTGTTTATTATGCGATTCAGCTTGATTAACTCTAGTCGTAAGTCGTAAGTCATAAGTTGTAAGTAGTTCCCAACAGCGGACTTACGACTTACCACTTACCACTGATCACTACATCTTCCCCGTAGCCGCCCAATAGATCCCGCCATACAGGTGCTCCAGGAAGGCATCTTCGCTGTATTTGGCGGGGAGGTGCCCCAGGGCGGTATAGAACGACCGGCCGCCGTCGTAGTTGTGGTACCAGGCGATGGGATGCAGGTCGCCCATGCCGTTGCCGATCTTTTGACCCCATTGCACTTTCGGGTTGTAAGAAGATTCGTCAACCGATATGATGTAGTTGAGGCCGTCGGTGGTGGCGGGGTCGAACTCGTACCATTCGTCGGTCCAGAGTTGGGTATCGGGCATGTATTCCAGGCCGGGGAATTTGCGGTCGAGCACCTTCAATCGGGCGGTCTGTATAGCCGGGTGGATGTGGAACATATGGCCGACAAGCTTGGTGTACCAGGCCCAGTCGTATTCCGTATCGGAGGCGCTGTGGATGCCGACAAAGCCCTTGCCCGATTGGATGAACCGTTCAAAGGCAGCCTGTTGCTCCTCGTTGAGGATATCGCCGGTGGTGTTGAGGAATATGATGACGGCGTACTGTTCCAGGTTGCGGTCATTGAACTGGCCGGGGTCTTCCTGCCAGCTCACATCGAAGAAATGGCGGTCGCCGAGCTTGCGGATGGCGTCCACGCCTTCGTTGATGGACTCGTGGTGAAAGCCGTTGGTCTTGGTGAAGAGCAGGACCTTGAATTGTTTTCCTTGCGAAAAGCCGGCAACCGCGATGAGCAATCCCAGAGCCGGCAGCATTGATTTCAGCAATTTGTTGTACATGTTGATTTTTGTTTTGACGCGTTAAGGTAAGGATAAAGGGGCAAGGTTAAAGGATAAAGGTTAAAGGATAAAGGTTAAAGGTTAAAGGATAAAGGTTAAAGGATAAAGGTTAAAGGTTAAAGGCTGAAGTGTTAAAGCAGGGAGATGCGTTTTTTCTTTCGGGCGGCTTTGTAGATCGCCTCGATGTAGAGCATGTCCCGCAGGCCTTCTTCGCCGGGGGTTTTGACGGGGGTATTGTTTTTGATGCTGAGGGCAAAGGCGTCCATTTGTGCGGTCTGCTGCCGGTGTTTGTACTCCCCCATGGATTCGTTGTTGATATACCCGGCGAGCGGGCCGTAGGTATAGGCGGGATCGACCCCGTATACACCATTTTCTGTTGAAACGCGGAGGTAGTTATCACGGGCTACATAACTGGTGGAGCAGACAGCCACCGCACCGCTCGGAAAATCCATTTGCCAGAAGATGGTTTCCTCCATGCCGGGGAGTTTGTTCATAATGGTTTTAAAGCTTTGTGCGGTTACGGCAACGGGCTCTTCGCCTGTGGAATACCGGATTCCCTGAAGACAATAGATCCCGATGTCCATCATGGGGCCGCCGCCGGACAGTTTGGGGTCCGTGAAACGCCAGTTGCTGTTGTTTACGCCATAAAAAGAGAACCCAGTATTGACCATCTTCACTTTGCCGTGTACCTGTTCCCGGCCGAGCCGTTCGATTTCCTGGTGGAAAGGGTCGTAGCGCAACCGGTAGCCGATCTGGAGTTTTTTACCGGCCTTTGCGCAGGCCTCGATCATCATTTTGCAACGGTCGGAAGAGATCTCCATGGGTTTTTCGCAGATGACGTGTTTTCCGGCCCGGGCTGCCCGCTCGGCAAACGGCAGGTGGAGCGCGTTCGGCGTGACCACATAAACGATATCGATATCCGGATTATCGGCAATCGAATCGAAGTTATCGTAACTGTAGATGTTCTTATCGGGCAGGTTGTATTTCTGTTTCCACTCCGATACTTTGGAAGGCGTCCCGGTTACAATACCGGCAAGCCTGCAATGCTCGGTATAAGTCAGGGCGGGCGCCAGTTGGTTGGTCGCATAATTGCCAAGTCCAAGCAAAGCTACCCCAAGTTTGGTTTCAGGGCGGGCGGAAGCCATGTTCATCAGCGAGCCCGGCACAGCCAGTACGGCGGCGGCTTTGGCTGAGGTGCGGAGGAAGTCGCGACGATCGATCGGATTGGTATGCATGGTTTCAGGTTTTGTTTTGAATTGGTAATGCAATCGATTGACAAAAATAAAATTTCCTGAATATAATCCGTGTAAAATTGTATTTTGCCCTTGCAAGGGATAGCGCCTTGTCTCCTCTTATGCAATTTTTTTTCATCTACCTGATAACCGATTTACAAAACCTTCAGAACATGAAAATTGCACTTTTCAATGCATTGATCATTTTATCCTTGTTTGTTTCATGCAAAAATCAACCGGACAATACCAACCAAACCATCCCGGCTGAGCCCCCTGTTACGCTGAAGTTATTGTGGACGACCGACAGCCTCCTCACCACCTGCGAATCGGTCCTTTATGACCGGGATAAAAACGTGTTATACGTGTCCAATATCAAAGGCGAGGCGGATGCAAAGGACGGCAACGGCTCCATCGCCAAAGTGAACCTGGACGGCTCCATTATTGCCGCCGACTGGGTTACGGGCCTGGATGCGCCCAAAGGCCTCGGCATGTTCAACGGAATGCTCTATGCAGCGGACATCGACCAGATCGTGGAGATCGATACCGAAACCGGCGAGATCACCAAGAAATACCCGGTCCCCGGCGCCCAGTTCCTGAATGACATCACGGTGGATACGACCGGCAAAATATACGCCAGCGATTCCAATACGGGCCGGATCGCCGCACTTTTTGACGGACAGGTGGCCACCTGGCTGGACAATGTGAACGGCCCCAACGGGCTCCTGGCGGATCGCGGTCAATTTTATGTACTTTCCTGGGGCGACAAAACCCTCAGCATGCTTGATCCGGCATCCGGCAAACTCAAGGTGAAAGCCGAAGGACTCGAAGGCCCCGATGGGTTGGAGGCGCTGAGCGACACTTCCTTTATGGTGTCCAGTTGGTACGGTACGTTGAGCTATGTGGGGCCCGACTGGAAGCCGGTTCTGGTGCTTGATACCCGCGATCAGGGCTTTAATGCCGCCGATATCGAATATATCCCCGAGAAGAAGATGCTGCTGGTGCCGACGTTTGAGAAGAATTCGGTTATGGCTTATTCGGTGGACTAAAGTCCACCGAAAGCCAGTCCACCGAATGCCAGGGCGTATTCGTAGAAAGGGGCGACCTCCCGGAAGCCCAGTTTCCGGTAGATGCCGATACCGTCTTCTGATGCCTGGAGGACTACGGTTCGGTACCCTGAGGCTTTGGCCTGGTTGAGGGCGAAGGCCATCATAGCGCTGCCGATGCCTTTGCCCCGAAAGGCCGTCAGTGTGGCGAGGCTGTACAGCCCTATCGTTTCCTGATCGGATGGGAACATTTCCACCGTACCGGCAACCTGATTTCCATCCCAAAAAGAGAAGAGCTGTATGCCGTTTTGCGGGTCCAGGACCTGAGCGGATGCCCGGCGGTAGAACTCAATCACATTTTGGTCGGGCGGAGACCAGTTGGCAGCGACAGCGAAAGCCCATTCCAACAGGTCGGCATGGGTTTCCACACGCCGGATGTTTTGGTAAAGGTCGTTTGAAACCGGCTGATACAGGCCCAGGTCCATCGACATTCCCCAATCCGTGTTTTGTACGGAAAGCCCCTGGTCTGACAACATTTTGTCAACCCGGTCATCCAGTTGACTGCCGTCGGTCCAGAGGCAGAAGGCCAGATCCTTTTTCCGGAAATGATCGATGGCAGCCTGAAGCTCTTCCCGGGTCAGTTCCCGGCCGTTCAAGATCTGGATGATATTGAAGGTATCACAGGAAAGCCCGCTGTCCACCCAGGCCAGGTTGGGGGTTACCATCACCTGCATGCCCGGGATCTGCGCCGGGATTTCACAGGCGTGTCGATGGAAATTTCCGGCGATTGTACGGGTCATATTCAAGGCGTATTGACTCCCAGGAATTCGCGTTTGTTTTCTTCCATTTGGCGAATATGCCGCTCCGCGTGCAGGCTCAAAAAATAGATATATTCGTAGACATTGATCTTGCCCAGGTCATTCACCGACATGGTCATTTTGTACAGCAGTCCTTCCCCGTTTTTGAGTTGATCCAGGTAATTCAGGTATCGTTCGAGTTGCCCGGTCAATTCTTCTTTCACCTCAGCCTGACTTTTTTCGCCTTTGGGCTCCATATGGTCCGGCCTTATCCAGGAAAAGGCTTTATGCCGGCCGATCTCAGCCATTTGATCCAACCGGTTTTCAAACTGATCCATGGCAAGTCCCAGGTCTGAGTTTTGGCTGTTCCGCAATGCTTTTTTGACCCCTTTACCGATCAGGATCAGCAAGAAATGGCTGGTGAGGGCGATATGCTCCAGGATTTCATTGATGGTCCACCCTTGATCTTTGGGGCGATAAGCTCTTATGTCATCGTCCTCCTCAAACCAGGCCGCCACATCTGTGTGGGTTTGGACCAGGTGGCTTCGAATCTGCTGTATATAATCGCTGACATTCATGTTTTTCGTGAAAAACGCAGGTTACGGCGAGAAAGTTCCAGCCGATATTTACCACAAAAGATAATATGATAACTGCCGATATTTATGTTCCTTGCATTTCAAACCCTCGACACTATGTTCACCTATCGCCTGTTGCTCTTTCTAGCCGTTATTCCGCTTGCCCTCACCGGCCAATCATCCGGCACGGCCCCCGAACGGTCCGGTTGGGCAGGGAAAAGTCGACCCGGTTACCGCAAAGGTTTATATGACCGGCACACCCCAGGTAGAAGGGGTTTCCTCCCGGTGATTTTTTATTCAACATTCCTTAACGGCAAATTGCGGAACCGGATGACATCAACAACCTGTTTTTTTTTGCAACACAGACGGCTATCCCTGTCTGTATTTCCCAGACAGGAGCGGCCGTTCATCCGGGCTGTTCTGGCCTTCAGCGAAACTGCTCTGCAAGGCGATGGCGACCTCCTCGCCGTCAAAGGTGCAATACAGGTTGTCGCCGTGTACATTTTCCAGGAATTTCCATTTGAGGTGCAATATCTTTTCATCTTCCCAGGCGGCGCAGGCGGCCATTTTTGAAGACACGCTGGTGCGGTACGGCAGCGCAAACAGACTTTGCGGGTCCGTTTTTTCGTTGCCTTCGGTGATCCATTTGCCCATTCCGCAGGCGATGGTCTGGCTCGTACCGCCGCCTTTGAGGGTAAACAGGCATTGGTCGGCGCCGAATTGGAAGGTAACCGAATCGAGATTCCAGGGATTGGCCCCGAGGACGTATTCCTTGCCGGTGATCTGATCGACCAGCGGCGAAGGAGTCGAAGCGGGAAGTGGTGCAATAGAAAGGGCGCCGAGGTCTGCCAGCATCTTGTCATTGGCAGCCATATCCTCAGGCAGGGCGGATTCCTGCAATGCGGGCAGGATATTTTCCCAAACCAGGGTCATCGATCGCTGGAGGTCGAAACTTTCTCCCGTGATCGCGACAACGGTATCCAGTTGGGGAATGACGATGCAAAACTGGCCGAATGCTCCGTCGCCCCGATAAAATCCGGGGGCGGGTTTGCACCGCCAGAACTGATAGCCGTAGCCTTGCGACCAGTCGTTGTCGCCTTCCTGGGACTCGGTCTGTTTGCTCGTGGCGGTTTCCACCCATTCAGCGGGCAGGATCTGTTCGCCGTTCCACAGGCCCTTCTGCAGATAAAGCTGACCGAATTTGGCGATATCTTCGGTGCGTACCCGGAGTCCGAATCCACCCACGGAGACGCCGTGCGGGTCGGTTTCCCAGTCGGCGCCTTCGATATGGAGGGGCTTGAACAACCTTTCGGAAAGCAGATCGAATACGCTGCGGCCCATTACTTTCTGCACAATATTGGACAGCATATAGGTTGCCCCGGTATTGTATTTGAAATGGGTGCCCGGTTCAAATTCAACGGGGACGGCGAGGAAAGATTTCGCCCAGTTATCGTCGCCTGCATCCCGGATGGGCCCGAGGGTATCCACCGCGTGGCCGGTATTCATGGTCAGCAGGTGTCTGATCTTCATGGCGGCCAGGTTATCGCTGACGGTTGCCGGCACGTCGGCCGGAAAGAAGGAGATCACCGGATCCTCGACGGTCAGTTTCCCATCCGCGACCGCCAGGCCGACAGCGGTCGAGGTAAAGCTCTTGCTCAGCGAATAGAGGGTATGTTTGAATTCCGACTCAAACGGCGACCACCAGCCTTCAGCGACCACCTTGCCGTGGCGCACCAGCATAAAGCTGTGGAACTGGATGCCGCTTTCCTTCACCGCGCCGATGAATCTGCTGATCGCGGCGGAGGAGATCCCCTCCATTTCCGGGGTACTGCGCGCCAATTGGGTCAGGTCGGTGACAACAGCACTGCCCCCGGCGTTGCGGCAATAAGGGAAGGTGGAAATGATACCGATCCCGATGGCGCCGTAGCTGAGTTGGTGCAGGAAGGTTCTGCGAGTGGTCATGATTTTTTTAGTTGAAATTTTTGGATTCGAATCTTTGGTTTTCGTTGCATCCGCCCATATTTGGGTGGTTTATGGTGGTTTATGGTGGTTTATTTTGGTTTATGGTGGTTACGGACAACAACAAACAATCATAAACAACCATAAACAATCATAAACAACCATAACCTCAATACTGATGAAAGGCGTCCGAAACAAACGAGAGGACAACGGGCAGGGCTTCCCGCCAATAGGTCCAGTTGTGGGCGCCGTCGCGGACGCGGTATTCGTGTTTGATCTCTTTTTTGCGCATGGCGATATGAACCAAGGCGTTGCCTTCGTACAGGAAATCGTCATCGCCGCAGTCGATAAACCAGCGGACGGATTTGACGTCGTCTGTCTTCACCGACTCAAGCAGGGCCAGCGCGCTGTATTGGTTGTAATAGGATTCGATCTCGCTGTCGGTATACGCCACATTGGCCCTTCTGGACAACCAGGTTTTGGCGTCTTCCAGGCTCAACGGGCCGGTACTGGCGCTGAGCGGACAGGCGGATGAAAACAGTTCAGGATGGTGCAGGGCATACATGAAGGAGCCGCCGCCGCCCATGGAAAGGCCTGCTACCGCTCGGTACCGCTTCTGACTTTTTATGCGATACGTCTTTTCAATAAAAGGCATGAATTCCTGAAAGAAAAAGTCCTCGTAACGCCAGTTGCCTTTCGGATCATTGAAATAGCCGCGCTGGCCGGTATCGGCATCGGGCATGACGATGATCATCGGAGTAGCGTTCCCTTCGCCGATGGCCTTATCGGTTATGTGGAGGACCTCACCGAATTGCACCCACCCGGTCTGGTCGTCGCCGGCGCCATGTAGCAGATACAGGACGGGATAGCTCCGTTTGGAAGTCGCATAATCGGGCGGCAGGTAAACGGCGTATTTGCGTTCCATGTTCAGGATCTTGCTGGTCATCGATAGGTCGTCCATTACGGTTCCTGATTGGGCGGACAGGGAGGCGACCAGCAGGGACGCCGCCAGGAGGAGTAGGTTTTTCATTTCGTTTCGTTTAAAGTTGGAATAAAGATAGTTTTTTTAGTCGTAAGTCGTAAGTCATCCGTAGCGACGTAAAATCTTACGTCGCACCAGTTTCCAGCAGCGACGTAAAATCTTACGTCGCACCAGTTTCCAGCAGCGACGTAAAATCTTACGTCGCACCAGTTTCCAGCAGCGACGTAAAATCTTACGTCGCACCAGTTTCCAGCAGCGACGTAAAATCTTACG
>CALMYQ010000006.1 GCA_937873655.1 uncultured Lewinella sp. | reverse complement strand
TAGCGACGCAAAATCTTGCGTCAAGGTTGTCAGTAGCGACGCAAAATCTTGCGTCGCCCTGCTTATTTAGTAAGTCGTAAGTTTTTAGTCATAAGTCATAAGTCATAAGTCATAAGTCATGAGTCATAAGTCATGAGTCGGCGGGCAGCATCAAAATCCTCCGGGCCGTCGTCCCTCAAAATCCGTTCGCTCCTGGAACGCCTGAGCGACCGCCACAATTGTACCTTCATCAAACAGTTTCCCGGTAAAGGTAATGCTGGTGGGTTTGCCGTCCCGGAAGCCGTCGGGAACGGTGATGGAAGGATGCCCGGTATAATTGGTAATGGCCAGGCTTGCGCTTGCAAAGGACGGATTGACATACAGATCGATCCCATCGAAGACCTTGGCCATGTTTTCGATCAATTTGGCGCGCAGCCGGTTGGCGCGGATGTATTCAACGGCCGGGATGAATCGCGCCTGCCGGAAAACGTTCGGCCAGGCCCGCTTGATCTGCCTGACCAGCAGGTCGTCCCTGCCGCTGCGGGTGAGGTCGTCAAAGGCTGCCGCGGCTTCCGCATCCAGGATGAACCCGATATCCCCCATATTGGGCAACTCGATCGGGACCAGCTCGTAACCCATATCCCGCAGGGTTTGAAGGGCCGTAGAATCCTGGCTGTGAAACGGATAATTCCGGTCGAAGGCCGTTTTGAGGTAGCCGACCTTGAGTTTGCGGTTGTTTTTCCAATTCGTCTGGTAGTTGAAGGCGGCATCGATCACCGATTGGTCTTTCAGGTCGGGTCCGGCGATCGCCTGGAGCACCATGGCGCAATCCTCGGCCGACCGGCAAATGGGGCCGATCTTGTCCAGCGACCAGCACAGGGCCATCGCGCCTGCCCGGCTCACCCGGCCGAACGTGGGCCGCAGTCCGGTCACCCCGCAAACTGTGGAAGGCGAAACAATGGAACCCAGCGTTTCCGTTCCGATGGCAAACGGCAACAATCCCGCCGAAACCGAGCTGGCAGACCCCGCTGAAGAACCGCTTGAACCGGTGGAGGGGTCCCAGGGATTGCGCGTCATACCGCCGTACCAGACATCACCCCAGGCCAGTGCGCCCATCGTGAGCTTGGCAACCAGTACGGCTCCGGCGGCGTCCAGTTTGGAAATGACCGTGGCGTCGTAGTCGAGCATTTGATCCTTGTAAGGCATAGCGCCCCAGGTGGTCTTGTAGTCTTTTTGGGCCAGCAGGTCCTTTGCGCCGTAAGGGATGCCGTGCAGCGGGCCCCGGAATTTTCCCTGGGCGATTTCCCGGTCGGCCCGTTTGGCTTGTTCGCGGGCCAGGTCTTCGGTCAGGGTGATCACGCAATGCAGTTGCGGGTCGAATTTTTTCAAACGCGCCAGGAAAAATTCGGTCAGCTCCAGGGAAGTGATCTTTTTGGACCGCAACAGTGCGCCGAGTTGCGCAACGGTATAGAAGGCCAGGTCGTCCTTGTTGGCCGGCATTTTCACCTGCCCGGGGTCGGTGAACACAACGGGGTCCTGTTTTTGGTCGGGTTGAAACCCCGCTGGAAACGGCCTGAAAACGAGGGCCGGCGAATCCGAATTGGCCAGTTCCTTGTTCCGGTTATCCCGGTAATCGTTTCTGAAATCCTCCAGGCCGTCGATCAGGGAGTCGACTTCGGCATGGGTGAAGTCCAGGTCCATGATCTTGGCGGCTGCCTGGACGTCGTAATCCGTGATCTTGCTTTCCCACCAACGGCCGGTAAAGGCGCCGGCGAAGAAAACGGTCAGCAGGAGCAGGATGGGTTTGAAATACTTTTTCACGGTTTTTGAATTTAAGGACAGCGATAAAAGAATGCGCAATTTAACAAAAACAATCGCTGGATTGCAAATGTGACCCGGGGTCAAATCAGCGTCCAAAGATCGCTTGAATAGTTCGGGCTATGCCCTATATTTGCGCCACTTTTTAAACAACAAGGAATGAAACCGGAAATCAAGGTCTTCAAGTTTGGAGGAGCTTCACTCAAAGATGTCGAAGGAATTAAAAACGTAGCTTCCATCCTTCAGGGATATAAGGATGAACGGTTGGTGATCGTTGTTTCGGCTATCGGCAAAACCACCGATGCCCTGGAAAAAGTGGTCGGAGCGCACTATAATCGTACCGGCGAAGCCTACGCTTTGCTGAACCTGGTCAAGCAGCACCATTTCGGGATCTGTCAGGATCTGTTTGATCAGGACGACGAGGTTTTTGCGGCGGTCAACGATACCTTTGTTGAGATCGAATGGGTCCTGGAAGAGGAACCCCATCAGAACTACGATTTCATGTACGACCAGATCGTGTCGGTCGGCGAATTGCTGTCGAGCCGGATTGTGAATGCCTATCTCAATAAAATGGGCATGACCACCCGGTGGCTCGATGCCCGCGATGTCATCCTGACGGACGATATCTACCGCGAAGGGTGGGTCCAGTGGGAAGTTACGGAAGAACGCGCCGACCGGTTGGTCAAACCGCTGCTGAAGGATCAGTGTTTCGTGCTGACCCAGGGCTTTATCGGCAGCACTACCGAGAATTTTACCACTACGCTCGGCCGGGAAGGATCGGATTATACCGCAGCAATATTCTCCTATTGCCTCGATGCCGACAGCATGACCATCTGGAAGGATGTGCCCGGCGTGCTGACCGCAGATCCCCGGAAATTCGAAAATGTGATCAAGCTCGACCGGCTTTCCTACAAAGAGGCCATCGAAATGACGTACTACGGCGCTAAGGTGATCCACCCCAAAACCATTAAGCCGCTGCAGAACAAGAGCATTCCCTTGTTTGTGAAATCCTTCAAGGAACCCAAAGCCGAAGGCACCTTCATTTCCAGCGAAGTAGAGGACAACTACCCGCCGATGGTGGCCGTGGAACAAAACCAGGCCTTACTGCATATTTCCACCCGGGATTTCTCCTTCGTGGCCGAACACCATATGAGCTACCTCTTCAAACTGATCGCCGAATTGCGGCTCCAGGTGAATATGATGCAAAATACCGCCATCAGCTTTGTGGTCTGTTTCAACGATACGGATGATAAGGTCGACCGCTTTATCGAAATGATCACCAAGGAATTCAAGGTGATCCTGGATCGCAACCTGGAATTGATCACCGTCCGCCACTACACCCGCGAATTGCTGGACATGCTGCGCGAAGGCAAGATCGTGATGCTGGAAGAACATATCCAGCGCACCGTCCAGATGGTGGTCAAAGACGTACCTGTAATGAAACGGAAAGCGGGGTAGGCGGTTGGCAGTTACCAGTTGGCAGTCTTGCAGTTGGCAGTCTTTCAGTTGGCAGTCTTTCAGTTGGCAGCCTTGCGGTTGGCAGTCTTGCAGTTGGCAGTCTTTCAGTTGGCAGTCTTTCAGTTGGCAGTCTTTCAGTTGGCAGTCTTGCAGTTGGCAGTTGGCGAGACCGTTCAGAACTTTGCGTCTTTGCGCCTTGGCGTGAGAATCACTTTTTTGAACGGCCTCCTGTCACCAGTATCCAGTCCCCAGGATCAAGTATCCAGTCCCCAGGATCAAGTATCCAGTCCCCTCTATCCGCCAAAGCGCCTCAAGAGCAACGGCGGGCAGCATCTTTACACTGAGCGAAGCCGAAGTGCAGCATCAAGCTCCCCCCTCCTTCATCCAGAACGGCGCCACCGCAAACCACAGCAGGAAACCGGCGAACATGAGCTGTTTATGGGTCGCAAATTCGATCTTGCCGGTAAAGACGAGGATCGCCGGGATCAGGGTAAGCGCCAGTCCCGTTATAGCCAATATAGCGAGCAGTATTTTCATGGTAGTCAATATAAAGGTCTGAAATCAAATCAACAAATCAACCTGCGGTGGCCGTAGCCTCGGCGAAGGCGGCAAATCAACAAACATCACCCCTTCGCCGTTTTCCCGGGTTGCAATATATAACTCAGTCCGATATACAACAGGACCGCCACAAACCAGCCGGGAAGCCCCAGGAAGAAGATCTCTATGCCCATGGACTTGTTGATGGCCAGGCAGGTACCAAGGGTCAGGAACCAGGTCAGGGCCGCTGCCCAGTTCCACCGCATTTGGCGCAGTTCCGCCAGGTTGCTCTTCAAACCGAGCTTCGGAAATACCCAGAAATCGATGAAAATAATGGCGCCCATCGGCATGAGCACCAAGCCGGACAAGGCCACAAAATCGAGCAACCGCATGACCAGGGCCGGGAAACAGGCCGCGGTCGTGGTGATCAGCCCTACGATCAGGGTGACCTTCCAGGTTTTGGATTTCGGCATAATCGCCTGAATGGCCAGGCCGGCGCGGTAAATGGTGGGGTTGGCGGTTGTCCAGCCCGCGATGATCACGCAGGCCGCTCCGGCAACGCCCGCCGCATAATAAGCGATCGGTCCGGGGGCGAATTCGGCGCTGTTCTGATTTTTCTGAAGGAATACAGCGTACAGGATCCCGGAAGCCAACCACGCGAAATAGTGCCCCACAAACATGCCGCCGGCCGAAGCCAACCCGGCATTCGCCTTTTTGGCGTAACGCAATACCGACATATCCGCCATACCGATATGCATGGCCATATTGCAGAACCAGGCAAAGAACATCACGTGCCAGAACGTGAACTTCGATTGGCCCTCACGCGGAATGCCGGTCCAGATCTTTTCATTGGCCACATGCCAGAAATCGCCGGCCTTCGTGAGCCCCAGTTCGGGCAATACGGCGATGGCCGCCGCCAGGAATACCAGGATCATCCAGGGCGCCGCCAGATTGGCTACCCGCGAAACCTGGTTATACCCCAGGGTAGCGATCAGCGTGGTCACAAAGCCGACCACCAGCACGATCAGCACCCATGAAAAGCTGTGCGGCAGCCAGTCATCGAGTTTGGCCATCGGCAGGTTGAACGGAATGCCTACCGCCGTGGCCGAAACCGCGATCATGGAGCCGGCCAGAAAGCAGAACATCAGGGCATTGACCAGGTTGTACAACGTGGTCAGGTTGCGGCCGCAGATCTTTTCCAGCTTGTAATAAAGCGTGATCCTTTCGCGTACCGCAATGGGTGCGCACAGGAAAGCCCAGCTGAGTACAGCCAGGATATTGCCGGCCAGGAGACCGAAGACCAGGTCGCCCGCTGCCACACCGTGCGCAACGAAGAGCGGCCCGATGACGAATTCAGTTCCTGCCGTATGCTCCCCGGCATACATGCCCAGGAAGCTGCGCCAACGCTTGAATTTGGATGCGGGTACCCGTTCCTTTTCGAATTCCTGCACCTCTTCCAGGCGTGCGCTGAGTTTGTCTAGTATCATGTTTAAAGTCAGTTGGTTGTAGCGGAAACCCTTGTGGTTGCCGCATTTAAATCAGGTGTTGCTATACAAAGTCGTAAGTCGTAAGTCATAAGTCGTAAGTCATAAGTAATGAGTCGTAAGTCATAAGTCGTAAGTCGTAAGTCGTAAGTCGTAAGTCGTAAGTCATAAGTCGTAAGTCGTAAGTCGTAAGTCAGGGCACTAGGTCATCTTCGAATCCTCGAATCCTCAATTCCTCAATTCCTCAGTTCCTCGATTCCTCAATTCCTCAATTCCTCAATTCCTCAATTCCTCAATTCCTCACCTAAAAAACACCGTATAACTCCGCGCCCCCTGCGCCCCCACCACAAGCGACTGCTCAATATCCGCCGTTTTGGAGGGGCCCGCGATGAATACGCCGAAACCTGTGGCCGCAACATCGGCGCGTTTGTACGCCATTTGGGTGTTCTGTACAATAAGGTTTTTATCCAGCACCACGGCCAGGTGTTGGGTGATGAACGGCAACACCCGGTGCACGCAATCCGCTTCGGTGACCCAAACCGCGCCGCTTTCGGCAATGCCCAGGCTGGTCGTGATCACGGCTACATCCACCTCATTCAGATCGGCGGGATTTTGGATCCCGTTCAGATCGACATTTCCCTGGAAACCGGGCGCCGTAGAGGCAATCATTTTCGCCGCCGGGTGTTCGGCCGCCAGCCAGGCTTCCAGTTCGGAATAGGGGAGGGTTTTACCGCCGCCCTGCTCAACCGCGCGGATGAACGCCGAAACCGGGTCGGTTTCTTCCCGGAAAAAATCAGGCAACGCCGGGAGCGGGGGCGCTGCCGGTTTGTTTTGCCGGATTCGGGCCAGTATCTGTTCTCTGCTCATGGCGCCGGTTTTTGCCGTTTATACCATTCTTTGAAACTTTCCTTCGGCGGTTCGGGTAACTCGCGGGATCTTCCCCAGGGATTTAACCGGTTATAAACCAGGAACCGGGGCATCCGCCGCAGCGCCCTTCTGGCCAGTTTGCCAAAAAAATCGTACCAGCCGGATCGCGAAAGGACCTTGCCTGCTACCCGCATGCTCCACCGTTTGGACGCGGGTAAATGACCCGCTTCGGCGATAACCTGCCGCCATTTGTACAGCTGTTCGTGGATGTCGATCTTCACCGGACAAACGTCCGAACAAGAGCCGCACAGGGTGGAAGCAAAGGGCAGGTCGCTGTGTTTTTTCATATCGATCCCCGGCGTCAGAATAGAGCCGATGGGGCCCGGGACGGTATGCCCGTAACTGTATCCGCCGCTGCGCCGGTAGATCGGGCAGGTATTCATGCAGGCGCCGCACCGGATGCACTTCATCGAATTGCGGAAATCGGCCCTCCCGAGGTGCTCGGTCCGGCCGTTGTCGACAATGACGATGTGCATGGCCCCGCCGGGTTTGGGTTTTTGGTAATGCGAGGTAAAAATGGTGGCCGGCTGACCCGTAGCGCTCCGGGCCAGCATCCGGACAAAAACGCCCAGATCCGCGGCCCTGGGAATGATCTTTTCAATGCCCATGCAATGGATCTGGAGCCCGTGGAGGTGGACCCCCATGTCCGCATTGCCTTCGTTGGTGCAAACGACCACGCCGCCGGTATCCGCCAGTGCGAAATTGACGCCGGTCAGGGCGGCCGCGCTGGTCAGAAAATGGCCCCTGAGGTGGCCCCGGGCCGCTTCCGTGAGGTATTTCGGGTCGGAAGCCCCGGCTTCGGTTCCCAGCTCTTTGTGAAACAGCTCCCCGACCTCTTCCTTGCGGATATGGATGGCGGGCGCTACGATATGGCTGGGCGGTTCGTGCCGCATCTGGATGATCCGCTCTCCAAGGTCGGTGTCGATCACCTCAATCCCTCGGATTTCGAGGTAGGGGTTGAGGTGGCAATCCTCGGTGAGCATGGATTTGCTCTTGACCATTTTTTTGACGCCGTGTTCCGCCAGGATCCCGTAGACGATCCGGTTATGGTCTTCCGCCGTAGCGGCCCAGTGGACCTGTACGCCGTTGGCGCGGGCATTGGCTTCAAATTGAACGAGGTAATCATCCAGGTTCGACAGGGCATGGAATTTGATGGCGGAGGCCAGGTTGCGCAGCTCCTCCCATTCGGGAACCGATCCGGCGCCCAGGTCCCGTTTCTGCCGCAAATGCCAGACAGCCTGGTTGTGCCAGTCGGTCCGGACTTCATCCCGGATAAAAGCCGATGCTTTTTGTGCGTGGTTCATAGGCTGCCTTCTTTTGCGTTCAGAATTTCCGCCAGGTGCATGGCACGTATCGGGAGCTTATTGCGCCGTATCAGCCCTTCCAGGTGCATCAGGCAGCTCATGTCGCCGGCAGTGATCACCTCTGCGCCGTGCCGGAGATGGTCACCCAGCCGGTCTTTTCCCATTTTTGCGGAAACGGCCTCTTCGGCAATGGCAAAGGTGCCGCCGAAACCGCAGCATTCGTCCGCGCGATCGAGGTCTACCAGTTCAATTCCGGAAACCATGCCGAGCAAGGCGTGGATCTTGGACGGGCCGCCTTCCATGCGTTCGGAGGATTTTCCCAGCCGGAGCCCGCGCAGGCCGTGGCAGCTTTGGTGCAACCCGACCTTGTGCGGAAAACGGGCTTCAAGCCGGTCGATGCGGAGGACGTCCAGCAGGAATTCGGTCAGGTCCAGGGTCCGTTCCCGGATATGGCGCACCGCTTCCGTTTGTTCAATGATATCATAATGGTGCCGGACGTGGTAGGTGCAACTGCCCGACGGCGCTACGATATAATCAAAATCGCCGAAGGTATCGATGAAATGCAGGTAAGTAGCCTTTGCGTCGGATTCGCACCCCGTATTGGCCATCGGCTGCCCGCAGCAGGTTTGTCCTTCCGGATAGGTCGCCTGACAACCCAGCTTTTGCAACAATTCCAGGGTCGCTATCCCGACGCGGGGGTAGAACTGGTCGATGTAACAGGGTATGAACAGGCCGATTTTCATTCGTTGAGCATTTGCGGGGCGTGTTTTTTCATGCAATAGTGCTTTTTCAAAAAGTCGCGGCTTACCTTCTTGTCTGAGATCACCATGGCTGCACCCAGGGCCGAGCCGAGCGGGGTTTGGGTGGTCCGGAATTTGTATTGCCGAAAATGGTTCAGCAGCAATTTTACATAAATATCGTTATCCGCAAAACCCCCGTCGATATAAATCTTGCTGATGGGGGTCTGTCCTATGGCCCGTTTGGCGCTGGAAAGCTGGAGTTCCATCAATTCCAGCATCAGCCGATGGTAGGCTTCCTCAAAACCGGAAAAGGCTTCGAGTCGCGTCCTTTCAGGTTGTTTTCTGGGCAGATCGATGCTTTCAAACCGGAAAAAAGGGCCCGGTAAACCGGCCATGCGGTCGTGGATTCCGGCGTCAAAGCGGATGGTGCGGTGGTAGCCGTACTCTTTATCAAAATGGCGGCACATCTCGTGCAGTTGCAGGCTGTATTCATTGCCCAGGAACAAGCGGGCGGCTTTGACGGGACCGCCGTCCACGCGCAGGAAATTCAGGCAGTCATTCTGCAGGTCCTCTGTGCTGAGCGCTTCTTCGCTGAACGGATTGAGGCTGATGCTCCAGGTGCCGGTCGAGATCAGCAGAAAAGGCTTTTTATCTACCCGCAGGTAGGGCAGCAAGGCGGAAGAACTGTCGTGAATGCCGACCCCTACCCGCATCCGCTTGCCGGCATAATCCATGTTGATGCTCGTGGTGGCAGGTACGATCGGCGGCAGGATGCGGTCGATCCCTTCGGCGTAAACCCAGTCGTGATAATCGCCTTTTTCAAAATTCCAAAGCCCGGTATGGCAACCGATGCTCGTGTAATCGCTTACCGGAACGCCTGTAAACAGAAAGCTGAGGTACTGGGGGAAATGCATCGACCACCGGACCTGTTCAAAGATCCCGGGTTTGGCGTATTTCAGCCAGTAAAGCTGTAATCCGGAATTGAGCATGCCCAGCGGCGGGGAGGCGGTCTCCCGGGCAAACCGGATCGGATCGCCGTACTTTTGGTGAAAGGACCGGAGGATGTCTTCCGGGTACGGTTTGGTATAATTGTACAGCGGGGTAAGCGGGCGACCTGCCGCATCGACATGGACGAAACTCGCCCCGTAAGTGGAAAAGTTGATGGCTTTTACCGGGTATTCGCCGTTGTCCAGGATCTGCCGGAACAGGTCCTTGAGCCATTTGCGGATCGCGGGCAGGTTGTCGGCCGGAAAGCCGTCGTCATCCGTCACTTCTTCAAAGGTGCTGTACGCCCGGTAGACTTCGTGGTAGCTTTCATCGAAGAGGAAGAACTTCTTGTTCGTTTTGCCGATGTCGAAAACAGCCGTATACTGCATTTGACCTTTGTTTACAGGCCTGTGGCCACTGTCCTGGCGCCCCGTTCGCGGATGAGGGATTCCCGGATCTTGAATTTCCGATACGCTGCGATTGGATCGGCTGCGGCGCCGCTTCGGATTCTGGCTTCGCGCAACAAGGGTCTTACGTCGGTGCGGAAAGCGCCCTGAAGGATTTCCTGCGCCTTGGCGGTGTCGTTCTGATCGCGTGCGTTCTCCAGTTCCTGTCCGTCCACGATCAGCGCCTGGGCATAGGCCAGCCGGATGGCTTCCAGGCTTTGCATCAGGTCTTCGAGCGGGTCTTTAAGGTTATGGCTGGCGTCGATCATCCAGGCGAGCGGCGGGTTTTTGCTCATGGGGTCGTTCATGCCGTCCACCAGTTCGTTGAAGATCAGAAAGAGTTGATAGGGTTTGATGCTGCCCACGGTCAGGTCGTCATCGCCGTATTTGCTGTCGTTGAAATGGAAGCCGCCCAGTTTTCCGCGCCACATCAGGGTGGCCACGATCTGTTCGATATTGGTATTGGGCAGGTGGTGCCCCAGGTCGACTAGCGAATAGGCTTTTTCGCCGCATTCGGAGGCCAGCAGATGCGAAGTGCCCCAGTCCTGGATGACCGTACTGTAAAAATTGGGTTCATACGGTTTGTATTCGATGAACATTTTCCAATCGGCGGGCAAATGGGCGTAGATCTCTTTGAGGCTGTCGAGCGTCCGTTCGAGGGCTTTTCTGAAATTCAACTGCCCTGGAAAGGAGGAACCGTCGGCCAGCCAGACGGTAATGCTTTTGGAGCCCAGGTTGACCCCGTGTTCGATGACCTCTATATTATGGCCGACTGCCTGGTCCCGGACCGCTTTGTCGGCATGGCATAAGGAGCCGAACTTGTAGCTGTGCGCCTGGCCGGGCTGGTCCTGAAAGGTATTTGAATTCACCGCATCAAACAGGATACCGTGGCCGGCAGCCAGTTCGCGGATAGCTGCGGGATCCTCGGGGATATCCCAGGGAATATGCAGCGAAATGGCGCCGGCCGCTCCGGTCAAGGCGTGCAAGACAGCGATATCCGCAATCTTCTGCTCCAGGTTGGCGGGCTCTCCGCCGGTCGAGAACCGGCCGAAGCGGGTGCCGCCTGCCCCCAGAGCCCAGCTGGGTATGGCTACCTGAAAACCGGCGATTTGATCGCAGAGCTGGTCCGCATTCAACCCTTTTTTGTCTAGTTGGCGCCTCAAATAAGCAAAATCTTCCTTGTGAGACGCCGTTATCCCGGCATTGAAATCCAGGATTTGTTCTTTGTTGATGAGCATTATTAGTTGTCAGTAGCGGCGGAAAATTTTCCGTCGTGTTATGTGTAAGTTGCTAGTTGTAAGTCGCTAGTCGTAAGTTGAAAGTCGCTAGTCGTAAGTTGAAAGTCGCTAGTCGTAAGTCGTAAGTCGTAAGTCAGGTTGCAGTTGAGAATGTTCAAAAAAGTGGTTCTCACGCAAAGACGTAAAGCTTTGATTTTCATCACGCTGCGCGCCCTAAAAATCAGGGTGACACAAAATTCTGAACGGTCTCCGGCAGATGCCAGCATCCAGCATCTCCCATCCGACGAAGCCTCGGCGTAGTCGGGCAGCACTCACCTCACAAACGCATCTGCCATTCCGCCGTCCACATTGATTGTGTTGCCGGTGCTTTTGTCCAGAATGCCGACCAGGCAGAAAACGGCGTTGGCGATATCTTCCGGCAGGATGATCTCCTTGAGCAGATTGCGCTGAGCGTAGTGTGCCGGAAGCTGATCCACGGTAATGCCGTATGCTTTGGCCCGACCTTCGGCCCAGGCGCCTTCCCAGATCTTACTGCCGACGATGACTCCGTCAGGGTTAACGGTATTCACCCGGATCTTGTCCTTGCCCAGTTCGGCTGCCAGCAGTCGGGTCATATGCTGCTGGGCGGCTTTGGCGGTGCCGTAGCCCGTGTTGTTCGGACCGGCGACCAACCCGTTCTTGCTGGCGATATTTACAATATCTCCGCCTAAGCCTTGTTGATGCATGATGCGAACACCTTCCCGGGCCATCAGGAACTGGCCTTTGACCAAAACATTTTGCAGCAGCTCCCAATCCTGATCCGTAGTATCCAGGAGCGCTTTGGAAATGGCCAGGCCGGCGCTGTGTATGACGATATCGACCCCGCCGAATTCCAGGCAGGCTTTGCGGTAAGCGGATGCAACGGACGCCGGATCGCTGACATCGCAGACGGCGTACGAGGCGGTATCCCGCTTGTAGGTGTCGGCAGCTGCCCTGACCCGGTCTTCCGCAATATCCGTCAGGACCACGTTGGCGCCTTCTGCTGCCAGCTTGTCCGCAATGGCTTTTCCAATGCCGCCGCCGCCGCCGGTGATGATGGCCACCCTCCGGGAGAGCGGTTTTTCCTTGGGCATGCGCTGCAGCTTGGCTTCTTCGAGCAACCAGTATTCGATATTGAAGGCTTCCTGCCGGGAGAGGGCCGTGTATTCCGAAATGGCTTCCGCCCCGCGCATCACGTTGATGGCGTTGATGTAGAATTCACCGGCTACCCGTGCGGTTTGTTTGTCCTTGGCAAAGGTGAACATGCCGACGCCGGGGTAGAGGATGACCACCGGATTGGGGTCGCGCATGGCCGGGCTGTCCGGGTGTTTGCAAGCCTCATAATATTCGGCGTATTCCTTGCGGTATTGTTCAAAGGCAGGTTCCAGTGCGGTTTTAACGGCTGCCGGGTCGCTGAGGTCGGCTTTGGCGTCCAGCGGTAAAACCAGGGGTTGGATCTTGGTGCGCAGGAAGTGGTCGGGGCACGAGGTGCCCAGCGGCGCCAATTTGCCCAGGTCGTTGCTGTTGATGAATTCCAGCACCCGCTTGTCATCGGTGAAATGCCCGATCATGCGTTTGTATCCCGAACAAAGGCCCCGCAGGATGGGAGCGAGTTGGGAGGCCTGGCCGATGCGCTTTGTTTCCGGCAGGCTTTCCATCCTGGCGCCGCCAAAAACAGGGCGGTCCTTGCCCAGGCGGTTCTCGATGTAAATGGAGGCCTGTTCGATCACCTCAAGGCTGTTGACATAGCATTCATAGGAGGTATCGCCCCAGGTGAACAAGCCGTGGCCGCCCAGTACGATGCCGCGGATACCGGGGTTTTCCTCCAGGCACTTCTCAAGCTGCAGCCCAAGGTCGAAACCTGGTCGTTGCCAGGGGACCCACCCCATGCTGTCCCCCCAGATCTCGCGGGTGATCGCCCGGCTGTCCTTGGCAGCGGCTACGGCGATGAGGGCGTCGGGGTGGAGGTGATCGATATGTTTGAAAGGCAGGAGGCCGTGTAAAGGCGTATCAATGGAGGGCGCGGCACTTTCGAGGTCGTATAGGCAATGGAGGAAAAGACCGACCATTTCGTCCTCAAATTCCAGGCCGCGGTACCTTGTTTTCAGGGCGCGCAACCGGTCGGTGTACAAACCGGCGATGCCTTTCCGGGTCAAGGTGCCGATATCGCCGCCTGACCCTTTTACCCACATGACTTCCACCTGCTCCCCGGTCAGCGGATCGCTTTCCATGGTCTTGCAGGAGGTATTGCCGCCGCCGTAATTGGTGATCCGCAGGTCTGCTCCCAGTATATTGGAGCGGTATAAAAACAAAGCAACTTCATCACCTTCGAGCGCGGCAGCTTTGGATTCATCCCAAAGGTAGCGGACGTGTCGCCAATCGGTAGTGTTCTTCATCCCGGTTTTAACTTCCATGGCATTATTGAATTTAGATATACTTGCAATGACACAAAACTATTATCTTAGTCTCGGAATACCATTCTGTTCTATTCGGTTTTTTCTAAAAACTGTTCTGGTTTGTTCTGTTTATGCGACAATTGATACAGATAAATGAATTCTCAAAAACGCCCAAATACCTTCAGATCATCAACTGCATCGTTACCGGGATTGAAAAGGGCGAACTGAAAGTCAAGGACAAGCTTCCTTCGGTTAACAAACTCCTCATTCAATTCGATATTTCCAGGGATACGGTGGTCAAGGCTTACGAACAACTCAAGGAAATGTCCCTCATTGAGTCGGCGCCGGGCAAAGGATACTACGTGAAGAGCAATCAGGTCAACCGTAAAGCCAAGATCTTTTTACTGTTCAATAAACTGAGCGTTCATAAAAAGATCATCTACGACGCCTTCTCCTCCGTACTCGGGGATCAGGCGGCCATCGATTTTTTTATCTACAACAACAATTACAGACTGTTCAAAAACCTGATCCAGGAAAATACCCAGTCCAATTATACGCATTACGTCATCATCGCCCATTTTCTGGACGGCGGAGAGAACGCTACCGAGATCCTCAACCAGATCCCCAAAAACAAGCTGATCCTGCTGGACAAGTTTGTGCCCGGGATTACCGGCGATTATGCCGCCGTTTACCAGGATTTTGCCAAAGATATCTATAATGCCCTGGCGGAAGCCCTCTCCCTGTTGAAAAAATACAGCAGACTCAACCTCATTTTCCCGCCGTACAGTTATCACCCGTTGGAGATCGTTAACGGGTTCCGGAATTTCTGTACGGAATACGCCTTCGATCACAACCTGATCAGCGATATCTCAACGGCGCCCATCGGAAAAGACCAGGTCTATATCAACCTGATGGAGGACGACCTGGTCATCCTCATCAAACGGGTCAAAAGCCTGGGACTCAGGGTGGGGCGCGATGTGGGCATCATCTCCTACAATGAAACCCCGTTGAAGGAGATCCTGCTGGACGGCATTACCGTCATTTCCACCGACTTTAAGATGTTGGGCGAAACAGCCGCCAGGATGGTGCTTGAAAACGGGAAAGACCACGTTGTGAATCCGTTCCGACTGGTGGTGAGGAATTCTTTGTAGAGGGTGAGAGCCCGCCTTCGCCCGAGGCTACGGCGGATTGGAGGTGAGAGGTCAAATATTCCGCATCCTCAGTTCCTCAGTTCCTCGATTCCTCGATTCCTCGATTCCTCAGTTCCTCAATAATCATTCCTCCCGCCAGCGCGTAGTATGCATGAATACGATCACGAACCCGGCGACGATCATCAGCAGCCGGGTAACAAAACCGAACAGAGGGCCGGGCAGATCGATGAAGGTGAGGAAGGACAATTGTACGCCGACCATGCTCAGAATGAGGGCCATAAAACCGGTGCCTGCCAGGAGGAAGCCGAAAATGATCCAGAAGGATTTCATGTTGATTGCTTTAAACTGCTGTTGCCGGGAAAATACGGGCGGTCTGCCGGTGGTCCCGGTTTGGAACTGCAAATATAAGCGGTTGTTTCGGTTGATATTGATTTGTAACCGGGACAACCAGGGGTTTATTTGCCCCGCTTCGTAAATTTCTATCCGATTGTACAACGCTTATCCGCCTCAAACGTTTATTTTGGGTACCTGTTGAGCCTGCCGCAGCTCCCGGAGATTTGCCGCTTCAGCTTCAAGATCACCGCCTTTGCCCAGGCCGATAAACCAAGTCGAATGGTAAAACTGATCGAATGCCCGAGGGACGCCATGCAGGGCATACATGCCTTTATACCGACCCGGACCAAAGCCGCCTACATCAACCAACTGTTGAAAGTGGGGTTTGATACCATTGATTTCGGCAGCTTTGTTTCGCCCAAGGCCATACCTCAGATGCGGGATACGGCAGAGGTTTTGTCCCTGCTCGATTTATCCGGCGACCATTCCGGCCTGCTCGCCATCGTGGCCAACCGCCGGGGCGCCGAGGATGCCGTCCAATTCGGCGAGATCGGTTACCTCGGTTATCCCTTCTCCATTTCGGAAACCTTCCAGCTGAGGAATACCAACGCCACGATCGAGGAATCCCTGGGCAGGGTAGGGGAAATCCAGGATATCTGCCTGCAAAAAGGCAAGCGGCTGGTCATTTACATCTCCATGGGGTTCGGCAACCCTTACGGCGACCCCTGGAACGTGGAGATCGTCCAGCGCTGGGTGGACAAGCTGGTCGGGATGGATATCGCCATTTTCCAGCTTTCCGATACGATCGGGGTAGCCGGGCCGGAGAATATCGCCTACCTGTTCAGCAACCTGATCCCGGCCTACCCCAATATCGAATTCGGCGCGCATTTTCATACCACACCGACCGCCTGGAAAGAGAAGATCCGGGCGGCCTACGAAAACGGCTGCAGGCGCTATGACGGCGCCATCCGCGGATTCGGCGGCTGCCCGATGGCCAAGGACGACCTTACCGGGAATATGCCCACCGAAAATATGGTCGGTTTTTTCCAGGAGGCCGGCGAACCGACCGGGTTGAACCCCGATGCTTTTGCCCGTTCGGTCGCCATGATCCCGGATGTTTTTCCCATGTGATCACACCCTCTCACCCTCTCTCATCCGAGGTAGCCTCCGGCGAAGTCGGGCCCCTGTGCTGAGTGAGCCGAAGCATCACCCCCTTATCTCCTCAGCACCTTGAACGCATGCACCCAGTCGTTTTGCAGGAAACCCGGGATGCACCACAAAATGGCCAGGGGTTCAATGGCGCGCGCCGCTTCCGCCTTTCCAAGGTCTTCCGTTTCCCAGCCGAATGTATCCAGGATGCCGGTCACGGTCTTTTTGGCGGCCTGGTCATTTCCGCAAATGAACATTGAAGGTTTGATGCCGTTGAGGTCAGGGTCGACCATCAGAGCGCTGCCCACCGAATTGAAGGCTTTTACAAAGGAGGCATCCGGATAGCCGGCCTGCAGCGTTTCCATCAGGGAATGGTTCAGGTCGGTGAAATATTGCAATACGCCGTTGACCGGAGGCGCTTCCTTGATCGGGTTGGTCGCATCCAGGATCACTTTGCCGCTCAGGTTGGCCTTGCCGGCCGCTTCCAGGACTTTTTCCGCGGCAAATCCTTTGACCGCCAGCACGAGGATCTCCCCGAACGCGGCAGTTTCCGGAAAGGAGCCGGCGGGTATTCCGGTTTTGGCCGACCATTCCGCCAGTTTGGAGGTGTCCCGCGTACCCAGTTTGACCTCGTAACCGTATTTCAAAAAGCCTTCTCCTAGCGTTTTGGCTACCGTGCCGGAGCCGAAAATTCCGATTTTAGTTCCCATAGATCAATTATTTTTGTATGTACAAATGAATTGCTAAAAAATTATGACCCAAGCTGAAGGGCAGCGATATAGACCCGATCGGCAAGGTCGCGTGCCGCCGGTTCGCCCAATACGGCAGTATACCGTTTGAACAGGTCCGACCAGGCTGTCCGCACCTGATCATCGATGGCTACGGACTCGGGCGTCGGAAAGACCAGGGTGGATTTGCCCTCCGAAATGCGTTTCGCAAGGTTTTTCTTTTCCAGTTTTTCAATCAACCGCGTTATGGTAGACGGTGAAAGCCCCATCATTTCGGCCAGGTTACCCGCCGGTATGCCCGGATATTTGTTGATGCTCATCACCAGAAAGGCATAAGAGGGATGCAGGCCCGTACCGGCAAAGACATCCTCTGCCATTCTGGAAATGGACCGGGCCAATGCGTTGGCACTGAAATACAAACAGCGGCAGTATTCTTCTTTTTTTGGCTTCACGGGGCAAAGTTATGTTTTTTATTTGTATGTACAAATGTTTGTGGAAAATTTGTTAAAGAAAAGCCAAATCTGTGAACCCGGACGGCGGTACGAGGCTTTAAGTCCTAATTTTAAATGGAATAAACAACCTGACAGCAGCCGGCAACGTTCTTTAATATTTGTAATTAAACCGTTGCCGGCAATAGAAAGTCCTTAACTTTGCCGGCCTGATGAAAAGGAGCATGAGACAACTGGATAAATTACTGATCAGCAGTTTTATCCCGCCTTTTGTCGTCACTTTCATGATTGCCATTTTTGTTCTGCTCATGCAGATCCTTTGGCTGTACATCGACGATATAGCGGGTAAGGGGCTGGGTATGTTCCTGTTGCTGGAATTGATCGGATATAAATGCGTCGGTCTGATTCCGATGGCTTTGCCGCTGGCCATCCTGATCTCATCGGTAATGGTGCTGGGCAGCCTGGCGGAACACTACGAACTGTCGAGTTTCAAATCCGCGGGGGTTTCGCTGTTCAGGGTGATGCGCCCCCTGATCGTGTTCGGCATACTCGCCATGGGGTTTTCCTACGTTTGTTCCAACAACCTGATCCCGATCGCCAACCTGAAGTTCGGCTCCAGGATGTACGATATTCAACGCCAAAAGCCTGCCCTGAGGCTGGATGCGGGCGTATTTAACGACGATTTTGACCAATACGCCATTCACATCGGCAAAAAAGAACGCGACGGTAAATCGATCAGGGACGTTTTGATCTACGACCACCGGGGCGCCGACCGCGGGCAGCTCAGCGAAACCGTAGCCGAAAGCGGACAGATGTACGCTACTCCGGACGGACAGTTCTTTGTGATGAACCTGGTGAACGGCCACCAATACATCGAAACCGCCCCGAGCGCGTCCAACGGTCAGAATCAATTCCCTTTCATCCGCGTATCGTTCGAGAGTTGGAACAAAGTATTTGACCTCTCCCAGTTTCAGATCAGCCGGACCAACGAGGAGTTGTTCAAACAAAACCGGAGCATGCTCAGCAGCGGCCAATTGCGGGAGGCGATCGACTCGCTATCCTATAAGATCCTGGAGCGGCAGAAAAACCTGGCCAATCAGGTGGCGACCCAATTCACCTTCATGACGAAGGACAGCACCTTTCTCAAAGCCGAACCAACGGAAAACGCACCCGAAGGCGAAAGCCGGGATACCGCCCGCCTCATTTCCGTTCCCAGGGATTCGACCGCTACCCAACCGGTAGCGGAAAAGGAAAAAACGCCCGGCTTCGGGATTGCCAGGGGCAACGGTGCGGCGACGGCATTCAGGCGCCTCAGGATTGCGCAGAAGGAATGGGTGCTCGATTCAACCAGCAAGGCAGGAAAGTTGATGATCAGCCTGGATACCATCAGGGATTTCGATGCGGTTTTAAAAAACCTGCAACCCTACGAGCGAAGAGGAGTACTGGACAAGGCGCAAAACCAGGCCCGCGCCATCCGGAATCAGGCGGAGTCGGCTGCACGTACGCTGGATAACCTCAAAGAAAACAAGGTGAAGTTCATTTACGAATTGCACACCAAGTACAGCATGGCGGTGGTCTGCATTATTTTTGTGTTCATCGGCGCGCCGATGGGGGCCATTATACGGAAGGGAGGATTCGGTTTTCCGATCCTGGTTTCCATCGTTTTTTTCATGCTTTTTGTCGTGCTGACCATCTTCTGCAGGAAAATTGCCGAGACCTTTGCGGTACCTGCGGCCGTTGCGGCCTGGATCCCGGGCGGCATCCTTTTCCCGATCGGCATGTACGTGACCTACAAGGCCATGCGGGATGCAAAGGCCCTGAATTTTGAAAGGTTGAAAAACGTATTCAGTTATATCGGCTCCGTATTCAGCCGGTTAATCCCCTCAAAATGATCCGGGTTATTAAGGATAACAGATTTTTTTTCGCCATAGCAGGGATCTGGGTACTCGCCGGATTGTGCCTGCTGCTGTTCATCCCCCACGGACATGAGGTGTTGTGGTTGAACCAGAACCGAACACCGGCCGCCGACGTTTTTTTCCGGTTCTGGACCCGCTTGGGCGAACCGGTTGCCTATATTGTATGCATTTTCCTGCTGTTGTTTGTGCGGTATCGCTCGGCCGTATTGATCCCGGCGATCGGCATCAGCGTGACACTGATCAGCTTTCTGGCCAAAGCCTGGTTCCATCAGGACAGGCCGTTCCCGTTTTTCAGCAAGGCCGGGCTTTGGGAGCAATTCAACCCGGTGGAAGGCGTCAGATTGCTGGGCGGCGCCAACAGTTTTCCTTCGGGGCACAGCACTTCGGCTTTTGCCTTGTTCACTTTTGTAGCGCTTAACCTTGCGGGAAAGCGCGGCCCCGGGATCGTGCTGGCCCTGATGGCAATCTTCGTGGCCGTTTCCCGGATATATCTGTTGCAACATTTTCTGCGCGATGTCGTCTTCGGCTCCGTGCTGGGCATGCTGATCGGCCTTTCGTTTTACCTGATACAGGTTTCGCTTTCCCGCCGGCCCGGACATTGGCTGGACGGCAAACTTCGAATCCCTGCCCGAAAGGAAACGGCCTGAGCCCGGATTATTTTTCCCGGATCAGCTGCTTTTCCAGATCTTCCAGCGATACGCCTTTCGTTTCCGGCATCAACCGCCAGACAAACAACAGTTGCAGCACCATCATCAAGGCAAAAAAGGCGAAGATGTACCCCGCTCCGAATTTGCCCGCGAAGAAGGGAAAGTTCCCCGCGATCAAAGCTGCAAACACCCAGTGGGTGGCGCTGCCCAGCGAGTTGCCGTATGACCGGACCTCATTGGGAAAGATCTCGGAAATGAACACCCAGATCACGGCGCCCTGACCGATGGCATGGGCTGCAATGAAACCGAACAGCAGAATGGGCACCAGCAGGCTGTTGGAAGCAGCGCCGCTGAAAAAGGCAAAGGAGACAAGCCCAAGCGAAAGGATATAACCGAAGGAGCCGATATACATCAGGAAGCGCCTTCCCATCCTGTCGATCAGCGCCAGCCCCAACATGGTGAAGATCAGGTTGATCACACCGATGCCGACGGACGACAATAGGGCGGAACTCTCCGCCATGCCCGTTTGGGCAAAGATCCGGGGCGCGTAGTAGATCACCGCATTGATGCCGGAAACCTGGTTAAAAAACGCGATCAGGAACGCCAGCAGGATGGGAAGCTTGTATCGGCCGGAGATAAAGGCCTTGAACCCGGATTGCCGGTGGTGGTCGGTGCTTTGGATGGCCCTCAGGGCTTCCTGCTCATTGCCCGGGTCGATGATGCGCAGGGTTTTCAGCGCCTCCTCAACCTGCCCTTTCTTGATGATCAGCCAGCGCGGGCTTTCCGGCACGTACAGGATCATGACTACGAATGCCAGGGCCGGAACGGCTTCAACCCCCAGCATCCACCGCCAGGCGCCTTCCGCTTCGGTGCCGATCAGGAAGTTGGAAAAATAGGCGATCAGGATGCCCAATACGATGTTGAACTGGAAGAGGGCCGTGAGGAAGCCCCGGTTCTCTTTGGGCGCGATCTCGGAGATGTACATGGGGGCCGCAACCGAGGAAGCGCCCACTCCAAGGCCGCCAATGAACCGGAAGACCATCAGGGAGTAGATCTCCGGAGCAAGTGCGGAGCCAACGGCCGAGACCAGGTACAGCAGCGCTACCCAGAAAAGGGTCTTTTTGCGCCCCATGATCTCTGAGGGTATGCCGCCGAACAGCGCTCCGATGATGGTACCGTACAACGCCATGGCGACCATCTGGCCGATCATGGCATCGCTCAGCTTCCAGAGTTGCTGTATCTCCTGTTCTCCGCCGGAGATGACGGCTGTGTCGAAACCAAACAAAAAACCGCCCAGCGCTACGGTAATGGACCAAAAAACTACCTTGCCGTTGTTCATTTCGTCTTGTTTGGCGGCAATTTAGGACAATTTTATGACAGTTGTCAGCCCCGTAGCTGAGCGAAGTCGAAGCTACAACGGAGGCCCGACAATGAAACAGTGGAGCCATGAAACAATAAAACCATTTCTTCCATCAACAAACCTCCGTCCAGCGGTCCTAAAAGACCAGCGGTGGACGGAGGTCCGACATTGAAGTTATTCCAGTTTGCCCAATTTCAGATCGTCATAGGCATCGCGGAGGTCTTTGGCTTTGATGTTGCGGCCTTTGACGCTGATGATGTAGCGCTTTTTATAGAAGACGCTGAGCTCACCGTCGCCGTTCTTTTCGTTGAATTTTTCGAAGGCCTTGTTGCCGTCAATAGTGACGGTCCTTTCGTAGCCGTCATCGGATTCGTTGTCGATCTCGACCATGGTCCAGGCGGCGGCGCCCAGGGCGGCCAATCCGACGCCCGCGCCGTCCACAACGTTTACTTCCAGGCGTTTGTCGCCGTCGCGATAGACAGCTTCAGCGTTGGAGATCTTGAAGCCTGCCGCCCCGTTGCGTTGGCCCTTATGGGATTCGCGATCCATTCCGAGAAGTTTTTCCGGCATGGTTTCTTTCAGGTCGCGGAAATCCATGGCTTCAACTGGATTGCCGTTGGCATCCTTGACCTGGATATTCTGGAGGGCGTTGCCGATCTGTTCCAGGCCGCTTTTGAGGTCTTCGCCGGCTTTTTCCATTTCTTCTTTCGCTTCGTTCATGGCTTCTTTGGTCTCTTTTTCAGCCTCTTCAGCTTCTTTCGCGGCGCTGTTGGAACAAGCGGTGGTGAACAAAATGGCAAAGGCGAGGAATGGGAAAAAAAGTCTTCTCAACATGGTTAAAGGTTTTTTTGGTTATGATGGATTGATATTGTTGATTATTGTTGTTTATTGTTGTTTATTGTTGTTTGTGGTTGTTTATTGTTGTTTGTTGGGAGCCGTTCAGGATTTTGTGTCAACCGGGTATTTAGCAAGCGCAGCTTGCTAAATACCAGATCTTTGCGTCTTTGCGTGAAAACATTGTATTGAACAGTCTCGTTTGTTGCCGGTACTGAATGAACAATCATAAACAACAATAAACGGGTCAAAACAATAATAAACCGGTCAAAACAACAATAAACTGGTCAAAACCGATCAACCCGCCATCAGCTCACGGGCGTTTTCGATAGCCGAGTCGCTGGGAGGGCTTTGGCTCAGCATGGTTGCTATTGCGCGGATGCGCTCATCCGGATTGAGCAGGCGGACGTGGGTAACGGTACGGTCCTCCCGGTCTTTTTTATAAATAAAATAATGGGCATCAGCCTTGGCCGCGATCTGCGGAGAATGTGTGATGGATACCACCTGGTGCTTTAAGGATAATGCTTTCAACAATTTTCCTACGCTGAGGGCGACATCGCCTGAAACCCCCGAATCGATCTCATCGAAGATCAGTGTAGGGAAGGAAATGGCGCCTGCGATCAGGGATTTGGCTGCCAGGTTGAGCCGGGAAAGCTCACCGCCTGAAGCCACATCCTTGATGGCCTGCAGTTTGCCGCCTTTGTTGGCTGCAAACCTGAACTGGACCTCATCCAGCCCGGTAGCGGTAAATTCCTGCAGCTCCTGAAAATGAACCTTCAACTGGGCGTGTTTCATCGACAGCTGCCCGAGGCGCTTTTCAACCTCTTCGCCGAATGCCGGGCCTACGGATTGCCGTTTGGCGCGGAGTTCGGCTGCAAGTTTCTGCAATATGTTCTTTTCCGCCTGGATCTGTTCTTTTAATTCGACGATTTGGTCGCTCAGATCGGCGAAAGTATGCAATCTTTGTTCGGTTTCTTCCTTCAATGCGAGCAATTCCGGGGTGGTTTGCACGCCGTATTTGTTCTGGAGGCGGTAGATCAGGTCAAGGCGCTGTTCGACTTCCTGTATGCGCCCGGGGTCGTATTCGGTTTCTTCCGCTATTTTTTCGAATTCGCCGGAAAGGTCCTGCAATTCTACGATCATCCCGGAAAGGCGTTCGTTGAGCTGGCCGATTTCGGGGCTGACCTTTTCCAGGCTTTGCAAGGCGTTGCGCATATCCGTCAGTTGGGAAAGAACAGCCATATCGCTTTCGCTTAATCCCTGGAAAGCCTCGCCCGTTACCCGTTTGATGTCTTCGGCATTGTTGAGTTTGGCGATTTCGGATTCGAGGGTTTCCTGCTCTCCGGCGGCCAGGTTGGCGGCCTCCAGTTCGTCGAGTTGGAATTGCAGGAATTCGATCTCGCGGGCTGCCTGGCTGTTTTGGGCTTCCAGTGCGGCCAGTTTGCGCGTGTCGGATTGATACTTGCGAAAATGGCCCTGGTATTTTTCCAGCAGATCTTTATTGCCGGCCAGTGCGTCGATCATCCGGAGCTGAAAAGAGACCTGGTTGATGTCCAGGCTGTCGAATTGCTGGTGGAGGTCGATCAGGGAGTCGCTGAGATCTTCCAGTATTTTCAGGTTGACGGGGGAGTCATTGACAAAGGCCCTGGATTTGCCGGAAGGCAGGATCTCGCGCCGGATGACCAGTTCTGAGTCGAAATCCAGTTCATTTGCATCAAAAAATGGCCGCAGGTTGTACTGGCTGATGTCAAAAACGCCTTCTACAACGCATTTTTCCGCGTCGTTATACAGGGCTTTGGTATCCGCGCGTTCGCCCATGATCATGCCGAGCGCGCCCAGCAGGATGGATTTGCCGGCGCCGGTTTCACCGGTAATAATGGTCAGGCCCTCGGAAAAACGGATCTCCAGGGACTCTATAAGGGCGTAATTGCGGATTTGCAAACTTCTTATCATAGCGCTGAGCGGCGCCCTGCTGGGCAAGGCTGATCTTGCTGCCTGCAAAAATACATTTTAATGTTTTTCCACAGGAACTTTAAATAAATACTTTTGGAATTTTTCCCGCAGGGATCAATCGGCCCGGACGCGGTAGATGCCCGTATAGTCGCCCAGGCTGGGATCGATGCATAAGCGGCTGCCCGTTCCGGCGTCCCGGATCTCCACATAGTCGTGGTCCTTGAAAAAGGGATCTTTGAAAAGGCGATGGACATCATAGCCCAGGAAGTAGATCTTTCCGACCTTGTGGCTGGCCTGGAATTGGTCCGCCCAGCCGTTTTGCCGGAACATTTGTTGGCAAACCGATGCATACAAAGCGGCATACCCGATGCAATTGGCCTTGCCCGCCCGATAGGCTTCATCAGGATTTGACGGCGCCGACCGCAGGGCAAAGGAAAGTTTCCGCGCAGTAATCGACCGGGCAATTTTAATGATTTCACCGGGCTGGTCGGGCTTCCGGACGGAAAGCTGCTCTTCGATAAGCGCTTTCAGCTCCTGGTCGGCCGGCATCATGACGGAGCGCTCCGCAACGGGCCGGTATTTCACCAGTCCCCGGAAAAGGGCGCCCCTCGCCGCAAACAGGACCAGCAGGATGCCCAGCCAAACGGTCCACTTCCTTCTTTTCATTTGCGCCAGGCTTCTCTTAAAAACCGGATCCAGTTTTTGTGGAATATATTATCGACATCATCGTCCGAATAACCGCGTTTTTTCAATACCGGTCCCAGCTTTTGCAGATCGGCGATGGTGTCGATTTCCATCGGGCACTGGTTTTTACCGAAAGCGCCGTCGAGGTCGCTGCCGATGGCCGAATGCAGGGAATTGCCCGCTATCTGGCAAACATAGTCGATATGGTCGGCTGTCTTTTCGAGGTCAACGCCGGCGCCGGCCGGGGTGGAAACGCCGCGCACCCAGCCCGGGGTCAGCATCCAGGCATCCAGGACGGCCCCGATGACGGCGCCCCGGTTGAGGAGTTCCCGGATCTGTTCGTCGCTGAATTGCCGGTTGTGCGGCACCAGGGCCCGGCAGTTATTGTGGCTGGCCCAGATACGGCCGTTGAAATGATCCATGGCTTCCCAAAAGCTCTGATCGCAGAGGTGGGTGGCGTCGAGTATGATGTTGAGCTCCTCCATTTTTTTCAGGAGCTGTTTCCCTTTCTCGCCGATGCCGCCTACCGAATCGGTGCCGAAGGCGTACGTGCCGGGCCCGTAATGGCCGGGGCCGAGAGCCCGCAATCCGGCAGCGTGGCTTTTTTCAAGGTAATCGAGGCTGACGATGGAGTCGGCGCCTTCCAGGCTCATGATGTATCCGATGGCCTTGTATCCGGGATCGGTGTCCAGTTTTTGCAGGTGATCATCCAGGGAAGCCAGGTCGGTTATGGGCTGTAACTGGCCGGCTTCTTCCATCGTCCGGTACCAGGCGAGCTGGGCTTGGGTCATGGCCCAGGCCTGCTGCGGTGACCGCCAACCGGGTAGCGGGTTGCTTTTTTTGACGTAACGGGCGATCTGAGTGGCGGTGCAGATCCGGATATGGCCTTCCCGCATGGCGTCAAAGGAAACGGTGTTCATCCTGCGGTCGGGCTTGTCGGTCATGTTTTGTTCGCTTTCCCGGATGTCGCTGACGGACCAGGTGAGGTCGCGGTTCCATTCGATGGCGTTCATGGCCAGGTCGAGGTGGCCGTCGAAAATTAGCGTCTTTCGGTTCAAGGATAGCCGGTTTTGTTGAGATCAAAGGTAAATCATTCCGGGATTATGCGTTCGCATTTCCTCCAAATCGCCTATCTTGGCGGTTAAAACCTGAAGACCATGAATAAATCATTCCTCGTATTTCTCGATGCCGGTCACGGCGCCCTCGACGCCAAAGGAAATTATGTCACAGCCCCCAGCAAACAATTTCAGCACACCCAGGGGGTCTTTCATAAAGGGAGCTGGTTCTATGAAGGGGTCTGGGATCGGACCCTCACCAATAGGGTCGCGTCCAAACTCACCCAACTCGGCATCGATCACCTGATCGTGAGCCATGAATACCTCGATACTCCCCTCGCTTACCGGGTGGATATGGCCAACTGGTACGCCAAAAGAGCCTCAAAATCGCTCTACATCTCCAACCACGCCAACGCTTCCGGCGCCAACGCCCGCGGCTTTGAGGTCTATACCACGCCCGGCAAAACGGCCTCCGATGCCGTTGCTGAAATCCATTTCAACAATGTAAAAGAACTGCTCGGCAACCGGATCACCATGCGCTCCGATACAAGCGACGGCGATTCCGACCGGGAAGCCAATTTTTATGTCATCCGCAAAACCGTCATGCCTGCCTTCCTGGTTGAACACCTGTTTTTCGACAATTTTGAAGACGCCAAACTCCTCATGGATGACGAGATCGTCGACCTTTTTGCCGAAGCCCAGGTGCGGACGATCATTCAATACATGGAGTCCTGATCCTACCCAAAGCTCAATCGAATAATGACCAATAAGGAAATTGCCAACGAATTCCGGTTCCTGGGCGATATCATGGAGTTGCACGGCGAAAACCCGTTCAAGATCCGCTCTTACCAAAATGCTTATATCACCCTGCGAAAACTGGACCGGCCCCTTGCTGAAATGGACCCCCAGGAAATGGAAGCCATTAAAGGGGTAGGGAAGGCCATCGCGGAAAAGATCGGTGAACTGCTCCAAACCGGTAAGATGTCAACCCTGGAGCAATACCGCGAAAAAACGCCGGCCGGCATCCAGGAAATGCTGACGGTCAAAGGGTTCGGCCCCAAAAAGGTGCAGGCCGTCTGGAAAGACCTTGGCATTGAAACGGTCGGCGAACTCCTCTACGCCGTCAACGAAAACCGGCTGATCGAGCTGAAGGGTTTCGGGCAAAAAACGCAGGAAGAGCTCAAACAAAAACTCGAATACTTCCAACGGTCCCAGGATCAATTCCATTTTTCCGCGCTCGAAAGCGCCGCAAACAACCTGGTCAGCCTGTTGGGATCCGGGTTGAAGGACACCCGGATCGCCCTTTGCGGAGCCATCCGGCGATGCGCCAATACCCTGGACGGCATCGATATCCTGGCGGCTTCCTCCGCAACGGTTCAGGAAATGGCGGCCGCCGCCAACCTGAAAGAAGGAAAAGGCGGTGATCAACCGACTCATTTGCTGACAGAGGACGACCTGCCGGTCAGGCTATACCGGTGCCAACCCGAAGAATTCGGCTCTAAATTATTCCGGTACAGCGCCTCGGGCGAATTCATGGATGCTTTCCTGGCAAAATATCCCGGTCTGGATTTCCGGAACCTGCCGGAAGAGCAACAGGTCTTTGATAAGGCCGGTATTCCGTTCATTCCCCCGGAAATGCGGGAGCAGGAATGGGCCCTTGATCTGGCTGCAGGGAATGATCTTCCTGAACTCATCGGGGAAGCGGACATTCGCGGGGTCATCCACAGCCATACCACTTACAGCGACGGCATAGCTACGCTGCGGGACATGGCGGAAACGGCCCGGGCGCTCGGGTACGATTACATTGGGATCACCGACCACTCCAAATCTGCCTTTTATGCCAACGGGCTGCAACCCGACCGGGTCCTGGCTCAAATGGAAGAGATCGACGCGCTTAACCGGGAATTGGCGCCGTTCCGGATTTTTAAAGGCATCGAATCGGATATCCTGAACGACGGTTCACTGGATTATGATCCGGAAATCCTCGGCCGGTTCGATTTCATCATCGCCTCTGTCCATTCCAACCTGCGGATGGATGAAGAAAAGGCCACACGGCGGATATTGACGGCTGTTGAAAACCCGTACACCTCGATCCTGGGCCATCCCACCGGGCGGCTGCTGCTTTCGAGGCAAGGCTATCCGCTGGATCATAAAAAAATCATTGACGCCTGCGCGGCTAACGGCGTTTCCATTGAACTCAATGCCAATCCTTATCGTTTGGATTTAGACTGGACGTGGATTCCGTATGCCCTTGAAAAAGGCGTCCTGATCTCGATCAACCCGGATGCGCACAGCAAGGAAGGGATCAGGGATATCCATTTCGGTGTGCGCTCAGCAAGGAAGGGAGGCCTTACCGCGGCTGCCTGCCTGAATGCCAGGTCGGCAGATGGTTTCCTCGCGGCCGTGCGAAAAGGTTGAAAACAGGGCTGTAAAGGCCTTTTTAACAACTCGTTAACAATAATTGCCGCAAGGTTAACAACGGTTATTTTTAACTTCCCTACTTTTGTGCGAGCAAAGTATGAAATTCATTTTTAAACTTAAATTTGTCGAATCAATGCGCAAGCTAATTTTATCTTTCATTGCCGTTCTTGCTGTTGCCGCCCTTGTTGTAAGCTGCCAGAGCTCCAGCAAAGACGTTCGCGACGAAGCCCGTACCAGTGTGGAAACGGGTGTCCAGCCTGCAAATCCGAGTCCGAATGTAACGCCCAACCAGGCAGCGCCTACCGCTCCCACGGGCCCGACTACGGTTATGGCTTTTGAAGAAACCACTTTCGAGTTCGGTACGGTTCAGGAAGGCGAAAAGGTAACCCATACCTACAAGTTCAAGAACACCGGCAAAGAACCGCTCGTGATCTCCAACGCACAAGGCAGCTGCGGCTGTACGGTTCCGCAATGGTCCAAAGAACCGGTTGCTCCCGGCGCTTCGGGTTCCGTTACCGTTGAATTCAACTCCAAGAACAAAAACGGCAAACGCAACCAGAAAGTGACCCTGACGGCCAACACCGATCCGCCCCAGACTTTCCTCTACCTGACGGGTGAGGTTGTCGGCGGCGAAAGTGCACAACCGCAAATCCAGGTTAACAACTAATAGGATCTATGCCGAAGGCCCCGGGCCTGAGAGCATTTGAATATTGACCGGAAGCCGCCCTTCAAGATGCCAGATACACTGGCTTTCGGTCAACTTTTTTCCGGAAAGCCTGTTTGTTCGAAATAGCAGACAGGCTTTTTTTATTTTCGAAGCCGTTTTGTTTTCTGCCCGGTTCAAAGTCTTACCTTTGTGATCCGGTCCTAAACAATTTAAAGGTGCTCAGGAATTACCTTTCGCTCATCAAGTTCAGCCATACGATCTTTGCGCTTCCCTTTGCCCTGTTGGGCTTTTTTCTGGCCTACCTGCAAGGGAGCTCCCCGTTCAGCTTGCGCCTGTTGCTGCTGGTACTGGCTTGCATGGTTTTTGCCCGAACGGCGGCAATGGCTTTCAACCGCTACCTGGACCGGCGCTTTGACAGCCTCAACCCGCGGACCAGTTTCCGGGAGATCCCGGCCGGCATTGTCACACCCGGATCGGCCCTGGCATTGGTCCTCGCGAGCTCCCTGATGTTTATTATTTGCACCTGGCTCATCAACCCGCTTTGTTTTGCCCTTTCCCCCGTTGCCCTGGCGGTTATCCTGGGGTACAGCTACACTAAGCGCTTCACGGCTTTGTGCCACCTCGTCCTCGGGCTCGGGCTTTCCCTGGCGCCTATAGGGGCTTATCTCGCCCTGGCAGGCCGCTTCGACTGGTTGCCCTTGTTGTACAGCGCCGCCGTCTTGTGCTGGGTATCGGGTTTCGATATCATTTACGCCCTGCAGGACGAAGAATTTGACAAAGCCCACCAATTGCACTCCTTACCTGCCCTTTTTGGAAAAGCAGGCGCCCTGAACCTGTCCGTGTTGCTGCATTTGCTGTGCGGGCTGTTCCTGTTTTCCGCCGTTTATCTGGAAAGCGCCTTATACCCTGAATTCGGCTGGCTTCACTGGCTGGCCGCCGCATTTTTTGCCGGTTTGCTGGTGTATCAGCATACCCTGGTCCGACCGGATGATCTGAGCAGGGTCGGCCTGGCCTTTGCCACCACAAACGGCATAGGCAGCGTGGTTTTCAGCGTCCTGGTCATCCTGGATATTTTTATCTGAATGACGGCTGAAATCCGTTTGATCCGCGGATGTAAGGCAAAAGACATAATTGAAGGGATTTGTATAACCTTTGTTCAAATCTTTCGTAGAAATATATGAACTTTGGTAACTAACGCGCCGGTTTGATCCGACGGATAGGAGATTGGGCAAACGTCCGGCCGGCCTGTTGCCACTGGGATAAATGCCAGAACAACTATGAGAATTATTGTACAACCGCTATTACTGTTCCTCTGCCTGCTGATGGCAGGGGCGGCCCTTGGCCAGAAAGCCAAGCTCCAGAAGGCGACGTCCTATATGGAAGCGCTTGAATATGAAAAAGCCATATCGGTTTATCTTCAGATTCTGGATAAAGGCGACCAGCTCGAAGCAATGAAAGGGTTGGCAAAGGCCTACCGGAAGATCAATGACTACCCGAACGCGGAAACCTGGTATGCCAAGCTGGTGCAGGAAAAGGAGATCGATCCGATCAACCACTACTACTACGGCCTGATCCTGTTCAGAAAAGGCGACTGTGAAAACGCCGGGGCCCAGTTTGCGGAATTCCTCCGGCAGCAACCCTTCGACCCGAGGAAAAGCCGCCTCCAGCATGTTTGCGACTACCGCGAAACCCTCCTCGACAAAAATAAGGACGTACTTGAAATAGCCGACCTGTCCATCAACAGCCCTGAACAGGAAATCGGCCCCGCTTTTTATTTGGACGGCCTTGTGTTTGGTTCAACCAGGCCGCCGGCCGACAGCAAGAACAACAAAAAGCATTATTTCGATCTTCAATACGCGCCGTTTGCCATGGAAGACGGCCAGCCCCTGGATCCCTTCCGGTTCAGCGAACCGAAGGTGTTCTCCGAACAGCTTCATTTTCCTTACCATGAGGCCATGGTAGCGTTCAGCGACGATTTCTCGGAAATCTTCCTGACCCGGAACAACCAGGTGCGCAAAGGCCCCGAAGACCTCGGATTGATCCGGCTGGAAATCATGTTCGCTTCCAATCTCGGGGGCGACAACTGGAGCGACCTCAACCCGCTTCCGTTCAACTCAACGGAATATTCAGTGGCGCACCCCAGCCTTACGCCCGACGGCAAAAGGTTGTTCTTTTCCTCGGATATGCCCGGCGGATTCGGCGGAAAGGACCTGTATGTCGTCTTCAAAGACAACGGCGAATGGGGGAAACCGATCAACCTCGGCCCGTCCATCAATACGGAAGGCGACGAATTTTATCCACATTTTGACGCATCAGGCAAACTCTATTTTGCCTCTGACGGACACCTGGGACTCGGCGGGCAGGATATCTTCTCCTCCGAAGAGACCCCTGACGGAAACTGGAGCGAAGTGGAAAACATGGGCGCGCCCATCAATTCCATTTATGATGACTACGGGCTCATCCTGTCCAAAGAAGGTTATTACGGCTATTTCACCTCCAACCGGGCCGGCGGTCAGGGGATGGACGATGTCTACGGCTTCCGCAAAAAGGGGGTGACCGTTGAACTGGAGGTCCTGGAGGCCGCTTCCGGCCAATCGTTGCCGGGCGCCTTTGTCAATGCCTGCAAGCAATACCCGTTATTGGAACTGGGGAGCGGAAAATTCAGGATGATCCTGCCGCCGGGCGAATGCTGCCAGGTGACGGCCGGTGGAGACGGCTTCATGCCGCAAACCGATAAGATCTGCGCGGAAGGCTATAGCGCAGCCAATTTCTTGCGGGTGCAAATGGCGCTTCAGCCGCTGGAAAGGGTTGCAAAATGGGAAGTATCCGGAAAGGTGCTCAACCAGTTCAACGGGCTGCCGCTGGCAAATGCTAAGGTCGTCCTGACGGGCGGCCAATGCGACGAAGTCCTCGACCTGGTCACGGATGCTGACGGGATCTATAAATTCAATGCACAGGCAGGCTGTTGTTACCTCCTCAGGGTAGAGAAAAAGGGCTATTTTGCCTTCGCGTCCGACGACTGGATTTGCCCGGATCAAACCCAGGCCAACAAGGTGATCATGGATGTATTTCTGCAGCCCTACAACCAGCAGGCGCAGTCGACCGGATCGCAACCGGTAGCCTCCATCGAAAATACCCCGCCAGTCCAACCCAGAAAGGATCCGGTTCAGGAAAAGACGCCGGACCCCGTACCGCCGGCGCCTAAACCGGCAGTTCCCGAAAATTCGATCCAGGCCTTTACCCAGGGCGACAGCCGGTATGACGACGACGGCAGCATTCCCTACCTGCTGAACGTGTATTACGAAGTCGGCCGTTCGAGCGTAAAAAAGGAATCCGTACCCGAGCTTATCCGCCTGTTCAATGTATTGGAGGATAACCCGGACCTGTCCATCGAGATCGCATCGCATACGGATGCCCGCGGCTCGGATAAATTCAACGAGAACCTGTCGCAACGCCGCGCGGAAGCCATCGTCAGGTACCTTATCGAGAAAGGCATCTCAAAATCAAGGTTGCGCGCCAAAGGGTACGGCGAATCCAGGCCGGTCAATGATTGTGTCGACGGCAAGGATTGCCCGGAAGATCTTTATCAAATGAACCGGAGAACGGAATTCAGGGTAGTTGATAAATCCTGAACACAGGGCTCAATGGCGAAAATAGGCCGGTACAGGCGCATTCCGGTAACGGCTGTCCTTCACCATTGCCGCCAGATTCTCCATGGTCTTGACCGGCCCCGAGGTAATGCCCAGGTTGATCACCCACGCCGGGAGACTGCCGCCCGGATTGGTCTTGACCTCGTATTCAATGGATACCTTGTCAGGGCCGACCGGTGAGATCTTCCAGGTGGAATTGAATTCCCGGATCCGCACCACCCCTTTGTTGTCGGGCAAATAATCCGGCCGGGCGGACGAACGGGAATGAATGACCCCGTGATTGTCCTGCCAATGCCACGAATGGACGATCAGATCGCGATCGGAAGCCGGAAACGGGAAATCGGATTTGGTATAGTAGAAAAATTCCTGCTCGCTGACGGTCTCCAGCCTGCGGGCTTCACTGCACTTGTACACCCAGTCCAGATAAGCGGGTACATCGCACAGGGCGGCCATAAGTCCGCTTTGGGAAGTTTCCATCAGGGTGGTTATCCGGACCTCCTTGATGCCGGAGTCGGCATTGGCCCGGGTGTAGACCTTCAGATCGCCCTTTTCCTGGCGCAGGGTCCATTCATTGGCGGAAATATTGGTTTCAAAGGTCGGCAGAAAGAGGATCAGGGGTAAAAAACCGGCTGTCCAGTGTTTGAGTGTCAATCGTTTCATAAACAGGGTTTTAATCCTAAGTCACGGATTAGCATTAGAATATTATTCTTAACGCCTTTAAGTTTAGATTTGTTAAAACCGTTAAGTTAAATTTTAATGCAATCTGTGTAAATATTTTACCCCTGATCCGAATTACCTGTGAAAAGGCCCTGCGCCGGGACAATAAAATCAACCCACAGGGCTAGCCGTTTTCAACTGTTCCGAAACCAGCTTCTGCCATTTATCCAGCAACCCCAGCTCTTCAGTCAGCGAGGGGTATTCCTGGGCATTGTAGAATTCCAGTTGCCGTTCTTTCTCGGCCTGCTCCCCGGTTGTGAATGCCAGTGCCAGCCGGTCGATGATTTTCCTGTTTTCAGCAGCCGTCCGGTTGATGTTGACGGCCTTGCAGCTTTTGACCTTGGTCAGGTCAATAAGCGCCTCCTGCTGCTGACCGTTTTTATCCTTGAGATAAAACAGCTTTTTAGCTGCCGGATCAAGCCCGATCGCATGAAAGCGCCATTTGTCGCATTGGACGATTTTTAATTGCCGCTCGGCTGCCAGCTTGAGGAAATTCGCCTGGAATTTCCTGGCTTTACCTTTTTTACGCTGCTCCACCGCAACGATCGGCACAATCATTAAACCCAAAAGGAAAATACCGATTATCAATGATGATAAGTCCATGTTTCTGAATTGATAAAGGTGAAATAATATAACCTGGGCCAACCCGCGTACATTGACCGGAAGACCCTTTCAGGGAGCTGCAAATGCAGACCCGGGTTGAATTTCACTACCAGAAACTATGAAAAGGAAAGATGATCTCTCTGGCCTCCAGGCCACGGATAATCAGGCTCAGAAAAGAAGCCTTCCAGGATTGCGGGGCAGGCCGCCAGGCCCCGGTCATCTTTAAAAAAACAGGAACAAACGACAGTTTAAAGGAAAGCCTTTTCCCTTTCAGCTGGTTCAAAAGGCCGAAAGCCTCCTTCTCCTTGTCGGTCACGCAAAGCGGAAGGGAATGGTCTGCTTTCAGAAAAACGGAAGAGTCCCCTCCTTCAGCCGTTTGTTCGAATGTGAGGTCGGCAAAGAAAAGCCCCGCGCCGGAACGGACGCTCAGAAAGAAGATAAGAACGGCAAAAAACAAGGCGGTAAATCGCAACCCTGCATTCATGCCGCAAATCTACGCCGTTTTAAAATTCTCCGGGAAATTTTTTTTATGCTTGCCTGTCCACATGCCCCCGCCTGGAGAGTTGGCAGTCTTCAGTCTTCAGTCTTTCAGTTGGCAGTTGGCAGTTGGCAGCCCGGTTCCCCAGTCACCAGTATCCAGTATCCAGTCACCAGTATCCAGTATCCAGTCACCAGCATCCAGTATCCAGTCACCAGTATCCAGTATCCAGTCACCAGTATCCAGTATCCAGTCACCAGCATCCAGTCACCAGTATCCAGCCACCAGCCACCAGCATCCAGCATCCAGTCACCAGTATCCAGCCACCAGCCACCTGCCACCGCCTCACCGCACCAAGGTCACATCCCCCTTGAACGTTTCCCGTCGCCCGTCAACATATTCCACCTCGGCATAGAAGACATAGACCGCTGCGTTCATCGGCCGGCCCTGGAATTCGCCGTCCCAGCCCAGCCCCGGGTTGTTCGGTTCGAACGGCCCGTCGGAGAACAACAGGTTGCCCCAACGATCAAATACCTTGAAGACGGTGACGCGGGCGACTTCCCCGCCTGCAAATACCGTAAAGGTGTCGTTGTTGCCGTCGCCGTTCGGCGAGAAGACCGACGGGATATAAACGCGGCCTTGCTTGTTGACAAAGACGGTGATTTTATCGCTCACCTGACAGCCGCTGGCTTCTGTAGCCGTAAGGGTGTAAATCGTCGTTTCCGTAGGAGAGGCTTCCGTAGAGAGGTTATCCGGGGATCTCAGGGAATCTGTCGGGGTCCAGGCAAAGGACGCCACTTCGAAATTCACCAACGCATTCAATTCAACGGATTCGCCCAGTTGGATGGTCTGGTCAGGACCCAGGTCAAGCGCGAGTTCTTCAGCGCCCTGCACAACAACCGGATAGACCGTTGCGCAATCGTAGACATCCGAAATCTCAAGGTTGTAGGCCCCAGCCTGCAGGTTGGGGATTGCGAACTGGCCGTTCGGCAGCGGTTTGAAGAATAAACCGTCCAGCGAGTATTCAAATGGCGCGATGCCGCCGGTCAGCGAATTGATGATGATCTGACCGGAATTTTCATCAAAACAATTGGCGCCTAGCGTCGTGACTTCTGCATCGATCGGCGGCGGCCCTGCCAGCTCAAAGGTAGTCGAGCCGGTGCACCCTGCGGCGTCCGTTGCCGTGACGCTGTAAAGGCCTGCCCCCACACCCGTCTGGAACGGCGCAGTGGTACCGTTGTCCCATTGGAAGAAAACAGGATTGACGCCCCCCGAAGTGCGGGCCGTGATGGTGCCGTCAAAAGCGTCGGCGCAACTAATGGGGTATCCGCCGAAATCAGACGAAGCCGCAATTACAACCGTCAATCCGGAAACCTCGATCGTTGCCTGCCCGCCGGTGATATTGATCGGGCAATTGCCGCCCTGCGACAAAATGCTTGAAATGAAATAATTCGTGGTGGCTGCAGGCGAAACTTCGAATGTTTGACCGTCTACCGCACCGGTGAGGGAAATAGGACTGCCGCCCCCGATGCTGATGTCCACCGGCCCGGTTGTGCCGGTCAGGTGAAGGGTCAGCACGCCTGTTCCGCCCGGACAAATGGCGCCTGAGGCGGTCAGGCCTGCCGTTTGTTGCGGCACAAAGCTGAGGTTGACCATGATCAGGCTGTCGCAGCCGGTGGCGGAAGCGCCCGACAGTACCTGCTGACCGGTCGGGTTGTTCTGATCGTAGACCTGACCGTTGACCGCCAGGCTTTCTCCTTCGCAAAGGGTCTGGGCAATGGTGCTCACCGAACCCGGATAGAAGGTCAGGGTAATGACGACGATACTGTCACAACCTGTCGAACCGGTCAGCACTTCCGTGCCGTCGGGATTAAGCTGGTCGTAAACGTTTCCGTTGACCACCACGGATTCTCCGGGGCATAACGGGCCTGATATATTGGTGACCGAAGGCGGGTAATACCCAAGATTGACGACAATGGTGCTGTCGCAACCGGCAGCGCTGCCGCCCGGGACCACTTCGGTCCCCGACGGGTTGGTTTCATCGTACACGGTGCCGTTGACCGTCAGGGATTCACCCATGCAAAGGGTCGTGTCGATCTGCGTGATCACCTCATCCAGGAAGGTAAGCTGGATGTTCACGGTGGAATCGCAGCCGTTGCCCGCGGCGCCTGCCAGAACCTCGCTGCCGGCTGGGTTATTCCGGTCATAGACGATGTTGTTGACCGTTACGCTGAATCCGTCACAAACGGTTTCCTGGAAATCAAAAACAACCGGATCGAAGAAGCTGAGCTGAATGTTGATGGTGGAATCGCAACCGCTGGCCGCGCCGCCGATCAGGATTTCCGTGCCGGCGGGGTTGTTCGCATCATAAACGGTGTTGTTCACAACCAGGTTTTCGCCGGGGCACAGGGTCATGGCTATGTCCGCAACGGCAGCCGGATAGAACGACAGCTCCACGGTCACGGTGGAGTCGCAACCTGTTGACGCGGCGCCCGGAAGCACTACCGTTCCCGAGGGATTTGTTTCGCCGAAAACCTCATTTCCGACGGCCAGTGTTTCACCGGTGCAAAGGGTTTCCACAATCGAACTTTCAGCAGCCGGGTAAAAGGTCAGGCTGACCGTGATGACGCTGTCGCACCCGTTGGCGGCCATGGCAATCTCCATCCCGTTGGGGTTATTCTGGTCGTAAACGGTTCCGTTCACGGTTACGGATTCCCCGTCGCACAAAGTCCCGGTAATATCCGAGCTGCTTTCCGGCAAAATATTGATGTTGTAGGTCTCGTCGATCGGGGTAGAGCAATTGGCGTCATCCAGCTGGATCAGATGGACGGAAACAACGCCCGTACTCAATCCGAATGCGGAAGGGCAGAAGATCAGCGTATCCAGACCAGTAGGGATCACATCTGAAAAATCAAGCGTATTGCCGCCTGCCGTAACCTGGTAAGTAAGGGTGTAAGGCGGGGTTCCGGTCAGGCTCAGGATGACCGTAGCGCAGTCCGAGGCGCAGACAGACCCATCCGCGGAAATGGCAATCCCCGGATTGGTGGCGGCAGTGCCGATATTGACGCTCGCCGTGGCGGTGCAGGCATGGGTGTCCGTTACCGTTACGGCGTAGGTGCCGGGCGCCAGGTCGGTGGGGTCTTCCGTTGCATCCAGGTCATCCGCATTCCAGTCGATCGCAAAGGGGCCGAACCCGCCGTTGATGGTCAGGTCGATGCTGCCGTTTTCGGCGCCCGGGCAGGTGACATCCGTACCCGCGATATCAATCGTCAGATCGCAATTCGGCGTATTGATGGTAAAACCGCAGTTGCTGGTACAACCGTTGGCGTCCGTCAGCGTAAGGGAATAGACGCCCGCTGCAAGGCCGGTGATATTGACCGTCCCGGCATTGGCCGCATTCTGGGTACCGCTTCCCGGGCCGCTCCAGGCCAGGGTATAAGGCGGCGTACCCCCACCCGGGGTAATGGCCGCAACCCCATCGGCGGCGCCGACCATCGAAACAGCCGATTGCTGGGCGCAACTCAGGAGCAGCGCCGGAGGATCCGTCAGGTTGATCGTGGTCTCGGCCGTGCAGTTATTGGCGTCCGTTACCGTAACGGAATAGGCGCCCGGCGCCAGACCGGTCGGGTTTTGCTGGCCGTCCAGAGCATTCACATTCCAGTCGAAGGTCAGGTTGCCGGAAGAATTGATTACGGTCAATTCGATGGAGCCGTCATTGGCGCCGGCGCAGGTCGGGTCGGTCGGATCGGCGGTGACCTGCACAAAGCACCCGGGCCCGTTGATGGTGAAATTGCAGGTGGTTGAACAACCGTTGGCGTCAGTGAAGGTCAACACATAGTCACCGGGCAGTAATCCCGGGAAAACGGTTCCGGCGCTTGCGGTGGAAGCCGTGGTACTGATCGGTGTCGGCCCTGTAAAATTGAAGGCATAGGGTGGGGTCCCCCCGCCGAATCCGATCAACGCCGATCCGTCGGCGGTATTGATCCCGGACGCCGGGGCATTTTGACCGCAGTTGACCACCAGCGCCGGCGGATCATTCAGGGTGACGGAGGCCGTCGCCTCGCAGCCCGTCTCATCCGTAACGGTCAGGTTGTAAGTGCCGGCCTGCAACCCCGCAGGGTCTTCCGTCCCGTCCAGCGTATCGTCATCCCAGTCGAACGTAACGGCGCCGGAAGCATTCTGCACATCCAGGCTGATCGATCCGTTGTTGCCACCCGGACAGGTTGGATCGGTTCCTGCGATATCGAGCAGGATATTGCACCCGAAACTGCTCATGGAAAATTCGCAGGTCGTCTCGCATCCCTGGCTGTCGGTCAGCACAATGCTGTATTCGCCTACCGGAAGACCGGTGATGAAGAAAGGATCGTTATTCGCCAGGGTCTGGCTGCCGCTGACCGGTCCGCTCCAACTGAGCTGGAAGGGCGGTACGCCGCCGGTGACGATCACAATGGCCTCACCGTCGGAGGCGCCGGGCGAGGAAGCCTGCTGGGTTTCGCCGCAAGCCAGTTCAATGCCGGAAGCCGCGCTGAGGGTGGCCGTTGTCACGTCGCTGCAGCCGTTCTGGTCGGTGACCGTCACGGTGTAATCCCCGGGTTCAAGCCCGGTGGGGTTCTGCTCGCCGTCAAGGGCGTCGGGGTCCCAGTCGAAGATATAGGGCGAGCTTCCGCCGTTGACGGCGATGCTGATGGCTCCGTTATTGCCTACCGTACAATCAGGTTCAACGGTATTGGCTACCGTAGCGACGGGGTTCGGGTTGACCACCAGGGATACCGCAACCGGCAGGGAAGTGCATTGCCCGTTTGAAACCGCAGCGTAAACCAGTCCGCCTGAGGTGGAATAACCATCGGGATTGCCGATAGAAATGGTAGCTGCGGCATTAGAATACCAGGCTACGGTTACGCTTTGCCCGTTGGCCACTACGGGATTCAACGCAGAAAGGTTGAAAACGGCAAAGCCGGTTCCGGGGTCACACATAGCCTGGTTGCCCGGGTTGGCGGCTACCGGCGCCGCCAGCACCGTAACCGGGATGGGAAGTACATCCTGACAGCCCGCGCCGCCGTTTGCAAAGGCGTAATAAGTGGTGTTCGAGCCGGGCGAAACCGTCGTATTGGTCAACTGGTTGCCCGGTGTCGGCGGATTGGCCGAATGGAAAGTGATGGGCAGCCCAGTGAAATTCAGATCCAGCGCGACATCCGATAGATCCAGGCTCCCGCCCGGGCAGATCTCGGTACTGTTATTGACGATAAGGTCGGGCGCCTGCGCGATATCGACCAGGAAAATCTCTTCATCCAGACACAGCGGGGAGACAAAATCCAGCGCATACAGGATCACGCTCGAGGTGATCACCTCACCTGGGAAATAGGTGATGCCGGTGCCGTTGGGCCCCGTATGGTACGCTTCCTGACCGGTCAGGTTGGTCCCCTGGATCTGGGGCAGGGTATAACTCCCGCAGGCAGTTACGTCGTTGATCGGGAAAATGTCCGGCGCAACCTGTACCGCCACCGTGACCGGGGTCGGCGTGATCGGGGTGGAACAGCTGCCGGTGGATACCTGCGTGATGTAAAAATCGGTGGTCGCATCCACAAAAATCAGGGTGGAGCCGCCGTTGGTGGTCGTGATGGTGGAGTTGATGGTGCCGATCACCGAATTCGAATAGGAATAGGCCACGGTATAGGACCCGCCGACCGGCAGGGTGAAGGTCAGCGTCACGTCGCCGGGGCCGCAAAGGGCAGTCGGGGAGACGTCCAGGCCGACGGCTGCGGGGTCGATCCCGCTGACCACATTAAGGGTCACCGTCCCCGGTTGCGCCGAACGGCATCCCGACGGCGAGGAGGCGAAAGCATAGAGGACCGTTCCGTTGGTTGCCGTGAAATTGCCGGGATTCGGAACGGGATTCAATCCGGTATGGTCGAGGTAGAAGGTAACGGTTATACCCGGAGTGCCGTTTACCTGGCCGGCCAGTGTGGTCAGGTCGAAAACGGCTGTTCCGTTGCCGGAATCGCAGGCCTGGGCGCTGGCATTCTGGGACGCCGGGGCAAATTCCAGTTGCACCGTGACGGGCACGGTAGCGGATTCGCACTGGCCGTTGAATACGGTGGCAAATACAGTGGAAGGCAACCCGGCCACATCATTGATATCGTTGATCGGACTGGTGCCCGCGGCGTCGTTGTACCAGTTCACCTGAAGGCCGGAACCGCCGTTGATGACGTTCTCGGTGCCCGGCAGGTCGTAATCGGCTGCGGGCGGCGCAATGCTGAGCACGCAGATATTGAAGGTGGCCGGGTTGGCGGTCGGCACGGGATTGACAATGACATTGAGGTTATTGGTTCCGGCGCACTGCCCCGGATCGGGCGTGAAAGTAAGCCCGTTGGAACCGGTATTGGCGGTTGCCGGGTTGAAGGTATTGCCGGATACGCCGGGCCCCGACCATGTTCCGGTGATGCCGCTTTGGGTGGTATTGAGCGGAACGGGGGCGTCGTTGGCGCAGAAGGGGCCGATAGGGGTGAGGTTGGGCGTTGTTGCGCCGGTTACGGTGATCATTATCGTATTGATATTGGCGCATTGCCCGGCTGTGGGGGTGAAGGTCAGGGTATGATTGCCTGCGCCTGCGGTAGCCGGATTGAAGCTGTTGCCGGCCACCCCGGGGCCCGACCAGGTCCCGTTTATGCCGCTTTGGGTCGTATTCAAAGGCACGGCAGCATCCGTGCTGCAAAGCGGGCCGACCGGGTTTAAAGCCGGGGTGGTCGCGGAATTCACCGTCACCGGAAGCGTATTGGCCAGGGCGCATTGCCCGGCAGCCGGAGTGAAGGTCAGGGTATGGTTGCCCGCGCCTGCGGTGGCCGGGTTGAAGCTGTTGCCGGATACACCCGGGCCTGACCAGGCGCCGGATATGCCGCTTTGCGTCGTGTTCAGCGGCACGGCTGCGTCATTGATGCAGAACGGCCCTACCGATGTCAACGCGGGCGATGCCGCGTTGGTGACGTTTACCATCAATGTGGTGACGGATGCGCATTGTCCGGCATTGGGCGTAAACGTCAGGGTGTGGTTTCCCGCGCCTGCGGTAGCCGGGTTGAACGTATTGCCCGAAACGCCGGGCCCGGACCAGATCCCGGTAATCCCGCTTTGGGTGGTGTTCAGGGGCACGGCGGCATCTGTGGAACAGAGCGGACCGATTGGGGTCAGCCCCGGCGAGGTAGCATTGGTCACGTTGACCATTATTGTATTTACATCGGCGCATTGGCCGGCATCGGGCGTAAAGGTCAGGGTATGGATGCCCGCACCGGCGGTGGCCGGGTTGAAAATATTTCCCGAAACGCCGGGGCCGGACCAGGTTCCTGTAATCCCGCTTTGGGTCGTATTCAGCGGTACGGCTGCATCAGTAGAACAAAAGGGGCCGATATTGGTCAGCGTCGGCGCTGTCGGGGTGTTGATTGTGATGGTGAAGGACTCTTCGTCGCTGCAGGAGGAAGTGGGGTCGTAGATATAATATGTACCGGATGATGTAATCAACTGACCCGGCGAAAATTGTGTGCCGCTTCCACTAGGCCCTGTAAAAAAAGCCTCATTTCCGCTTAAATTTGAACCGGCAATATTTGGTAGGCTAAAACTGCTGCAGGCAATTTGCGGACCTGGGTTCGTGAAATCCGGTGGTGTACAGGTTTGAACAAAGTCAATGATTGGAATACAATCTCCGCCAGGCTGGTAATTTATTGTGCCGCCAGCGCCCAATTGAATATTTTCACCGTCATTATTTGAAAACACCTGAACATCATAGTCAATATCATAGGAGCAACCTCCATTAAATACGATATCAATATACCGGATACATCCACATGCGGTACAACCGGAATTCTTGAAAAGGGGGGTTCCGCCCGAGTAATTCCCAAATACGACATACACATTTTCAGCCCCACATAAACCGCTCAAACTGGTTGGGGTTAAATAGGATAGATCTGGGTTTGCACTTGGGAAAACCAATACCTTTGAATTTGGGGGTATATTGCCGCTTGTTGGCGGAGCCATTGCATCAATAAAGATATTTCCCGAACCACAAGGCCCCAATGAATTGTTTAACGCTGCAACTGCGACCGCATTGGAAGAGTAGCCATTGACTAGGCTATTAAGTGTTCCTTCTGGGCATTCGACATCTATTGTGGTCCCAGACATAGTATATGCAGAACTCCCTGTTTGGAATAAAATAAATTCTGTAGTAGATTCATCTCCACAGGCATTAATCATAATCTGAAGTGGAGTAGGAGAAGACCCAAAACAACTTGTCGAACTCCAGCCATCTTGTGCATTGATTGGATTTATTAAAGCAAGTGAAACTCCTAAAAGTGAAACTGCACCCATTACCCCACTCCGGAGGGGGATAAGAGAGGTCACCCTCCGTTCAATAACTTCCCGGTCAAGGGAATACATGACCGCCGCGCTCAACCGGGCGAACCAGGCTTGGGGCGTGGAAAAAACGCTTTTCATCAAATCGGCGATGGGTAAAAGTATGGATGTCCGCAAACGCATTTTGTTCTTTTTGTCAGGCTAAAGTTAAGGTGGAATTCAGCCCAAACCCGGTAAAAAGCGGGCAGGGTCCTGATTATTGCAAAAAACAACCCCAGGGTCGTTCATTCATCCGCATCGGATGAACCGGCTTTTCAGTTTGTACAGGTGCAATCCCGGAGTAGTATGGCAACGGGAGCTGGGTAAAGTTTAAATGCTAAGTGCAATGGTAAAAATGTAAAAGTCAAACGGCAAGGCGCAAAACTAAGGCAAAAAATCGACAGGGCGAACAGACCCCATGTTAAGGCATCTTTAAGTCGACGATTTTGCTCAATTCTGCTGCGCGACGGACCTTTATTTTATTTTTCGGCCCATTCCGCGCCTCATTCGCCAAAACTCCCGGTAATTTTCCAATTATAATCTATTTTTGCCGCACCAACCATCTGCTTATGTCACGCACTCGAATGGCTCAAACAGCCGTCAAACTCCTCCCGTTGCTCTCCTCTCTGCTCCTGAATCTGCCGGGCGCCTTTAGCCAGGGCGAACGCCCGCTGCCGCCGCCGGAAGCGGTTGCCGCCGCTCCCTGGTGGGCAAGGGAAATGTACTCCGGCCAGGCCAACGTCCTGAAAGTGGACAGCGCCTACCGGGCCTGGCAGGAAGATCACCCGGGCCAGGTTACTTATTTTACCCGGTACTACCAGCATTGGCGCAAGGCCATCGAACACCTGACCCCCGAAGGATACGCCTACCTGCCCGATCCGGGGGAAGAAATGCGCGCCTTCGAAGATTGGAAAAAACTGCGGCAGCAATCCGGCCGGGGAACCGCCGTCTGGGAAAATATCGGCCCCGGCAATACCCTTTCGGAAGGTGACTTGGAGCCGGTTTCCTGGCAGGCCAATATCTACTGCCTCGATCAGTCGGCCTCCAACCCTGATGTCCTGTACGCCGGTACTGAAACGGGCGCTGTGTTCAAAACCACAGACAGGGGACAGTCCTGGGATTGCGTTTCCGACGAGCTTTCTCTGGACGGCATAGCCACCATCGCCGTCGATCCCGCCAACCCGGATATCGCCTATTTCGGGGAAGGCTCCACCGTCTATAAAACCACGGACGGCGGCGCCGAATGGAAGGTTGTTTTTCAGATTCCGGGCCTGGACCCCTATGTGCTGGCTGTGAATCCCGTTGACCCGAATATCGTCCTGCTCGGCTGCGGCCTTGGCCTTTTTCGCAGTGACGACAGCGGACAAAGCTGGAACCAGTATTTCATCGAAAAATGCTGGGACATCGCCTTCAAACCCGGCGACGGCAATACGGTCTACCTCGTCAAGACCAATATCGGATCCAAACTTTGCGATTTCTATAAATCTACGGATAAAGGCGCCTCCTGGTATCCCAAACAAAACGGCTGGATCGATGCCTTTGCACCGGGCAACGGCCTGAGCGACAACAAAGACGGCGGCGCCCGACTGGCAGTCTCCAATGCCGACCCCGACCGGGTTTACGCTGTCCTGCTCGGCCAATACAACGACGGCCTGAACGACAATAACTTCCTCGGCATCTACCGCAGCAACGACAGCGGCGAGACCTGGACCTTGCCGAATGCGAACGCCAACGGCGGCCCGGGCGCTCCGTATGCCGGCAGCCACTATTGCCTGTCCACCTTCTGGTTTGGCCCCGACGAGTGGTATCCGGAAACCTACCAATACGACCAGGGGTACTACAACCTGGCCATTGCCGCCTCGGATTCCGATGCCGACGACCTCCTGATCGGGTTCCTGAACCTGTTCAAATCCGAAGACGGCGCCGCTACCTTCTCCCGGTGGGGCGGTTACGGCGGCGGGCCGGGCAACCAACATCCCGATATCCAGGATATCGACATCAACGGCGACGACGTCTGGGTTTGCTCAGACGGCGGGGTCAATAAATACATGCCAGATTTTTCGGCGCATGAAGCCAGGAATACCGGCCTGGAAGCATCCGAATTCTGGGGCTTCGACGGCGGCTGGAACGAAGACATCCTCACCGGCGGCCGCTATCACAACGGCAATACGGCCACCATCTTCGAAATCTACCCCAGCGGCGAATACCTCCGCCTGGGCGGCGCGGAGGCCTCAACCGGGTATGTCCATCCCTCCGGCGGCCGCAAGGTGATGTACTCCGACACCAACCCCAAAGTCCTGCCTGAAGTCATCTCCGGAGAAATGGAAGGATTCGCTTTCGAGGAATACCCCAATGAAGGCTATGCGGGCAACAATGAAAACAGTTCTGAGATCGAACAGGACCCGCGTTGCTACAATTACCTCTATATGGGCAAGGACAATACGCTGGTCAAATCCGAAGACGGCGGCTTGTCCTGGTCGACGGTGTACACGTTCGGCCAAACGGAAACCGATATCATCACGGGGATCGAAATCGGCCGGAATGATCCGTCGGTCATTTATTGCGTGCAGAATGCCGGTACGACCTCCCGGTTGTGGCGTTCTGCCGACGGCGGCGCTTCCTTCGCGGAATCCCCCCTGCCGCCCGGACCCGCCAACGGCGCTTTTATCGCCCTCAGCCCCGAAGACGACCAGAAGATCTGGCTCGCCTGGAGCCGGGGAGGGAGCAATGCCAACAAGGTTTTTGTCAGCGTAAACGGAGGCCAGGGGTGGAACAATATCACCACGCCCGTCCTCAATGGCCATTTCATCGAACAATTGGTGGCCATCGGCGGTACCGACGACCTGCTGTACCTGGCCACCGACCTGGGCGTTTTTTACCACAAAGGCAATATCCCGGTCTGGACGGCCTGTTCCGACGGCCTTCCGGCGCGCGCCGCCTCCAACCGCATGGTACCCTTTTACGCCAAGGGGAAGATCCGGCTGGCTACCTACAAAAGGGGGATCTGGCAGGCTGATTTTGTGGAGCAACCCACCCATCCGGTGGTACAGCCCACCGTCGACAAGCTGGTTTCCGGCTGCGCCCGCGATACTTTTTATTTCGACGACTTCAGCATGGTCAACCATACCGGCGCTACCTGGAGCTGGACCTTTGCGCCCCAACCTCAATACGTCAGCAATGCAAATATCCGCAATCCCGAAGTGGTGTTCGGAAATCCGGGGCAATACACCGCTACCTTGCTGCTCAACGGCCAATACAGCAAGGACCTCCTCCTGACCGTCAACGCGGATTGCGACCCCGAAGCCATCCCCGGTAAAGCCCTTTCCCTGAACGGTGAAGGCCAGTATGCCGTGTCTAACGGCAACCTGAATCTGAATGCCAATACCGTCACCCTGACGGCATGGATCAAGCCGCAGGGCCAGCAAAATGACTGGGCCGGCATCCTGTTTGCCAGAGGCGGCAATACGACCGCAGGCCTCAGCATCCGGGACAACAACAAGCTGGCCTACCACTGGAACGACAGCGGCTGGTGGTGGGATTCAGGACTGACCGTTCCGAGCGATACCTGGACCCACGTAGCGCTGGTCATTACGCCGGCCAATGCAAAGATCTACCTCAACGGCGTACCGGCCACCCACAATGAAACCCAGGAAAAAGAACAATTCGACACGCCCCTGAATATCGGGGTGGATCCCAACGGCGGAGACCGCTATTTCAAAGGGTTGATCGATGAGGTGAACGTTTGGAAATCCGCCCTTTCGCAGGCGCAGATCCGCGAGTTGATGCACCTCACCCGCAAGCCCGCCGAACAACCCGGCCTGGTGGCTTATTACCAGTTCAACGAAGAACAGGGCCAGGCCAACGACAGGGTAGGGGTGCGCCACGTTTCCCTGGCCGGCGGCGCGGGCAGAGCCGTATCGACAGCACCGGTCGGCGACGGGGTCAGCGCCCGGAATACGGTGGACAATGACGGTATTTTTACCTTCGGATCAACCGGGATCACCCTGGAATTCGGGCAGGGCGCCCAGCACCCGAACGGTGAGCTTTGCGTCAGCCGCCTGAACCTGGACCCCGATCAGCTGCCCGACGGCAATCCGCATAGCCGGTCCTACTGGATCGTCAACAATTACGGCGCAAATCAGGCCTTTGATCCGCTGAAATTCATCCGCTTTGAAGGGTACGGAATCGTACCTGCCGGGGCTGCCGCCGGGAGCTACCAACTGTATGAGCGTGCTTCCTTTGCCGACGGACCCACCTGGGGGGCGCCGCTCGACTACTCCGATTTCATTACACCCGGCGATGACGGCACCGTAGAATTCTTTGAAGGAAACGGGGTTACGGCGCTGGGGCAGTTTATGGTGACCCAAGACCTGACCGTGGCGACAACCGAACCCGGAACCGGCGGCTGGAGCCTGTTTCCCAATCCGCTGAAATTTGGCCGCAAGCTTACCATCCGGCCGGATTTTGACGGCAAATACAACCTCAGCATCAGTGATGCAACCGGTAAGGTCGTTCTGGAAAAATCGCTGCAGGGCGACTTTGAACTGCCTGAAAAAGCCCTTCAACCGGGCGCCTATTCCTTTACCTTGGTCGGTCCCAACCGGCGGTTGGTAGGAAAGATCGTAGTAATTCGTTAAAAGATTCAACCGAAACCCGGTTTCAGGTTTTATCTTTACAGGACATTGTAAAGACCGCAGCATGGGATTTCTGACAACTTTGGCATTGTTGATCACGCTTGGCGTGCTTTGGCTGGTATTCACCGTTATGAAGCATGCAGCCCCGAGTGAGAAAAGAATGCGGGCAGAACTGGCCAAAATGAAAACCGATATGGATGCCTGGGCCGGCGATTTGGTGAAGATCGATAAAGCCGAACTCGAGCTCTTTTCCCTGGGCCAGGTTAAAAAAGCGGCCAAAAAACGATTCAGGTCTGCCGTTAAGGGCATTTATACCACCATTTTCGAAGAACCGGTTGTCGCCTACAGCTTCAAAAAATTCCTGGGAAAAAACGGCCTCCTGTACGCGCGTACCGCCACCCACGAGTACGGCTATTGGATCAAAAACAACGAAACCCAGGTCCTGATCAACGGCCAGATCGTCGGCGCCCTGCGCGGTGACGGCGGCCTGTACGGCGCCCGCACCAAACGGCTGCTCGCCAAACTGGATAAAAAAGGCGCGGTAGCCTTCCCCGTAACCGTCAACCAACGCGAGGTGGCCAGCATGACCAAAGCCCAGCCTGCCGACAATAAGGAATTGACCGCCAGAGCCTTCCAGTTTGTTAAGGACGACCTTACCGAAGAGGAAGAAGTCCTGCTCTTGTCGGTCGTCCTGCCTGAAATCATCCAACCGCCTGTCGGGAAATAGTATATTGTTGTTTGTTGTTGTTTATTGTTGTTTGTTGTTGTTGGCCCACCATCATAAACAACCATAAACCATCATAAACAACAATAAACCATCATAAACCAAAAAAAATCCCCATCTTTGCCTGTTCAAAAACCTTTTACCGGGAACACTGTTTATACTTAAATTCTCAGGGTACCGCATATGGCTTTGCAGGAACAAGTAAAAATGATCATTTACCGCTTTCGCGAGAGAGGCCTGGAGATTTTTCTCGAAAACTCCGTGGACAATGAAGAATCCTGGCAACTGCCCGCAGGCAGCCTGTCCGCGCAAAAGGGCCAGCCCGGCGACAAACTCATCGAACTGGACGCTGTCGAACAAGCCGACGGCCAGAAAGAATCCGCCTGGGCCGTTGAAGGAGACTGGCATGAGATCCCCTCTCTGAAAGCCATGCTCTATGAGGATGCAATGGACCTCAGGGAAAAGATCAAGGAAATGGAAAAAGGCGCCTTTTTTGCCGTGAAGGAAGCTTTCAAAAAAGTGCTGCCTCACCAATATCAGTTTCTGAAAGAATTGAAGGATATCCTGGTCGACCGGAATTCTGTCAAAGATCTTTGATCTTACCCGCCGTTTCCTTCCGATTTCCAGCCAGATAACCCGCTTTCACCACCGTTAGGCGCGGCAGGCGACGAATGACCTCATCGCAGGCGGCCGTCTTTTTTTGGAAGATTTCTGCCGAAAACTGTATTTTTAGCGCTTCAACAGTCCCAAAAAATTGACCTGGATGAAACACGCTTCCCAACTACTACTGATCGTTGCTTATTTGATGGTTGTAAAAACCAACGCCCAAACCCCCATAAACCTGTCCAATCCATCCAATTGCGGACTTAATCTGCCGCTGGCCGCTATCAGTTGCTCCGATGACGGCGTTTACAATTCTCCCGACCTGTTCAATATCCAGGTGACCAATGCGCCGGGCGTTCAATTGGGAACCGATGTGTATTTGCAGCAGGTTCGCCTGATCATCAAACACAACTGGCCGGCAGACCTGGAGATCAGGCTCACCTCGCCCGGCGGAAAAACGGTTTTGCTGGCATCGGATAACGGCGGCGGCGACGATGATTTCGGCAACCCGAATGACGTCAGTTGCGACTCCGCTGCGGTTTTTCTGTCCTCCGCCTGCCTTTCGGTGGAAGACGGCCTGGGGCCGTTCCTGCCGGGGCCTTACCGGCCGCTCGAAAGCTTCTACGAATTCAACGACAATGCCACCGACCCGAACGGAACCTGGCGGTTGTCCATCTGCGATGACCATATCGATGATGCAGGCATTCTGGAATTCGTAGAACTGGTCTTTGCGCCGATGACCTGCCTGCCCGCGTTGGACCTCGCAGTAACGGGGCTGGATACCACCTCCGCCTGGCTGGCCTGGAACGCGGGCGAACCCTGCGGGCCGGCCATCATAGAATTCGGTTTGGCGGGTTTTACCCCCGGAACAGACTCCCTGCCGGGCCCCGGCGGGACCGTCGCGTTTGCGGATTGTTCTCCGTTTCTGCTCACCGGGCTTCCGCCCGACGCTGAAGTGGATATCTACGTGCGGCGCTATTGCCCGTTCCTGAGCGGGTTTTCCGGAAATTCCTGCGGATTGACGGTCCGGTCCGGATGCCAACCCCCGCCCGCTACCATAGTTTCCACCTTCAACGACGAAAACCTCTGCGGCACCCTGTGCGGCAACCTCTGCGAGATGACCGGCTTTTGGCGAAACGGCCCGAACGGTGATTTTGACTGGCTGGTCCATACCGGCGCGACCCCGACCGGCGGCACGGGCCCCGAAAGCGACGTGGACGGGAGCGGAAAGTACGTCTATACCGAAACCACGGGCGCCAATTGCGCGGTAGGCGCCGAAGCCCATTTGCTTTCGGGTTGCGTGGAGGTCAACAAGATGGGGACGGATACCTGCCACATGTCCTTCAATTACCACATGTTCGGTACCAGCATCGGCAGCCTGCGCCTGGAGGTGTCTTCCGACGGCGGCTTTACCTGGGATATCCTCTGGCAAAAGGCCGGGAACCAGGGCAATCAATGGAACAAGGTCTACCTGCCTTTTGCCGCTTTCAATGACGGCGATCGCCTGCAATTCCGTTTTGTCGCCGTTAAGGGGAACGGCTTTCGCGGCGATATCGCGCTGGACCATATCGTGTTTTACGGCTCCAGAAACCTGGGATACCCCGACCTGATGTACTTTGCCGACAACGACGGCGACGGATACGGTCATCCCGGCGAATTCTGGCTGAGCTGCACCGCCAACCCGCCGGCCGGATTCGTGCAAAATGATGGCGACTGCATGGACAACGACCCGATGATCAACCCGGGCAGGCCCGAAATCGCCTGCGACGGCATTGATAACAATTGCAACGGCCCGGAAGACGACCTGATCCTTGACCCGCCGGCCGCGCAAAACGACACCATCTGCTCCGGATTCATACCCACCATCTGCGCGACGCCCGCTAACCCCGATTTTTTTATCGTCTGGTACGGCGAACCGGAAGGCGAGGACAGCGCCTTGAGCATCGGAAATTGTTATTCCCCCGACCTGCCCCCCAACAATACGGCTGCGCCGGTGGTCTACCGCTTTTATGCGGAAGAAACCAACTTCAATTGCCACTCCGGAAGCAGGGCGGAAGTCGAGGTGGTGGTCTTTCCCGATCCGGACATCTTTACACCGGATGAACCGGCCATTTGCCCGGGGGAATCCTTCAATCTGAACAGCCTCGATATCCGCGACAACCATTTCACCGGGGCGACGTATACCTTCCACACCGGTTTCCCGGCAACGGCCGGAAATGAGCTGAACAGCCCGGTGGTCATGCCGTCCGGCACAACGACCTATTATTTCAAAGGCGTATCACCCCGGGGATGCGAGGATACGGACAGCGTGACCGTACAGGTCAAGGAAGCCCCCCTTGCCGCGTTTGACCCGGCAGATTCGCTGTCGCTGTGCAAGGAAAGTTCGACCCTGGTCACCGCTTCAGCCACCGGCGGCACCGGCCCTTATACCTATTTCTGGAGCACAGGGAGTTCCAACGCCCAGATCACGGTCAATGCCGGCGCTGTATCCGGGGTCACCAAAAACTACCAGGTGACGGTGACCGACCAGGAGGGTTGTGCCAATGCCGGTACCCTGAAAGTCACAACGACCAACAGCATAGACTCCCTGAAACGGATTGTCAGGAATGTCACCGATTGCGAGGGCAGCGACGGGCAGATCATCCTCATCCCGCTGAACGGATTGCCGCCTTTCAGTTACCAATGGACCGGCGGCAACGGTACGTCCGGCTCCGGCTCCGGGGTGCAGGATACCATTTTCATCAACGGATTGAGTCAGGCCAGTTACCGGGTCACCATTACCGACAACTCCCAGGCCATGTGCTCGTTCGTCCTGCGCAATATCCTGGTGCAGGGCCCGGCGGCCGTCGTCAATTCCACTTCCGTAACGGATGTGACCTGCGCAGGCGCCGCCGACGGCGAAATTTGCGTGAATGTCACGGGGAATAACCCGGTTTTCCACTGGAGCAATAACGAAACCACCTCCTGCATCGGCAACCTCGCGGGCGGTCAGTATTCCGTCACCATTACGGACGGCCCTTGCATTACCACCCTGGATAAGATCGTGGTGGAAGAACCCTCTGTAATCGTCACCCGTGCCGATCTGCGATCGCCCACCTGCGCGCAGAACAGCGACGGTTCCATCACCGTGGTCGCTTTCGGCGGTACGCCGCCCTATGAATACCAGTGGAGCAACCAGGTACAAACGCCCCAGAACGCGCAAATCGCGGCCGGATCGTACATTGTGACGGTTTCAGACGCCCACGACTGCTTCCGCATCGACACCTTTCAGCTCCAGGCGCCAGACTTGCTTCAGTTGGTTGTCGATTCCCTGCGGGATATGAGTTGCTCGGGCATCCCCGACGGCTTTGTCCAGGTTCGGGCCATCGGCGGTACGCCGCCCTACCACTTCACCTGGGCGAGCGGAAGCAATTCCCCGGTTCGATTCGGCCTGACAGCCGGTACCTATACCGCAAGCGTTACGGATTACAACAACTGTACGGCTCAGATCCAGGTGCAGGTGAAAGAGCCCCTGCCCGTTACGGTCAATGTTGCTGTGTTTAACCGGCCGCTCTGCCAGGGCGATTCTACCGGATCTATTCAGGTAGCCGCATCGGGCGGAACGCCGCCCTATACCTATTTCTGGGCCGGAGGTCAAAGCGGAAATTCCCTTGCCGACCTGCCGGTAGGCACCTATTCGGTTACCGCCCGGGACAGCAGAGGCTGTCTTAGCTTGCCCTTAACCGTTCACCTTCAACCGCAGACAACGATCAACCTGGGAATTGCGGTGGTTCCGCCCCCGTGCGTGGGCCCGCAAACCGGGCAGATCACCCTTACGCCGACCGGTGTGGGGCCGTTTACCTATCATTGGGACAGCGGCGCAACGAACCCTGTCCTGACCGGGATCGGGGTGGGAAATCACACCGTGGAAGTCATGGACGGGCAGGGCTGCATCCTGGATACGGTGATTGCTGTGACGGCGCCGCAGGTCTTCCAGGCCAATCTGTTCCCGGAACAACCGTCTTGTTACGGCGTTGCAGACGGTCTTATCCAGACGGTCTTGCTGGCCACCGGCACGCCGCCCATCCAGTATGCCTGGAATGACGGGCCCGCCGCGACCAAGGATCGCGCATCGCTGGCTCCGGGCGACTACCAACTGACCATCTCCGACGGCATCGGTTGCAGGTTCATTTCCGATACCATTTCCCTGGAATGGCCCGAACGATTCCGCATCGACGCCTTTGACCTGGGAAATGCCCTTTGCCACGGTGAGACCAACGGATATATCGAAACGGTGCTGACAGGCGGCACTTTGCCGTATTCCGTCAATTGGGTAGGACAGGGTTCAGGCCAATCCGGAATCTACGATCTGGCGCCAGGGACTTACCGCCTGCTGGCCAGCGACGCCAGGGGCTGTCCGATCGATACCAACTTTGTCATTGCGGAACCGCCGCCCCTTTCCGTCAGTTTTACCCTGACCTTCGGCGCTACCTGCGATCCGTCGGCGCTGGATTCACTGGTAGCGAATGCTGCCGGCGGCACGCAACCCTACCAGTACGAATGGAACAACGGGAAAAAGACGAAAAAACTAATCAATATGCCGGCCGGCGATTATGGCGTTACCGTCACCGACGCCAATGGTTGTACGGCTTCAATCCCATCCATCAAGGTCCGGGAAGAAGTGCCGGCCCTGAAGCTGGATACGTTCTACCTGACCCCCATTACTTGTTTTGGGGAAAAGGATGCTTCCATGACGGCTGTTATTTCCGGCGGATCGGGGATGTTCCGGTATCATTTTTCACCGACATACGTGCTCACCGGCGTTTCGGCGGACAGCGTCACGGTCGACTCCCTGGGCCTGTTCGACGCCTACCGGGTAACCATTACCGACCTCCAGACGGGCTGCCAGGTCGTTTCACAGACCCTACACACGTCGGAACCGCCGCTGTTGTCCATCGCCCTTGATCACCTGGATCCGGTCAATTGCGCCGGCAGCAACGACGGCGGGATCGACCTCCATCCGGTCGGCGGCGTTTCGCCCTACAACTTTATCTGGACCAATGAGGCCGGCGATACCCTCAGTTTGAGCGAAGACCTGGACGGCGTCGGCCCCGGGCATTATTATCTCAAGCTGACCGACGCCAACGGATGCGCGGTCTACTTTGATGACGAGGTTCCCCAGGTCAATCAACCGATCCAGGTGTCCAATATCAGCATTGCCCCGGTGGCGTGTTACGGCGCCCATACCGGCAGCATCCAGCTCAGCGTTTCCGGCGGGAAATTACCCTATCATTACACCTGGAGCAACGGCATGATGACCCAGGATATCGCCAACCTGGAAGCCGGCGCCTACACGCTTACGCTGACCGACGGGGACAATTGCCAGGTCGTCCTTCAGGATTTTGAGGTGACCGGCCCGGATTCCCCGATCGATATTGAGGAGGAAGTGCTGGATCCTACCTGCGCCGGAGAACAGGACGGGGCCATCCGGCTGGACATTTCCGGCGGAGAGCCCCCATATACCCTTACCTGGTGGAACGGCGGCGTGATCATTCCCAATGCCCATTCCGACAGCCTGGTCAACCTGAAGCCCGGGAAATATACCTTCCGGGTAACCGATAACCTGGGGTGCAGCGTCCTCCGGGAATTCAACCTGTACAATCCGGCGCCCATTTTGCTGAATATCCAGACCATCCCGCCCATGCCGCCCGACTATGCCGACGGCCGGATCGTGGTGACGCCCTCTGGCGGTACAGCGCCCTACGAATTCCTGTGGAGCACAGGCAGCATCAACGACACGCTGGAAATGCTGGGCGTAGGCGCCTATCAGGTGACCGTGACAGATGCCAACGATTGCGAATCGGTGGGTACCGTGATGCTGGTGGATGCCGGAGAAACCCTTCTGGCGGATAGCGGGCGCTTGTATCCCAACCCGGCAGGGGACCTGGTCAACCTGGAATTGCACCTCAACCGTTCAGCCGATCTGGATATAGAACTGTTTGACTGGACCGGTCGCAGGATCACCGCTTTCCGGAAAACACACCAGGACGGCGTCATCCCTATCCCGCTGGATGGGCTGGCTACCGGCCTTTATCTGGTGCGGGCCCGGATCGGCTTGCGGACGGTGTTTGTGGGGCGGCTGGTGAAGGGAGAATAGGCCTTTTTCGGGCTGAAGTTTAACATTATGCCGATTATTCCCGGTTTTGGGCCAACCTGTCCGGCTCAAAAAACGTCTTCCTGATTGAACAGACAGGCATGCATCGGCTGTTTGGTTAAATAAACAGCCAATTGCATAGTTATTCGATTCGCAAACCTTGGTACTGCGCAAGGTTCCAAAACCAATCATCATGACCAAAATCATTCCCATCGCCCTCTTAGGCCTCCTCTTTACGGCCTGCAAAAAGGAAAACAACAATCCCGCCGGCCCGGATCCCATACCGGTGGAAAATGTCCAGGAAATCGCCGCCATCAACCAAAGTATCGGCTGGAAGATCTTTAACAAGGAGCACGCCGCCAAACCCGGTGAAAATATCCTGATCTCGCCCTGGAGCATCCAGACGGCGGTCCAGATGGCGATCAACGGCGCCAAGGACAATACCCTGGATGAGATCCTGGAATTGATGGATTGCAAGGACTGCGAAGTAGCCTCCCTCAACCAGTTTCACGGCGACCTGACGACGATGCTCACCCAGCAGAGCGGTCAGCCGACCCTGACCATGGCCAACGGCTATTTTTATGACCCCGACCGGATCAACCTCAAGACGCCGTTCGTCAATACGCTGACCGATGATTATGCCTGCGGGTTCAAGAACCTGGATTTCACGGCGGAAGAAACTTCCCTCGATCAGATCAACACCTGGGTCAAAAACAGCACCAACGGCAAGATCGACAAGATCCTGGAAAAGATCACGGATATGGATGTCGCCTTCCTGATCAATGCCCTCCACTTCAAAGCGGATTGGGCCACGGGATTCGCCCCGGAATCCACCTACGAAACGGACTTCACCAAAGCCGACGGATCCAAAGTACCTGTCGAGCTGGTCAATGCCGACCGGAATTTCACCTTCCGCCAGGGGAATGATTACAATCTGGTCGATATCCCGTTCAAGGACTCCACCTATAGCCTCACGTTCATTCAGCAGGGCAAAAACAATACAGACCCGGACTGGCATGCCAAACTGGATCAGGCAAAATGGCTGGCATTATACGATGACGCTACGTACCAAAGAGCTATTGTCGCCTTTCCCAAACTGAAACTGGCCTACGAAAATGACCTCATCGCATCCCTGAAGGCCCTCGGCGTCATCGATGCCTTCAGCGACCGGAACGCCGACTTCACCGATATGGGTACGTCGTCCAACAATATATTCATCAACCAGATCAAGCACAAAGCCGTCCTGAACGTGGATGAAAAGGGTGCGGAAGGAGCAGCCGTCACCTCGATCGGTTTCGGGGTCACTTCCCTGCCGCCGACCTTTTATTTCACCAGCCCGTTCGTCCTGGTTTTGCGCCATATCCCGACCAATACCATGATCTTCACCGGCTATGTGGCCGACCCGGAGATTTGATAGCGGAGATAATAATAAGATGGGAACTTATACCAGGAAGTCAAACAGCATCCGGCTGTCGTTGAGGGCCTGGTAATTGATCCGGTTGCGATCCATCCGCTCGATGAGGCCCTCGTAATCTTCCCGCTTTTTCACCTGTATGCCGACGAGCGCCGGGCCGTTGTCCCGGTTGTGCTTTTTGGTGTATTCAAAGTGGGTAATGTCATCGGTGGGCCCCAGGACATTATTGAGGAAGTCGCGCAAGGCGCCGGCCCGCTGCGGGAACCGGATGATGAAATAGTGTTTGAGCCCTTCGTACAACAGGCTCCTTTCTTTGATCTCTTCTGTTCGGGTAATGTCGTTATTGCTGCCGCTGAGCAGGCAGACCACGTTCTTACCCTTGATCTGGTCCCGGTAAAAATCGAGCGCCGCGATGGTCAGGGCGCCGGCAGGTTCTACAATGATGCCTTCTTCGTTGTACAATTCGAGGATTGCAGTACAGACCTTGCCTTCCGGCACCAGGATCATGTCATCCACGACCTGTTGGGCGATCTTGAAGGTTTTTTCGCCCACTTTCCGGACGGCTGCCCCGTCGATGAAGGTATCGATCTGGTCAAGTTGCACCACATGACCCGCCTTGAGCGATTCGTACATGGCGGGCGCACCCTGCGGCTCCACCCCGATGATCCTGGTGGAAGGGCTGATCTGTTTGAAATAGCTGCCCAGCCCCGAGATCAGTCCGCCGCCGCCGATGGCGACAAAGATGTAATCGATCGGCGGGGGGCAGGCTTCCATGATTTCCAGGCCGACGGTACCCTGACCTTCCATCACCCGCTCGTCGTCGAACGGGTGTACAAACGTCATGCCCTCTGTCTCGGCAGCTGCTTTGGCGGCGTCATAGGAGTCGTCAAACGTATCGCCGGTAAGGACGACCTCGACAAAGGATTTGCCGAATTTTTCCACCTTGCGGACCTTCTGCTGCGGGGTAACGGCCGGCATATAGATTTTGCCCTTGATGCCCATTCGCTGGCAGGCGTAAGCCACCCCCATGGCGTGATTGCCGGCGCTGGCGCAAATGACGCCTTTGGCAAGCTCGGACTTCGGAATGGTCGACATCTTATTGTAGGCTCCCCTGATCTTGTAGGAGCGTACCACCTGCATGTCTTCCCTTTTCAGCCAGAGCCTGCATTCATACAGCTCCGAAAAATGCAGATTTTGCTGAAGCGGGGTAGTTTCCACCACCCCCTTCAGCCGCACTTTGGCTTTGTATATGTTTTCCACCGTCATCAGGACGGGGTTCGCCTTCGTTGTACTCGGAGTCATTTTACACCGCTATTTATTCATGGACGCCGGGCAGGTTGCAGTTGTCAGTTGCAGTTGCAGTTTCAGTTGTCAGTTGTCAGTTGTCAGTTGTCAGTTGTCAGTACGCCTGCCAGCATCCAGCATCCAGCATCAAGCATCCACCTTCACTGCACTGGCCTCCGGCCTCAGACTCCGCACCACGCGGCCTGCCTGCCACATTTCGCTTTCGCGCAGAAGGCGCAGTTCCTCTTCCAGTTTGGCGCGATAATCGGCCTGGCTGTTGGAGTCGATCGAACGTTGGGCTTCATTGCCGGATGCGACGCTGTCATAGAGTTCCTTGAAAACAGGCGCAACGGCGTCGCGGAATTTCGACCACCAGTCCAATGCGCCGCGCTGAGCGGTTGTGGAGCAGTTGGCGTACATCCAGTCCATGCCGTTTTCCGCAACCAGCGGCATCAGGCTTTGGGTGAGTTCTTCCACCGTCTCGTTGAAGGCTTCGGAGGGGGAGTGGCCGCGCTTGCGCAATTCGTCGTACTGGGCGGCAAAAATACCCTGGATAGCGCCCATGAGCGTGCCGCGTTCGCCGGTCAGGTCGCTGAATACTTCTTTTTGGAAGGTGGTTTCAAACAGGTAGCCCGAACCGATGCCGATGCCCAGGGCGATGACCCGGTCGTAGGCGTTGCCCGTGGCGTCCTGGAAAATGGCGTAGCTGGAATTCAAGCCGCGGCCTTCCAGGAACAAGCGGCGCAGGCTCGTACCGGAGCCCTTCGGCGCTACGAGGATCACGTCCACGTCGGCAGGCGGGATAATGCCGGTCCGTTCCTTGTAGGTGATGGCGAATCCGTGGGAGAAATAGAGGGCTTTGCCTTTGGTGAGGTACGGCTTGAGCTTGGGCCAAATGGCGATCTGGGCAGCGTCAGACAAGAGATACTGGATAATCGTGCCCCGTTCGGCCGCTTCTTCGATCTCAAACAGGGTCTCGCCGGGTACCCAGCCGTCGCGCACCGCTTTGTCCCAGGTTTTGGAGCCTTTACGCTGGCCGATGATGACGTTGAAGCCGTTTTCACGCAGGTTCAACGCCTGACCGGGGCCCTGCACGCCGTAACCGATGATGGCGATGGTCTCATCCGCGAGGGTGTTCAATGCCTTTTCAAGTGGAAATTCTTCGCGGGTTGCTACATTTTCTTCGACACCGCCGAAATTCATTTTAGCCATAATGCTTTTCTTTAATTGAATTAAAAAAAGAACAGCGGGCTCATTGGAAGGAAAATCGGCATTTGGGAACAACGGAGCCCTTGACAGAAACCCCGGATGGCCAAATTCCTAAATCTTCAGCAAAGCCAATGGCATGCCGTCGCCGTTGTTTGATTTGATTGAGTGATTTTGAAAAGCGGACTGGCTTTGGTCAGGATTGGTCCGCAAAGGTAAAAAGTATAATTGAATAATGGTAACGGCCTGAAAATATTTTATGATGCGGGCCGGTGCAGAAAGCAATTCATCCGCAGCGGTTTACGCGGCGGGAGCCTTGCAGCCTGCCGGACATTTTAACCGGAAACTATCCTGAAAACCGGGTATTGGCCTAACTTTTGCCGACATTGTACGTATATTGAAATAAATCATGACTTTTGACCAACCAAAATGCATCCTATGAAATTCCGGAATTCTACCTTGATCGCCGCTTTCGGGCTCTTTTGCAGCGTATTGAATGCCCAATCCATTGAAGTTCCTCAAACAAAGATCCCCATGTTTACCAAAATTGCAGCCGACTGGTGCCCGCCTTGCGGAGGCTGGGGCTGGAATTTTTATGAGGGCGCCCTGGATGATAATTCGGCCAAAGCCATGGTCTGGACCATCCACCACAGCGGCGGACTGACCAATTCCACAGCCAGCAAGCTGGCCCATAACTTCAATATCATCGGACAGCCGGAATTCTACCTGGATATGACAAAAGAACCGGTCAACAGTTCCAATTACACGACCTTCTATACTACGCTCTCCAACGAAGTCAACAACCTTTCCGCCGGCGACCCCCTGGCCCAGACCGGCCTGATCGCCGCCCATGCTGACGGAGAGCTGAAGGTGGTCACCAAGACCCGTTTTTTTAATCCGACCGACGGCGGAGAATACCGCCTCGGGGTCTACCTGGTTGAAAAACTGTATGTCGGTTTTCAGCAATCGCAGGGAAATAATGCCCAGCACAAGGAACTGTTCCGCCGCAAACTGACCACCGATGATTTTGGAATGCTGCTCAGCGACCAGGCCATCGCCGCCGGCACGGAATTCTCCCTGCAGACGAGCGTCCCCTGGAGTGAGATCACCTATCCGCAGTCCAATATCCGGATCGTCACCGTCATCTGGAAAAAAGACGGCAACCGCTACCTCGCCGTCAATACCAATTATACGGACTTTATCCAGGACGGCCTCGTATCCACCAATGAACGCATCGAACCCAGTCTGACCCTGCAAATCTGGCCGAATCCGCTGGAGGACCAGGGCTCGCTTTGGCTCAAAAACCCGGTTCAACTCCAGCGCCTGAACATTGACCTGTTCGACCGGTCGGGCCGCCTGATTAAAAATCTCTTTAACGGTCAGGTCCCGGCGGGTGAGAACAACCTGCCGTTCAGCGTGGCCGGCTTGCCGCAGGGCAGCTACCTGATCCGGGCTACCACGGCTACGGAATCCATCGCGCGCTGGGCTGTCGTAAAATAATCTATCGGCTTAAAAGGCCAGTGAATCAGGAATTCCGGAAGGCCGCTCTGCGGATCCAATTCCTGATTCACTTGCATCAGACGACCCTCCCGGCTCACTCATCATATCCGGTGAGCAAATTCAGTTCCTCAATTCCTCAGTTCCTCAATTCCTCAATTCCTCAATTCCCCCTATCTTACCCCCACAATCTATCCACTATGCCTGATTTTAAAAATCCCTGGCAGACCGTCAGCATCGAACGGATTTACGATAACCCCTGGATCGCCGTTTCTCACCGGGATGTGATCAATCCCTCGGGGAATAAGGGTATCTACGGCGTTGTCCATTTCAAGAACCTGGCCATCGGCATTGTTCCACTGGATGAACAGGGCAACACCTGGCTGGTCGGCCAATACCGGTATACCATCGATCAGTACAGCTGGGAGATCCCCGAAGGCGGCTGCCCCCTGGGGACCGACCCGCTGGCTTCCGCGCAGCGGGAATTATTGGAAGAAACCGGCATAACCGCCGGCAAATGGGAAAAAATCCTGGATTTTCATACCTCCAACTCCGTTACCGACGAAGCCGGAATGGTTTTCCTGGCCCGGGAACTGTCATTCGGGCCTTCCCAACCGGAAGAAACCGAAAAACTGGAAGTCCGCAAATTGCCCTTTTCCGAAGCTGTGAAAATGGTAGAATCCGGAGAAATCACGGACGCGCTTTCCGTTATGGCCCTCCTTCGCGCCCAACAAATCCTCTGACCCTCTCCGGCCGGCGAGGTGGCTATTGAGGGATTGAGGAATCGAGGAATCGAGGAACTGATCAGATCAACGAATCAACAAATCCACAAGCACGGAGTGATAGACTGAGCGCAGTCGAAGCCTACATGACCGAAGGGAATAATCACCACTCCCCTCAATCCAAATACCGCTTCACCAACCCCTCGTAAGCGTCAATGCGCCGGTCCCGCAAAAACGGCCAGATGCGCCGCACATCCTCGCTCCGCCGCTTGTCCAGTTCCACCACGGCAAAATCCTCTTCTCCGGCCGGCGACTGGTAAATAAGCTCCCCTTGAGGGCCGGCAACAAAGCTCTGCCCCCAGAATTCGATCCCCCCCGTTACGCCTGACCAATCGGGTTCCCTGCCCGTTCGGTTCACTGCGATCACCGGGAGGCCGTTCGCTACCGCATGCCCGCGTTGTATAGTCTGCCAGGCGCCGAACTGGCGGGATTTCTCTTCCGCGCTGTCCGAACTTTCCCATCCGATAGCGGTAGGATAGATCAGCAGTTCAGCCCCCGCCAGGGCCATCAGGCGGGCCGCTTCAGGGTACCATTGATCCCAACAGACCAGCACCCCCAACCGGCCGACCGAGGTGTCGACGGGCTTGAAGCCGAGATCGCCCGGGGTGAAATAGAATTTCTCGTAATAGGCCGGGTCATCGGGGATGTGCATTTTACGGTATTTACCCGCCATGCTGCCGTCTTTTTCCAGTACAACCGCCGTATTGTGGTACAATCCCGGCGCTCTTTTTTCAAACAGGGAACACACCAGCACAATGCCCAATTCACGGGCGATCGCCCCGAACTCTTGCGTCGACGGCCCCGGGATCGGTTCCGCCAGTTCGAATTTTTCGACCTCTTCCGCCTGGCAGAAATAAATGCCCGTGTGCAATTCCTGTAAAACAACCAAATCCGCGCCGTTTGCCGCGCAAGTCCTTATCCCCTCAATTGATTTTTCGATATTTTCCTGCCGGTCAAGCCCACAGGTCTGCTGAACCAGTCCGATTTTTAATTTCGTCATCGTTTGTAGGAATGCTTTTAAATAATCCCCTCTTTTAAACGCAGGATTACCCTGAAAGGTCACATCTTTTTATCGGATGTATGATTTTCCTATGCGACGTAAGATCTTTAAGCGACGTAGGATTTTACGTCGCTACGGACCTGGGGTACTGCATCGATATGCAATGCAAAGACCCATGTTGCCGGATCAATGCGCTGCAATCAATGGCAATGATCTCCCTGCCGGGAAATAACGGGCGCAGTCGTTCCAAAGCCGTTTCGTCTTCCGGGACGCCATATACCGGGACCAGAACGGCCCCGTTGATGATCAGGAAATTGGCATAGGTAGCCGGCAGCCGGTAGCCTTCTTCCGCATAAACGGGGGAGGGCATCGGGAGCGGAACCAGGCGGTAAGGTTGTCCGCCGGGGGTTCGGAACGCTTTCAATTCCTGCTCCATCAGCCGCAGGGCCTCGAAATGCTCGTCTGATTCATCGGTGCATTGCACATAGGCGATCGTCTCCGGGTCGCAGAAACGCGCCAGGGTATCGATATGGGAGTCCGTGTCGTCGCCTGCGAGGTAGCCGTTGCGGAGCCACAATACCTTTTTCAGGCCGAACCGCTGTTTGAGGAAGGCTTCGGTCGCCGCCTGGTCCATATGCGGATTCCGGTTGGGCGACAGCAGGCAATGGGTTGTTGTCATCAGGGTGCCCTGACCGTCGCTTTCAATGCCGCCGCCTTCGAGGGCGATGCCCCCCGGCAGGACCGGCGTGGAGCCGAAAACACCCAGCCGTTTCAATCCGGAGGTGATCAGGTTATCCTTGTCGGCCGCGAATTTGAGCCCCCAGCCGTTGAATACAAAATCCAGGATGACCGGTTGGTTATCGACCAGGATGGTGATGCCGCCGTGGTCGCGCGCCCAGGTGTCGTTGCTGGGCAGTTCGGCCAGGATGAGGTTGGTCCGGTCGAGGTTTGCCAGTTGCCGGTCGACCCATTTCAGGTCGTAGCAGACGATCAGTACTTGCTCGAACCGGCTTACGGCCCGGATGCAATCCAAAAAGCAGGGGATGACGTCGTCCAGCATATCGGCCCAATCCGTATCGGGATGGGGGAACGTGAATTGAACGGCGCTTTGCGGCTCCCATTCAGCCGGCAATCGGGTTGCAGATTCCATGGTGATCGAAAAAATTAGGGGCATCTTCGGTTAAGAAGACACCCCAGCCACAATTTGTTACTAGCGAATTATGCCCGCTTCGGGCTATTCTTCAGCCATGAACGGATAGCGATAATCCGTCGGCGGAACGAAATTTTCCTTCAGAGTGCGCGGTGAAACCCAACGGAGGAGATTCCAAACGGAGCCTGCCTTATCGTTGGTGCCGGAAGCCCTTGCGCCGCCGAACGGTTGCTGTCCGACAACGGCTCCGGTAGGTTTGTCATTGATGTAAAAATTGCCGGCTGCATGGCGCAACTTCTCTGTAGCGTGCGCTATTGCTTCCCTATCGGAGGCGAACACGGCGCCGGTCAATGCGTAAGGAGAGGTTTCATCTACCAGATCCAGGGTTTTTTCCCAGGAACGGTCATTATAAACATAGATGGTCAGAACGGGGCCGAAGATCTCCTCTTCCATGGTCTTGTAATGCGGATCGTCGACCAGCAGAACGGTCGGCTGGATGAAATAGCCTACCGATTTGTCGTATTCTCCGCCGGCGATAATCTCGACCCCTTCGTCCTTTTTGGCTTGGGCAATATAGCTGGTGATCTTGTCAAATGCGCGGTGATCGATCACCGCATTGACAAAATTAGTAAAATCTTCCGGAGATCCCACACGTATGGAGGCCAAATCTTCAAGCATGAAAGATTTAACGCTTTTCCAGAGGCTTCTGGGGATGTACGCGCGCGATGCAGCCGAGCATTTCTGGCCCTGGTATTCGAATGCGCCCCTCACCAGTGCGGTAGCGACCGCCCTGGGGTCGGCGCTGGGGTGGGCGACGACAAAATCCTTGCCGCCTGTTTCTCCCACGATCCGCGGATAGGATTTGTATTTGGCGATGTTTTTGCCGATGGTCAGCCAAAGGTGCTGGAAGACCTTGGTGCTGCCGGTGAAATGCAGACCCGCGAATTCGGGGTGTGCAAAGATGATATCTCCGGCAACCGGGCCGTCTACCAGGATCAGGTTGATCACCCCCGGCGGAAGGCCTGCTGCTTCAAAGATCTCCATGATCACCGCCGCCGAATACACCTGCGTTTCGGCCGGTTTCCAGACGACCGTATTGCCCATCAAGGCGGGCGCCGCCGGCAAATTACCGGCGATAGACGTGAAGTTGAACGGCGTCAGGGCGAAGATGAACCCTTCGAGCGGACGGTATTCCAGCCGGTTCCAGATGCCTGCGGAGCTACCGGGTTGCTCCCGGTAGATATCCGTCATGTATTGGGCGTTGAACCGGAAGAAGTCACACAATTCGGCAACGCAGTCAATCTCGGCCTGGTAGATGGTCTTGGATTGACCGAGCATGGTGGCCGCATTCATTTTAGCCCGGAACGGGCCGGCCAGCAGATCGGCTGCTTTCAGGAAAATGGCCGCTCTTTCCTGCCAGGGCATGGCTTCCCAGGCGGGCTTTGCGGCAAGGGCCGCCTGAATAGCCTGGTGTACGTGTTCGGAACCGCCTTTGTGGAAATGACCGAGTACGTATTTGTGGTCGTGCGGCGGGGTAATGGTCACTTTTTCACTTGCGCGAACCGCCTGCCCTCCGATATGCATCGGTATGTCGAGCTTTTGAGCCTTCAGCTCCGCAATAGCTGCTTTGACCGCAGCGCGCTCGGGAGAGCCCGGAGCGTAGGACAATACAGGTTCATTTTTGATTGGAGGAAGTAAAAAAGTTGCATCCGGCATTGAAAGCAGGGTTTTGGTCTGACGCTGCAAATATAGTACACTGTTTGGATTTTATCACCTTTCCGCCGAATTAACCAGCTTGAGCACCTCGGAAAGGTCGTGGATCTGGTAGTCGGGTTCTATGTCCAGATAGGGCTGCAAACGGTCGGGATTGAACCAGCACGCGTCGATGCCGTACGACATGCTGCCCAGGATATCGGCATTCAGGTTATCGCCGACCATCAATACCCGGCCTGGGTCGGGCCGGCCCATCTCATGAAAGGCATGATCGAAAAAACCGGCATCGGGCTTGGCATGGCCGATCTCATCCGAAACCACGATGACCTTGAAAAAGGAGGTCAGTCCCGATTTGACCAGCCGGGGGCGTTGCACTTCCTTCAGTCCGTTGGTAGCCAGCGCGAGGCCGAATTCTCCGTGCAAGCTGTTCAGCAGGGCTTCGGCGCCCGGCAGCAGGATCGTCCCGCCGGCCAACAGCCCCAGGTAATCAACCGCAAACGCCTCCAGGTCCTCCTTCAGGCCGATCTCCGCGAAAAACAACTCGAACCGGCGCAGGCGCAATTCAGCCCGGGTGATCCTGCCCGTCTCGAAATCGTGCCAGCAGGACTTGTTGATGATATGGTATACGTCGTGGTGACTGTCCTGGAAATAGACCCCCAGATTTTCCAAGGCGCCTTTCAGTGCCGCCTTTTCACACGCTGTGAAGTCGAAAAGGGTGTTGTCGGCGTCGAAAATGATCCAGTCGTATTTGTATTTGCCCGTGCTCAACCGTTGTAATGATTTATGCGAACCTCGCGGGGCAGGAACGGGCTGGCATCGCCCCCTCCTTTGATGATCTCCCGGACAATCGTCGAACTGATGTGCGAGTAGGCGGGTTTGCTGATGAGGAAAATGGTCTCCAGTCCATCGCCGATGATGTGGTTGAGCTGGGAAATGGTCTTTTCATAATCGAAATCGGATGCATTCCGCAACCCCCGAAGCAGGTAGCGTGCGCCGATCCTGCGGCAATAATGCGCCGTCAGGTTTTCGAAAAAATCGACCTCTACTTTCGGTTCGTCCTTGAATACGGCCTTTAACCAATCCATGCGCTGATCGAAGTCAAACAAGGTGCTTTTCTGAGAATTGATCCCGATGGCAACGATGATCTTTTCAAAGAACGGCAAAGCCCGTTGCACCAGCTCGACGTGGCCGACGGTGATGGGGTCAAATGATCCCGGAAAAACAGCGATCTTGGACATGGTTAAGGTTGCTTTGCCCGCGAAGGTAAGGAACCCTGTTGAAATCGGATGAATCCTTTATTGAGGAATCGAGGAATTGAGGAATTGAGGAATTGAGGAATCGAAGAATCGAATCAATCGAAGAATCGAATCAATGTAAAATCAATTCAACTCCACCTCCATCCAGACCGGCTGGTGATCCGAAAAACGGAAGCCGGTATCTACCGTTTTTACGGACCTCACCCGGATATTCGGCGATATGAGGTAGAAATCGATGATCGTCACAAAGGTTTCTCCGGGTTGGTAAGCGGTTTTGTTCTTGCGGTTGGTTGGAATGCCGGGGTCATAAACCCATTTCCAGCCCGGGGGCATGAAATCCGGATCGATGTTCAACTGACGGTATCCCTGGGTCTTGTCCGGCATGAACCCGTCGAACCGGAAATAGGGTGGACATTCGTTCCAGTCGCCGCCTGCGATGACATAATTCCCGGCCTCGTAGGCCTCCAGGAAGATCTTTTTCAGAAAATCCAGCTGTTGGGTTTTGAGCTTGCCCAGCTCGTCGTAGGCCGAATTGTGTATATTGAGCAGGAGCAGTTCCTTGCCGTTTTGAAGGGGGTAACGCTGAATCAGGGCGCAGCGATCGAGCTGGAAAATCCGCGTCGGCCAGGCGTAATTGCCGGGCAACTGCCTGCGGACCGCCTCAACCGGTTCGTACCGGGAATAGGTGGACAATCCGGATTCGGTGCGGCCGTAAGCCCGCCAGGGTTCCAGCAGGGGCAACGGCACGAAGTCCACCAGGTAGTTCAGCCCGAAAGCCTGATGGTAGCCCTCCATCTGTTTGCCCAGTTCTTCAAACTCATTGATGTAATAGCTTCGTTTGGAGCCTTTGTCCGTTTCCTGGAACAGGTAGAAATCGCTTTGAATGCCGGAAGCGACCTGTTTGATGCCGTTCAGGTTTTTATTCACCAAATCGCGTGAAGACCTGACGGAATGCCTGCCGGCCAGGAAAAAGCCGCCGTTATCGTAAAAGAAATCAGATTCGGCGCCCAGGCCGCAATAACCGATATTCCAGATCGTGAGTCGGAGGATGCTGTCCCGGATGGGCGTTACCGTTGCCGGATCGGACTGGCTCAAGGTTTCGGCGGGAGGCGGTTGGTAATCCTTGACGGTGCCAAAGATAAGCACCCCTATAATATAAAGGAGATAGACGCCGACCAGGGAGAGCAGGATTTTTCTCAATAGTTTCATAGGTGCAGTAAGGATTTTGCGTTTTGTTTTTGTTGGGCGTCTAGTGGCATAAAGGGGTAGGGGACCCGTCAATCGATCCCCAGCATATCGTTCATCTCAAAATAACCTTGTTTGCCGGCAATCCAGTGGGCTGCCGCCAGGGCGCCTTTGGCAAACCCTTCGCGGGAATGCGCTTCGTGCTGAATGGTCAGGGTGTCGACGGCGGAGGCATATTTAATGGTATGGGTGCCGGGTACCTGCCCTTCCCTGCGGGAAAGAACGGTCAGGGAGGAAGGTTGATCCGAAGCCCGGTTGACCCAGTCGGAAATGCCCGGCAGCCGGTCGATCATATCCCGGGCCAGGGCAATGGCCGTTCCGCTGGGAGCGTCCAGTTTTTGGGTATGGTGAATCTCCTCCATTTCGGCCCGGTACTCGGGGCGCGCGGCCATCAGATCGGCCAGGTAGCGATTGAGGGCAAAAAACAGGTGAACACCGATGCTGAAATTGGCGGCATAGAACAAGGCGCCGTTTTGGGCCTTGCAGAGGGCTTGCGCTTCCGGCATGCGGTCGAGCCAACCGGTGGTGCCGGCCACGACCGGTACGCCCGATTCCAGGCAGAGGCTGATGTTGCGATAAGCATTTTCTGGACGGCTGAATTCAATGGCCACGTCTGCGGTCCGGACCAGTTGGCTGTCCAGTGCGGATTCATTTGACCGGTTGATGCGGAAGGCGACCTCATCGCCTGCCGCCAGGGCAAGCCGTTCGATCTCCTTTCCCATTTTGCCGTAGCCGAGTAAACCGATCTTCATCCGCGTCAGTTGCCCCGCATATTTTTAGGAAAAAGGTTGGAATTGCCCCGTTTGGTGGAAAGCTGGCCGTTCTTCTTGGTTTTGACCTGGGTGGACTCAACGGCCGGGCAACCCGTCTTTCGGCTGCAGGAAGGACCCGCAGCAACGGCAACGGCCAGGATCAGCAAAATTAAAAGGCGCCTGGATGATAAGCGATTCATGGCAAAACAGGATTTGAAGTGACTTTTTTTAACGGAGGCGGACGTAAAGATGTTGTATTCCTGCTAAAAATCAAAAAATAAAAGGCTTTCAAGGTTATTTTTATTGAAAATGCTTGGTTAAGCAATAGGCAGCGTATAAATTTGCGGCACATTTTTTCTCACTAAAACCGTCTCAAATGAATAAGGGAGATCTGATCAACAAGATTGCAGAAAATGCTGGCATTACCAAAGCGCAGGCTGACAGCGCTTTAGAGGCTGTTCTGGGCGCCATTGAAGGTGCGCTGAAAAGCGGCGATTCGGTTACTTTGGTAGGCTTCGGTACATTTTCTGTCTCTAACCGTGAGGCTCGTACCGGCCGTAACCCCCGCACTGGTGCAACGGTGAAGATTGCTGCTAAGAAGTCTGTGAAATTCAAGGCCGGCAAGAAACTCTCCGAATCTGTCAACTAATTTGCGAAAATAGTTACTGACTATTCAGCATATAAAGGGCAATCCGCACACAGTTTCGGGTTGCCCTTTTTTGTCAAAACAGATCATTCCTTTTCCTTATGGCTGATATTTCCAAGCTTCGTAACATAGCCTCCCAGATCCGGCGCGACATCATTCGCCAGGTATTCAACTGCCAAAGCGGCCACCCGGGCGGATCGCTGGGCTGCACCGAATTCTTCACGGCCCTGTATTTTGAAATCATGGACCACAACCCCGACTTCCACATGGAAGGCAAGGGCGAAGACGTGTTCTTCCTTTCCAACGGGCATATCTCTCCGGTCTGGTACAGCACCCTGGCCCGCAGCGGCTATTTCCCGGTAGCAGAAATGGCTACCTTCCGCCAACTCAATTCCCGGCTGCAGGGGCACCCCGCTACCCATGAGGGGCTTCCCGGCATCCGCGTCGCTTCCGGGTCGCTCGGGCAAGGGCTCTCCGTAGCTATCGGCATGGCCCTCTCCAAACGGCTCAACGGCGATGACAAAAAAGTATACGCCCTCACCGGCGACGGCGAACTCCAGGAAGGCCAGATCTGGGAAGCGCTGCTCTTCGCGGCTCACAATAAGGTCGATAACCTGATTGTAACGGTCGACTGGAACGGTCAGCAGATTGACGGCCCCAACGACGAGGTCCTTTCCCTGGGCGACCTGCCCGGCAAATGGGCCGCTTTCGGCTGGGATGTCGTCCGCCTCGACCATGGAAATGACCTCGAAGCGGTCATCGCCGCCCTCCGCGAAGCACAGTCCCGGAGCGGTAAAGGCAAACCCGTCGTTATCCTGATGAAAACCGTAATGGGCAAAGGCGTCGACTTCATGGAAGGCACGCACCAATGGCACGGAAAAGCGCCCAACGCCGAGCAAACCCAACGGGCTTTGGCCCAATTGGAAGAAACACTGGGCGATTTTTAATACAAATCGTTGTTACAGTTAACAATAATTTAAACTCCGGCCGGGTTCATTACTTTGATAAAAGGCTATTTTTGCCGCTTATTAATGTTAATTTAACATGGACTCGACCAAGATCCTGATCGTCGACGATGAACCCGATATCCTTGAGTTCCTCAAATACAACCTCGTAAAGGAAGGATTTGACGTTCTCGCCGCTTCCGACGGTGAAGAGGCCATCAAAATCGCCGACCAGGAAAAACCCCAGCTCATCGTCCTGGACATCATGATGCCCAAAATGGACGGCGTAGAGGTTTGCCGCATCCTCCGTTCCAAACCGGAATTCGACAAAACGGTGATCGCCTTCCTGACCGCCCGCGAAGAAGATTACTCCCAGATCGCAGCCCTCGATGTCGGCGGCGACGACTATATCACCAAACCCATCAGACCCCGCGTGTTCATCAGCCGCATCAAAGCCCTCCTGCGCCGCTCAGATCGCTATGAGGTGGAAAGCGGCGACAAACTGGCCATCGGCAACATGATCATCGACAAGGAACGGGTCACTGTCCAGCGCGGTGACGAAACCATCGACCTGGCCAAAAAGGAGTTCGAACTGCTCATCCTGCTGGCCTCCAAACCGGGTAAGGTCTTCTCCCGCGAGGAGATATTCAATAAAGTATGGGGGACGGACGTTATTGTCGGCAACCGCACCATCGACGTGCACATCCGGAAACTCCGCGAAAAAATCGGAGACGATTACATCAAAACCATAAAAGGAATCGGCTATAAATTTGAATTTTAATGATCAAAAACCCGACGCCACGGCAAGTTTCCTTATTTACCGCTCTTTTTATCACCATCATTACCTTTTTTATTTTCTTTGTTCTTTTCTGGGTATTTGACGGCATTCGCCTGAATTGGACCTGGATAGCCTTTCCTTTCCTCATCTTTCTTACCGCTTACTACACCAGCTTCTATTACATCAAGAATTATATCTACCGCAAGATCAAGGTGATCTATAAAACGATCCACCGCCACAAGCGCTCGCCGGAAGAACGAACCGCCAAATTCGAAATGGCGCCCACCATTTTTGAAGATGTGGAAAAGGAAGTGGAACAATGGGCCGATATCCAGGAAAAAGAGATCGACAAGTACAAGACCTGGGCGGAGTACCGCCGCAAATTTGTGGGGGACATTTCCCACGAACTCAAAACCCCGATCTTCAGCATCCAGGGCTACCTGCACTCCCTGATCGACGGCGGCCTGTACGATGAGGAGGTCAACATGTCTTTTCTCCAGAAAGCCGCCAAAAACGTCGAACGCCTGTACACCATCGTGGAAGACCTCAGCGCCATAGCCCGCCTAGAATCCGGCGGACTGGTGCTGGAAATGCAGGTCTTCGACATCAAGGAACTCACCCAGGAGGTATTCGAAGACCTCGAGATGAGGGCCGCCGAGAAAAACATCAAACTCGAATTCAAGGAAGGCGCCGGCCACAATTACCGGGTCCGGGCTGACCGCGAAAATATCCGTCAGGTGCTGACCAACCTGGTCCACAACTCCATAAAATACGGAAACCCCAACGGCAAGACCAAGGTCGGATTCTATGATATGGATAAAAACCTGCTCGTGGAGGTCGCTGACAATGGTATCGGAATCCCCAAACAACACCTCAACCACGTCTTCGACCGGTTCTACCGCGTCGACAAAAGCCGCTCCCGCGAACAAGGGGGCTCAGGCCTGGGCCTTTCTATCGTGAAGCATATCATCGAGGCCCACAAGCAAACCATCAACGTACGCAGCACGCCGAATCTTGGCTCCACCTTCGGCTTTACCTTGGAAAAAGCCTGAATGAGTTCATGGTTGCCGGTCAGGTTCTGAGGCTTGCTGGCTCCAAACCCTGTCCCTCACATTTGACCCTGCCCAAAACCACGATTTTGTCCTTGACCATCCGGGGAATGCTGGCTAATTTGCGGCGGAATCAGAAAAAATACCCGCATGGAAAATATTTTGCCGCGCCCGCCGTTTTTTCGATATAAACCCCATGGGTTCTATCAGTTTGTCCAAATAAAAATTAACCTTTTCTCCGGTATGAAAAACTCAACCTGCACACACACACACACACACACACACACACACACACACACACACCGTGTGCTGTGTTTTAGCGGTGTTTTTGTTTGCTTTTTATCTTGATCTTTCCGCTCAAGGAAATGAGCCGGTACCTTTCCAACCAGGCTCCTGGATAAAAGCCAACAATGTTGTGCCTCCATCCCCCCAAGCGGCTTCACTCGGCAGTTACGGCAATGTTCCTGTAAATTATTATACCGGTTCACCCAGTATCAATATACCGGTTTATAATATCAGTGGGAAATACCTTTCCGCACCGATCTCACTGAGCTATGATCCGCAAAGTGTGCGAGTGGCTACGATTCCTTCCTGGACCGGACTGGGTTGGACCTTGCAGGCTGGTGGTGTTATCACAAGATCAGTCAAAGGCAGACCTGATTTAAAAGATAATTTTTTCGATTTTGAAGCTACCTACCCTCAGTTTGCCGGGATGGAAGTACAAGGCAGTTCAGACCTGATTCTGGAAAACCAATTTTATTATAAAGTCGCCGTTGGAGAAATAGAAATCCAACCTGATGTATATTATTTCAATTTTCCAGGATATTCGGGCAGTTTCGCAATCCTGAAGAACAAGTCCATTGTCATGCGGGACTATTCTGAGTTGGTCATCAATCCTGTTTTCGACGCCAATGATGATATTACAGGTTTCACTGTCATTGACCCAATGGGTAAAATTTACCAGTTTGGTGATCCGGAAAAATCGGAGTTTCAGGTAGGAGAAGAGATGATCGAACCACCTGCCCCAAGCCAACACCCCACCTATACCTATAATTCAGGTTGGTACCTGACTTCTATCAATTCGGCTGATGGGTCAGAGCAAATGACCTTCATCAATGAAAAGGTAAGTACACTGAATGGAGAAGCTTATTATCTGGCACCCATAAATTCTTTCCATAATGACAGTTATTCAATTGGCGTTGCTTACCCCGGAAGCAGCGGCAGTGATCACGAATTTTGCCCGCAAAGTCCGAACGGGTCCATTTCAACTGGTGATGACATCCAAAATGACGTCAAAATCTATGACCGCCGGTTCTTAAAAACAATCATCTTTTCGATAGGCACCTATGAAGCGGAAAGAATTGAATTCCTGGTTGTTCCTGTAACAGAATCGCCCGGCAACCCAAAATCAAGTGGATTCAAACTTGATGATATCGAAATTAAACGGCAATGGAAAGACGACCCTTTGACAAAAGTCCTGGAATTCCAATTTGGATATGAGACCACAAGCAACCGGTTGCTCCTGAAAACTCTGCAGGAAAACGGTTATAACGGAGCGGGGGCAGTTGATTCCAAACCGGCATATCGTTTTGACTACTTTTCAGGTTTACTTCCCGCAGTAACTTCAAGCGCCATCGATTTTTGGGGGTACTATAACGGTAATACAACTGAAACCCTGGTGCCGAGAGTAGAAATTGCCGGTACTATTGTCAATCCAAATGGAGCAGGCAGAAAGGCCGTTTTTGATCCAAGGTGCGTATTGAATTCGATTGAATACCCTACCGGAGGCAGAACAGATTTTGAATACGAAGGCAATAAAATTCCTCCGGGAGGAGATATAAATGTAGGTGAAGAAATAGGAGGCTTCCGGGTAAAAAAGGTAACTGATTTTGATGAAAACGGCGGAATCGGATCTAAGAGGACTTTCAAATATATCGATGAGACTGGAAATCCCAGCGGTAAGCTGCTCAGCATTGGGGATTATTTCACAGTTTCCACATTTTGCCATTATCCTGAAGCCCATGTGAGTTATAACCCTGAAGATGTCGCAACCTATTCTTGCGATACTTATAACGTATTTGCATCAGCCCAAGGCGCATTGGGTACAATTCAAGGCAGCCATATCGGCTATTCAAGGGTTGAAGAAATTATTGGGGAGTATAGCAATGATATTGGCAAACAGGTATATATTTTTGAAAACACCCCCGGAGGTACTGGAAACTTATGGGATACCCAAAATGGCACTTTGATTGAGACACAAACATACGATAACCAGAATCGCCTGGTTAAAAAGGTTAAAAATAACTACAGCTTTAAAAAAGGGTTGAATTGCCCGGGAGGGTGCAATGGCGGATCAGGCACAGAAATCCGATCACCAACCACTTGCTATTCTACCAATCCATCCCAACCTGGAAATGATAATCGGACTTTAATGTGTAAATTGTCTTCAGGTGGATACGAGTGGAGAGTGTTTACTTATCCATATGAAGAAAATTGCCTGGAAAGTCAACAGTTTAAGGCAAGGTTTATCCGCAAAGGTTATTTGATTGAAGAGGTCTGGAAAAAGCTGGAGAGTACCGAAACCTGGGACTATTTCTATGATTCAGGCACCCAGCAGCAAGTCTACAAAAAAACGGATTTTGAATACACGGATAATCAGGTAGGCCAACCCACTGCCATTTATTTCACCAATTCTGATGGCAAAGTCTATCGTACCGAAGTAGAGTACTATAAAGGCCTGAATATCAAAACCATTCCCAAAAAAGTCACCAAAAAAACAGATGGTACGATTGTCGGAGGAACCAATCAGGATCTGGATTCATACGGAAGAACTTTAAAGATTTACGAAATACTGGAAGGTGGAACCGAACTGCAAAGGGTAGCCATTAATTCCTACCAGCAAGGCAGGCCGATTGATTACACCTTCATGGACCACCAGACCGACAATTTTCTTTGGGATCATGGCTTAATGATCCGCCATACTAAAGGGTCCTGGATCAGGGAATATGATTATTTTGAAAATCGTCAACTCAAATCCGTTAAGGAGATCGATGGGCTGCAAACCAATTTTGATTATGACAAACTGCTGCGACTTAAAGAGGTCAATGCCCGAAGCGGAAATATCGTAACCACGTATTCCTATCAATATGGCGGTCCCAACCAGATCCAGGAACAAACCGTTTATTCCGATGCGCCCACTCAAACAATGGTCCGGGAATTTGATGGTTTGGGAAGACCGACCAAAGAGATTCATAACGGGGTATTAAAACATCAGTATTTTTACGACTCATTCGGACGGATGGATAAGGAAACTTACCTGCCGGGGAATTTCACGGAGTACCTGTTTGACGATTCCCCTCTTAACCGGGTGATCCGCCAGGTTTTTCCCGATTATTCCCAAACCCAAACCCTTTATCTTGCAGACGGCAATTATTACCGGGTAACAACCAAGGATGAAAAAGGGAACCCGACTTCAGTGGATACCGATTTGTTGGGCCGTCAGTCGAAAATCATCAATGCCATAGGAGGAACTACCGTATTTACCTATGATGACCGGGGGAACATAAAAGAAGTGACTTCGCCGATGGGCATGAAATACAATTACGAATACGACCTGCGCAACCGACTGATTTTCAAAAAAATGCCGGGTGAAGACAAGGGGCGGGTGATGGGATATTACGATAATGACGACCTTCTGAATTTCGTAGTAGACGGCAATGGCAACCGGATCGATTATGAATACGACATCTTCAAGCGCAATACGTTCACCTACCTCCAAACCGGAGTGAACTGGACAAAGGGCCAAACCGGCACGTACGGCTCCAAAGGCAGCCTGATCACCTCCAATACCTACTACCCGGATGCCGGAGGTGCGATTACCG
>CALMYQ010000005.1 GCA_937873655.1 uncultured Lewinella sp. | reverse complement strand
GGGGGGGATGGCGGCCACCCAAAAATAGGGTTTATGGGCTCGGGGGGGGTGGTCCAGTCCCCGGCGGGCCCCGGCCCCCGGCGGGATATGCAACCGCCACGGAAATTGGTCGTAGGCGGCGTTGAGGTCGAGTGCGACGACCGACCTGGATTCAATGTTCGCCTGATCTTTATGGTAAAAGCGGCCCAGGTTGCTGGCTCCGTCGCCGGCTTTGATCCGGTAGACGGTTTCCTGCCAGGCATTTTCAAGGGGGATGCCTTCGCCCAATGCCCGGTAGAACCCGGCGGCCAGGTCGGTAGCGACGGCGTCGTCGATGGCGTTGGAGGTACCGATCACCGCCGGGATGCCGCTGTCGGTGAGGGCCTGGGCCTGTTCGCCGGAGTGGCAGCCGTTGATGAAGACCAGTTTCAGGCCCCGTTGCCCGGCCAGCAAGGGGATGAGGCCTTCCCCATGGGCCGGTCGGATCTTGCCGGCGGCGTCCTCCAGCAATAGCTTGAAGCTGCCGGCATGGCCGCCGTAATGAAAGACAGCGATGCGGTCGCGGTATTTTTGGCGTTGGAAGGTTTCGACCAGTTGATCCAGGGTCACATTGGGCAGGACAACGACTTCGCACAAGCGGTTGTCCTCCGCTTTTTCCAGACTTTTGCGAATGAGATGCTGTTCCTGCGGCAGGTTGCGCAGGTATTGCGATCCGCCTGTCCGCTCGTTGGCGAAAGCTAACAGGATAACTGGTGAGGGCATGCCAGGTTGTTTAGGTGCGAGTGTTATAAACCAGGGTTAATCAGGGAAATTTTATCGGCTTTCGGAGCGCTTTGGTTGAATGAACAACACCAATATTGACAAATATAGTGAAATAATTATATGGCGGATAAGAGGAAGGTGAAATAAAATTCGGGGTTGGATGCATCGACCCAACCCCGAAAGAAACATATATTCCTGTTTTTTGCGCGTTTGCCGGTTCAGGAAACGCAGCAGTCAGCGCAAAAGCAGGCGGTTGATTCAAAAAACACTATTCCATAAACACGATCCGTTTGGTGACGGTCCCTTCTTCACTGATCAGGCGGATGTAGTAAATGCCGCCGCTCAGATCGGGCCTTTCCACGGTGAACCGGTGCCGGCCTTTCAGGGTCTCGCCGTCGGTCAGCATCCTGACCAGGGCGCCTTTGGCGTCAAAAAGGCTCAACTGGATCCTGGTATCCTGGAAGACCTCGAATTCGACTTCCGCCGATTCCCTTGCCGGGTTGGGATACACCGACAAGTCGCCGGTTTCCGGATTGCCTGCGGTTTCCAGGGCGATGTTAGCGGCAGGATCGATCTCCGTGCCGGCATCCCTCGGCGCCGCTTCATTGTAGACGAATACAACGGGCCCGCCGGAGAGGTTGAAGGTCTTGACCTCCGAGAAATTATCATTCGTATTCGGATCGGTATAGTTCATTTTGAACTGGTAGTTACCCAGCATCAGCGGCTTATTGGGAATGAAACCCGAACCGTCCGTTGCGCCGAGCAGCTTGTAGCCGCCGCTGTTGACGTATCCCATGCCGTCAGCCAGCCCGTCTCCGTCCTGGTTTTCCAGCCTGACAGCGTCCGTACGGGCGTCGAGGATAGCCGGCGCGCCGGTGATGTTGGCGGTTTTGACCTGGCTGGTGTAGTTGACGGTTCCTTTGAACTGCCAGTTGCCGAGCATCAATACGGTATGGATCTCGCCGTTGGCGT
>CALMYQ010000004.1 GCA_937873655.1 uncultured Lewinella sp. | reverse complement strand
GCCGCGAAACTTGAGTGGTATCTAGATTTCGCGCCACTAGAGACAAATCGCAACTTCGGCCATGGCCTGCGAGGGCGTTTCGATCAGGAGCTAAAAAGCACAGGATGAAATCGGTATCAAATTGAACAGCCTACCATAAACCCGCCTACGCCGAGGCTATGGCGGGCGGAGCAACAACAAACAACCATAATCAACAACAACAAACCACAATAAACAACAATCCGCCAGGGGGTAAAAGTTTTTCCGCACAATTGCTTTGTTATTTAAACAGGCCGCCGTACCTTTGCCGCGCTAAAAATTAAAACGAGCATATGCTGATCATTGATGTTAAAGATGGCGAAAGCATTGATAAGGCATTGAAGCGCTACAAACGCAAGTTTCAGAATGCCGGCATCATGCGCGAATTGCGCACCCGCAAGGAGTTCACCAAGCCTTCCGTTAAAAGGCGCAATGAGATCCTGAAGGCGCAATACAAAGAACAGATCCGTCGCGAGGAAGAGGTATAAGCCGTCAAGGTTTTATACCCCTTGCTCGGGAGGGCGTCCTCCCACCCTATCTTTCCCGGCTCCCGGGAATTTTTTTTCTGTATTCCATACTGGTTTCTACTGCATTCCAATCTAACGAATTGGACGGATCAGTCCTTCCTGCACCACCGAAGCCACCAATCTTCCCTTTCGGTCAAAGATATTGCCGCGCGTAAAGCCGCGGGCGCCTGAAGCGCTGGGGCTGTCGACGGCGTACAGCAGCCAGTCGTCGACCCGGAAATCGCGGTGGAACCACATGGCGTGGTCCAGACTGGCCATCTGCAGCTTTGAGAAGTCGGACACCATGCCGTGCGGCAGGAGCGCCGTGGTGAGCAGGTTGTAATCCGAGGTATAGGCCAGCACCAGGGCGTGCCATTTCTTATCGTCGGGCATCTCGCCGCGGGCCTTCATCCAGATATGCCGGTACGGATCGTATTTATCAGCCGTGAGCGGGTTGTAGAATTCGACGGGCCGGAACTCGATGGGGCGTTCCACATCCAGGATCCGCTTGAGGTTGGGCGGCAGCAGGTCGCCGTACTCCTTGGCCATTCCCTCCCAACTGGGCAGGTCTTCCGGCGGCGACACGTCGGGCATCTTGATCTGGTGTTCGAACCCCTCCTGCACCAGTTGGAATGAGGCCGACATGTTAAAAATGGCCTGTCCGTTCTGGATGCCCTTCACGCGGCGGGTGGTAAAGCTGCCGCCGTCGCGGATGCGGTCCACTTCAAAGATGATGGGCCGTTCCATGTCGCCCGGCAGAATGAAATAGCCGTGGAGCGAGTGTACAAAGCGATCTTCCGGCACGGTCTGGGTAGCCGCGCTGAGGGCCTGGGCCAGCACCTGTCCGCCGAACACCCGTTTGGAGCCTACGCTGCGGCTTTGACCGCGAAAGAGGTTGTTTTCGATGGGTTCCAGTTCGAGCAGCGAGATCAGTTCGGCAACCTGTTTCATAAAAGGCGTACGATTTGCGCCAAAGGTATGGATTTTTTTGCGCGGCTATTGGCAGATATTAAAAAGAGGTTTATATTTGCAGCCGGTTTTTTGGAACTGCCGCCGTCGCTACTTCATTATATTCCGTAGCTAAAGCGGCCGGAGGAGGAACTGAGGAACTTCAAATCGAATACTCAATTCCTCGCATCCTCAAATCCTCCAAACAAGCCACCCTAGCTCAGTTGGTAGAGCAACGCATTCGTAATGCGTGGGTCGGGAGTTCGAGTCTCCTGGGTGGCTCCACCAAGAATTATTCAAGTTTGTATAAGCCATTGGTTTTTAGGACCAATGGCTTTTTTTGTTTTGGGGTCAGGCGACACCTTCCCGTTGCTTCTTGACTTGCTTGTCCATCAAATGCAAAATGCAAAAGAAAAATGCGAAATGTAAAAGTGGCGGCCGTCCATTTTGGGAAACCCCGTTGCTTGACTCCGGCAGCACTGGGATCGGTTTCCATGACGGGCAATACATGCCTTTGGCAACTGACCGCCGGCTTCCACGGTAGGCACCACCGTGGGGCGGTTGATCATATTGACCGGCTTGGCAGGAATGACCAGCCGCCGCTGAGTTGCTTGTCGAAGCATAATTGCATCATTTAGGTATACGAATAGTCGTGAAAATGAATGCAATATGGGGGCGGTGGGAGGTGAGAATCAAGATGTTACTGGAAGTGGGAACGGTGGGGTTTGTGGGAGCGGGGATTATGACAAAAGTGTTTCTGTCAGCTTAAAAAATTTGTCTGACAAGTTGTAATAACTTCGAATAGAAAAAAAATCGCTCATCTCCATTTTAGGGTGAAGCATAGATTTCGAGATAATAATCAGGGACA
>CALMYQ010000003.1 GCA_937873655.1 uncultured Lewinella sp. | reverse complement strand
CCGACGAAGCCTCGGCGAAGTCGGGCCCCGTCCGACGAAGCCTCGGCGAAGTCGGGCCCCGTCCGACGAAGCCTCGGCGAAGTCGGATACCGCCTACCGTCCATATATCCCATCCTCCCGCAAATCCACGAGTCGCTGCCGGTACAGCGCCCCCAGCGCCTTTTTGAACAGCTTCTTACTGATGCCGAATTCCTCCCAGATCAGGTCGGGATCGCTCTTGTCGGTGAAGGGGAGAAAGCCGCCGCTGCTTTCCAGTTTTTCCAGGATCTTGCGGGCGTTGGGCTCAATGCTCTGGTGGCCGACGGGGTGCAGGCTGACGTCGATCTTGCCGTCTTCGCGGGCGGGTTTGATATAGCCTTTGAGCTGTTGCCCGGAGTGGAGCGGCTCCACCACCTCGTTGTCGTATACCAGTCCGGCGTAGGTTTGGTTGATGATGACCTTGTAGCCGAGATCCGTGCGGGCGTATACCAGCAGGTCCACTTCCCGGCCTTTTTCCAGGCCTGCATCCAGTTCGTGGCGCAGGAAGGGTTTCAGTTTGGTCGTACCCACCAGGCGATTGGAGAACTCGTCGACGTACATCGTGACCACGTAGCTGCGGCCCTTGATCAGGCGGGTGCCCTGGTTGCGGAACGGGATGAACAGCTCCTTGGGGATGCCCCAATCGGCGAAAGCGCCGAACTCGTTGACATCCGTTATCCTCAAATAGGCGAATTGCCCCACAGTGAGGGCGGGCTTGAGGGTGGTGGCCACCTCCTTGTCCTCCGAATCGCAATAGACGAATACTTCTATGGGGTCGCCGGGATGCATGTCCGGTGTGATATAGGTCCGCGGCAGGAGTACCTCCGCGCCGGATTCATCCTTGAGGTAAAACCCCTGCTGCGCCTCCCGGTTGATGGTCAAGGTCTGGTATTCGCCGATTGATAACATGCGGTTGCGTTAATTTCAACTGCAAAGGTGCGGATTCCCGGCGAACCTCAAAGCCGTGCGGCCAGTTTTTTCAAAACCTTCTCGATCCGGGCACGCTTGCTGGCCTTTTCAAAATCGTCCAACCGGCTTGTCAAGGTTTCCCGGAACAAGGCCGCAAAATCGCCGCCGATCACCGGCAACGCGTTTTCGGCGTACATCGGCAATTGATTCTCCGGACAACCCAGCAATTGCTCGTTGAGCAGGGCAAACGCGGAGTCGCGGTAAGCCTCAACACGGCAAAGTTTGATCAGGATGCCGACGTAGTGGTCGCGCGTGATCACCGAACCCTGGTCGGCTGCGGCGGCCAGGCGGGGCAGTTCCGCGTAGACGGCTTCCGGGTTTACTTCAGCTATGCAGTCCAGGGCCGTCATGGCGCCCCATTGCAGCCGGTTGTTGCGGCTTTCCAGCAGGGATAAAAAGGCCTGAATATGGCCGGCGATCATTCCGGGTTTCCGGGCGCCGATCTCATACAACACTTTGATGCAGTCGCTTTGGATATCCTTGTTCCGGTTTTGCAGGTTGGCAACCAGCTCTTCCACGGCTTTCAAATCTTCGCTTTCGGCGATTTTCGCAGCCAGGTCCAGATTGGGTTTTTCATCCCTTCGGTCAAAAGCGGATGCCAGGTGGTCGATAACGCTCATTTCAATTCCGATTATATTTAAAAAAATAACCTCAACTCCCCGCCTTCCCGGTGTATGACCGGCTCCAGGCGGTAAGCGGTCCGGATATTTTCCGTTGTCAGGACGGTTTCCGGGCTGCCGTCGGCCAGGACCCTGCCCTGGTGCAGCAGGGTAATCCGGTCGGCGAATTTGGCGGCCAGGTTCAGGTCGTGCACCACGCCCACAACCACGAGGTCCTTTCCCCGGAGCAGCTCCAGGATCTTGTGCATGAAGTCGAACTGGTAATGGATGTCCAGGAAGGTCAGCGGCTCGTCGAGCAGGATATAGCGGCAACCCCCGCTGACCGGGTACCAGATCTGAGACATCACGCGGGCAAAGTGGATGCGCTGTTTTTCGCCGCCGCTCAGGGTCAGGTAGTTCCGGTCGGCCAGGGGCAGAACGTCAAAAAATTGCATGGCGGCTTCGCAGGCGGCCCGGTCCTTTTCCGCGGGTTTGGCGTTGAAATGGGGGTATCGCCCCATCATCACCACCTCTTCAACGGAAAGCGGAAAGGCCAGTTCGATGTTCTGAGACAAGACCGAGCGGAATTGCGCCAGCTCGCCGATCGGGATGCCGGCCGCATTCCGGTCGCCGTAAAAAACGGACCCTTGCTGCGGATGGAGCTGGAGGCAAAGGACCTTGATCAGGGTGGACTTGCCCGCCCCGTTCGGTCCGATGATCAGGTTCAGGTCGCCGGGCCTGAAGGCCACCGAAACGTCCTCCAGCAGCTTTTTGCCGCCGCCGACCTGGTAGGTAATATGTTGTGCCGTCAGCATGATCAGAAGAAATAGTTTTTTCGGCGTAACAAGATAATGAAAACCGGTACGCCGACCGCAGAGGTCACGATCCCGATCGGCAATTCGGCCGGGCGCAGCAGCATCCTTGCGGTGAAATCGGCGGCGCTCAGCAAAATGGCGCCCAGCAGGGCGCTGTGCCGGATGAGCAACCGGTTGTCCGACCCGTTGAGCATGCGGATGAAATGCGGTACGATCAATCCCACAAAACTGATGATGCCCACGAAGGCGGTTGCCACCGCGATCATCACCACATTCACCAGCAGTACATTGAATTTGAGCCGCTTGATGCGCACCCCCAGGAATTGGGCCTCTTCCTCACCGATCATCAGGGCGTTGAGCTGCTTTGAATGGCGCAATGCGATGATCAGGCAAACCACCGTGGAAATGCCGACGATGATCACGGAATGCCAGTTGGCGCCTGACAAGGTGCCCAAGCCCCAGAAGGTGATGGATCGCGCCTGCGGATCCCGTGCGATGTAGGAAAGAAAACCCACCCCGCTCATGAACAGGGCATTGATGGCGATCCCGGTCAGCAGCAGGCTGACGATGGAACTTTTGCCGGTATCCCTGGACTGGGACAGGAAAAAAACCAGGAATGTCGAGAAAACAGCCCCCGCACAGGCGGCGATGGGCAGCGTCCATTCGCCTGCGTTGAATTTGAAGGTAGCGCCCAAAACGAAGTACAAGGCCGACCCGAAGGCCGCACCGCTGGACGTGCCGACCAGGCCGGGCTCTACGATCGGATTGCGGAACAGGGCCTGCATCAATGCTCCGCCTACCGCCAGGCTGGCGCCCACCACCAGGCAGAGCAGGGCCCGCGGCAGCCGGATGTCCATAAAGATCCGCTCGTTGAGGCTCATGGATTCCGGATGGGTGAAATACTTGTTCAGCCCGGACACCATTTCCCCGATGCTGATGTTGACGGCGCCGTAGCGGATGGAGAACAGGGCCGCCACCATGACCAGGACCAGCAATACCGTCCAGGTGCCGCCGTGCCGGTTACTGGACTGCATCCCCGTGAATGAGTTTTTGCAGCATCAGGACGTTCTCGCCCGTTCTCGGACCCAGGTACACCAGGTCGTGCTCCTCGACTCGGTAGATGCGGTTGTTTTTGGCCGCCGTTGTGCCCGCCACACCCGGCAGTTCCTTGATCTTTTCCGGCGTGCCCAGCCGGTCGTAGCCGAAATCGGTGAGCAGGATCACGTCCGGATCGGATGCGGCGACCACTTCGGCGGACAATTGGCGCATGCCGCGGTCGCCCTGGATCGCCATTTTTCCACCCGCCCAACCGATCATTTTGGCTGCGGTGCTGTGTGCGGTCATGACCAGGAATACGTTGGAGGCCTGGCCGAAGTGGATCACCAGTACCTTGACGGTATCCGGGTATTGGCCGGCTTTTTCCAGCGCTGCGGCCATGTCGCGGTCGAGTTTGTCGCAAAGCGAATCAGCCTTGGGTTCCTTATGGAAATAGGCGCCCATCTCGCGGATGAGGAGCTTGGTGCTGTCCAGATCTTCCCCTTTGATGAAGTCCTTCATGGGGATCCGGAGGTCCTGCAATTGTTTGATCACGTGCTCCGGGCCGATGTTGTTGTCGTGCAGGATCAGCGTGGGTTTTGTAGCCAGGATGCCTTCTGCGCTCAGTGCGCGGTGGTAGCCGACCGTCGGCAGGCTCTTGATCTCCGGCGGGTAGGTGCTGGAGACGTCCACCCCGACGAGGTCCTGTTCGGCGCCCAGGGCATAGATGATCTCGCTGTACTGCTTGGCAATGCAGACGATGCGTTCCTGGTGGTCCGGTTTGGTATCTTCATTGGCAAACCGCCCGCAGGCCGCGAGGGAAAGGCAGGTCAGGAACAGGAGCCAGTTGATGCTTTTCATGAATGCTGGTTGTTTGAAGAGGATGGCGCGAATGCCTCACTTCCGGATATTTTTGCAAAAGGGCAAAGCGAGAGTGAGTGAGATGCAAAGCATTCATCCTCCCGCCTTTTCATTTGGTATCCTCCGCTGCTCATTTTATTCCGGTGTATTGCATAATCGCGCCATCCTCAGGCTTATTTAAAAAATGTATTTCAGATTCACCCCGCCGAAGAAGTTGGCCTCGTTGGGGGCGGGCAGATAGGCGTCCGGCAACTGGTTGAGGAACACCATGTAGTAATACTGCTGCCCCGTGAGGTTATTGGCGCCGGCGTACAGGTCCAGTCCGAAATGGCTGAAGGTCTTCCGGAAACCGACCTTGGCGTTCAAGATCCCGAAGCTGGAAGTCTGGTTCTTGCCGTCGGAAGTAAAGTACATGGCGTCGCGGTAATTGTAGATCAGGTTGCCGTACAGACCGGCTTTGGTACCCGCGTCAACACCCAGGTTCCAGACCAGGGGCGGCACGCCCGCCACGTCGTTCCCGCTGTAGTCTTCCGTTACCGGTATATCGTGGTTGTTGGCGTCCTTGCCGATCTTCTGGTAGGTGAAGTCCTCATATTTGAAATCGGAATAGGTGATGTTGGCGAAAGGCCTGAAGGAGGTCAGGAACCCGTCGGCCGATTTCACCAATTCGTATTTCACCAGGAATTCCAGGCCTTTGTTGTTGAGGCTGCCGCCGTTGACGATATAGGAGTAAAGGGTAGCCGTATTCTCGGGGTTCTGGACCGAAACGGCAGTCATCTTATCCGAGAATTTGGCGTTGAAGATCGCCAGGGTATAGAACAGGCGGTTGTCCAGTACGCTCCCTTTGGCGCCCAGCTCGATCTGGGATCCTTTTTCGGGCTTCAATCCCGTATTCACCTCCCCTGTGGTGGGAATGTAGAAATAGGAACTTACGGGCGCTTTGGAGCCGGTGGTATAGGAGGCGTAGACCGAAACGGACTCGCCCAGCTTCTTGTTGAGGGCCACCATCGGGGATACGATGTTCTTATAATCGGCCTCATACACCTGCGGAACGTCGTTTGACGGGTGGTTGTTGGACGTGGACCACAGGCGGTCTTCCAGGCTCAGGTTCATGCTGCTGATGCCCAGGCCGGCGGTCAGGCTGAACCCGGCCGGTAATCCGAGGGTCCATTGCGTGAACCAGGAGGAAGTGCCGCTGGTGGTGGCCTGTATGCTCCGGATCGGCCCGACGATATTGTACCCCGACAGGTTGGTGCTGTCGGCGATCATGCGGTAGCCGTTGGAAAGGGTGTTCGTTTTTTCCAGTTCAAGGCCGGCCAGGCCGGAAAGCCTGATGTCGTCGGACAGGTTGAACTGAAAGTCGAAAGTGGACCGCAATCCGTAGGTGAGCGGGCTTTTGTCCGTCCAGCCGCCAGCAGAGCTGTTGTCCAGATCCTGGGAAGAGCCGAAAAAGGAGGTGCGGTTGGAAACGCCTTTCCCGATCTGGTAGCGGTAGGCCAGTCCGGCCCGGTAGGATTTGGCGGCCGAGTGGGCATTATTCTTGATGTAGGCCGGGTTGCCGGAGTAATCCAGGTCGGCATATTGCTGGATGGTCAGTTCGCCGTTGCGTTCGTCGTAGCTGTCGCTGTAACCCAGGTAAAGGCTAAGGCTTTGTTTGTCGTCCACCTGGACGTCGCCCATGACGTTGACAAAATCCTTGTGCGCGGCGGTATGGACCATATAGCCGTCGAATTCCTGGTGGCCGTAATTGACCATCAGGGAGCTGTTGTTGCCGCCGACCTCGAGCCGGGTGGTGGTGCGGAGCAGGCCGTAGCTGCCGGCCATGACGTCCTGCCCGATGGAAGTCCGGCCCGGGGTGGCTTTTTTGGTTTCCAGGTTGACCACGCCGGCGATCGCCAGCCCATACAGGGTGCCGGACGGCCCCTTGCTGACTTCTACGTTGTCGATGGAGGCGAAATCGATGTCGTCCATCATGGTGATCCCTTCTGCATCCGTGATGGCAATGCCGTTCAGGTAGACTTTGGAACCCTGGCCGTCAAAGTTGCTGTTGATGCCGTTGGTCCCCCGCAGGCCGTTGCCGTAACCCCGTATATTGAACTGCTGGCCGGCCGAGTTGGTCCGCCTTTGCATGAAGACACCTGGCACGTTGGCGTTGATAGCGTCGTCGAGGTACAGACCGGTGCCGCGTTTCAACTCCGTTTCCTTCAGTTTTACAATGGAAGCGGGTTGGTCCAGCAGGGATTTGTTCTGGTTGGAAGTTGCGGTGATCTCCACCAGGCTCAGGTTGGTGGCTGACGGGGTCAACCCGATATTGACCTCGGTCCCGCAGGCTACTTTTTGCTTCAGGGATTCATAGCCGATATAGGACACCGAGATCTCGGCCTGCCCGCGGCAGTCCAATGAGAAAAGGCCGTCCTTGTCGGAGGTGGCGCCGCCTGCGCCTTCAATCTGGATATTGGCGCCGGAAAGCGGCGTATTGGTAACGGCGTCGAATACCTTGCCTGAAATGCGGCCGTTTTGCGCAAAAGTTGACCAGGCGCAAAGGACGCCTAATGAAAGCAGTATGATCTTTTTCAACATGAGTGTAATGATTGGCAAACGCATCCGTTCCGGATATTACCGGCAAACCGCACCGCTGCGTATGAGGGCGCAGATCACCATTCGGCAACCGGAAAACGGAGATCGTCTGAATTGGCAAATAAATGGAACAGAGACTGAAAAGCGCTAAACTGCTTTGGGCGGCGGAGAAAGGATGTTGATAAAGGGAGCGGAATATGGATTGGAAAATTTCCAGGGTTTCGGCCGGGGGCTTACATCGGAACAGGCCTCGCCCCCTTTAAACGGCTGGAAATAGAAATTTGAGAACAGTTTCAGGAAAATTTGAAGGGTTTTTCCCGTGCGTTTCAGCGGATCGTTGTTTTTCCGGAGCAGCTCGTCCAGGTTGGCAAATAAGGCCGTTTCCTGCCGGTCGGAAATGCAGAAATAGAGGGTCGTGTCCTCGTCCGGCTGTTCGCTGCGCACTACGTCAAACAGTTGCCCGCCGAGCTGGAATTCGTGGTCCTTGCGCCAGTTCAGCAAATGACGGTTTTCGGAAGTGACCGTTATTTTGAACAGCTCTTCCTCCGGAACGCCCCTTTTGATCTGCCGCTTGACTTCTTTCCTGATCTGGAACTGCTGAACTTTGAAAACGAAGAAGACGGCTGTAACATCCAGCGCAAAAATGGACAACAAGACTATCGCATACAGTCGCGTCATGTACGCAAATATAGACAAATTCGGGTCCTGCGTCCGGGAGTCTTGAGGTTGCCCGTTATTTTTTTATTTTAAGTATGGATAGGTGCGCTGTGGTGGTGAGTTGGAGGGTGAGAGGGTGAGAGGGTGAGAGGGTGAGAGGGTGATTTCTTAACGACTGCGGGGTCACCTCGTCGGACGGGCAGTGGGAGAAGTCCGGAGGCTTAAGTGCTGAAGTTATGGGATTCGATTAAGGTACGGGATTGCGGATCAACTGCTTTTGCGGATTTTTGTGACTTTTATGGTTCAATTACAGAACCTTAAGTGGTTCCTGTTTTTTACTTTGCTAACCCAGGCGAACTGGATAAGATAAGGGTGAAATATAGCCGAAATCGACGCCCTCAAAGCGGGATCTCCAGTATCAGGATCACGGCCTGGTCGGAGAGCGCTTCCAGTTCGAGTTCGTCCAGCTGCCATAACAATAGGCCGTCCCTGGGGTGGACCAGGCGGTTTTGCACTTCGAATGCGCCGTCGACGGCAAAAGCGAAAATACCCGGGTTGGTTTGACTCAGCCGGTACACAGCTTCTTCCCGGCCACCGAATTTGCCGATCCAGGCATTCCACGGGGTCAGGTCCCGGGAACCGGATACCCGGAGCAACCGGTTGGGGGCCTGTTCCAGGTTGAAATCGGTGACAAAGACCCCGGCGGGCTGAAGCGGCGAAGGGCCTCCCTTTATCCGGATATGCAGAAAGTTGACCAATTCCTGTTGAAAAGGATTGGTAACGGAGAAAGCTGCGTTTTCTGCGGCCCGGTACAAAAGGGAAGACCCCGCCTCGATATAATGGGAATGTTGATCCGTTTTAAAATGTACGCCGCCTACCAACGGGATCAGGAGCGTATCAAAGCCGGCGGCTGCCCCAATGATCACAACGGCCCCGCCCGCCAGGGTATCCTCATCGAACCTGACCAGCGAGCCGGCCGGAACCGCATGATTGCCGGCCGGGAAAAACTGCCGGCTCCTGTATTGATCCGTTTGGGTCTGGGCCCTTTTTTCCGCCAGGAGGATAGCGCCCGGTATTTGTTGGACAGACATGAGATTTTTGGATTTTTGGATTTTTCGATTGATTCGAATTTTGCGCCCGTCAATTGGTTCCTGTAATCGAACAATCGGATCAATCGAATCAATCGAACAATCGAATCAATCGAATCAATCGAATCAATCGAACAATCATTTATTGAGGAACTGAGGAACTGAAGAATCGAGGAATCGAACAATCGGATCAATTAACTCACCACAATCGTATGCGTCAGTTCATACCCCGCCGCAACGCTGCCCGAGACGGCGCTCATTTCCAGCGAGAGTGAATCCGAGAAGACATTGTCCTTGTTGTTGGCGGTATCCTGCGTCCCTTTGGTGTAATAATTGGTAGCGGTCGTGTACACGGTATTGCAGACGTCGGTTGGGAAGGCGATCTGGGTGACCAGCAGCGAATTGCCGGAGGTGTCGTAGATATGTACGTGAATGTGCGGCGCCCTGCCGGAGTACCAGCCCGGGAAGATGGTGGTGAATCCGACCTGCCCGTTGGCGTCGGTCACCTGCCGGCCGCGCAGGAAGTGGACGCTGGTGAAATTGGCCGACTGCATGCCGGTGCCGCCGTATTCGGAGTAATAGCCGTCCTTGTCGCAATGCCAGATATCGACGATGGCGCCTTGCAGCGGTTCGCAGCCGTTGTTGCGGTCCTGGATCGTGATCTTTACGGTCATGGGCAGGCCAGTGCGGTCGGAGCGGATATCCGTCATGACCAGTCCGGCCGGCGATTTGGTGGGGAAGGGCCCCGCCGTTTCGCTGGGTGTGGCGGTGCAGGAGCCGTCGCCGGGGGTAGTGGTATCGTCGTCTTTGACACAAGATGTCGCCAGGGGCGCAACAAAGGCGATGCCGAGCGCGGCCATGCCTTTTTTGAGAAAATCTTTTCGTTCCATCAGGTTTTGTTTGTTAGATGATGTTATGGGATACGCTTTATTAGGTGACCGGATGGGGAAAAGGGTTGCATGTGGGGCGAGGTTTTTTGCCGGGCGGGGTATCTGCCGCATTTGCTGATCGCTGTGCAAAACTTTCACATTTTGCATTAACCCTTTCACATTTTTCATTTGGATTGCTGGGAATGCAAAATGTAAAATGCGGAAGTTAAAATTTAAAAGGGGATGCCGGCTTTTCAAAAGCATTGGGCATCCAATTCCCAAACAGCTGTTTTAGTATTAACCGAAAATTAACACTGATCGCTTTGAGAAGCGGGTGTATCGATTTAAATTGAATCCGTAAAATTGAACCGCATGTTAGATAGCCATACCATAAAGAATAACGCTCCTTTCAGCCAATTAACCCAGGAGCGCGCCACCCAATCGAATGCCATAGACATTCCCTCTATTACCTTACCCAAAGGTGGCGGAGCCCTCAAGGGCATTGATGAGAAATTTGAGGTAAATGCAGCCAATGGTACGGCCGGCTTTTCTATCCCGCTGCCCATTACACCCGGGCGCAACAATTTTGCCCCCGCCCTGGCTTTATCCTATAATTCAGGAGCAGGCAATAGTGCATTCGGCCTGGGCTGGTCACTCGGTTATCCCATGATCCAGCGCAGGACGGACAAGCGACTGCCCCGGTACCGGGATGGCCGGATTGAAGATGTTTTTATGTTTTCCGGGGCGGAAGATTTGGTGCCGTATTTAGAAAATAAGGATGGCTCATGGGAAGAAATAGCCTATCCGGAGAACGGCAATGAGGGATACGCCGTGAAAAGATACCGACCCAGAGTAGAAGGCGCTTTTGCCCGGATCGAAAAAATCCATCACCCGGATCATGGCACGTATTGGAAAGTAACCACCCGGGACAATACGGTCACGCTGTTCGGCAGAAGCAAAACTGCCCGCATCGCCAACCCCGAAGAGGAAACCCAAATCTTCCAATGGTTGCCCGAGTTTAGTTATGATGACAAAGGCAATTGGATCAAATTTGAATACAAGCCGGAAGATTTAACCAATGTTCCGGATGCCTTATTTGAAAAAAACCGTAAAACCAACCTCGCGCCGATTAGTAATCGGTATTTAAAAAAAGTGAGGTATGGTAACCGTAGACCCTACTACGCCGATGCAAGCAAACCTTATGATCCCCAGGCGCCAGCTGATCAGGAATATCTTTTTGAATTGCTGCTGGATTATGGTGAACACGATCTTTTGCAGCCTTCACCCCGGGAAATGGCCGATGGCTGGAGTTACCGGGCAGACGCCTTTTCCAGCTACCGCGCTGGTTTTGAAATCCGCACCCACCGTTTGTGCAAGCGGATTTTGATGTTCCACCATTTTAAAGAAGAAGACCAGTTTGAGGGTACACCAGCAGAAACTCCCTTCGGTGAAAATTACCTGGTGCGGTCCCTGGATCTGGCATATGCGCCTTCTTCTATCAATGGTTCGGGGCAGGCGGAAACCACCTACTTAAAAGCGGTCACCCAAAGCGGCTATATTCGCAAATCCGATGGGACCTACTCTAAAAGATCTCTGCCCCCGCTGGAGTTTACCTATGAGCAACTCCACTGGAACCAGACCATCAAAACCATTAGCCCGGAAAACATTGCCAACGCCCCGGTCGGCCTGACCAACCAGTACCAATGGGTCGATTTATACAACGAAGGCATTGCGGGTATCCTCAGCGAACAAGCCGACGGGTGGTTCTATAAATCCAACCTGGGCGGATCGGCTGAAACCGGTAAGGTGGCTTTTACAGCCGCCCAAAAGGTGGCCCCGAAACCATCTTTTACCGGTCTGTCCAATGGTGTGATGACCGTTCAGGACTTGGCTGCCAACGGCGAAAAGCAAATTGTCATCAACAGCGATGCCCTCAAAGGGTACTACGAATTAAGCAAAGACAACCACTGGCAGCCCTTCCAACCCTTCTCGCAAGTCGCCCATATCGACTTACAAAATCCCAATACCCGCCTCATCGACCTCGATGGCGACGGGCAAGCCGATATCTTCATTTCGGAAGACAGCGTCTTCACCTGGTATGCTTCCGACGGCAAAAGAGGCCACTTGCCGGCCGAAAAGGTCGTCAGAGCCCTGGATGAAGAGCGCGGACCGGCCATGATCTTCACGGATCCGGTGCAAAGCCTGTTCCTGGCCGATCTGTCGGGCGACGGCTTAACCGATATCGTCCGCATCCGCAATGGCGAAATCTGCTACTGGGCCAACAAAGGCTATGGAAAATTCAGCGCGAAGATCAACATGGCCAACGCCCCCCTATTTGATCATCCCGACCAATTTAATCCGCAATACCTCCAACTGGCCGATGTCAGTGGGACCGGCGCCAGCGACCTGATTTACCTGGGGCAAAACAAATTTAAAGCCTATATCAACCTCAGCGGCAATGCCTGGAGCGATGCCCACGAGATCGAACCTTTTTTTCCCATAGACCGAAACACACAACTCTCCGTAGTCGATTTGTTGGGCACAGGCACTTCCTGTATCGTTTGGTCATCGGACCTGCCCGCCTATGCGCATGCCCCCATGCGCTATATCGATTTAATGGACAGCAAGAAACCGCATCTGCTCGTCCATTGCAAAAACAATCTGGGAAAGGAAACTTTCATTGAATATAAGAGCTCCACGCATTATTACCTGAAAGACAAGCTGGATCGAAAACCCTGGATCACCAAATTGCCTTTTCCGGTTCAGGTCATCAGCAAAATGGTGGTGGAAGAAAAAATAACCAATGTCCGTTTTGCCAGCGAATACCATTATCATCACGGCTATTACGACCATGCGGAGCGGGAGTTCAGGGGTTTTGGCATGGTGGAGCAACTGGACACAGAGTTTTACGCGGTTTGGAAGAAAAACCACAACGATACGCGCCTGGAGCCATCCGAAGACCTCTACCAGGCGCCTACCCTGACCAAAACCTGGTTTCACACCGGCGCTTTCCTGGATCGGGAGCGCATCCTGACGCAGTTCGAAAAAGAATACTGGTACGAAATTTATCAACAGCGCTTTCCCGGCGAACCGCTGAGCGTCCGGGAACCCCGCTTAGCCGATGCCCGGGTAGTTAGCGCCCGCAACCTGGATTTTGATATTAATGACCTGACTTCAGAAGAATGGCGGGAAGCCCTGCGCGCCTGCAAGGGTATGATGTTGCGCCAGGAAGTCTTTACCCTGGATGCCACAGAAGGCGATCCGGCATCCCTGCGCCGCCAGGCCAAGCCCTATACCGTTGCTACACACAATTGCCATATTCAAGTCTTGCAGGCCCGAAGCGGCAACCCTTACGCCGTGTTTATGCCGACAGAGAGCGAGGCCATCACCATCGCCTATGAGCGCAATGAACAGGACCCCCGCATCGCCCACAGCCTAAACCTGAAAGTTGACGAATTGGGCCAGGTATTGGAGGCTGCTTCGGTGGTCTATCCCCGGCAATTCCGGCCGGACAACCATCCGATAGCGGCCCTGCGGGATGAACTGGCAACCCTGTCGTATGAGCGGTCCGGCGAACAGGAAGCGTATCTGGCTGGCCTGAACTACCTCCAGGCCGAACAGGAAAAAACCTTGATCACCTTCACCCAAAATGCCTTCACCCAGGACCTGGAAGCCCCCGGCCTGTACCGCTTGCGCCTTCCCGCCGCCACCCAAACCTATGAGATCACCGGCCTGACGCCTTCGGGGGTATTGTTTCAACTGGAAGATTTTGCAGCTCCCAACGGAGCTGGCCAACGCCGCCTGATCGAACATATTCAAACGAGCTATTACAACGATTCCCTGCGGGCAGAACTGCCGCAGGGCGAGCTCGGGCGCTACGGCATCCCTTACCAAAGCTACCAACTGGCCTATACACCCGAATTACTGGCCAGGATATTTGGGGACAAACTCCCCCAGGACCCCATCGCCCTGGAAAACCTGCTGAGCGACAACGACCAAAACGCGGACGGCGATAACTCTTACGCACAGTGCCGTTTTGTGCATCGCCAGGACGACAATTGGTGGATCCGCTCCGGTACCGCCCAATTCTATCTGCAGGATACCGAAAGCCTCCCGGACGTTCAAAACCGCTTTTTCAGCCCCCAATCTTTTCTGGACCCCTTCGGCTCGCAAACCCGGGTAACCTACTACAAAGATTACTACCTCCTGATGGAAAGCGCCACCGACGCTTTGGGGAACCAGTCGGGTGTGGAACGTTTCAATTTCCGGACGCTTTCACCGGTTCGGATGCGCGACATCAACGACAATCTCAGCGAGGTACTGTTGGATGAACTGGGCCTGGTGAAGGCGATGGCGCTCCTGGGCAAAGGCGATGAAGCCGACAACCTGAACGGATTGAGCGAGATCACCTCGGAAGCGGAGCGCGCGCAAATCAAAACTTACTTTACCCTGGAAAATACGGATGCGCTGCGGACCCAGGCCCGTGTATTACTCCAAAACGCCGGCGCACGTTTCGTCTATGACTTCGAGCGCTACCAGCTTTCTGTACAGTTGCGCGAAGAACAAACCCAGGCGCTGCCCTGCGAAGTAGTCAAATTATTGCCTGCGGTGGTAGGCAGCATCACCCGCGAGCAGCATTTTCCCCAAAACCCGGATAGCCCCCTGCAACTGGCTTTCGAGTACTCCGACGGCATGGGGCATGTGGCGATGGCCAAAGCACAGGCCGAGCCTGGAGAAGCCTTGACGCTCCGCATTGCTCCCGATTGCAGTTACCAACTGGACACCGTAAATACCGGCGAGAACCTTCGCTGGATCGGCAACGGCCGCACCGTGCTCAACAACAAGGGCAACCCGGTGAAGCAATACGAGCCTTATTTCTCTGTCAACCCTTTTTATGAAGACGCCAAAGAACTGGTTGAGCGCGGCGTAAGCCCCATCATCTATTACGACGCCCTGGGAAGAAACATCAAAACCCTGCTGCCCGACGGCACTTTCAGCAGGGTAGAATTCGACAGTTGGCAGCAAAGGACCTTCGATCCAAACGATACCGTGCTCGACAGCGACTGGTACAAAGACCGCATCGAACGGCGCATCGACGCGCAACTCCTGGCCGATGGCAAAGACCCCTTAAAAGAAAAAGCCGCTGCTGAAAAAACCGCCTGGCACCACAACACCCCCGGCAGGCTGTATTTGGACACGCTCGGGCGTCCGGTATTGAGCGTCGGGCACAACCGGGTATATGAGCGAAATGCCTTCGGCGCCATTACCGGGGCAAGGGACGAGCTGTACAGCACCCTGGTGGAGCTGGATATTGAAGGCAATACCCGCAAGGTCATCGACGCGAAAGGAAACGCCGTCATGCAGTATGCCTACGACCTGCTCGGGCACCGTGTTTATCAAAACAGCATGGATGCCGGCGAAAAATGGATGCTGCAAAACCTGGCCGGCAATCCCATCCGCCATTGGGATAGCAAAGGCCATATTTTCAGCACGCGTTACGACATTTTGCAGCGCCCCACCGAGATACGCCTGCAAACCACCGGCGCAAATGCCGGCAGTCTGATCCAAAAGATGGTGTATGGAGAAGGGCTTGCCGATGCAAAAGCCAAAAACCTGCGCGGGAAAGCCTGGCAAACGTACGACTCCAGCGGACGCATTACCGCAGCAGCCTTCGATTTTAAAGGCAATATATTGACCGTAAAACGCCAACTGGCCGCCGCTTACGATGCCGAAATCATTGATTGGTCGGACGGGGCGCCCACCAACCGCCTGGACAGGGAAACCTTCACCCAAAGCACCGAATACGACGCCCTCAACCGCATGCAACGCCTCTTCAACTGGCACCGGAGCGAAGACCGGGTGACGGTGTATCTACCCACTTACAATGCCAGAGGCGTACTGGATTCGGAAATACACATCAGCGATGCCGATAAAGCGGCGCTGGAAACTACCGGTCGGCGGGTGACGGCCGTTTCCCAACTCGAATACAACGAAAAGGGCCAACGCACCCGCATGCGCTACGGCAACGGCAGCCATACCCGCTACCATTACGACCGGGAAAATTTCCGACTCCTCCAACTCAAAACCACCCGCAGCGGCGTAAACGGCAGCCTGCCCGCCGCCCCTTCCAACCTCAGCGACGCCAACGTCCTGCAAAATCTCTACTACACCTATGACGCGGTGGGCAACATCTCCGAAATAGAAGACGATGCCTTCGAGCCGGTATTCTTTCGCAACCAACGGGTGGAGCCCCGGAGTCGCTACACCTACGACGCCCTGTACCGCCTGGAGGAAGCCACGGGGCGGGAAAACAAAAATTTCAACAGCGCGCCACAAGCCAAAGAACCCAAGGCTGAAGCAGCCGGTTTCCCCCTGACCAGCCTTGCAGAGACCGACAAAACCCTGCGCAACTATACCCAACGCTACCGCTACGACGCCACCGGCAACATCCTGCACCTGCGGCACCTGGCCAATGGCGGCTCCTGGACCCGCAACTACCAATACGCGCGCAGCAGCAACCGCCTGCTGGGCACGGAAACGGGCAGCCGGCTGGACTACGATCTCTATACCGACAGCCCCAGCCTGGAGATCAAATACGACTACGATGCCCACGGCAACATGCTCAACTACAACAATACGGCGGAAGCCTACCGGCTCGAATGGGACTACCTGGACCGGGTGCAGCAGCTCGACCTGGGCGGCGGCGGCAGGGCCTGCTACCAATACGACAGCCAGAAAGAACGCAGCCGCAAACGCATCGAAAAAAGCGGCCAGACCGAAGAACGCCTGTACCTCGGCGGCATGGAGCTCTACCGCCGGTATGGAGCCGGAAATACCCTGGTGGAAGAAATAGAAACCCACCACCTCTTCGTGGATGACCAACGCGCCCTGATCGTAGAAAACGTGCTCCGCACCGATAACCGGCAGCTCCACACCGGCCTGCTCGACCGCTACCAATACAGCAACCACTTAGGCTCGGTGGGCCTGGAAGCAGACGGCGAGGGCCGGCTCATCAGCTATGAAGAATACCACCCCTACGGCACAGTGGCCTACCATGCTGCCAACAGCGCGATCAAAGCCACGGCCAGGCGCTACCGCTATACGGGGATGGAGCGGGATGAAGAGAGCGGACTGAATTATCACTCCGCCCGGTATTATTTGCCTTGGCTGGGGCGGTGGGGGAGTTGTGATCCGATTGGGGTTGGAGGTGGTGTGAATGTGTTTTCGTATTGTAAAAACGACCCAATTAACTTTTCGGATGTGGAAGGCAAACAGGCTTTAAGGGTTTCGGAAGATCAATTGCGAAGCCTGAGTTTTGAAAATGTGCAAAGATTAATTGTTTCAGCAGGTGGAAATCCAGGTCCATGTTATGAAAACCCGACAGATGAACAAAGGGAGCATGATTTAACCATTTTAAGAAATATATTAATAGGAGGTGGTATATATATAATGACTCTACCCGCACCACCTGATCCAAATGAAGAAATATGCACTAGCGATGGAAGAAGCTACTTCCTATGTGGTCGCCGAGGTTGGGTTGAATGGCAAATATCAGAATTAAAAAGAGCTAGGACCACGCAAGTTATTGATAATATGAGAGGTGGCCCAGGTGGAGCAGTAGGATATTTAATTGGCGGTGAAGAAGGCTCTGATGCAGGAGCAATGGTAGATGGACTTTTATCTTCGGTAGGAGGAGCAGTGCAAGCTCGAAATGCTCCTACTTCAACTCCAACACGCTCTTCACCTAGAGCTGGCAGGACCTCGCGCTCTTCACCTAGAGCACGAGCTTCAAATCAACGACCATCTCCTTCTCCCAAACTAGATGGTGATATTATAATCGCAGAAAATCAAGGGCCTTATGATCCACAAAGAATGAGGCAAATGCTTGAAAAACGTTATCCTGGAGATGTTTCATCCACAACCGTCCCTGCTAGATCTACAAGAAATGTTAGAAGTTCAGCAGTTGATCTTCCAGAGGGAAGAGGTGTTGGATATGATCAAAGAGGTTTAACAGATTTTAGTCCATACATGGTTGTTTCAGTAAGAGTACCAAGTGGTTCAACACCGAAAGGAGAAATGAGGGCGGCAACGAGAGCTTTAAGGGGTTTGATTGGATTGCGTAGTATTAATGCTGCTATAAGAGCCAATAGAAATTTGAAATTTAATGATACTGTCTTTAATGTAGATCAATTGAGAGCAATTCGATCAGGGAGCGATAGAATACCTGGATATACTTGGGATCATGTATTAGGCACAGAATTACGATTAGTTCCAAGACCTCTACATAGTGATATTAGACATGTGGGTTCAGTTGCCTTGAGAAATGGACGATAATCCCGCTGGCCAATAGTGTTCATGAAAAAACTAAAAAGCCATGCCCTACTGGCGCAAAGTGCCCATTCTTAACCAACGCATGCTCATGAGGGCCGTGACCCGAAACGCATCGCCAGGATGAAAAAAAACAACCCAAATAAAATACCGCCAACAAGGCAAAGCGGAAAGCGCGGCTTTCCAACTATAACCAGCTAAACACTTTTTTTCAACCAATAAAAATGTCAACAAAATGAAAAAAATCATTCTGCTTTCACTTCTGTGTATCCCGTTTTTGCCTTCAGCAAAAGCCCAATCCGGTGCACCCACTATTGAAGCCACCCTCAACTGGCTCAAGGAGAACTTTGGGCAAAACAGAAAGTACGAATCCATGACCTTTAGCGTTGAAGCCGACAACTGTACCGTAGTATTGGGCAGCCGAAAAGCAGACCATGAGCCCAGTGTATCCATCACGGTACCGCTTAAAAGTATCGATTATCAAAGCATCCAAATGATGGATTTAAATGACGGTTGGTATTTGGCGTTTTCAGGTAAAACCGGGGATGGGGCTCAGTTTTCTTACAAACGATATTTTGCTTATTACTATCCTGAAACAAGTACCAAATCGGTGTCGACTGTCGGCGAGACCCAAATAGATATTGGTAATTTCCAATATGGGTACGACTTCGGGTGGATCAATTACGACCATGCCCAGAAGGTGCTCAAAGCCTTTAAGCATGCCGTCAAGCTCTGTCAGGGCATTGGCGATACCATCTCTGACGATTGGTTCAAGAACTGATTGAAATTCAATCCTTTATTTCCGGCAATTCCTTATTCGTTTTAACATCAACCTCTAAATCGTACAACATCATGGCTAAATCCAGTAAATCGTACACCCTCAATGGCGCCATTACTGACCTGCAAGGCCAGGCTTTGGAAGGCCTTACCGTCCGCGCTTACGACCTGGACCCCAAAACGCCGGAAAACCCCTTGGGCCAACCTGCGCTTACGGATGCCCAGGGAAAATACAGCATCCCCTTCGCCGAGGAAGATTTTAAAATCGGTGGGGTAGAAAGCGGCGGGCCGGATGTGTTCATCCGGGTGTACGCCGGGGAGGAATTGCTGGGAGAAAGCGGGGTGACCAAAAACGCCGGTAAAAATACCCGGATCGATCTAAAGGTCCGGTATGAGGCCGTGGTGCCCGAGGATCAGGGCTGGCTGTTGTCGGGCAGGATACTCGATCTGAACGATCTGGGACTTTCCGGCATCGTTGTCAAGGTGTATGAAAAAAGTTTGCGCAGGGAGCATCTGCTGGGGCAGGTGAACTCGGATGCCGCCGGGTATTACGCCTTACCCTTCTCCCGCGCGCAACTAATGCAGCCGGACAAAAGCAGTGTCGATCTGTTCCTCAAAGCCGCCGCTGCCGACGGAACGCTACTCGGGCAATCCCATGTGCTGTTCAATGCTCCGGCTGAAGCTACGATCGATCTGGTTATCGACCGCAGCGACTTGCGGGGTACCCCCGAATTCCAACGCTACCTGAACGCCCTCGAACCGCTGCTGGCGGAAAGCCAACTGGCACTAAAGGATTTGCAAGCGGAAGATTGGGAATTTGCCCTGCAGGTGACGGGTATTCCGGCGGAACACCTGCGCTACCTGCAGGTGGCTACGGAATTTTTTGAGGACCTTAACGAACCCTGGCGCATTAGTTACGCCCTGTTGCGCCAGGGCTTGCCCACCGACTTTGCGGCCTTGTATAATAGACCCCTGGCGGACTTAAAGGCCGCCTATCTGGCCTCGCTGGAAGCCCATATCGTCGATTCCCCTTCTACCGAGGCGGCGGCCATCATTTTGGGCGGCCTCAAAAACCAGGCGGCCCAACTGCCGCTGCCGGAGCCGGAAACCCTGGAAGCGACTGCCCTGGACAAACCTTTCCTGCTGCAAAGCGAGGCAGTGCAAGCCCAGGCTCTGCCCAAATTAAAGCAATTCCTGGATCAACAGGTGCTCCGTTACATCCCGCTGGCTTCCAGCGCCCTGCGAAAAGCGATCGCGCAACTCCCGCTCGACCTCAGTGCGCATAGCGCGCAGGACCTGCCCAATTATTTTCAAAAGGTGTTGCTGCCCGCACTGCGCAAACAAACCAACCTGCGGGAAGAATTGGGGGGTATCCGGCTCCGGCAATTCCCCGCAGGTAAAAGCATCGCCGAGCTGCTGCGCCTGGATCAGCCGCTTCGCAACAACCCGGCCCTCGGCACCGAGGTACAACAAACCCGCCTGCTTAATTTTGCCCAAATGAGCGGGCTATCCGGACAATCCGCCTTTCGCTTTGTCCAATTGGCCAAAACGCCGGAAGCCATCCTGGAGCAAGACTGGGCAGATTTGGTGGACCAGGGCGTGCTCGCGGCCGCGGAGGTAACCCGACTGAAGCATACCTACGCCAGCGCCCTTTTTACCGACGAAGATGTTCCGTTGATGCTTGCCCTGCAAAAAGGGGCCGGCTTGGAGGAAACGGTGGCCTTCCCCGATTTGCACGCCTATGCGGCCCTGGACGCGGAAGATTGGAGGCAGTTGCTGGAAAAAGAGCAGATCAACCCACCCCAGGATGTCGATCGCGCTAATTACGCCCAGGCTTTGCACCAGACCATGGAAATCCGCTATCCCACCCAGCGCTTGTTGTCGGCGGTGGGTAAAAACGCCGATATCCCCATCAGTGCCAGTTTACTCATGGCTTTTCAAAGCAAAAACCCGGGTTTTGACCTGCGCTCCGCCGACCTTTTGCGCAAAAAATACCTCGCCGCAAATGGCTCGGCAGACCTGGATTTTAGCGCAATACCGGAGCAGGAACGGCCCGGCTTTTTGTCCAACCTGCTCAGCTTTCAACGGGTGATGAACCTTGGGGGGGATACCAACTCCCGGATCAAGCTCCTGCAAAGCGGCTTCGACAGCGCTGCCGCTATTACGGCCATGCCCAAAGCCGCTTTTATGGCCCACATTGATCTTCCCCCTGCCACCGCCGAAGCAGTCCATGAACAGGCAGTAAAGAGATATGGACAGGCCCAACTCATAGAATCTAACCTGGCTGAAAAAAACCGCGGCATTACTTATCGGCATGACACCACCGACCCCGAACTGCGCAACCTGCTCAAGGAACTGGAAGGCTGGGAGGAATATTTCAGCGAAGGGCCGGGTTGCGATTGCGACGACTGCAACTCCCTGCTGAGTCCCGCTGCTTATTTTGTTGACCTCATGTTTTGGGTGAAAGCGCATTTGATCGACCCAAATCCCAGCGAAAATGACAATGACAATGCACGAAAAATATCCCTGCGCTGGCGCCGTCCGGACCTGTGGCGGATCCCGCTGGATTGCGAAAGCACCTTTACGGAAATTCCCTTTCTGAAAGTGGTCAACCGGGTACTGGGCAATTACCTGCTGCGGGTGAATAGTTTCGGGATCGACTCAGAAGCCCAATTGCTGGAGGTTCTTCGTACTGCGTTCAACAGCTTTAGCCAGCCTTATGATCTGCTGGGTAGAGAACTGGAGTTGTACCTGTCTCATTTCAAACTGCGTCGTTACGACCTTTGGCAAGCTTTGCATCCGAATCAGGAAAGCCAGGCGCAGGCAGTACAACTTTATTTCGGCCTTACGCCCCGGGAAATTGAAATCATCGCCCAAACCGAGATTGGTGGAAATACTCAACCAGCCAATTTTACAAGCCTGGCGGCCATTTGGGGAATTGATGCTCCAAATGGAGTAATCCCCGGCGAAATTGCCCTCGAAAGCCTGCTTAAAGCGAGCAAAATCAGCCGGGAAGTTTGGATGCAACTGCCGGAATATCTGGCGCCGGGCGCGGTTGCACTCAAAGGTTTTGCCCTTGAAACCAACGACGAAGGTTATCCGGTAGCCAAAAACCTCAACTGGGCCGGCCTGCACTACCTGCACCGCTTCATCCGCCTGCAACGCGCGACGGGCTGGTCTTCCGCCGACCTGGATTTCATCTTGTATGCTTTGGCGCAACAAGGGTCCGGCGAGCAATTGGGCGACCTCTTGCCCATTTTGTACGAGCTCCACCGCTTGCAGGAAGCCCTCCGGATTACGGTACCCGAACTGTTGTCTTTGAGTGGCAAAATCCCCCAAATGGCCCGCGTCGGCGAACAGCAAAGCTGGTTTGAACAACGGTTTGCCGGGATAACTTTAAACGAAGCCTACCGGGGTTATGCGCTGGATAGCAAATTAGTCAGTGCCGATCCGAATACAGCCCTCCTGCTGCGCAGCCTGCGCCTGGAAGAAGGGGCCTTTTATCAATTGCTCGATGCCCTGCAAAGCAAATTGGAACAGCAGGATGCTTACCTGAAGTTGTCGGTCGACAACCTGTCTTTGCTGTACCGCTACCGCCTGCTGATGGCCGATGCCGGACTCAATCCAATGGAATTAGGGCACCTCATCCCGGTGCTTGCACTTGAAGGGCCGCATACCATACTGGCCAAAACCCTGGCCTTCCGGAAAGGGATTCCATCCTTACAAGCGCATCCCTTTAACGCCCTGGAACTGCACTGGTTATTGAAAAACGGACCCATCCCGCCTGACCTGCTGCTATTGGACAGCACAAGCCTGGAAGATCTAAAGCAGCGCTGGGCAGCAGTTGATTCCAATGCCGATACTGCCAATCAGGAGCAAGTTGATCTTCTGGCGCAATTTTTACAAATAGACAGTGCACAAACCACCCTGTTGTTGAAATTGAGCGCCCATCCTATAAAAGAACTGCTGGAGGCAAGTAACGGAGATTTGCTTGAAAAAATGCAATCATTGGCGCCCTGGTGGCTGCTCATCCGGCGCTTTGAGCTTTCGGAAGCAATACTTACCCAACTGAGCAACCATCCAAGAAAATGGGGATTTGAACCCATTGGTACATCGGATAGAACGCGCGTTCCGATCGGGCAACAAGGTCTGGAACAACTCGGCCTTTTCCAACAATGGAGATCTACCCGCCGCATCGAGGAAGCCGAACTGCTCCAATTGCTGGTAGAGACACCTGCCAACTGGCTACCGGCAACAGCGGCCCAGCGGGCAACCTTGGCCAGGCTGCTGGCATGCACGGCCGGCGAATTGCAAGCTTTAGTAGCAGGCCTTCCCAGCCCACCCGAATTATTCCTGTTACGCGTCAAGCACCTGGCCGCTGCCCTGGCCCTTAGTCAGGATCTGGGCCTGCGTGGGCCGGTTTTGGGCCAGATCACCAGTATGGACCTCGAAGACATGCAGGCCGGGAAAATCGCGGTATCCGCTGCCATCGAAGCCCGTTACACTGAACCGGCAAAAGCAGCGGAAATACTGACGCCCTTCCAGGAACGTACTCTGGCCTTCACCCGCGATGCCTTGGTGGATTACCTGCTTTCCCAATCTTCCGGGGATCGCTTTACCGGCCGGGACGACTTGTACCGCTTTTTTCTGCTGGACACTGAAATGGAAGATTGTGCCCGCACCTCCGAGGTGCTGAGCGGCATTTCCAGCCTCCAACTTTATGTGCAACGGGTGTTCATGAACCTGGAACAGACCGCAGCAGGGGTGGAGCCGGCCGCACGGGTTGCATTTGACCCGGCCGAACTGGCTGAAGTGCAGCAACAATGGGAATGGCGCAAAAAATACCGGGTCTGGGAGGCCAATCGCAAAATATTCCTCTACCCCGAAAACTACCTCGAACCCGATCTGCGAGACGATAAAACGCCTTTCTTCCGGGAATTGGAAGAGGAATTGTTGCAGCAAGAGGTGACGGAGGAGGCTGTGGAGAGTGCTTTGCGCACTTACCTGGATAAGTACACTAAAGTGTCCAAAATGCAGGTAGCCGGCTCATTTTTTGATCCATCGGGCAAACTATACCTTTTCTGCCGTACAGTTGAAGGCCCGCAGGAGTATTATTGGCGCACCGTAGAGTTGGTATCCGGCCAGTGGAAAAACTGGTCTGCCTGGGAAAAAACTGACCTGCCCATTGGCGCCAGGTTTGTGACGCCTATTGTTGTAAAAAAGCGGCTGTATGTATTCTGGACAGAAATCGTTACCCGATCGCATACCAGCTTTGAAAATGGATTTTCCATTCTTAAAAACTATCAGCATGTAGTTAAGCTGAAATATAGTTTCTTCACTTCTTCTAAGCAATGGAGCCCGATTACGGAGATTCATCTCAGGGATGTTTGGGATAGGCTTCAATTTAATGAAGAAGCATTTTTAAAATTTGAAGGCAAATCAACATGCAGCCTTTATCTTTTTCTAATAGATGAGATTCTGCCTGGAAATGTCTCCTTTAAGGATTTGGATGATCAAAAGGATAAAGAAATTATAACAAATTGGTTGGAAATTAATAAAAATGCCTCTAACGATCCTATTTACAAATCAATAAATAAATACAAGAAAAAGAAGCTAAGTGCAAAAGGCCTATTTGAAAAGCTGACAAGTGATGATTTTGTCTCCTGGACACCCAAATATGACAAAACGAAAAAAAATCATATCGATCCAATCGAAGATTATACATTAGAAGGATATGAATGGGAAAGAGTTTATGCCACTGTAGATGCCGGATTGGGCTTTGAACCTCGTATTTTATTGTATCTCAACCCATACGATACCTTGAAAGATGGTAAAATTGGATCGTTGGGAGAAAGTTATTATCAAATTGATCTATTTCGAGGTTCAATTAGGGAAACCAAGATTGAAAGAAATGCCAGTTTTATAGGAGTAGACAACTTAACGGTGTTGTTTAGCGAAAATGCGAGTCATTTCCTTTATTTTAAATTGTTCAATAAAGAAAAAATTCAATCTGGTGGAAAACTAGAAAACAGCATTGCACCATATGAATGGAGCCTTACAAAAGCTATAGACGAGGAAAGTTTAAATTCCAGTAGTAAATTTCTTTTAGGAAAAACAAGAGAGAAAACGCTGGTCTTAGCAGTTACCCAGGGATATGGAACTATAAATGGCAATTTGCTCACCATTTCCGTTGGAACGGATAATCTGATTGTACTATTCAAGCAAATTGGAGATAAAATTGACTTGCAGTTTGAACGAATTGGAACTACCGTGGCTGAACAACTCGGAGAACGATTGTTTAATCCTGGAATTCAAGGATTGCTTTCGCCATTTACACAATCTTTAAATGAAGCGACTTTTCCAATTACCAATATTGAAAACTTTAATAACAAATTCACGCTGCGATTTGGTCAGAAAGTACTTGGAAATTCTGGTTATCCTCCAAAACTATCTTTTGAAAACGCAGACGCTGCTGCCCGCTATAACCAAGAGCTATTTTTCCACATTCCCTATTTATTGGCGCATCAACTCAACGCAGGCCAGCGTTTTGCTGAAGCCCAACGTTGGTGGCATTACATTTTTGACCCTACCTCTATTGATTTAGCAGAGGATTCTGTCAAGCGGAACTGGCGCTATCTGCCCTTCCGCGAGCAAACAATCGAGAAGCTCCGCCAGGTGATTGCCGATGAGACGGTGCTAGATGCCCTGGACAATGATCCCTTCAACCCCTATGCGGCAGCCCGAACCCGCTTGGGGGCCTTTCAGAAAGCGGTCATCATGCGCTACATCGACAACCTCCTCGATTGGGGCGATGCGCTTTTCACCCGGGATACCTACGAATCCATCAACGAAGCGACCCTGCTATATGTACTGGCCGCTGAATTATTGGGTGAGCGCCCTCCTCTTGGTTTGCCTTGTAATCCGGAAAGTAAGCCCCGCAACTATCAACAAATTCTGGATGGGCCCCGGCCACCGCTGCGACTTTCTAAATCGCTGGAAAATGAGGTTAATCAAATCCTGGACAATGGAAACTACCTACCTTCAGCAGCTTCCTATCAAAATTTGCAAAGGGAGGTAAGTGTTGGTACGACCCTCAGTAAAAATTTAGCCCATAGCGAAGTATTTCTAAACCCTATTCCCATTGGGGAAGGCGACAGCCCAACAGTGGTTCACCAAGCGATAGCGGTAAAAGTTGGGGGTTATGCCGCTCCCGTCGATATCGGGAAGAGCATGCGCAACAGTTGGACTGCTTTTTGCCTGCCGCCGAACCGGCAGTTCCTCAGCTATTGGGACCGGGTAGCCGACCGGCTTTTCAAAATACGCAATTGCCAGAACATCGCCGGGGTTCGGCGGGCACTGGCGCTGTATGAACCGCCGCTCGATGCTGATTTGTTGGCAAGATTACAGGCTACAGGTTTGACCTTGGAACAGGTTTATGCCCAAACAGAACAGGTGCAACATTATCGCGCCATGTTTCTGCTGGAACGTGCCCGCAATTTTGTGGGGGCAGTGCAAAATTTTGGCAATGCCTTGCTCAGCGCTTTGGAAAAGAAAGATATGGAAGAATTGTCCTGATTGCGCATGGTGCACGAGCAGAATATCCTGAAGCTGACTTTGCGGATTAAAGAACAACAATTGCAAGAGGTCCGTCTTCAACTACAAGCCACTTATAAACAAAAGGAGTCCGCAGCAACTAATTTTGACTATTATAATTCATTGATCAATGATGGGCTTTCAAGATTAGAAATTACTGAGTTACTTTCTCTTCACATCGCTAATGGAATTGAAGAAAGTAGTGCACTTGCCTTTATCATTGGGGCTACAGCACGTTTAATAGCAAATACTGGATCTCCATTTGCCTTCACATATGGTGGCCGTGAAATTGGAGCTAGTTATAATGACTATGCGTTATGGTTTCAATCACTAGCTTCAATTTCAAGGGGGATAAGTAGCTCTGTAGCAATTCATGCACAATTTCGCAGAAGGGAACAAGAATGGAAACACATGAAAGCCATTCACGAAATTGATCTTGCAAGAATCAGATTGGAAGTCGCCGCCGCCGAAATCCGCCAAACCATCGCCGAACGCGACCTCGAAATCCACGAAAAAAACATCGCCCAAACCCGGGAACAATACGAATTCATCCGCGATAAATTCACCAACCTGGGGCTATATACCTGGATGGCCGACTACCTCCAACGCTTGTACCGCCAGGCCTACCAATTGGCCTACGCCATGGCGCTCAAGGCAGAGCAGGCGCTTCAATACGAACGCGACGAAGTACCTGCCATCATTCAAAATGCCTGGGAGCCTACCCGGGCCGGCCTGCTGGCGGGTGAAGCCTTGCAGGTACAGCTCAACGAGTTGGAAAAGGCCTACCTTGAAGCGAATACCCGGGAGTATGAACTCACTAAACATATTTCGCTGGCGCAATTCGCCCCGCTGGCCTTGTTACAATTGAAGCAAAACGGGGAATGTGAACTGGAAATTCCGGAACTTTGGTTCGATATGGACTTTCCGGGCCATTACTACCGCCGTATTAAATCTGTCAGCCTTTCCATTCCTTGTATAGCCGGTCCTTATACCACTATTGCGTGCACCTTGACCCAAATTAGTCATACAATCCGAAAAGATACCAGCTTAATAGGTGGTAAATATGAACAAATTGAGAATCGTGAACATTCTCTTCAGTCGGTAGCTACCAGCAGCGCACAGCGGGATAGCGGCCTGTTTGAACTGAATTTCCGCGACGAACGCTACCTCCCTTTCGAGTACGCCGGCGCCATCAGCACCTGGAAAATTGAGCTGAACAACGAGTTCCGGCAATTTGATTTCAATACGATTTCGGATGTAATCCTGCACATCAACTACACGGCTCGGGATGGAGGTGCAGACTTTAAAACTGCGGCGAACAAATCGGTAAGGAACTTCTTGAGCGGCATTGCCGGGGAAGCAAAAAGCAATGGCCTCTATCAGGTGTACGACCTCAAACGGGAATTCCCCAATCAATGGCATGCCTTCCTTTACCCACCAAACAACACTTCGGATCAGGTGTTATTGCTGGAAAACCTGCGTGACCGCCTTCCCTATTTTACGAAAGGGTTTAAGCAGATGGAGGTAAGCCATATTGAAATGGTGGCCTTATCTCCAAGTCCGGAAGTCGGTAGCCTTCTTGCTACTACATCCGGGAATTTTGTGGCAGAAATGATTGCGTCGGATACCTGGAAAATTCAAATCCGCTTCAATGGGGAAGGAGATATTAAGTCCTTACCGCCTGATACCACTGAGGAACTGTTTTTGATCATAAAATATACGGTATCCTGATAATTATATAAGCGTATTGTTTCGGCCCTCAAGTTTCCGACATCAAGCATCGAGCGCTGCAAGTATCCAGCATCCAGAGACCAACAACCCCCGTCCGACATAGCTCCAAGCAACGGCGGGCAGTATCCAGTCCAACAGTCGGCAGTCCTAGTGGCGCGAAATCTAGATACCACTCAAGTTTCGCGGCCTCTTTTTCCGACA
>CALMYQ010000002.1 GCA_937873655.1 uncultured Lewinella sp. | reverse complement strand
CTTACGACTTACGACTTACGACTTACGACTTACGACTTACGACTTACGACTAAAGCATGCTAAAAACGCTTGACCGGTATATCATCAAAAAATTCCTCAGCACCTTTTTCTTCACGGCGCTGATCTTCACGCTTATTTCCGTGGTGATCGACTACAGCGAGAAGGTGAACAAGTTCATTGAGTCGGAGATCACAAAAAGGGAAATTGTCCTGGGGTATTTCCCGAATTTCATTGTTTTCATCGACGGGTTGCTGTGGCCGCTCTTCACGCTGATCGCCGTTATTTTCTTCACCTCCAGGATGGCCTACAACTCCGAGATCATCTCCATTCTGAATGCGGGCGTGAGTTTCCGGCGGCTGATGCGGCCGTATTTGCTGACAGCTGTTTTCATTGCCGTCCTGCACCTGATCGGCAACCATTACTATATCCCGAAAGGCAACAAGATCAGGCTCGATATTGAGCACAAGTACTTTTCACACGACAACGACAAGGGCCGGACGACGGACGTCCATATGTTCGTTGCGCCGAATACCAAGGTTTACATCAACCGGTTCAACAAACGGGACAGTACCGTCCGGAATTTCCGGCTCGAACGATTCGACAGCAACCAACTGGTGTATCTGCTGAAAGCCACTTCCGCCGAATTCCTTGGCCCGCCCGACAAATGGCGGCTTCGGAATTACGAAATCCGGACCTTCAACGGCAGCAGCGAATCGCTGACCATCGGCCGCGGTCAGCAAATAGACACCACGATCAACCTGCTCCCGGAGGACTTTGTCGACTTCATCGAGCAGCAATCCATGATGACGACCGCCCAGCTCAAGGCTTATATCCACAAACAGCGGACGCGCGGAGTGGGCAACCTCGAAAAATACCTCGTTGAGCTTTACCGGCGTTCGGCCGAACCCTTCACCATTCTCATCCTGACCGTCATCGGGGTAGCCGTTGCCGCCAGAAAGGTGCGGGGCGGCATGGGCCTGCACCTGGCCATCGGCATCTCCATCGGAGCGCTCTACATTTTCATGTCCAGGTTTGCCATCGTATTTGCCAACGGGCAGGCTATTCCGCCCATCGTGGGCATCTGGCTGCCCAACATCATCTTCACTTTTGTGGCGGCCCTGTTGGTGGTCCGGGCTCAGAAGTAGCGCCGCAGGCTCCAATTTTCCAAAATAAAAAAGGCGGGCAGATCCGTGCCTGCTCGCCAATGCCATACAGCTTAGTCGGGTGATTTAAAAAGTGCCACATTGAATTCCTGATCCAAATTTACGGGATAGACCACAGGCGGAAAAACCCAAAGCAGCGACCGGCATGAATGGTGCAGCCAATGCCTGTTTTCCTGAAGCGAACAATTTTCCCCATATCCGCGCAAACCGTAACTTTACAGCAAATTGGACGGCAACATGTCTCGAACCACCGGCAGCTTGATCTTCGAAAAACGGGATACCCGGCTTTTGCTGGTGGTCGGCGGCCTGCATACCCTGACCCAGACCATCAACCTCATCCGGACCATGATCCTGGCGCCCATGGAGAACCGCCCCCTCAACTGGGGGATGATCATCCAGGACCGGATTACTTCCTGGCTGATCGGCCTCCTGTTCGCCTTCCTGATCATCCTGACCACCAAGCGGCTGCTGAACGCCCGGATCTCATGGCCCCGCATCATGGCCATCCATGTGCTTACCGCATTTGTCGTTTCCATTATCTGGTTCGCTACCTTTATCGGCATTTCCATGCTCATCTACAGCAAAGAGGATATGGGCGATGAGGAATGGCATTTCTGGATCTGGCTGGTCGGCAATTTTGACAAATTGTTCCTCATGTACCTGATCACGGTTTGCATCACCTACACCTACTACTACGTACAACGGGACAATGACAACCAGGTGCAGCAAAGCACCATGAAATCCCAGTTGCTGCAAACCCGCCTGAAAATGCTCCAATCCCAGCTCCACCCCCATTTTCTTTTCAATACCCTCAACAGCATCGTTTCCCTGATCGATACCGACATTAAGAAGGCGAAAAGCATGATTGCCGACCTGGGCGACCTGCTCCGCCGCGTGCTCGACAACCGGGATGTGCAACTGGTGCCGCTCCGGGAAGAACTGGAGATCACGCAGAAATACCTCGACATTGAAAAAACCCGCTTTTCCGATGACCTGACGGTGGAATGGGAACAGGAAGGCCAGACGGCAGATGCCGAGATCCCCGGAATGCTGCTGCAACCGCTGGCTGAAAATTCGATCCGCCACGGATTTTCCAGGTCCCACCCGAGCCTTTTTCTCCGGATCATCGTTCAGCGAAGCGGCAACCGGTTGAAGATCCTCATCAGCGACAACGGCCAGGGCATCCCCGAGTCGGAGGTCGGCCAGATCTTCGCCAAAGGCGCGGGCCTGAGCAATACCTACGAACGCCTGAAAACGGTTTACGGCGACGATTTTATCTTTGAAGTGGAAAATACCCATCCCGGCGTCCGGAACTTCATTGATATCCCGGCGAAGGGAAAGGGATGAGGTTTGTTGATTTGCCGCCTCCGCTCTTATGGAGCTACGGCCGCCAGAGGTTGATTTGATCACTTACGACTGACGACTTATCCTTCGACTACGCTCAGGATCCCGACTGACGACTGACGACTAACGACTAACTAAAAATGAACAAAGCGGCGCAAAATTTTGCGCCGCTACTGACAACATTTATGTGAAAGCCCTCATCATCGACGACGAGATCCTCGCCCGCCAGCGCATCCGGCGGCTGCTCGAACAGCGGGGAGAGCCCGAAATTGCAGGTGAATGCAAGAGCGGAGAAGAAGCCATTGCCGCTATCCGGAAGAAAAAACCGGATCTCATCTTTCTGGACATACAGATGAAGGACATGACGGGCTTCGACGTCCTGGAAGCGCTCGCGCCGGAAGAACGGCCCATGGTGATCTTTGTAACCGCCTTCGACCAATACGCCATCAAGGCCTTCGATGTCTTTGCGTTTGATTACCTGACCAAGCCGTTCAAGGAAGAGCGTTTTGAACTGTCGGTCAGCAAGGCCATGGCAGCGCTGCAATCCCGCGGGCCGGCAGAAAAAGACCTGCAATTGGAGCAGCTGCTGAATTATATGCGCCAGATTGCACCGCAGGCAGGTGAGCAATCCCGGCTTCCGGCACAGGCCCTCCCGATCCGGCAGGCCGGCAAGATCTCATTTGTCGATTACAGCGCCATCCACTATATCAATGCCTCCAGCTACTATGTCGAAATCCACACCGACGGGAAGAAACACCTCCTCCGGGAAACCCTCGCCAATCTGGAAGAAAAGCTGCCCGCCGGCCGGTTTTTCCGGATCCACCGCTCCACCCTCATCAACCTGGATTTTCTGAAAGAACTGCTCTATGAAAACAACAGCGAAATGGCGGTCCGCATGAAGGACGACCAGGTATTCCGGGTGAGCCGGAGCTATCGGGCGGAGTTACTGAAGCGGCTTGGCGTGTGATGTCGCTGGATGCCCGAGACCGCCAACTGCCAACTGAAAGACTGCCAACTGAAAAACTGAAGACTAAAAGACTGCCAACTAAAAGACTGCCAACTAAAAGACTGCCAACTAAAAGACTGAAGACTAAAAGACTGGAAACTTGGATACCGATGGCCCAACGCAAGATGATGCGTCCCTACTTACGACTCGCAACCAACCTCACAAATGAATCGCATCATAAACCTGCACCCGCTCCCACAACGGCCCGGCATTGGCGATGAAGCGCTTGTGGGAAGCGTGTTCCTGGTAGATTTCCTGGTCGACGCCGTCCTTGAAGGTGACCACCAGGCTGAAGGTGTAGCTGCTGTCGATAACCGGCCGGTCGGTGGGGGCAGGAGAGCCGATATGTTTGAATACGATCACATCCACCTCGTCGAGGAAAGAAGATAATTCGTGCAGGAATTTCCGGCGGTCTGCGTCATCTGCAGGGTTTTTCAGCCAGAAGAAGACCATGTGAACAAAGTCGCCGCTGAGTTTTTTGCTATCGGTTTCGTACATGTCAAGGTTGTATTTTCGCTTGCGGCAAAGCTAGTCAATCCCGGATTAACTTGCCATTATTTTTTCGTATTCAGCCCTTGTCAGCCGGTATTGGGCGACGGTCCTGTATTCATTTCCCTTGCGAAAATGATCAACCAGTTCGCCTTCCTTGATCATGCCGTTCTTTTGCATCACCCTGCCGGAGGCGGGATTTTCAAGCAGATGGGTGGCGTAGATTTTATTCAGTTCGAGTTCTTCAAATCCAAACCGGAGAACCCTTTCAAGCCCTTCGGAGGCCAGTCCTTGTTTCCAGTAGGGCACAGCGATCCAGTAGCCGGCTTCCGCCCGGTTGAACTGATTGTCCACATGCAGCCCCATCCCGCCGATGAATTTGCCGGTCGACTTCAACTCCAGGGCAAAGATGTATTTTGACCGGGTTTCAAACCCCTGCATGGCCATGTTGATCCAGAAAACAGCGTCCATCTCCCGGTAAGGGTTGGGAATATTGAGGGTCGTCTTCGCAATTTCGGGATCCGCGGCATATCGCACAATTTCCGGGATGTCCCTGACAGCGGGCGCCCGGAGAATCAGCCTTTTTGTTTCAAGGGTGGGATAAACTTTCATAACTGTATTTTTGATTGTAACCCGGATTGACGGAAAATCGTTTCAAGGTATCTCAGATTTCGTTGGGCCAACCACAAGGGGTGTTTTTATCCAGGGCAACCATAAGGGGTGTTTTTATCCGGGGCAACCACAAGGGGTGTTTTTATCCAGGGCAACCACAAGGGTTGCCCTTACAAAGTTGTATATTTGCGGCAAAATCAACAGACCTTGGATCAACTGGCCCAACAGATTGAAAGTCTTATTTTCTGCGCCGACGGCCCCCTGCCGCTCGAAGAGATCAGCGCCTGCCTGGAAGAAGCATTCGGCATGAAATTCCTGGACGAGGAGCTCCTCAACACCATCGGGCAGCTCCGCGAGCGCTACAGTGATGATACCTTTTCCTTCGAGCTGGTCGAGATTGCGGGCGGTTACCAGTTTCTGACCAAAGGCGCTTATCATCCGATCGTAGGGGCCTATCTGCGGCAAACCATGCGTCGGCGTCTGTCGGGCTCAGCCCTCGAAACCCTGGCCATCGTAGCGTATAAGCAGCCGGTGTCCAAAAGCGATCTGGAGAAGATCCGCGGCGTCAACTGCGATTATGCCCTCCAAAAACTTTTGGAAAAGGAACTTGTTTCCATAATGGGTCGCAGCGACGGCCCCGGGCGCCCGCTCCTCTACGGCACCAGTCCGCGATTTATGGATTATTTCGGTTTGAGAAGCATGGATGACCTGCCCAAACCCAAAGAATTCAAACTGACGGAAAATGCCATCGGCGAGCAAGCGCCCATCGAAGAAAACCTGGCAACCGCCAGAAAGGAAGAAGAAGAATGACCGGCGAACAACCACTAGTCAATCGTGTAGCGAACAGCGGCCTGATCACCCTCGATCTTGAGCGGTTTTACCCCGTGCAGGAAACCGCTGTTTTCGATTTGAAAGACCACCTTTTCCAGGGCCTGATCCTGCGGGAAAAAGACTTCCGCGAGGTGGTAAAAAACCACGACTGGTCGCAATATGCAGGCAAAGTATTGCTTGTGCACTGCTCAGCCGACGCCATCATCCCCATGTGGGCCTATATGCTGGTCACCACCGCTGCAACCCCGTTCGCAGCCGATGTTTTCCAGGGATCCCCCGATGAATGGCTGCGCGCCGCCTACCGCGAAAAAATCGCCGACCTCGATATCGAACCCTACAAGGATCAACGCCTGGTCATCAAAGGCTGCGGCGATAAACCCGTCCCGCCGGCCGCCTACCTCGAGATCAGCCGACGCTTGCAACCGATCGCCAAAAGTATCATGTTCGGTGAACCTTGCTCAACAGTGCCCGTTTTCAAACGGAAGGATTGAGTTTATTTTAGTTTATTCTCGTTTATTTTGGTTTATTTTGGTTTATTTTGGTTTATTTTGGTTTATTTTGGTTTATTTTTGTTGAATCCGGGAGCAGGCAGTTTCCCCTGGGTCAACCGGTTTATTTCCCGTATCGCAGGCCCGAAAAAGCTCCAAAGTCTATAAATTTCCACCGGCTGTATACCCTGAAACCGAAGGAATCGTAGAACCGAGAAACCGAACCGCTGTCAACCGCCGACGCATAAGCGAAAAAGGCAAACCCCAGACAACCCAAACCACCGCAAACAAAAATAAACAACCATAAACCATCATAAACAACCATAAACCCGCCTTCGCCGAGGCTATGGCGGACGGAGCCATCATAAACCATCATAAACCATCATAAACAACCATAAACCCGCCTGCACTCAAAGCTATGGCGGACAGCGCAACAACAATAAACCACCATAAACCTCCCGTATGAACCAATATCACCATACCTTTTTCGCCTTCGCATTGATCCCGTTTTTCGCTGTTTCAGTCGCAGCTCAGGATCACTATCCCCGCAACTGGCAAACCGATGTAGAGCATTACCGGTATGAACTGACCCTCAGCGATCAAACTGATGAGATCTCGGGGGTGGCCACCGTTTATGTCCGGTTTAATGGCAGCCTTGATCGTTTTTCTTTGGACCTCACCGGTAAAAACGGCGGGAAAGGGATGACCGTGGAACAGGTCGCCGAATGGCTCCCGGATGAAAACGAAACTACCGATTTCAAATATACTCATACTGGCGACCGGCTGGATATCCAACTGCCGAAACCAACCATAAACGGTGATCGGATCATTTTCCGGATCCGCTATAAAGGCATCCCTGACGACGGCCTTATTATCGATGCCAACAAGTACGGCGACCGTACTTTTTTCGGAGACAACTGGCCCAACCGCGCCCATCATTGGCTCCCTTGCGTGGATCACCCTTCCGACAAGGCTACCGTGGATTTCATCGTCACGGCGCCGGACCATTACCAGGTGATCGGCAACGGCTATCAGGTAGAGGAATCCAACCTTCCGGACGGGCAAAAGCTCACCCACTGGCAGGAAAACACGCCTATCGCTACCAAGGTCATGGTCATCGGAGCTGCCAGGTTTGCCGTTCAGCACGCCGGTTGGGTAGAACATACGGCTGTCACCAGCTGGATCTATCCGCAAGACCGCGAGAAAGGATTCTATGATTACGGAGAAGCTGTCAAACCCCTCGATTTTTTCATACACCATATCGGCCCTTATGCCTACGAAAAACTGGCCAACGTGCAGTCCAAGACCCGTTACGGCGGTATGGAAAATGCGGGGAATATTTTCTATTATGAAAATTCCGTGACCGGTAACCGCGGCATAGAATCACTCCTCGCCCATGAGATCGCGCACCAGTGGTTCGGCAATTCGGTTTCCGAAAAAGACTGGTACCACGTATGGCTCAGCGAAGGTTTTGCCACCTACTTCACCAACCTCTACCTGGAACATACCTACGGTTTCGACCGGCTTAAAACGCAGATGAAAGCCGACCGCGAGACCGCCTTTCGATTCGAAAGCCGCAAAATGGCGCCCATCGTCGATACGACGGTCCGGGATTACAACCGCCTGCTCACCCCCAATGTATACCAGCGGGGCGGTTGGGTGCTGCACATGCTGCGTCGTGAAATGGGCGATGAAGCCTTCTGGGAAGGCATCCGGAAATATTACCGGCAATACCGGAACAGCAATGCGCTGACCTCCGATTTCCGGGCCGTGATGGAAACCTGTACGATCAAGGACCTCGGTCCGTTTTTCCAGCAATGGCTGTATACGGCAGGCCACCCCAAAGTAAGCGTCACCTGGACCTACGACGAGGCCCAGAAAGCAATCAAACTCAAACTGGTCCAGAACGGCAAAATGGCCTTCCATTTCCCGCTGGATATCGGTTTTCAGGATGTCGACCACAACCGAACAGGGACGGAAACCATCCGGGTGGACCAGTCCAGCCAGGAATTTACGATCCCGGCAGCGGAAAAGCCGGCCCGGTTGGTCCTAGACCCCGATGTATGGCTGCTGTTTGAGGAACTGAGGAATTGAGGAATTGAGGAATCGAGGAATTGAGGAATCGAAAAATTGGACCGATTAAGTTGATTAATCCGAATGATTGGATTAGGCTGACCGAATGACGGACGCCCCAATCGGATCAATCGAACAATTGAACAATCGAATCAATCATTTATTGAAGAACTGAGTAATCGAGGAATCGAGGAACTGAAAGCAAAACCAATCGACGGACGCCCCAATCGGATCAATCGAACAATCGGAACAATCGGAACAATCGAATCAATCATTTATTGAGGAACTGAGGAATCGAAAAATTGGACCGATTAAGTCGATTAATCCGAATGATTGGATTAGGCTGACCGACTGACGGACGCCCCAATCGGATCAATCGAACAATCGGAACAATCGAATCAATCATTTATTGAGGAATCGAGGAATTGAGGAACCGGCCCTTAAATAAACAGATAAACAAAAATAAACCAATCAACAAAATATTTCATCCATTTCCATTTTCAGCGGCGCAATGAAGAAAATCCGGTTCATTTCAGCAATTTACTGGCTTTTTATTGGAATCCGTTTTCTGCCTGCCCAGCAAACGGGATTTCCATCGGCTCAGGTCCGGGGCGATCTTTCCGTTCTAAAAAAAGAATTAATTGAAAATCATCCCAATTTATTTTTATACACCCCGCAAGCTGATTTTGAAAAATATTTCAGCCATTTATTTCAAAATGTACCGGACACGCTTTCTGAAAATGAGACCTACGCCTTTTTTGCCCAAACCGGCAGCGTGATCAGGGACGGCCATACGCTGTTCTTTCCGCCGGAAAAATCAACCGGATTCCACAACGAAAATTCAGTGTTTTTTCCGGGTAAAATATACTGGGACGGAAATTCCATGTTTTTACAACTGCATTTTTTCGATTCGTCAGGTATTCCGGACGGCGCCCGGATCCTGTCGATCAACGGGCAATCCGCCGACACGATCATGGCATTCCTGTTGGAACGCATGATGTACGACGGCGACAACAGAACGTACCCGACATGGGTACTAAACAATTGGTTCAGTGAATATTACAGCTATTTTTACGGCCACCCGGAATCCTTTGAAGTTGAATACAACATAAAAACCGGCCCAATCATTTCAACATCAATACCCGCCTTGAAGAAAACGGAGATCGCCGTCAACCGGCAGAAAAATTATCCTGATAAATCTTTTGTGCCAAAAATAAAAGACGGCATTTCGGCACAATTCAATACTGAATTAAAAACCGCCGTGTTGACTATCCGGGACTTCCACAACGAAATCTTAAAAAACACCTATCAGCAAAAATTCAAAAAAGAAATCAAAACTATTTTCCGGGAAATCCAAAAACAAAAAACCGAAAACCTCATTCTGGATCTGCGAAACAACCAGGGCGGCGACGTCCAAAACGGAAAATTCCTGCTGTCGCAGATCTGCGCCCGGCCGTTCCAATTGGTTTCGGCGTATTACAAAGTCGACAAATCAAGTCCCGGCAGGGGCGAACGAAAGATCAGGCCTGCAAAAGGACCCGCCATGCGGTTTGTCCAACCGAAAAAAAACGCTTTTTCAGGGCGGTTGTATGTCCTGGTCAACGGCGGCAGCTTTTCCAATTCCGGCATTGTCAGTTCCGCCTTGCAACACGACGGGCGAGGCATTTTCATCGGTGACGAAACCGGCGGCAACCCCCATATAATCTGCGGCAACGCCCGAAGCATCACACTGCCCAATACCGGTATGCAGGTGGAGATCTCGACCCTGCGGTATGTCATTCGCAACCCGTCGGAAAATACCGGTCGCGGGCTCATGCCCGAACATAGGGTCCGCCCCACCGTGGATGACCTGATCGCCGGCCGGGATGTTGAATTGGAACTCGCACTCGACCTGATCAAAAAAAATCGCTGATCTTTACAGCAACAAATATGCAGCCTTACATGAAACTGATCATCGCATTTGCCGGCGCGTGCAGCCTTTTGCTCCTGGGGTGTACCGGCAACCAACCGGCAACGCCCCCCAGCCTGGAATTGCCGGAAGTCTACACCCGCCGCCCCGACCTGAAACCCGGTCGCTACAATGTCGCTTTCCTGATCATGAACGGTGTGTACAATACCGAACTCACCGCGCCGTACGATATCTTTCAGCACACCGTCTTCCGTGACAGCATCAAGGCCATGAACGTCTTCCTGGTGGCCGATACCCGGGAACCCGTCACCACTTTTGAAGGCATCCGGCTGCTGCCCGATTTCGATTACACCGCCGACAGTCTGCCCCCCATTGACATCCTCGTAGTGCCCAGCGCCGAGCACCACCTGGACACCGACCTGGAAAACGAAGCGCTTATCCGGTTCGTGCGCGAAACCGGGGAAAAAGCCCGGTTCGTCACCTCCCATTGCGACGGCGCATTTGTACTGGCCAAGGCCGGCTTGCTGGACCACTCGGTCTGCACGACCTTTCCCAGCGATATCGCCCGGATGCGCGAAATGTTTCCGCAGTTGGATGTGCGTGAAAATGTGCTGTTTGTCCACGACGGCAGGTTCATCACCTCGGCTGGCGGCGGCAGGTCGTTCGAAGCGGCGCTGTACCTGTCGGAAGAGCTGTACGGTGCGGAGGTGGCAAGAAGGCTTGCCCAGGGCCTGGTCATCCAGTGGGACCTCGATAAGGTTGCCTATTTAAAGATTGAACGATAGCCGCGCAGTTACGGCGACTACGAAGCAGAGCCGAAGGCAATAAAGGCAACGCAGTATGTAACAAAATTACCAATTGCAGGCCAGTGAGGGGATCCCGAACAAGCTATTAAATTTGAATAAATGCAGTGGAAGGGTCGTTTTTTATGTTGTGGAAAAGACAAAAGCCGTAAAGCCAATCAAAAAATTGATCAAGTTCTATGCAAAGCGTATATTTAAAGAGCGTAATATTGAGCCGGACTATTCGTTCCAAATGGAGCATGCGAGATGAGCGAGGTACTGAAATCGTGCTTGTATATCTGACAGGCTTGGTCATCAACAACATACACCGATAGCCTTATTTTTCAATGTTTTAGAATCAAAACAAGCGCTCAATGGAATGAACGCAACATGTCTGGAAAAGCGGGACAAAGGCGGCGCCTGGTCCCAGCATGTAAAATAATTCATACACAATTCACTTGTTAAACTGCGCTAAACCTAAATTACTAGAACAACCCGATTCACTATCAGTTAATACTTTTCCTATGGTCATAAAACAACCTGACAACCACCTGAATGTCAAAACTCGCGAAGAACTGGCCCATGAGTTGGGCATAAGTTATTCAACGCTTTGGCGGCGCCTGAAAGAAAACAACCTACTCTACCCACGCCGGCTGCTATCTCCGAAAGATGTTGCAGAAATAAAATCAGCACTGGGGTTTTCCCCTCCCGGGTTATTTAATGAAAAATAAGAACCGGACAGATTAAACGGTACCCGGTTGCACCTATTCGAATTATAATTCCGCTACTATGAAAGAAATTGAAAGATCCTGAAAGATTACGAAAGAAGATGAATGGAATAATTTAAAAGTCTTATTAATTAAAGTCTTAATTTTGCACTATATCATTTTCAGGCGAAACACGCACCGCTTGACCTTACTCAAATATTTATCAATTATTCGGTCGTAATTATTACTGTATTGCATTCGAATTATTAACCCTGCTGGCATTTTGCCTTGTGCTTCTTTCTTCCTGAACAATCAGTCAAGTTTTATATCGCCTTTGCAGGGTAAATTGTGCTAATCTGAAAGCCTCAGATCCGTCACCGTACTGGACGCTTTTTCAAAAACTGATCCGGAAAAATATATCACCTGATTAATTGATTTTTTCTGTAAAAGATTCTGGTATATGCCGTGCGGCGGCAATAGCCCCTGGTATCCCTATTGAATAAATCATTCAATTTTATTTATTAAAATAAAAAAACATGAAAAACCGATTATTCATCTTTATTCTGGCTTTAACGCTATTTTCCGGTTGCACTGAAGACCTGCAAAATGTACAGGTTGAAATAAACAACCCTGATGAAAAATTAGATTTCAGAGGGCCGAATCAGTGGCTTGGATTCTATAAGGGCGCTACAAACAACAGGGTTTACTTCGCCAGAAGTTCCAACGGAACGAATTGGACGGAATTTGGAGACCTGGCAAACGGCGCTTTGACAGATCGAACGCCTTCTGGAGTATTATTTGGGTCAAAAGTATTTGTTTTCTATCGCGGCAACAGCACGGGAAGACTCTGGATGTCCAGCCAAAATGCAAGTACTATTGGTAGCGGCGGCACCTGGGTTCAAACCCCGGATGTGGGCGGGGTTACAACGCTTGGGTCCGGCCCCTCGGCAGTGGTCTTTAACGGGGAAATATTTGTCTTTACTACCGGCGGAGGGCAGTTCCGATATTTCCGCTCAACCAACGGGGTTAATTTTACGGGACCTTTCACGGTCGTTAATGTCGACGGCGCACCCATTGCATCTGTTTCGGTATTGGAAGTCGCTCCTGTAGTCCATAACGGCAGGTTATTTATATTTTCTCTTGAAACATTCGGGAACTGGATCAGGGCCTACAGCACAACAACCGGGAACTTATCGGATTGGCATTCAGATGCAGGCACTTTCGTAGGTGACCGCTCTAGTACCGGTATGTCGGCAGTTTCCACCGGCTCAGAGATCATATTGACATTTTCAGGATTGACTTCGAGAAGATTATATGAAAAACGGGCAACATCTTCAAACGGCACAGGTGGATTGAATTGGAATTCCTCGGCATCGCAAATCGGCGCGTGGACGACAGACAGGCCGGGTATTGCCATCAGTAATACCGGCAAATTGGTTGTGTTGTTTAAAGATGGCAGCGGAACCGGTAATAATTATGTCCGCGGCTTCCAGGCTCCGACACCTTCCACCGCTTGGAGTCCGATCCCTTGGGCATCTTCAGGCTCAGGATATTTCGGTCGAACTTCACATGGAGTCTCCACCGTCTTTACAGGTTTTTAAAATTAAAAATACCATCCTGAGCTGATGGCTCGAGCATTTATACTCTTTTCGGGTAGACGAATGGGTTAAACGGCGTTCTGCATGCCGCAGGTATGCCATATAGCGGACACCTATTGCGAACCAATGGCCCGCCAAACCGGCTCAAAACAATCATCCTATCGATATTTAGTACCTAACGGCACTTTTGCCGCGGTTTTGGCCCCTGATTCGCATGAGTCATCCCGAATTTTTACCATGAAAATTTTTTTACCACAACTTGTCCCGCCTTGCCTTGCGGGACAAGTTGTGGTTTAATAAAAAAAATCCCGTGTTTGCTGTGTTACAAAATTCATATCTTTGCCAGGTATGTAAACATAAGCTAAAATATGTCCATCCAAGAAAAAAGAGTATTCACCCTTATCCCTATAATATTTTTCTTTTTTTTAGCCTGTCCGGAATTTCTGCAAAAAAGCATGTATAATGATGGGATATGGTATGCTATTTTATCAAAAAACCTATCTGAAGGTATCGGCACTTTTTGGAATCCTAAACTTACTGCAACGATTTTTCCCGTTTTTCATGAGCACCCTCCCTTAGTATTCGGTATTCAATCTCTTTTTTTTAAATTATTGGGTCCAGGTATAATTACTGAAAGAGTTTACGCTTTAACTGTTTTCTTTTTGAGTGCCTGGCTCATTGTCAGGATTTGGATCAATATCTTCAAGACAGATCCGAATGCAAAAAAACTTTATTTTATCCCGTTAAGCCTTTGGTTGCTCAACGAAGTTACTTTTCATTATTACCCGGCCAATATGCTTGAACCCACCCTCAGTGTATTTACGCTTAGCGCGATACTTTGTCTTTATAAAGCTTCTTGTTCGTCAGAAAAAAATAAAAATGCTCTTTTGATTTTACTGGCCGGCGCATTTATCCTGGCTGGGCTCCTGTGCAAAGGCTTTCCCGCTTTATTTCCATTGGCTTTTTTCGGCTTGCATTACCTGATTTATAGAAAAGATTCATTAGGTAATTCAGTATTGAAAACCGTTTTTTTAACCTTGCCGGTTATTGCAGGTATTTTTGTTCTGGCTGCAATTCCTGTATCCGCTCAGAGCCTCAAAGACTATTTTGACACCCAGGTATATGCCAGCGTAACCGGGATACGAACAGAATACCATCACAGGGACAGTCGTTTCTATATTCTGGGCAGGTTATTTGAAATTTTGTCTCCGGCGATAATAATTACCTGCATCCCGTTTTTTGTCAAATTCAGAAGATCCATACAAACCATCGACACCGCAGCAAAGAAAGACAGCGCGTTTTTTATTTTACTGGGATGTGCGGCATCTTTTCCATTGGTCATTTCAGAAAAACAGGCCTATTACTACCTCCTTCCTGCCTTGCCTTATTTTGCATTGGGTTTAGGCATTCTTTTCGTTCGACCGATAATTTATTTCCTAGAATCATGGCCCTCCAAAAACCGGTCATTTAAATTTTTTACTTATATCCTGATGGGCTTAACAGCTGCTTCCGTAATTTTCAGCCTTTCAAAGGTCGGTACGGTAACCAAAAGAGATAAGGAGGTCTTTCATGATGTTGAAATCATAGGAAAAACTATTCCCTCCGGGCAAGTTATCGATTCAAAATCTTACACAGCCCATTTGGTGGGTTACCTGTACCGCCTTCACAAAATCAGTATTGATACCGTAGGTACTCCGCACAGGCAATATTTAATAATGGAGAAAAACAATATGCATCAATTCCCGGGGTTTCGGAAAATACTCCTTCCAACCCTGAAATATGACCTTTACCGCCAGGAGGCTCCTCTTTCCAGGTAAACCCTGCGTTTTCAATCTTAAAAGCCTTCAGGTGCCTGCTGACGGGAGGCTCAAATGAAACCTCTAACCTCCAAAAACGCAGGCGTAATCCAGCTCACCACCACCAGCGACCAGGCCAGTCCGCCGATCGAACCGGCCGCCAGTGAAAACCAGAATACCTCCAGGTCGCCCTGCAGCATGAACGGGATCAGCCCCAGCGCCGTCGTGAGCAGCGACATCAGAATGGGTATGATCTCGTGCCGCCACGCCTTCAGGTACAGCGCGACCGGCGACCTGTGCGGCTGCCTGATCCGGTACCGGTTATAATCGCTCAGGATCAGGATCAGGTTGTTCACCGACAGGCCGCTCACCAGGATGAAGGACGTATACCCCCCCTGGTCAAAATAAAAATCGCCCAGATAAAAGGTCAGGAATATCCCGATAAAGGACAGTGGGATGAGCAATAAAATGAGCAATGCCTTGCGCAACGATTCAAAATGGATGGCGCAAATGAAAAAGATCAACCCCATCACCAGGCCCATCAGCCAGTACATGCGCTTCCGTTCACGGCCGAAATTCCAGCCTTTAAGCTGTTGTAGCGTATACCCGAGGGGCATCTCCTTTCGCATTTCCGCCATGCATTCTTCCAGGTATTTAGCCCCGAAGCGGTAGGATCCCGTGTATTCAAAAGCGATGGTGCGGATATATTGCTGGTCTTCCTTGTAGAGGCCCGCGCTGATCTTCTCTTTGGTCAGTTCCGCGATATTGCCCATCGAGATCCGGACGCTGTCCTGGCGGCGCGGCAGGTTCTCCAGGATCCATTTGTCGTTCTGTGCCAGGTTGCGGTCGGCAACGCGTATCGGAACGCCGTCGGGCAGCCGGCCGCCGTACTGCCCGCTTTGATCGAACGACTCCAGCAAACCCGCCACACGTGGCAGAGAGATGCCCGCCAGGGCCATTTTCGGCCGGTTCAGGCTCAGATTATACGCGTAACGGTCCTTTTCCCAGAAATTGACATTGGCCTCCGTGTTGACCTCCTGGATGCGCGGATGGGCCAGCAGTTTGCCGGCAAACCGTTCGGCCTGGCGCTGGAGTTCGTCCCGGTTGTAGCCGTAGAGGTTCACCCGGAAGCTGGGCGTCCCCTGGCCCGTTTCATTGCTGAACGACTGCCCTACCCCGTACACATTCCATTTGGCGCCGCCGAGGTTGGTGCTGTAGGCCACGACCCGGTTTTTGAGGAGGTATGGAAAGGACAGTTCGTAAGCCTTATTGAATCGGACCGTGACCTGCCCGAAATCGCCGCCATACACCTGCGAGACATACTGGCGGATCTCCCGGTTGTATTGCCCAAGGTAGGCTTCCAGTTTCCGGATCAGGTCGTCCATCTGCTCGGGTGTTCCGCCGGGCGGCAGGCTGGCCTGTACGTACAGCACGGTCTCTTCGGGCTGCCGGTACCCGCCGCCTTCGTATACGTACCAGGCAAAGAGGCGCAGGCTCCCGCCCAGGACCCGGTTCACTACCGGCTTGGCGTTTTCCACGTACCAGTCGGAGCCCAGGGTCTTGTTGTACCAATCCCAGCCTTCCACTTTGTTGGGCAGCATGAAGACCGGCAGGCCGAACGCCAGAACGGCGGCAGTGATCGTCAGCCACCGGCGCCGGTGAAAAAAGGTGAGGAATGCCAGGTAACGCCGGTTCCAGCGAACGGCGCGCCGGGAAGCCGGCCGGACGCGGCCTTCCAGGCGGTTTTCGAGCCCCAGTTTGCCCATCAGCACAGGAATGAGCCAATAGGCGGTCGCCAGCGATGCCGCCAGATTGATGATCATGACCTTGCCGAAATCCTCAAGGTTGCGCCGCCATTCATCCGGCAGGTAGAAGACGACGACTAGCGCGGCAATGGTAGTGAGCGTACTGGAGACCAGTGCCGGGAACACCTTACGGTCGCGGTAGCTGCGCCAGTGGTGCGCCATCACGATCGCATTGTCGATGATGATGCCGAAAGAGACCGTTATACCCGCCAGCCCGTACAGGTGCAACCGGACGCCTGCCCAATAATACAGCAAAAAGGCCAGGCCCAGGTTCACAACCAAAGCCAGGCTGATGAGCAGCAAATATCGCCAGGAGCGGTAGGCCATCAGCACAAAAAACAGGAGGATGCCTATGGAGAGCAGGGTCCGGTCGCGGATCTTGTGCAGCTCGGCCGCCATATATTCCGTCGCGTCGTCGTCGAGGTACAACCGGCATCCGGCGGGCAGTTCCGCGTCGGCTATCCGGGTGCGCATTTTCCGAGCCAGCCGGATGGTATTCACGCCTTCTTCCGGGTAGAACAGCAGCCGTACGCTGTTGCGGCCGTTCACCCGGTAATAGGTCTGCGGCCGCTGATCCTGAAAGTTCGCCTCCGCCACATCCCCCAGCCTGATGATCCGCCCGCCCGTTTCTTTCAACGGGATCATCCGCCAGTTTATCCCCTCCCCCGCAGGCCGGCTCTCCCCCTCCCATCCGCCGTAGCCCCCGGCGAAGGCGGACTCACCCCCCTTTTCATCCGCCGTAGCCTCTGGCGGAGGAGGACTCCCTCTCACCCTCTCACCCCATCTCGCTCTCTCCCCGTCTTCTCTCAACCGCACCTGAAAAGTCCGCTCCCCGTCATTCGCCAGGCCCAGGTCCGCTTGCTGCAGATAATCATTGACAGCGCGGCGGAAATCCTCCGGGGTCAGGCCCAGGTTTTCCATCCGGTTGCGGTCGTAGCGCAGCAGCCATTCCTTTTGGGCGCCGCCGGTGGTTTCGATATGGTAGATCCCTTCGTTGAGGGCCAGTTGGGGCGCCAGCGTTTCGGAAGCGTAACGGTAGAGTTCCGCCAGGTCCTCATTGCCGCTGAGGGTATAGGTGAGCATGGGCCGGTCGGAGGTCCGGTCGTCTTCCGGGTCGTAAAGGCTGATGAGCGGGTAGCCGGCGCCTTCCGGGAAATCGGCGTACACTTGCCGGATGCGCGAAGCGATCTCGAAGCGCAGGAGGTCGGGATCGCTTTTTTTATCCAGTTGCAGGGTGATGCGCCCCGAGCCCGTCCGGGATACCGAGCTGATCTTTTGCACGCCGTCCACCAGGGCGAAGGCGCCTTCCAGTGGCGTGGTGAGTTCGCGTTCCATCAATTCGGGCGCCGCATCGGGCCAGGCATAGCTCACGGCGAGGCTGGCCTTGTCGGCAGGCGGCAGGAAATCGAGCGAGAGGCGGGGCGCCAACCCCAACCCGATCAGGGACAACACGGCAAAAGCGATCAGGGTGCGGAAGGGAGACATGGCTTAGCATTATGAAATTCAAATGTAGTGAAAAATCGGTTGGGAACATACTACCGGACATTTTGCAAAAGGGCCAATACCTTTTCACCCACTCTCCCACTCACCCACTCACACACTCACCCACTCACCCACTCTCCCACTCTCCCACTCTCCCCCGGGAAGCCGTCGTTCTTAAGGTTTATGATCATTAAGGGCTGACAACTTTGTCCAACTTTGTCCAACTTTGTCCAACTTTCGATATTGACTTGATTTATATTCATTTCTATATTCGCATATTATTCACTTAATAATTCAAATTATGAAAATCAAATCATCTAAATTATTAATTCTCGCAATGTCATTGTCACTGGCATTTTTCTTTTCCATTTATCCGGTTGTCCAGAGTATGGCCAAAAACCCTCCTGTAGATAAATGGGAAGGTGGATGGGTGATGTGTAAGGGTGAAATAAAATATGAATGCGATGCAGCCGGAGATGATTGTATCGATCAATGGTGCTGCGGCGATTCCGAACAATAGAAAGATCACCCTATCTGACAAAATGCAAAGAAAGGGAAAATCAGAATGAGGGTGAAGAGAAAGGTTTCCACCCTCTTCCCCTCGACCTGCGTTATAGTTTCTTCAAATTTTGTCCAGCACCCTATTTTTATGTAAATTTCGAAATAATTCATTTTTTTATAAAGCTTTGATGACCCGTTTAACCCTGTTTTACAGCGCCGCCATATCCGTAATTTTGATTATTGGTTGCAAACCGGTTCCATTGGAGGAAGCGACTTTTCAGCCGCCGTCAGCCTGTGAAATCGATTCCTCTTTTAATTTGGAAATTCCGGTTGAGCAGCCATACTCACATGATTACCGATACACCCAAATTGTGACTATTGATGAAAAGGTCATTTTGATCGGTATTAACAAATATGCCAATCAATTGGATTTTATCAATCTCACCGATAAAAAGCCGGAAAAATGGCTGACTTTCGAAAGTGATGGCCCCGTTTCCATGCCCTCGTTAAAGGCATTTTATTATCACAACGCCGATTCGATTTTTCTGTTCAACGACTATAAGATCGGCTTGGCTGATTCCAAAGGGAAGTTTGCATTCGTTATAAAGGTCAATAACCCGAACTCTCCGGTCAAAGGAATCGATTTCAGCGAGACTTATCTGCACGCAAGGGCTGAAGATCCGCTTTACTTTGATCCTGAAGCGGGGTGGTTATACTTTGGGCTTCACCATGTTGCGCATAATCAATGGTCAAAAGATTATTACCGGCACAGCATATGCGGCAGGTTGGATCTTTCCGATCTGGCTTTTGAAGTATTGCCGATTTATTTCCCTGATTCTTACAAATTGAACAGATACGGCCTTTTGAATAATTATAACATTACATACAGTGCAAATAAAATCATTTACAATTTTAACAACAGTTCGAAAATTTTCATTTTTGATACGGGAACAGCATCGGTAAAATCGATTCGGGCCGAATCAAAATTTGCTGTTGCGGATGCCGCTATTTACAAAGGTGAGGATCGTGATGTGGAAAACCTGATTGAGCATGCCGACGAAAACCCAATCTATCTTAAAATAATTCCTGAACTGTCGACCGGGAATTTCTATCGTTTTACCTGGCTCCCTGAACCTGAGAAAAATTTAAAAAAAAGGGCTGCTCTGACAGTTTTTAGTCCCGACTTCAACCTTCTTTCCGAAACGCTCACGCCGCGAAATATTTCGCCCTATTGGGTCACTGCTCCCCAGGGGGTTCCTATTTATTCCAATGAAAGCAGTGAATCCGTAAATCGATATTATTTTTTCCATGTGAAATGCGAGTAATTTAGAGCAAGGCGATTACATTTAAGGGTAGGCTGTTCAATTTGATACCGATTTCATCCTGTGCTTTTTAGCTCCTGATCTAAACGCCCTCGCAGGCCATGGCCGAAGTTGCGATTTGTCTCTAGTGGCGCGAAATCTAGATACCACACAAGTTTCGCGGCCTCTTTTTCCGACATGCTGCGTTGCTAGCCCCGCCTGCCTTAGTACCTAAGTACGGCGGACAGGGCGGTCACAGAGTCCCGCTATGCTCCCTTCTCGCGCCTTGCCTGTCGAAAAAATAGCCTCCCGAAACTTAGGCGCCACTTAGATTTCGCGCCACTAGGACAGCAAACTCGGGCAGCGCCTTTGGTCCACTGGACCAAGCCTGCGAATGTTCAAGCACTGCTGTCCGGCCACGCGCGCCGTCTCCGTCAAGTGCGTTTTTGGTAATTGACGGGCGTCCGTAAAGCGTTGCGTTTGGTTTTT
>CALMYQ010000001.1 GCA_937873655.1 uncultured Lewinella sp. | reverse complement strand
CTCACAACCGAAGGACTGCTGACTGAGGACTGCCGACTGAATTCCGCAAGCGTCGTTGGAGCCGTTATCGACCGCAACTGCCGTGGTAGAACCCGCGCCCGCCGCGTTGAGCTGAACGGTCACATCCTGGCACAAAGCAACCGGATCGACGTTGTCTTCCACGGTCACGGTAGCCGTGCAGGTCGAAACGTTGTCGTGGATGTCAGTCACGGTCAAAGTCACCGTATTCGTACCCACCTCAGCACAACCGAAGGACTGCTGACTGAGGACTGTGGACTGAATTCCGCAAGCGTCGTTGGAGCCGTTATCGACCGCTGTCGCCGTGGTAGAACCGGTACCTGATGCATTGAGCTGGACGGTCACATCCTGGCACAATGCGACCGGTGCCATATTGTCTTCAACAGTTACGGTCGCCGAGCAGGTCGAAACATTACCGTGGGTGTCCGTTACCGTCAGGGTGACAACATTGCCCAGGGAATTGCTGGTGTGACTGCCCAGTTGTGAACTGGTATTATTCGCGAATCCTGTCCATTCTGTGGCCAGGCTTGGGAATCCCGATGCATTATCGGTATTGCCGGAGGTGATATCGGCATTCCGGACCAGCGTGCGGTCCAATGTTGAATTTCCTCCGCCGGTCCATTCCGTACCCGGGTCCTGGCCGATTCTGCCGATGATGTCGATGGGCGTTCCGGATTTGGCCAGTACAATGGCGTCATCCCCATTGAAGAAGCTGGCAGCGGAGGCCAGATCTGCATTGTTGAGGAAATCAGCGGTTGCGCCGTCATCGCAAACTACGTATACATCGCCGTTGTTGATCGTGCCGGTCAGGTTGATCGAAGTGCCGGCTGAGATGCTGCCGTTGAAATAGAACAGGAGTTGATAGCCGGTCAGGTTGACCGGCGCTCCGGTGCCGTTGAAGATCTCTATGCATTTGTTGCTGCCACCGCCTTCGATGTATTCGGAAATGAAAAGCTCCGTTATCTGCGCGCCGGCAACGATATCGGAACAATCAAAATCCGCATTGTCGATGCTCAGGCCGGCAATGCCGCAGGCGTCACCGGAACCGTTATCCACTTCGGCCGCCGTTAGCGTGCCCGTTCCGTTTGCGCCCAGTTGCACGGTCACATCCTGGCACAAGGCGACCGGATCGACGTTATCTTCCACCGTCACGGTAGCCGTGCAGGTCGAAACGTTGTCGTGGATGTCGGTCACGGTCAAAGTAACGGTATTCGCGCCCACCTCAGCACAACTGAAAGACTGCTGACTGAGGGCTGCGGACTGAATCCCGCAGGCGTCGGACGAGCTGTTGTTCACTGCTGCTGCCGTTGTGGAACCGTTGCCGGAAGCATTGAGCTGTACGGTCACATCCTGGCACAAGGCGATTGGATCGATGTTGTCTTCCACGGTCACGGTAGCCGTGCAGGTCGAAACGTTGTCGTGGGTGTCGGTCACGGTCAAAGTAACCGTATTTGCGCCCACCTCAGCACAACTGAAAGACTGCTGACTGAGGACTGCCGACTGAATCCCGCAGGCGTCATTGGAGCCGTTATCGACGGCAGCAGCCGTTGTCGTCCCCGTGCCGGCGGCATTCAACTGAACCGTCACATCCTGACATATCGCGGTGGGCGGCGTATTTTCTTCCAGGGTTACGTTCGCCGTACAAGTGGAAGTATTGCCGTTGTTGTCCGTCACCGTCAATACAACCGCGTTTCCGGGTACGCTGTTTACCGTATGGCTGCCCAACTGTGAACTGGTATTGTTCGCAAATTGGGTCCACTCTGTACCCAGGCTCGGGAAATTCACCGCATTATCCGTATTTCCGGCAAAAACATCCGGATTCCGGACCAGGGTATGATCTACCGTGCTGTTGCCGGAGACGTTCCAGTCTGAACCTGGATCCTGACCGATTCTGCCGAAGATGTCGACCGGTGTGCTGTTTTTCGCCAGCACAACTGCATCGTCGCCGTTGTAGAAGGTTACGGTAGAAAGCTGATCGGCCTGGGCGAGGAATGCCGCCGCAGCGCCGTCGTCGCAAACTACGAATACATCCCCGTCGGCCACCGTTCCCGATAAGTTGATAGTTGTGCTTACGGAACTGCTGCCGTTCACATAAAACAGGAGTTGATATCCGCTCAGGTTGACGGCTGCGCCGGTGCCGTTGTAGATCTCAATGCACTTGGTATTGCCGGAACCTTCCACATATTCCGAAATAAAGAGCTCGGTGATGGCCGGCCCGGAAATATGGTCATTGCAGTCAAACGAACTTACGTCCAGGCTGAGAGAGGCGATCCCGCATGCATCGGATGAACCGTTGTCAATGTCGGCAGGTTGGATGCTTGCTGCGCCGTTAGCGTCCAGCTGGACAGTCGCATCCTGGCAGACGGCAGTCGGCGCGATATTGTCTTGAACGGTCACGGTAGCTGAGCAGGTCGAAACATTGCTGTGGATGTCCGTTACGGTCAAAGTAACCGTATTTGTACCCACGTCCGCGCAACTGAAGGACTGCTGACTGAGGACTGTGGACTGAATTCCGCAAACGTCGGATGAGCCGTTGTCGATGGAAGCCGGCGCAATGGATGCACTGCCTGTATTGTCAAGCTGAACGGTGAGGTCTTGGCAAAGCGCCGTCGGCGGTTCGTCATCAGTTACCGTCACGTTGAAATTGCAGCTTGCGGTATTTCCGGCAAGGTCTGTTGCCGTGGCAGTGACCGCGGTTGTACCGACCTGGAAAACAGTACCTGGATCCTGGCTGTAAGCAACCGTAGCCGAACAGTTGTCCGTTGCCGTAGCAGCCGCGAAAGTGACCAAAGCGCTGCAAAGGCCGGGGTCGGCTGTTTGAACCACACTGGCCGGACACGTAATGGTCGGATTGGTATTGTCTGAAACAGTTACCGTGAAGGTACACGGAACGGGCGTCGTATTGTCCGATGCGTCTGTGGCGGAATAGGTTACGGTCGTGGCGCCTACCTGGAAGAAATCGCCGGGGGAGTGGCTGGCTGTTGCCGTTACGCCCGGACAATTATCCGATGCTGTCGGCGGATTCCAGAAGGCGTTTGCGCCGCATAATCCCGGATTGCTGTTGACCATGACATTGCCCGGACAACCCGTCAAAATCGGCGGCGTTTCGTCATTTACGGTGATGTTAAAGCTGCATAGAGCGCTGTTGCCGGAGGGATCGGTTGCGGTATAGGTAACCGTCGTTACGCCGCCCGGGAATACCCCGAAGACCAATGTCGGCAATGAAATAACAGAAACATTCGGATTAAGTGCAAAGGTCAGGCTTTGAACCGAACAATTATCGCTGGCAGTCGGCGGTGTCCAGGATCCCAGCGCACTGCAATCTGTTGTCAGTGTTGCCAGGACGATATTTGCCGGGCATCCCGCAATCACCGGATCAATATAATCTTCAACGGTGACGGTAGCCGTACAGGTGGACGTATTGAGGTGATTGTCCGTGACCGTCAGGGTTACCGTATTCGGTCCGACCTCGCTGCAGTCGAAAATTTCCTGGCTTAAGGACGCCGATTGCACGCCGCAGGCATCATTGGAGCCGTTATTGATATCACCTGCCGTAAGGTCGGCGGCGCCTGTATTGTCGAGTTGGATGGTGACATCCTGGCAAACGGCGACCGGATCCACGTTATCTTCAACAGTAACGGTTGCCGGGCACGTCGAAACATTGTCGTTGATATCTGTGACGGTCAGGGTAACGGTATTCGGTCCGATGTTCGAACAGGTGAAAGCGGAAACATCCAGGCTGAGGCCGTCGACGCCGCAGGCATCCGACGATCCGTTGTTCACTGCTGCTGCGGTAGTGGAGCCGTTTCCGGTATTGTCCAGTTGAACGGTCACATCCTGGCAGACCGCGACCGGCGCGATGTTGTCCTGGACCTTGACCGTTGCTGTACAGGTGCTGACATTCCCGTTGACGTCTGTCACGGTCAGGGTGATGGGATTATTACCCACAAGGCTGCAGTCAAAACCGGTCTGGCTGAGGCTCAGGGAGCCGATGCCGCAGTTGTCGTTGGAACCATTGTCGATATCGTTCGGCGTGATCGACCCGTTGCCGGTGTTGTCGAGGTTGACCGTTGCATTCTTGCAAAGGGCATTGGGGTTGATATTGTCCTGTACGATAACTACAGCTGTACAAATGGAGCTGTTGGTGTTGATGTCCGTTACCGTTAAAGTGACTGTATTCGATCCGACATGGGTACAGTTGAACGCCGTCTGGCTCAGTGACAGGCTTGCGATCCCGCAAGCGTCCGACGAACCGTTATCCACCGCTGCTGCGGTTGTGGATCCGTTGCCGGCGGCGTCGAGTTGAACGGTGACATTCTGGCAAATGGCCGTCGGCGCCACATTATCTTCAACAGTAACGGTAGCCGAGCAGGTCGAAACATTGCCGTTGACATCCGTTACGGTCAGGGTTACGGTATTCGACCCCACATTGGCGCAACCGAAGGCCGTTTGATTCAGCACAAGACCCTGGATGCCGCAGGCATCGTTGGAGCCGTTGTCGACCTCTCCTTCTGTCAGGTAACCGTTGCCGTCCGAATCCAGTTGGACGGTCGCATCCTGGCAAATGGCGGTCGGCGCGACCTTGTCTTGCACGGTCACGGTTGCCGAACAGGTGGAAGTGTTACCGTTGACGTCGGTGACGGTCAGGACAACGGGATTAGACCCGACATTGGCGCAGGTGAAGTCGGTGATGTCCAGGCCGAGGGAAGCGATCCCGCAGGCGTCATTCGAGCCGTTGTCGACGGCAGCCGGGGTAGTGGAACCGTTGCCGGAGGCGTCAAGCTGCACGGTGGCATCCTGGCAAATAGCCGTCGGCGCAACTTTGTCCTGCACGATCACATTGGCCTGGCAGGTGGAGCTGTTCCCATTGATATCGGTGACGGTCAGGACGACCGGGTTCGATCCGACCTCGGCGCAGGTAAATGCGGAAATATCGAGGCTGAGGGAAGCGACCCCGCAATTATCAAAAGAGCCGTCGTTGACCGCTGCCGGGGAAGTGGAGCCGTTTCCGGCGGCATCGAGCTGAACGGTGACATCCTGGCAAATGGCGGTCGGCGCAACCTTGTCTTCAACCGTCACGGTTGCCGGGCAGGTGGAAGTATTGCCGTTGATATCGGTGACGGTCAGGACGACCGGATTCGATCCGACCCCGACGCAGGTAAATGCGGAAATATCGAGGCTGAGGGAAGCGACCCCGCAATTGTCGAAAGAGCCGTCGTTGACCGCTGCCGGGGAAGTGGAGCCGTCTCCGGCGGCATCGAGCTGAACGGTGACGTCCTGGCAAATAGCGGTCGGGGCAACTTTATCCTGCACGATCACATTGGCCTGGCAGGTGGAGCTGTTCCCATTGATATCGGTGACGGTCAGGACGACCGGGTTCGATCCGACCTCGGCGCAGGTAAATGCAGATACATCGAGGCTGAGGGAAGCGACCCCGCAATTATCGAAAGAGCCGTCATTGACCGCTGCCGGGGAAGTGGAGCCGTCTCCGGCGGCATCGAGCTGTACGGTGACATCCTGGCAAATGGCGGTCGGGTCGACCTTATCTTCAACCGTTACAGTCGCCGAGCAAGTGGAAGTATTGCCGTGGATATCAGTTACGGTCAGGACAACGGGATTAGACCCGACATTGGTACAGGTGAAATCGGTGATATCCAGACTTAAGGAAGCGACCCCGCAAGCGTCATTGGAGCTGTTATCGACCGCCGCCGCGGAGGTGGAGCCGTTGCCGGCAGCGTCGAGCTGAACAGTGACATCCTGGCAAAGCGCCGTCGGAGGCGTCTGGTCTTCTGTTGTTACGGAGAAGGTACAATTGGCGGAGTTGCCCGATTGGTCAGTTACGGTTAAAGTCACGGTCTGAGAATCTACTGAAAGCGCCGTGCCGGGTGCGGGTGACTGCGTGACGGATGCCACGGTACAGTTGTCTGCAACCGCCATTCCGGTGGGCGCGCTGATGGTCGCTGTGAAATGCGTGTCGTCGCAACCGGCATCGAATTTCGGGTCAATGACAAAATCAATATTATCCTGTGACTGTACGGTCAGGGTGATGGAGTAGGGGACGCTGCTGCCCGGAATATTCAGGTATTCGTAAACCTGGGAGCCGTTCTGGAAAATGCGCACATGGGCGCCGTCTCCGCAGCCGGTATTCCGGTCGTAGAAATCACCGGAAATCGTGACGGTTCCGTCGTAGTTGCTCCGCCAGCGGCGTACCGCCCAGATGAGGTCGTCCACGCCGGGATGCCCGCCGTTGGGATCGAGGAACGGTGTGCCGAAGGCCTGGTTGCCGAACCAGATCGGGCCGAAACTGCCGGGGGAAAGCGGCGTGAAACCATTGGCGTCAAAAGCGAAATAACTGCCGTAGAACCATCCGTTCCGGCCTTGCGTACCGGAATAGCCGGCACTGCTGTTCGCCAAAACTACATTGGCGGCCTGGGTGAAATCGGGAAGCAGGGCCTGACAATTCTCGTCGGTCCCAAGTGTGATATCGGCGGGGCAGGTAATGGTTGGATCCACGAGGTCCTCCACCGTCACGGTTGCGGCGCAGGTCGAAGCATTCCCGTTGCTATCCGTCACGGTCAAAGTAACCGTATTTGTACCCATATTCGCACAACTGAAAGACTGCTGACTGAGGACTGCCGACTGGATTCCGCAAGCGTCGGAAGAGCCGTTATTGACGGCCGTTGCTGTGGTTGAGCCGGTCCCGTTGTTATCCAGTTGGACCGTTACATCCTGGCAAACAGCGACCGGTGCAACGCCGTCTACTGCAGTAACGGTTGCGGCGCAGGTTGAAGCATTTCCGTTGTTATCCGTCACAGTCAAAGTAACCGTATTTGTACCCGTGTTCGCACAACTGAAGGACTGCTGGCTGAGGACTGCCGACTGGATTCCGCAAGCGTCCGACGATCCGTTGTTCACCGCCGCTGCGGTAGTGGAACCGTTGCCGGATGCATCCAGATGGACGGTCACATCCTGGCATAAGGCTTCCGGCGCAACGCCGTCGACCACGGTGACCGTAGCCGGGCAGGCAGATGAATTGTTGTTGTCGTCTGTGACGGTCAGGATAACGGTATTGCCGCTCCCGACATTTGCGCAGGTGAACGCGGTATTGTCCAGGCTGAGGGAAGCGATTCCGCAGGCGTCGGAAGAACCGTTATTGACCTCGCCGGCTGTGGTGGAACCGTTGCCGGTAATATCCAGTTGTACGGTCACGTCCTGGCAGACTGCTGCCGGCGCTATCACATCAACCACCGTCACCGTTGCGGTGCAGGTCGAAGCATTGATGTTGATGTCGTTTACGGTCAGAGTGACGGTGTTGGAGCCGACATTTGCACAGGTGAAATCGGAATTGCTGAGGCTGAGGGAAGCGATGCCGCAAGCGTCGGAGGAGCCGTTATTGACCGCAGCAGCCGTCGTCGATCCGTTGCCTGTATTATCCAGTTGAACGGTTACGTCCTGGCAGATCGCAGTCGGCGGCACCTGGTCAACGACCGTTACAATACTGATGCAGGCGCCTGAATTGCCGTTGACATCGGTGGCCGTGAGGGTAACCGTGTTATCCCCGGTATGGGCGCAGGTGAAGTTCGTCTGGCTCAGGCTCAGGGATGCGACCCCGCAGGCGTCAGAAGCGCTGATGGTTGCGGCTGCGGCCGTTGTCGATCCGTTGCCGGTATTATCCAGCTGAACGGTCACATTCTGGCAAATGGCGGTGGGCGGCAATTTATCTTCCACGGTCACGATTGATACGCAGGTCGCCGAATTGCCGCTGAGGTCGGTCACCGTCAGGGTCACCGTATTCGGGCCGATATTGCTGCAATTGAGGTTGGTGATGTCCGGCGTCAGGCTGCCGATTGCGCAGTTGTCGGACGATCCCTCATTGAGGATATTTCCGGTGATGACGACATTTCCGTTAATGTCCAGTTGAACGGTTGGGTCCGTACAAATGGCAGTTGGGTTGATGTTGTCGACGACTGTTACGCTGAAGGAACAGGGCGTATCATTTTGTGCGGCGTCGGTGACGGTAACCTGTACCGGAGTGGTGCCCACCGTGAAGAAAGTCCCGGATGCGGGTACGCTGTTGATGGTCTCGCCCGGGCAGTTGTCGCTTGAGGTCACGGTGAAACTGACCAGGGCGCCGCATTGCCCCGGGGTACTGTTGACGGTAATGTTGGCGGGGCAATTGGCTACCGGGTCTTCCGTATCGTTGACGGTGACGGTGAAGCTGCAGGCACCGGTGTTGCCGCCGGCATCCATAGCGGAAAACGTATTGGTTGTTGTGCCGACCGGGAAGGTGCTGCCGCTGGGCAGGCCCAGGGTAAGAGTAGTAGGTACAGAAGGTCCCGTGATGCTGAAATTACACGAAGTCAAACTAAATCCGCTCGAATTATTCAGGGTCCAATTTGTTGAGGTGTTAACTGCCTGGCGAATGGTGCTGATTTCTCCTGATATTACCGAGCAGTCATACGTGCCGTTGTCGGCGGGAGAAGTAAACGAAATAGAGTTTACGCCGTCTGTGAATTCTGAAGGCTTAGCGCTACTGCTGGAGCTGGTTGCATCAGAATCCCAGCCGCTAGTGGTATTCATTTGAATTCCGGTAATGAGAATGGGATTGTTCATTGTGCCCTGGAATGCAAACAGTTGATCGCCGCTGGTACTCAGGTTAATGTGGCTGCCAGGGGTGCTGACCGTTCCTGTGCTTGCTCCTGAAGTTGTAACGGTAACAACTGTACCCAAGGGGACCTGGGTATCCGCTGTCCAAACGGTTTCCCCTTCATTCGTTCTGAAGCCCCCGACTGCCAACCATCCGTTATCCGTAAAACGGATAACAGTTCCTGCCGCAATTTCTACCAAAGCAACGAACCGGAATTGATCTGGGTCATCACTTCGGTAGCCGGTAAAAGCGATATCTCCCACACTCAAATTTGAGACCGCAACTATAAAGGGACAATTGTCAGTGACAACAGGATCGCTGAAATTGACAACCGCGCCGCACACCCCGATATCGTTGGATACGGTCACGCTGGTCGGGCAGGTCAGCACTGGGGCTTCCTGGTCTTCCACTGTTACGGTAAAGGAGCAGGTTGCACTTCCGCAGGTGCCTGTGGCGGTGACCGTGACGGAGGTGACGCCTTTTTCGAAAGTCGATCCGCTGCCTGTGCCGCTGCCGCTACTCGTTGTTGCACCAGTGAAAGCATAGGTTAACGTCCCGTTGGAAGCTGTGACGTTGTAAGCGACAATTGCCGAGCAAACGCCGTTATCGGTATTGGTTGTAATATCCGATGGACATACGCTGAAAGTAGGGACATCGGAGATCACATTCAGGGTGACCACGTCACTGGGGCCGTTACAGGTCCCGTTACTGGAAACCGACCGCTGGAAATAGTAGGTGCCGAGGTTGTTGTAATAGGTTGAACTGATGTTCCAGTTCTGGGCGTCACCCGGGTTGGGGGAAACCGTGGAAAACGGGCCGGTCGGACCAGCGGTTGAAACCTCCCAGGTATAGGTCTCGCCACCTGGCGGATTGCCGCCGTTGATGGAGTTGGAATTATCGCCCAGGCAAATGGTAAGGGAATTGTTCTGGATATTGTTATTAAAGCCTATATCGTTGTTGCTAATGACCGATACCGACAGGGTTTGCGGCGTACTCGAACCGCAAGTATTATCAGCGGTTACGGTTATGGAACCGTTGTCTCCGTTATCGCCTGCTGTAACGGTAATTGAAGTCGTACCTTGCCCGGCTGTAATGGACCAACCCGTAGGTACGGTCCAGGTATAGGACGTTGCGCCGGAAACCGCTGAAATGCTGTAAATGTTATCTGTCTGGTTGGGTACGCAAATAGAACCGTCACCGGAGATAGCGCCGGGGGTAGCGGGTACAGCCTGCGTGACGGAAATAGTGGCGGTATTATTGGCGTTTAGGGAAGAACTGCATCCGTCCCCTCCGCTCAGGCTGGTGATGGTCAGGGTAGTCACCCCGGCGTTATTCAGTGTGGCGGTATTGAATGAACCGTTGCCGGCGGCGCTGACGATCATTTCTGCGGTATTGCCGGTTGCGGCGTTGGTGCCGCTCAGATTGTAGGTGACATTATAGGCGCCGGCGGGGAGACCTGAGGCGCTGCCTGTTACGGAAACAGACGAGAAACTTCCACCGCAGGCCAGATTGGTCGCAGCGGTGGAGATAAGGCTGTAAGTCGGGCAGGTAAAGGTCAGTTGGACCTCGCCGCGGCCGCCATTACCGCCCGTATCGCTGGTGCTGCCGTCGTCTCCTGTCCCGCCGCCACCGCCGCCGAGATTGCCGCCGTTCGTTCCGTCATTGCTCGAAGTTCCGCCAAAGCCGCCGCTGCCGCCACCGGCAGACCCGCCGGCCCCACCGCCGGTCCTGCCGGATCCGTTTTGCCCCGGGTTGGCATCGCCGGCGCCGCCGCCGCCCCTTCCACCGTCAGAAGCACCGCCTGAAGCGCCCATGCCGCCCGAGTTGCCGCCGCTGCCGCCTGAACCGCCACCGCCTGCACCCCCTTGACCGCCTGTAGTTCCGTTTACCCCGGTATTGCCGCCGCCGCCGCCAAAAGCGATGATGGCAAAGCTGTTATAGGTAGCACTCGACAAACCGCCGGCTTCGCCGTCTTCATCATCCTGATCTGCTCCGATGCCTCCTTGGCCGACTACAATCGAAATGGTCTGGCCGGGCGTAACCGTGAAGGTACCTGTGCGGTATCCACCGCCGCCGCCGCCGCCGCCGCCGCCGGATTGGCCGCCATTTCCGCCGTCCGAGTGCCCGCCGCCGCCGCCGCCGCCCCAGGCTTTCACCGTCACGCTGGTCACACCCGGCGGAACAATAAAATTATAGTTCCCCGGAACGGAATAGGTTGCAGTTTGGCCGATGCCTTTATTGGCCCAGCAAAGGATGAATGCTATGAGCAAGGGCATCGCCAGGAACAGGCGAAAGCCGTTTTTGGACATCAACTGTTGAGGATGAATGGAATTCGGCTGATATGCCGGGATCGCGCATTCGGACCCTTCGGGCCCGGGGATCAAGTGTAGAGTTGTACCCATGAAAAGAGGTTGTTAATAGCAATTATGTAAAACCTGTCTTGTCTTGTTGTGATGGTCAGTAAGGTGGACTAAAGAAAGAGGCGCCCTTTAATCAGCCGTTGGACATGCGAAAGGCATTAGGAATGCTGCCTCCTGATGAAAACAAACCCTGAATTTTTCCAGTGTACTCCGGTGAGTACCAGTCTTTTGTTGTTGAATTATGTCCTTAGAAATGAATGTGTCAGAGGGATGTGACCAAAATACTTAAAACGGAATTGAAAGGATATAATATTTCTGAATATCGTTATCGCTACAATATTACGCTGTTTTTGGAATTCAGGAAATAAAACAAGGAAAATTTATACCAATGTTCGGCGGGCTGCCCTCAAAAAAAACTGCCCGGGAAAGACTGACTTTCCCGGGCAGGGCGGAGTGACCGGTTCAGGTAAGGCGCCGATGGGCCCTAACCCGAAAGATTATGGCCTTGTCAGGATGAGGCGGAGGGTTGTCTGGCGCCCTTCTTCATTCCTGATCCGTACAAAATACAGACCCGGCGCTTCGCCGTTCAGGTCCAGGTTCAGTTGCGGGCCGTCGGAGCTGTCCGGACGGATGGTCTTCACCTGGCGTCCGAGTTCGTCCAGGACCGTGACCGTTACGTGTTCACCCCAGGCGGCATCCAGAGAGAGCGTGGCCTCACCGGCAGCCGGATTGGGCCAGATTGCTGCAGCTTCCAGGGTTTCTGTCTGCGGATTGACACCGGCGCCTGCCGCAGGCCTTCCGTTCTGTTGGCTGTAAGGCGGATCAATCACAACATGATCAAAGGTAGCCGTTATGGTAGCCAGGGAGTTGGTGCCCCAGGCGATCAGGCCGATCTGGATGCATTCCGCCATATTCACATTGACCGTAAAGGAATAGAGCCAGGTTATGCCGTTGGAAGACCGGTAACCCTGGAAGGTGTTGCCCGTACGGACGATCCGCAACCAGGTAGTGCCCGGCGCTGCCGGTATATAGGACGGGTAGGAAGCGCCGTTGGTGGTATACCGGACATACCGGCCAATGCTGCCCGCGCCCTGGTAAGTCATAGCTACTTTCTTGGCGCCGGCGGCATCGGATTCCCGCATGACGATCCCGGCGTATGCCGGCAGGGTCAGGCTGGCAATACGCGCCGTGATCGAACCGTCGCCGCAGAGCGAAAACTTGATGAAACCGCTCTCGTCGTTGGTGGCGCTGGGCGTGTAGCAGCCGGATGCCGTCAGCGAGAAGGTTTCGGAGGGCACGTCGTAGTCGGCTTCATTGCCTTCCGTGCAGGCAATGCCGTTGGGCATCTGCATCCAGCCGCAGGGCAGGCCTTCAACGGTCACGTAGGAGGTGCAGGAGCTTGAATTCTCGCTGGGGTCATACGCCGTAACGGTTACCGGTACGACATTGCCGACCTCATAGCAGTTGATATGGTCCGGGTCGGACTCCAGGGCCACAACCGAACAATTATCGGAAGCCGTTGCCAGATCATCCGGGTCGAGCTCGATGCCGTATTCGCCGTTGAAGGTCACGGTAAAGTTGTTGCAGGTGATCCCTGGGTCGATATTGTCTTGTACGGAAACGGTTGCCGTGCAGGTCGAGCTGTTTTCGTTCACATCCGTCACTGTCAGGGTTACGGTTACGGAACCGACTTCTTCGCAGCCGAATTCCGTTTGGGAGAGCTCGATGGAAGCGATGCCGCAAGCGTCGGAGGATTCGTTGTCTACGTCTTCAGCGGTCGTGTTGCCTTCGCCGTTTTCATCCAGCTGGACGGTCACGTTCTGGCATTGCGCGGAGGGGGCTGCGTTGTCCTCTACCGTTACCGTGCCGGTGCAGGTAGAACTGTTCTCGTTGGCGTCCGTTACGGTCAGCGTGACGGTTACCTCGCCCACGTCTTCACAGCTGAATCCGCTTTGGGACAGCTCAAGCCCCGCAATTTCGCAGTTGTCCGTAGAGCCGTTGTCTACTGCCTCAGCGGCGATTTCGGCGTCGCCTTCCTCATCCAGTTGCACGGTCACATTCTGGCATACAGCTTCGGGTGATTCTTCGTCGGTGGCGCAGTCATCCACATGAACATTGGGATTCAGAATGGTCACATTATCGAAATAAATGTTTTCCGAGTCGCTGTCCGTCTTTGCGCATAACCGGAGGACCAGTTTGTTGCCGCTGCCTGCGGGGATGATGCCGCCGATGCCTTGTGCGAGGGCCCCGAAATTGCCGCTCCGGGAATCAGCCGTGACAAACGGCCCGCCGTCTATGCTGTATTCCATCCTGATGTAGTCGCTGTTCTCCAGGTTGCCGGTCTCCGACACCAGACAACCGAATACGATCGGCGCTACTGCCTCGCTCATATCCAGAACGGGGCTTGTCCAGCAAATCTCGTTTTCAGTATCATTGATCCTGAAGAAATGGAGTCCGAATAAATCCACTACACCCGCGTAGTCATTGCCGTCAAACCCGCTGAAATCGCCGGTCAGGGTCCAGTTGACGCCGCTCAGGTCCAGGTTGTCGCAGGTTTCGATCCCGGAGCCGGAACAGCTTGCGCCGATCAGCCCCTTATTGTTCTGACCAACCTCAAAATCTTCAAAATACTGGGCTTGTACAAGCGCGGGAATGGCCAGCGCGATAACGAAGAGCAACCGCCTGAAGACATGGTTGCACAGAATAGGTACATGTTTCTTCTTCATGATAAGATGAACTTACAGTGGTTAATGAAATGAATTAGGTTATGTTCCGAATGAAACATGCCTTGAGGAGCTGTAAGAATGGTGTACCTGTTCTGCGTCCGGATTGCGGTTGTCGATGGTGTGGGACGCTGGCTTAAAACGGTTTTAAAGTAGAATTAGAAAAGCCTCATTAAAGCAAATAAGCAGGTTCAAAGACATGAAAATTCCTTTAAACAGGGCAAATGTATGAAAAATATTATAAATTGAAAATAAAATTATATTATTAATTAATATTTATTTGTCATTTAAATGACCTGCCCCGCAAGGCGCAGCAAATCAGCGGTCCTTAATCAGAAAAAACGAGGAAAGAGATGGATGTCTGCTCAATACAGATACGAAAAGCGGCGGAAATGGTTGCAGGCAGCCATGAAATAGTTTCCCGGAGGAAGCCCGGCAAACCGGCGGCTATGCCGTATCCGCTACCGGTCCGCCCGGAATTTTCCCGCCCAAAGCGATTGGGTCCCGCCTTTCACCGACAGCCTCAGGTAGTAAAGCCCGGGTTGCAATTTGACGACCTCGTCCACTTCCAGCGCATAATTCTTCCTGGCGGCAAAGGCGAATTTGGGATCCGCATCGGGGATCTCCTCCGCTTTGACCGGCAGGCGGGACACCACCCGCGCACTGTTGTTCAGTACCGCGAGCTCGAAGCCGGGCAGGGGATCCACCGAGGTTTGCAGCCGGCCGTTGAACCGGATATTCCGGCCGCCCGCAGCGGGGAAGGTCTCCAACAAGGTCGTATCCACCTTCAGGTAGGCGTCCGGAGCCTGGGTGAGGAGATGCTCCAGTTCCGGATTGACGGCAAAGGCTTGTTTGGGATCCCGCCGGACAGGTTGCTCCTGTACGGGCGTTTCAGGAGGCAAGGTAATCAACGTGTCCCCGGTTTCGGCCGCTGTTTCCGGTGCATTCAGGGAATCCGGCGCCTGCGGCTGGATGACCGAGGAGGTCTCTTGTTTTTCCGGCGCCAGGTGGCTGAGGTCGTACCACCACCAAAGTGCGATGAACAAGCCAGTGATGACGAACGGCAGCCATCTGCGGAAATTGGGTCCTTTCCGGGCTTGAGGGCCCGAAAATTCCTGGGCCAGATCGGCGATTTTTTGGCGGAAAGCCAGCTTCTCCGGATCTCCCAGCGCTTTTGCCGCCTGCCGGTGCAGGGCGACTTCTGCCGCAAGCTCAGGATCCGCTGCCAGTTGCTGCTCAAACGAACGGCGTTCCTCCCCGGGCAGGGCGCCTGCCAGGTAGGCTTCAATCTGTTCGTATAAGCGGTCCTTTTCCATGCTTAGCCTGCGTTCTGATAGTCATTAAATCTGGGATCGGCCTTGACGGCTTCCAGTAAGTTTTCCTTACAGAGGAATTTGCGCTTTTTGGCGTATCCTACACTGCCGAACTGCATGACTTCAGCAATCTCCTCCATGGTCTTTTTTTCAAAAAAAAGCCGGAGCAGTTGCTGGCAATCAGCGCCGAGTTTTCGGAAGGCATCCCAGAAAAGGCGATTTTTCTCCTCTTCCACAATAGCGTGTTCCAGATTAGCGGAATCATCACTGAATTTGAAGTCGTCGGCAAGGGTTACCTCCGTCCGCGATTTTTTTTGCAGCCGGTTGCCCCACAAATTCCGGCATACCCCGTATATGAGGGTGGAAAAGGAGCTGGTCAACTGAAAACTGCCGTCTCTGGTCTTTTCGAACAATACGACCAGCGCGTCCTGAAAAATATCGAGGGCATCGTCGTGGGAACCGCCGTTCCGGGTGATCAACCTGGAAATGCGGGGAAGAAATTCCCGGTAAACAGCCCGCAGCCCGTTCAAATCACCCGAGCGTACGGCTGAAAGGTGCTGGTCATCGGTGTTCGGCATCTTTTTCAGTATTCCGGGCTTAAAGTAGCGGATTTTTCATCTTTTTTTCAAATCTTTACTGAAATTTGGGTAACCAATTATCCGGTTGCTAAATTATTTACCCGGAAAATGCTTTAGTCCTTCCAGATCTCCCTTTTGCTGATCAGTGCCGCTCATCTTCAGCTAAAACTCAACAATCCGGCAATATGAATAATCTGTTTCGAATCGTTTTTCTTTTTTTGATCGCAAGCTCATTGATCCAGGCCCAGACACCCAGGCTGGTCGTTCCTGTCGGAAGTACCCACAGCATCAATGCCGTTGCTTTTTCCCCGGACGGCAAATATGTGCTGACCGGCAGCGGCGAATTCCTCATCGGCAGCAAAGGGGTCGCTATACTTTGGGATATGGAGGGCAGGGAACTGGTCACCTTCAAAGGGCACGGATCCCTGGTCAGCTCCGTGGCTTTTTCCCCGGACGGGAAGTACGTTCTGACCGGCAGTGCAGACAAAACCGCAAAATTATGGGAACTCACCGGCAGAGAGATCCGCACCTTCAAAGGAGATTTCTCGAGCGTAGCTTCCGTTGCTTTTTCCCCGGACGGGAAGTACATACTGACCGGTACCGGTGATAATAATGCAATCTTATCAGATCTGACCGGTAAGGAGATCCACCGGTTCAAAGGGCATAAATCTTTTGTGACCTCAGTGGCCTTTTCACCCGACGGAAAGAAAATCCTGACCGGCAGTGATGACTTCACTGCGAGGTTGTGGGATCTGAACGGAAGCCTGATCCGGGAATATAAAGAGACCTTCGAACTGGGTAGTGTCGCTTTCTCACCTGACGGAGAACATATCCTGACGGCCGTCAGCGACACGGTTCGGATGTGGAACCTGTCCGGGGAACTGGTCCGCACCTTTGGCGTCGGCGACCACCTTTTCCGGGTGAGCGCTGTTGTTTTTTCTCCCGATGGCCAACAACTGGCAGCCGGCGGCAGAAACGGAGTGGTAAAGATATGGGACCTGCAAGGGAATGAGCTCCGATCGATGAAATGCCATTCCGATAGGTTGAACGCATTAGCTTATTCCCCCGACGGAAAATTTTTATTGACGGGCAGCGCCGACCGGTCCGCCAGATTATGGGATGACCAGGGTCGCGAGGTTCGCTCCTTTCAGGGCCATACGGGAGAGGTCTCCTCCGCTTACTTTTCCCCCGACGGCCAACAGATCTTATCGGCCGGGTATGATCACCTGGCAAAGCTATGGAGCGTGGAAAACCGGTCCGTACTCGCCTTCAAGGGACATACGAATTGGGTAGGCCGGGCTGAGTTTTCAGCGGACGGTCAACGGGTGCTGACCAGCAGTGCAGATGGGTCTGTCCGCCTGTGGAACCTGCAGGGGCAGGAAACCCGCTCCTTGCCTCAGCCCAGGTTCGGGTTCGGTTCGGCTATTTTTTCACCCGACGGTCAACAGGTCCTGACCCTCGGTCAGAAAACCCTCCAATTTTGGGACCTGGAAGGCCGGGAATTGAATTCATTGGTATTTAAAGATTACGTCTTCAATCCGGTGTTTTCCCCCGACGGCAATCACCTGCTCACTACGGGAGAGGGCTATTCCTTTAATCTGATGGACCTTTCCGGGCAGGTAATCCAGCGATTCAACGGGCATACCGCAATGATCCGGGAATTGGTGTTTTCTCCCGACGGCAGCCGCATCCTTTCTGCCGGCAGCGACAAAACCGCCAGACTCTGGGATCTGCAAGGCCGTGAACTGACGGTATTCAAAGGGCATACGGACGACGTGGTTTCCTGTGCAGCCTTTTCCCCGGACGGCCGGCGGGTAGTGACCGGAAGCTGGGACAATACCGTGCGCTTGTGGGATCTGCAGGGTAAAGAGATCCATAACCTTCGCGGCCATAACAATACCATTTCCTCGGTCGCCTTTTCTCCGGACGGCAAATTCATCCTTTCCGCCAGCTTCGATCATACGATCAAGGTCTGGGATGCCGGTACAGGGCAGGAAGTCGCTACCCTGGTTTCGGTCGGCACGGACGACTGGGTGGTAACCACACCCTCCGGTCTGTTCGATGCCTCCCCCGGCGCAATGAACCTGATGTATTTCGTGGTGGGCCTCGAACCGGTCGAACTGGACCAGTTGAAGGAACGATACTACGAACCCGGTCTCCTGGCCCGCCTGCTCGGCATCAGCAAAGTGGAGGTCAGGGATGTAGCTGCCCTGGATAATGTGGCGCTGTATCCAAAGATCGAAGCGGAGATCAAAGAAGACAAGCTCACAGTCAGATTGACGGAACAAGGCGGTGGCCTGGGCAAGCTCAGCCTGTTCGTCAACGGCAAAGAGGTGGAAGCGGACGCCAACCCCGACCGCAAAACAGAGATCACCATTGACCTGAAACCCTACGAAAAATATTGTGTGGTCGAATCCAACACGGTCGGCTTGCGGGCTTACAACAAGGACGAGTGGCTGAAAAGCCCTGCCTATGAATTGCCTTATGATCCGGTTGCGGCCGGAAAGGGTACGGGTACGACCGGCAATACCGGTCAGCTTCAGTCGCTGAGCAAAGCCAAACCGCACCTTTATGTGATCTCCATCGGCACTTCGGACTATGCCGGGGATCAGCTCGACCTCCGGTTTCCGGACCTGGATGCCGCGGCTTTCGCCAAGGCGATGCAGGCAGCGGGAAGCCGCCTTTTTGAAGACCGCGTACACGTGAAATTACTCTCAACCGCCGGTAAAAGCCCGGAAGATATCGCCAGCAAGGCCAATATTGAAAAGGCCTTCAAAGCCTTTGCCGACCAGGCCAAACCCGCCGACATCCTGCTGGTCTATTTCTCCGGCCACGGGATCACCTACGGTGCGGCGGAAAAAAGTCAGTTCTACTACCTGACCAAAGATATCGCCAGGGCCGATCTGTCGGACCCGAACGTCCGGAAAAATGCCACCGTTTCTTCAGAAGACCTGACCAAATGGCTGACCGCGACCCCGGCGCTCAAGCAGGTCATGATCCTGGATGCCTGCAACTCCGGCAAGGTGGTGGAGGCCATGGCCGCCATCGGTGCGCGCGACCTCAACCCCTCCCAGATCCGGGCGCTCGACCGGATGAAAGACCGCACCGGCATGTACATCCTCACGGGCGCTGCCGCCGACAAGGTGAGCTACGAAGCCAGCCAGTACGGCCAGGGATTGCTCACCTACAGCCTGCTGCAGGGCATGAGCGGCCTGGCGCTGACCGCCGACAAGCGGGTGGACGTGATGACCCTGTTCCAATACGCCCGGGATGAAGTGCCTGTACTGGCCAAAAGCATCCGGCAGGTGCAGATCCCCATTCTGGCCTTCCCGGTAGACGGCAGCAGTTTTGATATCGGCATCGTGGACGGCGGGGTGAAGATCCCGCTGGCCCAGCCCAAACCGGTCTTTATCCGGAATGTGTTCCAGGACGAAGAAAGCTTTGACGACGTGCTGGGCCTGACCGGCGCACTGGCGGATTATTTCCGGACCATCACCGCCCGCGGGGCACAGGCCGAGCTTATTTATGTGGATGTCAACGATTACGAGAACGCCTATTCCATCAAAGGGCGCTATGCGGTGAAAGGGAATGCCGTGGAAGTCCGCGGCCGCCTGTTCAAGGGAAAGACCTCCCTGGGTGAATTCCAGGTAACGGGTAAAAAGGCCGATATGACGGGGCTGGTGGAGGCGATCGTGGAAAAAGTCTCCGGGATGCTGTGAGCCGCCGATGGAACCTGGGACGTAAGGGACAGATTTAATGATCTGCCGTTTTCAAAACCACTGTTAATTATTTACCACCATGCGTACCGCTTGGCAGGCTATCAGAATCATAAGAACACATAGGAAGAGCCGAAAGTCCGGCTTCATCCAAAAACAAATTTGAATAGGCTCAATTTTGGGCATGCGCAGAAGGTAAACCCGGGTTTGTTTTGCGAAAAGGCGGACATAAAAAAACTAATGATTCAGACTATGCGATCTATTCAATACCTGATCTCCGCGCTCATCCTGACGATCCAGCTGCATGCCCAGGCGCCCCGGTTGGTCGTGCCGATCGGGCATACATCCGGAGTCAACGCAGCAGCCGTTTCACCGGATGGAACGCAGATCCTGACCGGTAGCCGTGATGGAACCGCCAAACTCTGGAGCCGGTCCGGACTGGAGATCCAGACCTTTAAAGTCGGCGATACCGAGGTAACCGCCGTCGCTTTTTCGCCCGACGGCCAGTTCATCGCCACCGGCGCCCAAAACCAGAGCGTGAAATTATGGGACCTTTACGGAAAGGAAATCCAATCCTGCGAAGAGGCCGGGGCCATCAACTCAATCGCCTTTTCTCCCGACGGCGAGTGGCTGGCGGCCGGAACCGGCGACAGCACCGCCGGCATCTGGAACGGGCGTACCGGCAAAGTCGTCCAAACCCTGACGGGGCATTCCAGTACAGTGACCAGCGTCGCTTTCTCACCCGACGGCCGGTTTGTCCTGACCGGAAGCTGGGATGGAAGGAACGTCCCCAATCCCGATGCTGCATCTGTCATGGGGGCCCCGAAAATGATCGAGCAAGGTCAGGGAACCGCGAAGTTATGGGATCGGGCGACTGGAAGAGAAATCCGGACTTTTCAACCCCATAATGACCGGGTAACTTCCGTCGCTTTCTCGCCGGATGACGGGGGGAAACAAATACTGACGGGCAGCCTGGACGGCGCCGCCAAATTGTGGGATCGGGATTCCGGGGCGGAAATCAGGTCTTTTAAGGGTACTGGCGATTTCATCGTAACAGTCGCTTTTTCGCCCGATGGAAAACTGGTCCTCACCGGAAGCGAATGGGGCGCTATCCAGATCAGAGATCGCAATTCGGGAGAAATGATCCATGATTTTCAGACGGACCGCGGATTGTTCAGCGCCAGGTTTATCCCGCCCGGACCCGGCGAACCCGCTTCAGGCAAATATCTTCTGCTGGCCGGCGGCGAAGCCCGCATTGTTACGTTGAGCGGAGATGCCGTTCAGGCCTTCGGCAGCCATTCCGAAAGCATATCCGCTTTGGCTTTTTCAACGGTTGATGCCGGAAAAAGTCTGCTGGTGGGAACGGATATCGGTCATTGCAAGCGATGGAACCTCGCCGGGGCTTCCATGCAGACCTTTGCCGAAACGCCGGATTATCTGGGCCATTTGTTTCAGCCGGTCGCCGGATTTTTCTTTACCGGGAATGAAGCCAATCCGGGTCTGATCACGGGTCGGCTGAATTATTGGGCTGCAAGACGGGATTATGCCACAGGAAATCCGGTTGAGGTTTTTGAGCCGCAACTCGCCAATGGCGTTTCACTTTCGATGGCCATTTCCCCGCCCGGGCCGGATGATCCATCGGGTGGAAAATACCTGGCTTTCGGAACCGAAAATGATGATATTGAGATCTGGGACCGCGCGAAGGGAACCCTTTTGTATAAGCTGGAAAAACCTAAAGAATCCGCACCGCCTTCGGATCAGGCAGACCAGATGCAGCGGGAATTGGGGCCGGCGGATTTTATGGCGCTGGGGGGGATTTCAGCAGTGGATTTTTCCCCGAATGACGGCGGCAAGACCCTTTTGTCCGGCGATTGGCATGGAAATGTCCTGCTTTGGGATCTGAAGACCCGGACCATCCTGAAGACGCTCCCGGGCGATGGATTAAGAATAACTGACGCCGTATTTTCTCCTGACGGCCAGCAAATACTGGCCGGAGGCTGGGGGAAAACCGCCAACCTCTGGGATCGCGACGGAAAGCTCGTTCATACGCTGGAAGGACATACCGATCAGATCTGGAAAGTGGCCTTTTCTCCGGATGGAAAACTGATCCTGACCGCCGGCGCCGATAAGACCCTGAGAACATGGGACCGGCAAACGGGCAAATTGCTGCACACCTCGGCTGAGCACGAGGCCGATGCGATCGCGTTCTCCCCCGATGGGCAGTTTTTTGTTTCAGGGGGCTGGGACAACAAGGTTAAACTCTGGCGGACATCAACCGGTGAAGAACTGGCTACCCTGGTTGCCATCGATTCTTCGGATTGGGTGGTCACCACGCCCTCGGGGCTATTCGACGCATCTCCAGGCGCCATGAACCTGATGCACTACGTCGTTGGGGTGGAGGTAGTCGAACTTGAACAGCTCAAGGAACGGTACTATGAGCCCGGTTTGTTGCAAAAAATTGTGAACGGCGAATCGTTGCGGGATGTGTCGGCACTGGCGGACGTTGCGCTCTACCCCGCGATCGAAGCCGTTGTTCAGGCGGATCAACTCAACATCCGGTTGACACGGCGCGCAGGCGGCATGGGCAAACTCAGCTTTTTTATCAATGGGAAAGAGGTGGTCGAAAACATCAATCCGGACGGCAACACTGCGCTGGACCTCGACCTCAAGGCTTACGATAAATACTACCTGCCGGGCGTCAATACGCTGGCGCTCCGGGCTTACAACAGTGCGGGCTGGCTTAAAAGCCCGGCGTACGAAATTGGTTTTACGCCGGCATTTTCAACCGGCAGGGGCAACGACACCAACACCAACCTGCAACCGCTGAATTCACCCAGGCCGGAACTGTTCGCCATCCTGGTCGGCACCTCGGATTACAGCGGCGACCTGCTCGATCTGCGCTTTCCCGACCACGACGCAACCCAGATGGCGCAGGCGATCGGCGATGCGGGGAAAGCCCTGTTCGAAAACCGCGTCCATGTGCGCCTGCTCACCACCGATGCGAAAACGCCAGCCGGTATTTCCTCCAGAAAGAACATCGCCGATGCGTTCAGCGCCTTCGCCGCACAGGCCAAACCCACGGATATCCTGGTCGTTTATTTTTCGGGGCACGGCCTCACCTACGGCAGCGCGGAAAAGAGCCAGTTCTACTACCTGACCAAGGACATCGCCAGCGCCGATCTGAAGGACGATGAGGTCAGGAATAACTATACCGTTTCCTCCGAAGACCTGACCCGGTGGCTGACGGCCATACCGGCCCAGAAACAGGTTATGATCCTGGATGCCTGCAACTCGGGCAAAGCCGTGGAAGCCCTGGCAAATATCGGCGCTCGCGAGCTGAATTCTTCGCAGATCCGCGCACTCGACCGGATGAAAGACCGCACAGGCATGTTCATCCTCACCGGCGCCGCCGGCGATAAAGTGAGCTTTGAGGCCAGCCAGTACGGCCAGGGCCTGCTCACCTACAGCCTGTTGCAGGGTATGAGCGGCCTGGCCCTGACGGCCGACAAGCGGGTGGACGTGATGACGCTGTTCCAGTACGCAAGGGATGAGGTGCCCGTGCTGGCCAAAAATATCCGGCAGGTTCAGGCGCCTGTTCTGGCCTTTCCGGCAGGCGGGGGCAGTTTTGACATCGGTATTGTCAATGACCGGGTGAAGATCCCGCTGGCCCAACCTAAACCGGTTTTTATCCGGAACAACTTCCAGGACGAAGACAAGTTCGACGATGTGATCGGCCTGACCGATGCCCTGGCGGATTATTTCCGGACCATCACTGCGCGCGGTACGCAGGCCGAGTTGATCTACGTGGATGTGAAGGAGTATGAAAATGCCTATTCCATCAAGGGGCGCTACAAGGTCAGCGGCGATGAGGTGGCGGTGCAGGGCCGGTTGTTCAAAGGGAAAGACGACCTGGGGGAATTCCGGGTGTCCGGCAAAAAAACGGATATGAAGGGACTGGTAGAGGCGATTGTGGAAAAAGTCTCCGGGAAGTTGTGAGCCGGACGGTTGAGCTACGGCGCAATTGCAATAAAAACTCGTGTGAACTTATATGCCTGATCCCGCCTTGCGGGACAAGTTGTGGTAAAAATACAAGCCAGGTCCGAAGGGTTTGGCATTTTGGAAGTATCTTATGGTTTCAAAATACCTGCTTCATCCGAAAAAGAATTCGGATAGGGTCTGTTCTGGGCATGTGAATAGATTCTATTAAAGTCGGCCAACTGGATGTACTGGCAAAGGACATCTTAGGCCAGGCTTTCGATTTTTTGAACGGACAGGGGAAATGATGCATACGTGAATCACAAAAGCTTCGCGGCAGGGGTAACCTTTTCAAATGGTTCCAAATAGACCCTTTGAAAGCAAAACACCAAGCCATGAAAAAGATGCTCGTTGTCCTTGTATTCGCCATTTGCTGTTTATCTGTAACCGGCCAGTCCGTATGGATCGGCGGCGCGCCGGGCCGGGAAACCGACTGGATGGAAGCCCGCAACTGGCTGGATAAAAAGGTCCCGGGAGCAAATGATTATGTGCTGATCGCCCATGTTGGCCATGAGGTTTATCCGGTGATCCGGTCCGTTTTGCCGGAGATAGCCGGCCTGGAAATCGAAGGCGGCGCGCGGTTGGAGGTTCTGCCCGAAGGGGTGATGACTGTTGTCCCGGAACGCCAGGGTGGGACCGGCCTGTCCTTGATCGGAACAGTGACCAATCAAGGCGTGATCAGGATCGGCGGCCTGATGAAAAATACGACCGACGGCGGGATCGAAAACCTCGTCCTGGCCGGAGAAGGGAAAGTAGTCGCATCCGAAGGAAACGCCGCTGTGTTGACGTGGGTGGAAAAATGAACACCGGCGCATGATCATGCGTCGCTAGTACCGACGCATGATCATGCGTCGCTACTGTCCCAACAAATTAAACGCAATCCCAAAGAAATACCCCAGCCGGTAAACGGATTTGGTTTTTAACAACCCCGGGTCGGCATCAAACCGGTCGCCGACCGCGTAACCGCCGGATAATGTTTCGGCCTTACCCCCCAACAAGCCGGCGTTGAGCACCACCCCCTGTTTTCTGCCCAACACCAGGCTGGGCCCCAGGAAAAACGTGATAGCCTCCAGGCCGTTCTGCCCGCCGATCGGGAGACCGATCCCGAAGGCGCCGCCGAAAGAGGCAGCGCCCCGCCCCTGGCGGTAAAAATTGACATAAGAGGTAAGGAAGGGGGTGAACGCATCCCTGGATGAGCTCCGGATGATGCTGTCGCGAACGGAATACTCCTGCGGTTGTTTGAAAAAACCGCCGAAGCTCAGGCCCAATGCGCCCTTGATCTGCAGGCCTCCGTAGACCTTGAGCGAGATGGGATCCAGCCGCCGGGTGGCGGCTTCCGGTACGTTTACCGAGTCGACGGGCGTCAGGGTGATGTAAAGATTGAGGTCGTCGCTCTGGACTTTGTGCCTGGAAACCTGCGTGAAATCATTTTTTGACATTACCAGGTAGTCTGTCCTGAGTTGTATCAGCGAATTCATGTCCAGGTTTCTGACTTCGGATAATACCGTGTCGAGGCTGGCGGAATTCTGTGAATAGGTCTTCAGGTTGTTATCGGCAATTGAGATATAGGATTGAGCGGCAACCCTGAACTGATCCAGGTTGGCGTCAAGCACATTGTATTTGGGGTCCTGCAACAGTTCACGGGTCAATTTCATGGCATCGACCCGGGAGGAATAGCTGCCCAGCTTGTTCATATAGTCCTGCTTCATCCGGGTGACCTCGCCGTTGGCGTCTGCTTTTTGGATGACCTTGCTCAAGGTGAGCTTTTCCGGGTTCTTCTCGCCGAAGATATGGTCCATATATTCCTGGGAAAGCTGCTTGATCTGCCGGGGTTCGAGGCGCGGGTTATAGCGCAACCGCCTGATCTCGTCCGCTGCGAAGGATTGGATCTGCTGGGTCTCCAGGGTTGACCGGATGTTGTGGTTCAGGTCGCCCATTTCGGCATCAAGAGCGGTTAGAAATGCTTTGGTAAGATTGAAAGAAGATTCCAGTTTGGTCAGTTCTTCTTTCAGTATTTGGTGGCCGGCAGCTTCAGAATCGTCCGCGAATCCGAATCCGTCTTCATTGAACAGGAGTTTCGGCAGGCCAAACCCAGAGGATTCCCCGTCACCGAGGACCAGTTTGGACAGATTAAAACCGCCGCCCTGAAGGACATTGCCCAGCTTAACCCCCCCGCCGGAAGCCGGCAAAGCGCCCGGGCCAGTAGCGGTTCGTATATTGGCGCGATAGAGGTAGTTGTTGAAATTTTCGATATGGACCACGACGTCGCTGCCTTTTCTGATCAAAGGATGGACAATGGTTTTTCCGTTTACCTTGTAATAAAGGGAATCAGTAAACGCATTGTAATACACGTGCAGGTCCTGGGAAATAGCTGTACAGAAAGAAAACAGCAGAACGAACAATACGGCAAGGTGTTTCATACCTGAACTTTTTGGGCTTCAACCTTCAATTGTTCGGAAAAATATTAAATTTAGGGCAACCAGCCTTGAAATTTTTCATTTAAAACAATAAATTTCCCAAAATGAAAAACAACCCTGTATTATTCATCTTTCTTGCATTTCTGATGACGCTCCGGGTCTCGGCTCAGGATCGAAGCTTCGGCACCCTCCCTTTGGTCCGTAAGCCTGGCGGCGCGCTGACCAAAGGGTCGGGCGTGGTGGATTCAACAAAATATAAGGATGCCTTGAAAATTTACAATACGCTCGTAGCAGCCCGGGGCGACTACCGGTTTCCCGTACCGGCATTTGTCATGCGGAAGGAGACCTCGCAGGTTGCCGGTATGAATTACGATGCGCTGGAGATCAAACTGGAAGAAAAGGCATACGATGTATGCAAAGGTTTCGGCCCGGATCCCGATGGCGCGATAGCCTTTTTGCTGGGACATGAACTGACCCATTACTATGAAAAGCACGCCTGGCGTCGTGGATTTGCAGCCGATTATAAAGACCTGCCGATCGGGATCAAACTGGACAGCCTCCAGGATGATGCGGCCAATGAAACAGAAGCTGATTATCTGGGCGGATTTCTTGCCTATTCGGCCGGTTACGGATTGTTTGATAAAGGCCCCCAAGTGATCAAAGGTTTGTACGACGCCTACAAGCTGCCGGATAAAATCGCAGGATACCCTTCCCTTCAGGACCGGGAGGAACTCACCAGGCGGTCGGCTCAAAAACTTAAAAGGCTGGTGGACGTTTTCGACATGGCCAACCTGCTGACGGCTATCGGCAGTTATCAGGAAGCCTACCAGTATTATCGCTATGTTTTGATGGAATACCAGAGCCGGGAGATTTATAACAACCTTGGCGTGACCGCTGTGCTGGACGCCCTTCAATATTTCAAGGAAGGAGAATTAAAGTACCGCTACCCGATTGAACTCGACCTGGAATCTTCTGCCGGCAAAGGATCCGGTATGGTGGATACCCGCAATCAGTTGTTGCACCAGGCCCTCCTCCATTTCGAAGCGGCCATCAGCATGGACCCCAACTATGCACCGGCCTACCTCAATAAGGCTTGCGTGTACGCTATTATGGGGGATGCCAAACGCGCAGCATTCTACGCAGAAGAAGAAGCACGGCCTGCTGCCGTAAGGGGGCATTACGATAAGACCGTACTGGATGTGGATGTGCTGACGGGGATACTGGATGCAGAAGCCGGCAATACTGCCAAGGCGACCCAAACGTTCAAAACGGCTGCGGCGATGAACAGCAACCTGGCCGCCATCAACCTGGATATCCTCAATAATACCCCGCCGGAGACGGAACCCGTTTCATTCGCCGGCTTACCCAAAACCGAAAAAATCGACGATCAATCCCTGACCGGTATTGCAGACAATGTCCGGATTAATCAGAAATTGTCCATTACATTGAATAAAGACCTCTTCTTTCACCAAAATCCCGACCAGGGACCGGGTTCCAGGCTCTTCGTCAGCCAGAACGGCCAGACCGGGGTCAATACATTGTTTCAAATTACTTCATCCGGCTATAAAGGCAATACAGCCCGGAATATCGGCCCCGGCGCTACCGGCAATGATATTATCACCGCCTACCAGAAACCCCAGCGAACCATTGAAACACCGCTCGGCCAGATCATGGTCTATTCCAAAATGATCTTTATCCTGGGTAAAGGAGGAAAACTGGAACGTTGGGTGAATTATCTCAAGTTGTGATGGACATCTGGTGATTTGTTGATTCGAATCAACAAATCACCAGCTCAACAAATCACCAAATCAACAGATCACCGGATCCATGTTGAAAAAACTCATCAGGCCTTACCCCGCGGTGGTTACCGTTTTCGTGTTCCTGGTCATCGGCGTACTGTCCCTGATCCGGCTGAATATCCATTTCCTCGACCCCTTTACCCAGGGCATCAAGGATTTCGATATGACGGATATCGTCTATTCCAGGTTGCGCAACCAGGAAGTCCGGCTGGATGACCGGATCGTGCTGATCAATACCGGCCAGCCCGACCGGGCCCAGATGGCCGCCATGCTGAAAAGGATCAGCCAAGCTCAACCCAAGGTCATCGGGATCGATGTGCTTTACGCCGGGCGGCAAAACGCGGCGATCGATTCCGCTTTGCAGGCGGCCATCCAACATTCGGGCAATGTGGTGCTGGCGTCCACCCTGGAAAATTACCGGGATGACCTGAAGCGCTTCCAGTCGGAGACCGGTGTGGATACCTTTTTCAGCAACTACGCCCGCCTGGGCTATGCCAATTTTCCGAGCATGGAGGTCCGCACGATCCGGTTTTTCAGCCCCGCGGAACGGACCGGAGAAGGCGTCTCATACAGCTTCGCCACCCGGATTGCGGAACAATACGCGCCGGAAAAGGTCGAAAAAATGCTGAGACGGAGAAATGAGCTCGAACGCATCCACTTCTCTTCAACCGAAGACAATTTTGTCCAGTTCGAACCCGAAGCCATCCTGGACACGACAATCGACCTTAAACCGCTCCTCGCCGGTAAGATCATCCTGATGGGTTACAACGGCGACCCCACCAGCGAGTGCCCCGCCCTGGATAAATTCCACACCCCGTTGAATGTGCGTTATTCCGGCAGATCGGAGCCCGATATGTACGGAATTATCATCCACGCCAATATCATCCGGATGATTCTCGACGGCAAATTCATCAATAAGATTCCCGCCTGGTTGAGCCTTTTGCTGGCCATCCTGGTTTGTTATGGAAATGTCGCTTTGCTGGAGTGGGTGCACGAACGGTATCCGCGGCTTTACCACCCGATTACGCGGACCTTGCAGGTGGCGGAATTTGCCCTGCTGTTTTTCTTGATCTCTCTGCTGTTCTACTGGTTTCGGCTGAAATGGGATTTTACCGCGGGGCTTTTGGCGCTTGCACTTTATTTTGACGTATTATTGAGCTATGAAGCTTTTTCAAGCAGCCGAAACCAGGCCTGGATCAATAAATTGCCGAAAATATTCAAATTGAACAAATCCGGGTAACCTGTTTCAAGCTGGACAAATCAGGTTTATATAATTTGGAACATCATGAGAAACTTATTGTTAGCCGTTTGCCTGTTTTTTGCCGGGGCGGTTTTGTACGGCCAGGAGGAGGCCGTAGTGCTGCAAAGCTCCGGGAAAGTGCAATTTTTGCCGGCAGGCAACGGGAAGGCACAATCGGTTTATCCGGGCACGCGGCTTTCGATCAACGGAAAGATTAAACTTCCCTCAGGCGCTTTGGCCAGGTTGCTGTACAACGGCGCCACTTATCCCCTGAAAGGCGGACGGACCTACCTGTTGTCCGAAGTGTTGAACCAGCCGGCCGCCGGGTCGGGCATGAGTTTCACGGGGCGTTTCTGGAATTTCCTTTCCGGCAGCATGAAAGAAACCCAGAATGAGAAACAACTTGTAGAAAACCACCGCAGGTATATGGAGGCGGTTCGCGCCGGGGTGAAAGGATTCGCGGAGAAGGATCATCCGATCCGTTCGGGGCGCCACCTCGAAGGCAAAATGAGCGGCGGTACGGTGCGATTTGCCTGGACCGGGCCGAAAGAAACCCGGGCTTTTCTGTTTAAGATCCGGTCAAATCCCGAAGAGCAGGAGATCCTCTCGGCATGGGTCCGCGATTCGGTATTCGAGGTTGATCTCTCGCAACTGGCGCTTGAGCCCGGGGAAAATTACACCTGGATCGTGCTGACCGGCGCAGGCAAGGGAGAAGCCGCCCGGTCGGTCGCTCATGAGTTCGTGTTTGACCCGGGCGCTGCCGAGGTGATGATGACCAGGCTGGCGGATAACCCGGAGTACCGGCAAGCCGCGCCGCTGGAGCAGCAGCTGATGAAAGCCTTTATGCTGGAAGAATCGGAATTCTTTTACGAGGCCGACCGGGTTTATGCCGATGCGGCAAAGACTTTCCCGGGCAATGCGCTGGTCCGGGATACGCGGGCGGCATTCCTGTCCCGGATGGACCGCCTGGATGAGGCCAAAACTATCCTTCAACAAAAATGATCAGATCGATGAGTTACCCCAAAATTCTGGCTCTTTTGATCGGGTTGGCCTGCGCGGGAGTCGCAACGGCTCAATCGCAGGAAATTTTCGCCTATGTATTCAATCCCCGCGGCAAGATCGGCGTAAAGGCCGCCGCCGCATACAAATACGAAGTGGTCAACGGCGTTTATCAGGATCTGCTCAGGGCAAAGGGCAACTTCGGCATGCAACCCCCAGAACTGGCCCTGACCAACGGCAACCAGAATGTCGCTTACATGGATCCCAAAAATATCCGGATCGCGATCGAAGAAAAGGCTTATGATATCTGCGTGAGCTTCGGCGCGGATTCCCTCAACGCCATGGCCGCTCTGCTCGGCCATGAGCTGACCCACTATTTCGAAAAACACGACTGGGCCCAGAGTTTTGTCAACGACAACAAGGAACTGGATGCAGCGCGGCGGATCGGTCAGCTGGATGAAAAGATCCGGCAGGAAACCCAGGCGGATTACCTGGGCGGATTCCTGGCCCTGTCGGCGGGGTATAAGGTTTACGGGATGTTGCCCCGTTTGCTGAAAGAGATTTACACAAACTACGGGCTGACGGAAAAACTTCCGGGGTATCCCGCCCTGGACGAGCGCGTGCAGATCTCCGTGAATGCGGCCGAAAAATTGAAGGAATTGCAGGTGGTATTCGAAACGGCCGGTTACCTGACCTTGCTGCAGAATTACGAATCGGCAGCCGACTACTACCGCTTTATCCTCCGCGATTTTCAAAGCCGCGAGATCCACAGCAATGCCGGGGTGAACCTGGCAATGGCCGCCCTTGACCTCTTCAGCATGACCGAAATGCCCTACGTCCTGCCGCTGGAACCGGACCCGGAATCCAGGCTGTACAACCTGAAGGGCATGCAAGCCGACCGGATCAAAATGCGGGAGGAATTGATGAAAGAGGCCCTTAACCAATTTGAAGTTGCCATTTCGCTCGATCCGGACTATCTGCCGGGTTATCTCAATATGGCCTGCGTGTACGTCATGCAGGGTGAATGGGCAGATGCCGGTTACTGGCTGTCAAAAGGGAAAAAGGCCAATGAGGGGCAGGACCTTCCTGATTTCCTGGCCTTGAAAGGGGTCATGTCGGCGTTGCAAAAGGACTCGGTACAGGCGGAGGCCCAGTTGACGTCCGCCCGGGAAAAGGGAAGCATTTCGGCAGCGATCAACCTTGAAACCCTGTCGGGCAAACCAAGACAAAGGCCTAAAACGGCAGGCGAGATTGCCCGGGAAAAGATAGACAATGTCTCCATCGATGTGTTTATGCTCAACCCCGGGGTAGACAAGGAGGTTAAGGTTCAGCCTAAAATCACTTGCGGGGTGAAGCAATTCCCCGGATCGAAGGTATGGGTTCATTATGTTGACGACAGCCATTACACGGTTGCTCAGGTATGCGGTCAGGGGTGTTCGGATATGACCCGGCAAGGCATTCACGTCGGGTCCGATTCCGGAGAGGTGCGGAACCTTTACGGCGCGCCGCCGCGTATTGTTGCCGGCGGCAAGCGGGCCTTCTGGGTCTATCCCGACCTGCATTTATTGTTTCAACTGGATGAAAAAGGCCTGGTATCGGCCTGGGGGGCATATCGCAAATCCCCTGAATGAAGGTTCATAATTCCGGTTAGTCACTAAATTTTCAGATGATGATAAAGCACCTGATCTTATTGGTTGTGACGGTTGGAATGACGGTTGCTGCAACGGCCCAAACGGAAATGCCCGTGGTATTGGTGGCCGCCAAAGGCAAGATCAAGTATACCTCGGCTGACGGTATGACGGGCAAAATCCTAACCGGGGCTGTTTTGAGGAGAGGCGGCAGCCTTCAGCTCAAAAAAAAGAACCAGGTCGTCCTGTTCCATAACGGCCATTTTCGTCAGTTGGAAGGGAAGCAATCCGTACCCCTGGCGAGCCAATTTCCGGAAGGCGAAAACATGGTAGACCTCGATTTTGCCTTGACTTTTGGAACCTACGTTATGGCGGCTGTTGATCTGGCCGCCAACTCCAATAATTCCGACGACGCATGGGGCACCGTAAAATCCACGGGCGGCTCAGGCGATGGTTGGGGCACCGTAAAATCAACGGGCGGCTCGGGTGACGGCTGGGGAACGGTAAAACCCACCGGCAGTTCGGGTGACGGCTGGGGCACCGTAAAACCGACCGGAGGCTCCGGCGATGGTTTTGGCGATAAAGGCCTGACCATCTGGGCAATCCAGCCTTTTGGTAAAGTGAACGGTAAAGAGCCTGTAAGACTTTATTGGTCGAAGCCTTCCGGTAATCCCGAATTTTATATCCGGATCCAGGATGAAGCCGGTCAAACGGTAAAGGAAACAACAACCAGGGATACCTCCTGGACCCTCGAGCCGATCGCTGCAGGATTGAAAGAAGGAGCCTTTTACCAATGGAATGTTTCGGTTAAGGGCGCTGCAGATCAGAAATCAAATACCCTGACTTTTGAAATGGGCAGCCCAAATGAAACGGCAGAAGTGATGAAGCGCGTGGAAAATAGCGCTATTTACAAGCGTGGACCGGAATCGTTACGCGGATTGATGAGTGCCATCGCCCTGGAACAAAAGGACTGGTATCATGCCGCTGCCGAAGTCTATGACAAAATACAAAAAAACCATCCCAAGGATCAGATGGTCAGGCTCATGCACGCCGCATTCTGGGTTCGTTACGGGTTAAAACCGGAAGGAGAGAAGGCCTTTGCCCGGACTAAATAAAGGAGAAATTCTGGTAGCTTATTGGTAAACATGAATCATCCCGGATTTTTACACTGAAAGATTTTTTACGGGACAAGTTGTGGTTCAATAAAAAACATCCCGTATTTACCATGTTACAAAATCCGGGATGACTCATGTTTTATGGGCGGTGAGCATTTTGGTGATTGCGATGGAAAATGGGACGAAAAATCTTCCGTCCCTACGCATGGATCTTCGTCGGGCGGAGATCGGTCGCACCGGTGTTGCCTGATCGGGGCAATCACATACCGGCCCTACAGGCCGGAAATCCGCTATTCAAACGGGGTGCTACCGATATGGCGGACCTGACGGCCCGCAGCCATTATCCACGGGCTCATTGGTGCCAGCGCCGCTGCCATTAGGCTTCTTTAACCTTTCTACTTTAACCTTTAACCTTGACATGGCGGACCTGACGGCCCGCTGCCTTTTACCCCCACTTACGACTAATCCTTCGACTGCGCTCAGGGTCCGGCATTGGTTCATTGCTGGGCGTCCGTCGAAGAGGCGGCCTGTAAATCTTTGGTAAGGCGGTTGAAATCCATTCCATTCCTTTTTGCAGCCGGCAATGCAACCCGGAGCGGTCATATACCGGCCCTACAGGCCGGAAATCCGCTATTCAAACGGGGTGCTACCGACATGGCGGACCTGACGGCCCGCTGCCATTATCCACGGGCTCATTGGTGCCAGCGCCGCTGCCATTAGGCTTCTTTAAC